>DUTM01000008.1 GCA_012842085.1 Mycobacteriales bacterium | reverse complement strand
TCTTCAGCAACGATCACGAGCTGCTCACCCTGCACATCGTCGGCAATCTGGCGGCCGGTGCGCTCCTGGGCAGAGTCGAGGACTTCTGCGGCGGAGACGGAGAAGGCAGCCACGGAGTTCGCAACGAACATTCCGGGGGCAGCAGCGTTGAAGGTGGACTCAATGTCGTTGGAGACGTGGTTGCGGCCGTCCACAATAATGAGGTCCTTCACGCGGCCGGTGATGTAGAGCTGGCCATTGTGGTAGGCACCCATGTCGCCGGTACGGAGCCAAGTGGTTCCTTCCGGAACACGCTCGCCGCGCAGCACGGTGTGGGTTGCATCGTCGGGAAGAACCTCAACCAGTTCGTTGTGGAAGGTTTCCTTGCTTTCTTCCTCGAGACCCCAGTAGCCGTCGGCCTTGTTCGGGCCGGCCATCCAGATTTCACCGATGACACCGTCCGGAACCTCGGAGCCGCGACCAGTGAACTCTTCGTTCTCGTCGAATTCAGCCTTCACAATGACAGCCCACTGGCCGAAGAGGGGCTGGCCCACGCCAACCTGCGGGATGCCTTGGTCTTCTTCCCCAGCCGGCATTTCCACAAACTGGCCTTCTGCCAGTTTGGTGCCATCCACCATTGCAATGTGGGTGGGGATGTGGGGCTCGGGGGTAGCCATGGCGCAGGTGGATTCGGAGTTGCCGTAGGTCGGACGCATGATGTTTTCGCGCAGACCGTAGGGGGCGAAGGTGGCGTTGAAGAAGTCCACCGTGCCCTGGGTGACAGCCTCGGATCCGTTCATGAGACCAATAAGGTTGGAAAGATCCAGTTCTTCGCCCTCTTCTGGCTTGCCGCGGGCGGCAGCCAAGCCGAAGGAGAAGTCTGGCCCGGAGGAGAACACATCTTCGCCATCAATGGATTGCCAGGCTTTCACCCAGCGGGAGGGCTGCTGCAGCATGGCGGCTGGCTCCATAATGTCCAGGGACGCCCAGCTGAGTGGCACCACGAAAATGTACACGAGGGACATGGTGTGGAAGATCGGAATCCAGTCCACACAACGGATGTGCGGTTTGGCGTGCAGACCACGGAAAATCTGGAGCACGTTGTAAAGGGAGCCGCGGTGGGTGATGCGGGAGGCAGTCGGACGGCGCGTGGAGCCGGAGGAGTACTGCAGGTAGGCAACACTATCGGGATCAATTTCCGGACGCTTCCAGTCCTTGGCCATGCCGTCTTCAATGCCTTCTACAGCAATGATGCGCGGCTTGTTCTCCATATGGACGCCCTTCAGGAATTCGCGGACCGGGCCCGCAACTTTTGCGTCGGTGAGGATAACGGTCGGCTTGGCGTCGGTAAGGATGGCTTCCAGGTAGCCAGCGTGGGCCGGCTCGGTGGGACTGAAGGCCGGAATGGCAATCTGCCCAGAGAAGAGGGGTGCACAGAAGCCGGTGACGAAGTCCAGGTTCTGCGGCATCATAATGACGACACGATCACCCGGCTCACATACCTGCTGGAGGCGGGCACCAATAGCCTTGGTGCGAGTCATGAAGCTGGACCAGGTGAGAACCTCGGGATTCTCAGCGGCACCTTCCGGGTCATTCAGGTAATCGAAGAAACGGTAAACGACGTAGTCTTCTTTTTCACCAGATTCAATTTCGGCGTAACGCTGTTCAGCGATATCCATAAAGCTGGTGAGACTCTCGTACGCTTCCTGGGAGATGGTATCTCCCTCAAATAGGGTTTCTACCTTGAAAGTCATTAATTTCCTTCCATTGTGGTCACACATGGGGATGCAAAGGCGTCATTAAGTTATCGATATGAAACGTTTTTGCGTTACATGTTGACCCTCCGCTGGGTGCTACCCCAGTTATGGAGAGTTAACTCAGTCTACTTGTTTGCAGCAGAACTGCGCTGAAATTAGAACCGAGTTTCCAGTTCGTCCGCCTTATAGGCCTCGCTGCATTCCTTGCGTTTAATCTTGCCAGTTGGGGTGCGCGGGATAGCACCCTCATTGACAATCCGGAGATCCGCCAACTGGATGCCGTGGCGGCGCGCCACCAAGGCACGCACATTGCCGAGCAGTTCAGCGAAGTCCTCCACCGGCTGCTCCGGATTCTCTTCAGCAACGATCACGAGCTGCTCACCCTTGGCGTCATCAGGAATCTGGCGGCCGGTGCGCTCCTGGGCAGAGTCCAGCACTTCTGCAGCGGAGACGGAGAAGGCAGCCACAGAGTTCGCCGCGAACTTGTTGGAGGCGGCAGCGTTGAAAGTGGACTCAATGTCGTTGGAGACATGGTTGCGGCCATCCACAATAATGAGGTCCTTCACGCGGCCGGTGATGTAGAGCTGGCCTTTATAGTAGGCACCCATGTCACCAGTGCGGAGCCAGGTGGTACCTTCCGGGACACGCTGGCCGTCCTGCACCGTATGGGTCTTACCGTCGGGGAGAACCTCAACCAGTTCATTCTGGAAGGTTTCTTTGGTTTCCTGATCGAGGCCCCAGTAGCCGTCTGCCTTGTTAGGCCCGGCCATCCAGATTTCGCCGATGACACCATCCGGAACCTCGGAGCCGCGACCGGTGAACTCTTCGTTCTCATCGAATTCGGCTTTCACAATGACGGCCCACTGACCATAGAGCGGCTGGCCCACGCCCACCTGCGGGATGCCTTGGTCTTCCTCCCCGGCGGGCATTTCCACAAACTGGCCTTCTGCCAGTTTGGTGCCATCCACCATCGCAACGTGGGTGGGGACGTCCGGCGCGGGGGCAGCCATCACACAGGTGGCTTCGGAGTTGCCGTAGGAGGGGCGCAGCACGTTGGGTCCCAAGCCGTAGGGCATGAACGTCGAGTTAAATGAATCAACTGTGCCCTGGGTGACGGATTCGGATCCGTTCATGAGGGCAATGACATTGGAAAGATCCAGTTCTTCCCCCTCTGCGGGCTTGCCACGGGTGGCAGCCAGTCCGAAAGCAAAGTCCGGACCGGAGGAGAACACATCTTCGCCATCCACAGACTGCCAGGCCTTCACCCAGCGGGACGGCTGCTGCAGCATAGCGGCTGGTTCCATAATGTCGAGGGATGCCCAGCTGATCGGCACCATATGGATGTAAACAATGGACATGGTGTGGAAGATTGGAATCCAGTCCACACAACGCAGGTGCGGTTTGGCGTTCACACCACGGAAAAGCTGCAACACGTTGAGTAGCGAACCACGGTGGGTGATGCGGGAGGCAGTCGGACGGCGGGTGGAGCCGGAGGAGTACTGCAGGTACGCAACCCCCTCGGGGTCAATGTCCGGGCGCTTCCAGTCCTTGGCCATGCCGTCTTCAATACCTTCCACAGCAATGATGCGCGGCTTATCCTCCATATGGACGCCCTTCAAGAACTCGCGGACCGGGCCCGCAACTTGTGCGTTAGTGAGGATAACTTTCGGCTTGGCGTCGGTGAGGACGGCTTCCAGGTAGCCGGCATGGGCTGGCTCGGTGGGGCTGAACGCGGGAATGGAAATCTGGCCGGAGAAGAGGGGAGCGGAGAAGCCAGTAACGTAGTCCAGGTTCTGCGGCATCATAATGATGACACGGTCACCAGGTTCACAAACCTGCTGCAGGCGGGCACCAATGGCTTTAGTGCGGGTGACGAAACTGGTCCAGGTAAGGACATCAGGATTGTCAACCGCTCCCTCTGGATCATTCAGATAATCGAAGAAGCGATAAATAACGTAGTCTTCTATTTCACCTGCTGCGATATCTGCGAGGCGCTGCTCGGCAATATCCAAAAAGCTGGTAAGACTCTCGTACGCTTCCTTGGAGATGGTATTTCCCTCATAAAGGGTTTCTACCTTGAAAGCCACTGGGTTCCTTCCGATTTGGTCACACATGGGATGCAAAATATGTCATTAGGATCATCGACACGGAATAGTTTTCCGTTACATGTGTGACACTCCACGGGGGTGAACCCGGGGTATGGAGGAACTAAAACTGGCGGTTCCCGGAACTAGAAATGAGCCTCCAGCTGGTCTGCCCGGTAGAGGCGAGAACACTCGGAACGCTTCAACTTGCCGGTGGCCGTCCGGGGGATGGCTTCCTTGGCCACAATCCGCATATCGGCCAACTGCACACCGTGGCGGCGGGCAATCAGCGTTCGGATGTCACCCAAGAGTTTGTGGTAGTCCTCAATGGGTTGCTCCGGGTTTTCTTCCGCCACAATCACCAGGTGTTCACCCTTGGCGTCATCGGCGAGTTTGCGGCCGGTGCGTTCCTCTGCGGAGTCCAAAACATCCTTGGCTGCTACCGAGAAGGCGGCAATGGTTCCCTGCTCGAATTTGCCGTCAGCCGCAATATTGAAGGTGGACTCAATGTCGGTGGACACGTGGTTGCGTCCGTCGATAATAATGAGGTCCTTCAAGCGGCCGGTAATGAAAATCTGTCCCTTGTGGTAGGCGCCCAAGTCTCCAGTGCGGAGCCAGGTGGTTCCTTCCGGGACACGTTCGCCGTCGTGGATGGTGTGGGTGACGTCATCGGGCTGGATTTCGCTCAACACGTTGCCGAAGGTTTTCTTGGATTCTTCGTCGAGACCCCAGTAGCCGTCCGCAATGTTGGGGCCGGCCAACCAGATTTCTCCCACAGTGCCGTCCGGGACTTCTTTTCCGCGGCCGGTGAACTCTTCATTCTCGTCGAGTTCGTTTTCCACAATGACGGCCCACTCGCCCACCATCGGGCCACCGACACCAACCTGGGGCAGGCCAGCATCAGCATCGTCATCCGCTACCTCTACGAAGCGCCCCTCGGAGAGGGCCTTACCATCCACCTTTGCGATATAGGTGGGGACACCTTCGCCGGGGGTGGCGGCACAGCAGGTGGCTTCGGACATGCCGTAGGCGGGGCGCAGCACGTTGGGGCCCATGCCGTAGGGCATGAAAGTGGAGTTGAAGAAGTCAACCGTGCCCTGGGTGACGGATTCGGATCCGTTCATGAGGGCGATCAGGTTGGACAGGTCCAGTTCTTCGCCCTCTTCGGGTTTGGCGCGGGCTGCCACGAAACCGAAGGAGAAGTCGGGACCGGAGGAGAAAACGTCTTCGCCGTCAATAGCCTCCCAGGAGCGCACCCAGCGGGAGGGCTGCTGCAGCATAGCGGCCGGCTCCATCATGTCCAGGCACACGTAGGTGATCGGCGGGGCGAAAAGGTAAGCCAGGGACATGGCGTGGAAGATCGGAATCCAGTTGACGGCACGGGTGCGGGGACGCACTCCCAGACTGCGCATAATCTGGAGCACGTTGAGCAAGGCACCGCGCTGGGTGATCTTCGCGGCGGTGGGGCGACGGGTGGAGCCGGAGGAGTACTGCAGGTAGGCTACGTCGTCCGGGCTAATCTCGGGGCGCGTCCAGTACTGCCCCATGCTGTCTTCCACGCCTTCCACCGCAAGCACGCGAGGCTTCTGTTTGACGTCGACGGATTTCAGGAATTTGCGGATCTCGCGGGCCACTTTCACGTTGGTGATAATGACCTTGGGGAGGGCATCGTTCAGCACCGCTTCCAGGTAGCCGGCGTGGGCAGGCTCGGTAGGGCTGAAGGCCGGAACAACAATACGTCCCGAGTAGAGGCAGGAAACGAAGGCAGATACGAAGTCGATGTTCTGCGGCATCATAATGACGACACGGTCGCCGGGGTCAGAAATCTGCTGCAGGCGGGCACCGATTGCCTTGGCTCGCTTGATCAGGCTGACCCAGGTGAGGGTTTGGGGATTTTCCCAAGCTCCGTCGGGGTCGTTTAGGTAGTCGAAGAACCGGTAGATAACGTAGTCCTCTTTTTCACCAGCTTCGATTTCTGCGAGGCGCTGCTCCGCAATATCCATGTAGGTGGTTACTTGAGAAAGATCAACGGTAGGTTTCTCGAAAAGGGCTTCTACGTTAAAGGACATCCTTTGCCTTCCATATTTTGCGCAAAATAATTTCTGTGTCTTCTCACACAGAAGGACATCCACCTGATCCTACGGGCTTACGACATAGGCAGACGGGGACATCACTGTGACTATCGTACAACGTCAACAGAGTGTTACATCCCAATATAATTTTTTTGTAGAAATACCTAAATTCTTAAGTGGAGATCTTTAGCAGAGGTGCTTCTTGGCGGCCTTGCGCACAACCTTCTTTACCTTGGCTTTATTCGCTTTTGGCTGGACGGTTGCAATAGTCTGCGCCATGGCATCTTCCACATCTGCACTCTCGTCCGGAGCGCGATCTGCATAACAGACCATGTAGCCCATTCCAACAATTGCGGATTCCATATTGTCGGTTTTCAGGCCGTCCTTTTGGACCGCTTTCAGGAACCGCTTGGCCTCGGGGCTGCTGGTGCCGTCCATGGAAAGGTTGGAGAAATCCGGGTTGTCAGGATTGATCTCGTTGTCAGTAAGGTCCGGGCCTGCCTTATCAGGGGCGTTGACGGTGGTGTTGGTAACGGAGGTTACGGTGACGACTTCGTCTTCACCATTGTCGCCACAGCCAACCAGCCCAACAGAGAGGAGAGCCGCCATGCTGATGGCAGCGATGCGAGCAAAGGGATTCTTCTTCATTTTCTTGTCCTCGGAACTTTGAAGGCTTTTAGGAAAGTTTGTTGAGTAGGGGCACGTTCTGACGACACTGGTCCAGAACTTTCTTCCCTATCTTATGCATAAATATGCTTGATGCGCCGCCCAGGACCGCTCCAGCGGTCACATCTGTGGGGTAATGCACACCAGCCAACATGCGGGAAAACATCATGATGGGCGCCAGGAGAAGCGGTGCCGGGTTCCGCAAAACCGTTGCGGCACCGGCCGCCCACGCAGTCGTGGAGGTGGAGTGGGAAGACGGGAAGCTCAACTGGCTGGGGGTCTTCACATTCACATCAATGGCTGGGTTGTTGGGCCGCGGGCGCCGCACAATGCGTTTAATGATGACGGAAGCAGCATGTGCCCCGAAGGCGGCCAGCCCCGTCAAGAGCCACCCTTCCTTCTTCTTGGGTTGCGCAAAATAGCCGGCGGCCGACAGCGCCACCCAGCCCCAGGAGTGTTCCCCGAAGAAGGAGAGTTTTTGGGCGGCCTTCACCGTCCACGGGTAGGGGCGCAAAGCCTCTTGAATATCGTGCAGAATCTGCTCTTCTGTGGTCAGCACCGGGCTAGCTCCCAAAGTTGTTGATACCGTCTTTCAGATTTTCCCACTTTTGGCGAACCTTCCACCACGGGAAACGCTTCCTAGGGCGGCGGCCAGCGGCAGACCCCAGATTGGGGCGAATATCGCTCGCCCCGGTGTGGGCATCCACCCAGTGGAAATCTTGATTATCGGGTTGAGATGTATCTTTCCCCGAATTCTTGCTCACGGTTTACCTCTGTTTGATGGTTTGTCTGATGTTATTGCGCGAATTTGGTTGGCACCGCAGATTCTAGTGATTTTTAAAAATCTTCCCAGCGGCAGGGGTGCCAGCTAGTCCTCATTCAGCGGCGGATAGAACACGCAGGTCCAATAATCCAGGCTGGTGAGCTCCGGATGGGCTGCCCGGTAGCGGCGTTGCATCTCCGGCCACGCCTCCCGCAGCTTCTTGTGCATGGCGAAAGAGTCCGTCACCAGCTGCTTCGCCTTGTCGAGGTCGCGCTTGCGGTACACCACTCCCCGGCCATCGGCGGTGGTGACGGTGGCGCCATCCAGCCGGGAGAGCGAATACCAGCGGGCGTCGATGGGTGGCAGGTTCATCTGCGGCCGCTCATGGTGTTCCTCGTTCGCCGGTTTCAGCGAGTGGACCAGGCCTTTTGCCAGTGCCAGCACTTTCTTTACGGGGTGCTTGGGCTCATCAGTAATGCCGCCCGGGCCACCGGATGCGGCCGGCAGTTCGGTGGCGGAGTGGAGGACCACCGCATCCGGGAACTGTTTCCGCATCTGGTTCACTTTCGGCAGCGCGGTGGGCAGCAACTCGTAGAGGGCTTCCGGTCCCCGCAAGAAATCCTTAATCGCCTCGATCTGGATCGCGACGGTGCTGTACTCCAAGCAGAGGGTGTGTTTGATGACGGCTTTCGCCATGGACGCCAGCAGCCCTTTTATGGGGGCATCCTCCGGCAAGGTGAGCGCCGCGACCACCAACCGGTTGCGCAGATGGAAGTAGGCCTGCCAGTCGATGGCATCGTCCTTATCCGACCACGCCATATGCCAGATGGCGATACCCGGCATGGTGACGGTGGGAAATCCGGCTTTGCCGGCACGCAAACCATATTCGGCGTCATCCCACTTGATGAAAAGCGGGAGCGGCTGGCCAATAGTGTCGGCCACGTAGCGCGGAATGAGGCACATCCACCAGCCGTTATAGTCCACATCGATGCGGCGGTGCAGATCCTCGGTTTCTTTCCAGCGGGGATCGCCGTCCTCCTCCCGGTGCTCCCGTGCCACCGACAGCGGGTACTGCGCAAAGTCGTGGTCGTAGTGCACGCGCGGGGCGGAGGTCCACATGAAGTCGCTGCGGTTCACAACCTCGCCCATGGAGTGCAGGTGGCTGCGTTCTTGCAGGTTGAGCATCTGGCCGCCCACCAGTGTGGGCTTCTTGGTGAAGCGGGCAAAGGCGACGGCACGGAGAATGCTGTCCGGCTCAATCGCAATATCGTCATCCATGTAGAGAATGAACGGCGCAGTGGTGTCTTGGCGGGCCTCGTACATGATGCGCGAGTAGCCGCCGGACCCACCCAGGTTGCCTTGCTCGAAGCGGCGGTAACGCGGTCCGAAGTGGGCGGCCGCCTCCTCAAACTCGGGATGGTCGACAACTTTCTTGTTGCCCTGGTCTGGCATGAGGACAGCCTCAATAACCTGGTCCACTTCCGGATCGGAGGCCAGTGCCTGCAGGGCTGCGACAGCATCATTGGGGCGGTTGAAGGTAGGAATACCGATCACAACTCGGTTGGAGTTGTCGATCTCGGTTTCACCCACGGGGGAGTCCTCATCCGGGACGGTGATGGTGGCGGGCGCCAAGCCCGGCGCATACCAGCCACCGGCCAGGACATCCACCGCAGTGTCGGCGGTAATGTCGAACCACATCCAGCCGCCATCCTCGAAGGGACCCAGCTCCATGACAAGTTCCACCAGGCTGGTGCCATCTTCTAAGCGGGTGACGGAGCTGGCACTGGTGGCGGGATCGTTGCCAAGTACCTGGTCGGTGCCGAAGGGTGCGCCGCTGATGCCGATGCGGGAACCGTCGATCTTGGACCGATAAGTGTCCACCCGGCCGGCACCACGCAAATGCAGACGCAGCACAACCCGGTCGAGGGTGGTCCAGCGCCGCCAGTAGGAGGCGGGGAAACCGTTGAAGTAGGTTTCGAAGCTGACCTCCGAGTCGGCGGGAATGGAGAGGCTGGTGCGGCTGGGCGCATGGCAGCGCCGTGGGTTGGTGTCCGCTTCCACCATGTAGAGGCTGCGCACGTCAAGGGGTTCACCGGGGCGCGGGAAAATAATGCGGGCGAGACGCTCGCGGGGCGGTTCCATTTGCGCCAAAACCTCCGAGCTGGAGGCTGGTTGTCCGCTCGAGGTGGTGGTTCCGGTGTCGGCGTTTTCGGCGGTAGTCACAGTAGTCGGGGCCTTCCCTATGTGGTTGTAGCTGGGTCGCTAGTTGGAATTATTTGGAGCTGCCCTTCAGCGGGTGCAGTTCCGCGCCTTCCGTCCAGTACGGCACCAAAATGTTGTCGTACATGTTGAGGGCGGAGGCGATGGCCATGTGCATGTCCAAGTACTGGTAGGTACCGAGTCGGCCACCGAAAAGCACCTTATTGTCGGCGGTTTCTTTGGCTTCCATCTGTCGGTACTGCTCCAGGGTTTCGCGGTCTTCCGGAGTGTTAATCGGGTAGTAGGGCTCGTCACCCTCCTCAGCGAAACGGCTGTACTCCTTCACGATGACCGTCTTGTCCTTCGGGTAGCTGTGTTTGCGCTCCGGGTGGAAGTGACGGAATTCGTGGATACGGGTGTAGGGAACGTCCGCGTCGTTGTAGTTCATGACGGATGTGCCCTGGAAGTCGCCAATGTTGAGGACTTCCTGTTCGAAGTCGAGGGTGCGCCATCCCAGACGGCCGGCCGCGTAGTCGAAGTAGCGATCGATGGGGCCGGTGTAGACGACGACGGCGTCCGGGTTTTTCTCCATGATCTCGTCGCGCACATCAAACCAGTCGGTGTCGATCTTGACGGAGATGTTGTCGTGGTGGATCATAGCGCGCAGCCAGGCGGCGTATCCGTCGACGGGGAGACCTTCGTATTTGTCGCGGAAGTAGCGGTTGTTGAAGGTGTAGCGCACCGGCAGGCGGGTGATGTTGGAGGCGGGAAGGTTTTTGGGATCCGTCTGCCACTGCTTGGCGGTGTAGTCGCGGACGAATGCTTCGTAGAGGGGACGGCCAATCAGGGAGATGGCCTTTTCTTCCAGGTTGGTGGCGTCTTCCGTCTCCACCTCGGAGGCCTGTTCCGCGATAAGTTTCTTGGCTTCTTCGGGGCTGTAGTATTTGCCGAAGAATTCGCAGATGAGGCCTAGTCCCATGGGGAACTGGTAGGCCTTGCCGTCGTGCATGGCGAAGACGCGGTGCTGGTAGTCGGTGAAGTCGGTGAATTGGTTGACGTAGTCCCACACCTTTTTATTAGAGGTGTGGAAAAGGTGGGCTCCATATTTGTGAACCTCGATGCCGGTTTCTGGTTCCGGCTCGGAGTAAGCGTTGCCACCAATGTGGGAGCGTTTTTCGACGACGAGGACATTTTTATCTAGTTGGGAAGCGGCGCGCTCGGCGACAGTGAGTCCGAAGAAGCCAGATCCCACAACAATGAGGTCGTATGGAGACGAGGTCATAACCTAATGCCTTCTATTTATGGTGTTCCGTTTTTGGGTGTTCCTTGGTCATGTGACCACCAGGGTCACCCTTAGCTTAATGGAGAGTATGTCAGAGCGGCACCACTAGATGTCTATTGGAGGGAAGTAGCTCGCCGAAAAATGTTCTTGGACAGATGTAACACTTTGTTCTCCGAGAGCTATTAAATATTGTGAGGCCACTTCCGGCCTCATTTGTATTGCACCTGTAAAAGTGGCCGCAACAGCACGAGTGCCGAAACACTGTGCAGACCGGGCCACTTTCTGCGAAGGCGCTACACGGCAATTAGTAGACAACTTCAAAAAAAATGGCAGTATTTTTTAAAAATGCTGGAGAGAGCTATTATTTGGCTACTTTTTCCACAAATTTAAAAAGTTACTGTTGTTATTAGTGTTACTTGTGTGACTAATGTGATTAGATAAGGTAGGCGAGAAATTCGTCTAACTTGAAGCATTGGTGTTCACGGTGACTAATCGAGGTAAGAGAGTAAGCATGAACAGAATGGCAAAAACAGTACTCACGCTGGTGAGTACTATTGCTGTACTGGCGGGTCTCATCTCACCGGCGCCAGCCCAAGCCAAACCACTCTACCCATCTCCGCCCATCGATCCTTTCTTCCGGGCTGCTCCCTCCGAGTACAAAAACAAGTCCAAAGGGCGCGTTATCCGGGAACGCACCTTCCCCCATCCCCTAGCCGCGGGCGGAACCGTCACCCAATTCCTTTTCTCCTCCCGAAACACCTTTAACAAGCCTATCTACGCCACGGCCACGCTTATCCGGCCACTTGGATTCCGCGCAAACGGCCATGTCGTCGTCATCAACGACTTCATTAACTCCCTTGGGGTCGGTTGCCAGCCCACCTATTCCTACAGCGCCCCCCACCCAGAGTGGAACGGCCGCAGTGCGCTCACCATGTTCTACGCCACCGTCGCCGCCCACTTTGGCTACGCAGTAATCCTTCCTGACCACGAAGGTATGCAGGCTAGCTACACTGCCAACAAGTTGGCTGGCCATATCGCTCTGGACGCGCTCCGTGCCGTCAAGAACTACCCCAAGTTCAATATGAAAAAGAGCTGGTCCGCCATGACGGGCTACTCTGGCGGCGGCATGGTCACCCTGTGGGCCTCCATTCTGCAGCCCAAGTATGCTCCGAAACTGCGGGTCAACGCCTACGCCGCCGGAGGAATCCCCACCGACCTCACCTTCTATGCCAAGATCCTTGGAAATAAGACCAACCCCGCTATCGGCCTAGCGTACGCAGCCATGATGGGTCTCGAGCGTGAATACGGTTCCAAGCGCATCAACATCTACAACCGCCTCAATAAGCACGGCAAAGAAAAAGCCATCCAGAACAGGGATGCCTGCTCTCCCCGTCTACTCCACCTTTACAACGGGGAATCTGTGCCTAGCCTGTTTAATAATGTAAGGTTCACAGAGAAGAGCGAGCCCAAAGTCTTCCAGGTGCTGCGTGAAAACAGTCTCCTTTTCGACAAGCGCACACCCCGCAAGGGCACCAAGATGTTTATCTTCAACTCGAAGAACGACCTAGGTGCTCCCATCAGACGGCTGCGTCGCGTGATGCGACGTTACTGCAACGCCGGGACCCAAATTCAATACATGGAGTTGGACGACCCAGATCACGTTAAAGTTGCGTTGATGCACATTCCGGACGTTATGAAATGGGTTGGACACATGTCGAATGGCGGCAAGATCCGCAACGACTGTAAACGCATCCCACGCTAAGTGGGGGTAGTGACCACTGCCGGCACACCTTTCGAGGAGTATCCAGCAGATAACTGAAAAGACTTGCGAATTGCTTTGTCCCACACAGCAAATCGTGAAACCAAACACAATTGAATAGCGAGTGAACTGGATAAAAGCCAGAAGAACGCTGCAAACTGCAGGACGCAAATGTGGCTTTTGAGCCACACTAGTTAAACTTGCAGTACTGTCTTCTGAGAGAAAGAGAGAATTTTATGTTCCGCAGTCGACTCCGCAAGGCCGTTGCCGGCCTCTGCGCTGCCGCTATGGCGACGGGACTGGTTGTTACCGCACCCGGTGCGGCACAAGCTAAACCCATCTACCCCTCCAAGAGCCCTGACAGCTGGTACTACGTAAAGCCCAGCGCCTACAAGAACAAGCGTCACGGCACTCTGCTCAAGCACCGCACCCTAGTGCTGCCGCACTTCCCCGGTGCCGTCATGGAGCAGATGGTCTTCGTTTCCACCAACTCCCACGGAAAGAAGATCTCGGCTACTGCTTCCCTGTTGCGTCAGGCACACTCCTACGCAGTTCCGAACACCCCTGTTCTTGTCTACAACCACTTTATTAACTCCCTCGGTGTGGACTGCCAGCCGTCCTACGCGCTGACCACTCCGATTGACAAGTTCAAGAACATTGAGGGCCTCCAGACCGTCGCCGAAATTACCATCGGCCTCAACTTGGCACTGAAGAAAGGCTGGAACATTCTGCTTCCGGACTTCGAAGGCATGAATGCCGCCTACGGTGCAAACGTTCTCGCTGGCCACATCTCTTTGGACGCAGTCAACGCCTTGACCTCCACCAAGAAGTTCAACCTGCAACGCGCTCCCATTGTGCTCGCCGGTTACTCTGGTGGCGCCATGGCCACCCTCTTCGCTGCCGTCCAGCAGCCGAAGTACTCCCCCCGTCCTAACTACAAGGGTGCCATCGCTGGTGGCTCCCCGGTGGACATGGAGTGGATGGGTGTTGCCCTCGGTAACCGCCCGAACCCCGGATTCGGTATCGTCGTCGGATCCCTTATTGGACTCGAGCGCGAATACCCGAAGCGTATGAACATCTTTGGCCGCATGAAGCCTAACTACAAGAACCTCATGCGCGGTGCCGGTAAGGACGCCTGTGTAGCAAGCCTCCTCGGATACTTCGCAAACCAGTCCTTCCCGAGTGTCTTCAACGGTGTTGACATCAACAAGGCTTGGGCGGAACGCAAGGTCGCAGCTGAAAACTCGATCATCAACGATATGCGTGCCCCCAAGATGCCGATGTTCTTCTACCACGGCAACCAGGACATCGCCGTCCCGGTTAGCAAGGTGAAGCGACTCGCCAAGCGCTACTGCAAGGCTGGTACCAAGGTCTCCATGACCACCATGGACCTGTCTGAGCACCTGCTTGTTGGCTTCCTGGGTCTCCCCTGGGCTGCCGCCTACGCAGACTCTCGTTTCCTTAACCTGCCAGCCCCGAACGACTTCTGTGAAGGACGGTCCATCAACTACGGGCTTCCTCAGAACTAAGTTCACATCTCTCTAAAGACACAGTGCCCCGGCATAAAAATGCCGGGGCACTGCTAATTTCTTTCAAAAGACAAAAACCTACCCTCCCTTGGGCGAGGCCTCCCACAACTCGTTCACCTGCGTTGTTAGCATAAAAAATGCAGATCTATGCGTACGTAGATAGGGGCCACAATGTTAAAGAAACTATTCAAAGCATTCACCACCGTGATGGTGACAGCGGCACTCGTTGTCGGCAGTGCTGTCAATCCCGGCGTCGCCAGTGCCAAACCCCTCTACGACAACACCAAACTGGGCAAGTTCTTTCAGGTCAATCAAGACACCTTAAACAGTAAAGCCAACGGCACACTCATCCGGTACCGCGACATCCCCAATGTCCTCTACCCCGCCACACGCACCCTGCAGTTCGTCTTCAAGACCACCAACTCACACGGAAAACCCATTGCGGCCAGCGCCGTCATCGTTCGCCCCAACCAGATGCGCAAAAACCGGCCCGTCATGGTTTACAACGACTTCATCAACTCCCTCGGTGTTCAATGTCAGCCCTCCTTCGGCTTCGAGGCCATGGCCCACACCATTGCCCACCTTGGACAAAACGAGGACTACAAAGGTGAGATAGCCAACCGAAACTCCATCGCACAAGTAATTGCCCGCCAAAACGCCGCCAACGGCATTGCCACCCTGATGCCCGACTTCTTGGGTCTCAAATCTGCCTACGGTGCTAACGTTCTAGGCTCCCACATCATTCTGGACGCCATGCGCGCGGTGCGCCGCATGCAGAGCATGGGTCTCAAAAACTCCAATATGGTGCTTGCCGGCTACTCGGGGGGCGGAATGGCTGCGGCTTGGGCAGCCGCTATGGCACCCAGCTACGCCCCCGAACTGAAAATCGCGGGTCTCGCCGCGGGTGGTTTCCCGGTCGACCTGGTGTGGATGGGTCTCACCCTCGGCAACAACCACAACCCCGGGTTCGGCATCGCCATGGCGAGCCTACTGGGACTCGAACGCGAATACCCCACCCGCATGAACGTCAACAACCGTCTCAGCAAAAAGGGCAAAAAGTTGGCGCTTCGCAACCGCAACGCCTGCACCCCACGCGTGATTGACCAGTGGAAGAGCGAATCGATCACCACCACCATGAATGGTGTCATCGTGAAGCACCAGAAAAATGAGTTGCGCGTCCTCTACGAAAACAGCCTCACCAACTTCCGGGGTGCGCCCCGCATCCCAGTATTCATCTGGGGCTCCGAGAAGGACATTCTGGTGCCGCTCGGACAGATCAAGAAGGTGGCACGCCACTGGTGCAACGCTCGCTCCAACCAGCGCATCACGTTGATTGATGTGCAGAGGAGCGACCACATCACCAACTTCTCGTTGGGACTGGGGGCCGCAATTAAATGGGTGGAAGGCCGCTACAACAACCAGAGCGCGCCCAACAACTTCTGCCGCTAGTGCGCGAGGAACCGCTCCACAATCTGCGCCACGCCATCAGCATCGTTGGAGGGGCCGATCTCGTCTGCATGCTTCTTCACTGACGGGTGGGCATTCTCGACTGCCACACCCCAGGCAGCCAACTGCAACATGTCAATATCGTTCGGCATATCCCCAAACGAGATCATGGACTCCTCCGTCAAATCGAAGTAGTCCAGAATGCGCACTAACGCTTCACCCTTCGTGGCGGCCGGATTGGAACACTCCACCAGGCCATCAATCGAATAGGTGATGTTCACCAAGTGGCCGATTTCAGAGAAAAGAACATCGGCAAGCTCCTCCGAAGAAGTATCATTTTGGCGCACCATAAACTTCACGGCGGGCTCTGAAACCAACTCTGCGGTGTCCACCTTCGGCAGCTCGCGCGTACCCCACTCCTGGCTGCAGTGTGAGTGCAGCAAAAACTCATCCTTCGGGCCTTTCCCCGTATCCGGAATAAGTTCTGTATGCACCCTTTCTACGGCGATGCACGCATCTGGGAGAAGTTCCCGAGCCACCTGCACCAAGTCCCGCAAAATGGAGGGAGAAATAGTGGTGCGGCGCAGTATCTGACTGTGGAAGGGATCGTAGATGACGGCGCCATTAGACACCACGCAGATGAGGTAGCTTGGCATCTGGGCAACGGCCTGCTCCAACCACCGCAGGGGACGACCCGTAGCGACCACGAAAGGAATATCGCGTTGATCGAGGCTTTCCAACGCCTGGTAGGTCCGTTGGGACAGCTGGGACTGGGAGTCAAGAAGAGTCCCATCCAAGTCGCTGGCGACCAACCCGGGAGTAAAGGACATGGAACTAGTTGGATTCTTTGGAGTCATGGGCATCTTCTTCCACGGCATCTAACGCATCGAGAAAGACGGACGTGTGTTTTTCGGAAGCCGCATCACTCACTGTCTGCGCAACAGACTCGCGTGCTTCGTCTTCCATTACCTTAGCCTCTGCACGCATCTTTTCTTCAATAGCTTTAGCTTGTTCGTGCAGCGCTTTAACTTCATCTCGAATCTGAGCATTCAAGTTCCGCTTCTCCGCCCGCGCTTCGGCGTCAGCTTTCCGCTGTGCCCGTTTGAAGCGGCGTTCATAGTCGCGGTTCTCCTCCCGAATCGCATCCGCGGTGGCTTGCTCAATGCGTGCCTCGCGGGCTATCGCATGGCGAATAGCGCGCTCCTCGGAGGAAACTTTGGCGGTGCGTTCCGCACCCTCCAGGTAGTTCAACAGATCCTGGGCTTTCTTCGCCAGAAAATCCGCACCGGCATACAAGTTCTTGGTGGCACGGTGCCGGAAATCGGAAGCAAAGTCGGTGATGGAATCCGAGTGGCGCCCCCAACTACGGTTCGCTTTGCGACCCGACAGCAACGTGGCGCGCTCCAGCTCCATAGCAGCGGTGGCGACGGTCTCCGTCATGTACCGCAAAGAGCCTTCACCAGCTTTCCGCTTCACTTCCTCACCCTGCATCTTGGAGGCTTGCGAAATTTCTTCCGCGGATTGTGCGAGACGCTCGGCAGCTTCCCGCAGCTCCTGCAAATGAGTGAGCTTCTTGCGGTCGTCTTCCTTATCGGAATCGTGTTTCTCCAGCTGCATGACGGCCATGTGAACATCACTGGCTGCCTTCTTGGATTCCCGCATCATGCTGCGAGCACGAGCGCGGTCCGCCTCCACCCGGTCGTCTTCGGCTTGTGCCTCCGCCAAGGTAGGGGCAGAACCTCCCAGGCTGGCTGGCATCCAGGGCAAACCCGGCTCAAAGGGGCCGAACTTTTCCTCGTATTCAGCGCGCACCACGTCGAGCTCATTCCGCATGACCTCGCGCAGACGCTCCGACACCTCATCTGGGTCTCCGGTGGGGTCGAAAGCTGGCAGGTAGCTGACTATGATGCCAATGCCGCGGGTTTTGAAGTCCGGATTCACGCCACGCCGCCACACCCGGTGGGATCCCCACACGATAATGGGGTAAATATCGACGCCAGCTTCTTGCGCCATGCGGACAGCACCAGTTTTAAGTTCCTTAATCTCCCATGACTGAGACATGGTGCCTTCGGGGAAAATGCAAACTGCTTCCCCGTCCTTCAGCATTTGAACAGCGTGGTTCATGGAACCGCGACCGGCAATCCGGTCGACGGGGATCTGCTTCAAATGGCGCATGATGGGGCCGGCTGCTGAGTTTTCAAAAATCTCTTGCTTGGCCATGTACCGCGGTTGTCGGCGGCACTTGGTCAGTCCCATGGCAGAAAAGTAGAAGTCTAGGTACCCGGTGTGGTTAATGGTAAAAAGGGCACCAGTCTTTCGTGGGACGTTCTCCAATCCCTTCAAAATGACCTTGTGTCCGAGCAGCGCAGACGCAAGCTTGTTAGCAGGACGGAATAAGTGAAAAAGAGGTTCAAAAGCCACGTCATACAGAATAGTTGCTTATTTTTAGGGTTGCTAGTTTTGTGTCCACCAGGGGTAGAGAGTTAATTTTCGACATGTCTGGGGGGTATTCGTGACGTGCGCCACAATAATTTCTTGATATTTTCCCAGTTGGCACACATAAATGTGTAACGCTCCCATGCGTTACGCTCTCAGCTGCGCAAACTGGCTTTTCTAAACCGGTTATTGGGGGGTAAGTTATAACAGTGTAAACCCTCACTCTCAGGGGTACTCAGATTTTCTAACAGGAGGACAACTTGTCTGCGCCGTCTGAACTCACTCCGGAGCTCCGCAAAAAGAACTGGGAGCGCCTCGGAAACGAAAAATTCGACATTCTGATCATCGGCGGTGGCTCCGTCGGCGTAGGTGCCGCTCTCGATGCCGCCACCCGTGGTCTCAAAGTAGCCATGGTGGAAGCTCGTGACCTTGCCTGCGGTACTTCCAGCCGTTCATCCAAGATGTTCCACGGTGGACTGCGTTACCTGCAGCCCACCCCGATCCCGCAGTTCGGTCTCGTGGCTGAGTCTCTGAAAGAGCGCGAGCTGTCCATGCACACCCTGGCTCCCCACCTGGTGAAGCCGCTCAAGTTCATCTACCCGCTCACCATTCCGTTCGTTGAGCGTCCCATCATGTTCGCCGGCTTCACCCTGTACGACCGCATGGGTGGCGCCAAGACTGTCCCCATGCAGAAGCACTTCTCTCGCAAGAGCATGCTGAAGAAGGTACCTTCCCTCAAGGAGAAGGCCACCTGTGGTGGCGTCCAGTACTACGACACCCTCGTGGACGACGCCCGCCACACCATGATGGTTGGCCGCACCGCCGCCAAGTACGGCGCTGTGGTTCGTACCTCCACCCAGGTCGTCGACTTCATCAAGGAAGGCGACACCTTCGTTGGCGCCAAGGTCAAGGACACCGAGACCGGTGAAATTCAGGATGTCTACGCATCCTCCATCATTAACGCCACTGGCGTATGGACCGACGAGATGCAGGAACTCGCTGGCGTCGAAGCCAAGTTCCACGTCCACCAGTCCAAGGGCATCCACATTGTGGTTCCCCGCGAGCGCATCCAGTCCGACTCCGCCATCTGCTTCGTGACTGACAAGTCCGTGCTGTTCGTTATCCCGTGGGACAACTACTGGATCATCGGCACCACCGACACCACCTGGAAGCTCGACCTCGAGCACCCGGCAGCCACCAAGACCGACATCGACTACGTCCTGGCCGAGGTTAACTCCCGTATCAAGGATCCCCTCACCTACTCCGACATTGTTGGTGTCTTCGCTGGCCTCCGTCCGCTGGTTGCCCAGGCCGGACAGGAAAACACCGAGAAGCTGGCTCGCAACCACGAAGTTGCCCGCCTCGCTCCCGGCCTCGTCTCCGTCGCCGGCGGTAAGTACACCACCTACCGCGTCATCGGTAAGGATGCGGTAGAGGCTGCCCTCGAAGACATTCCGGGCGACGTTCCGGAATCCACCACCGAGGAAACCCCGATCATTGGTGCTGACGGCTACTGGGCTCTCACCAACCGCATCGAGGATCTCGCCAAGCAGTACAACCTCACCGAGGACCAGGTCGAGCACCTCCTCAACCGCTACGGCTCCCTCATGTTCGACGTTCTTTCCTACGCCGAAGAAGATGAGAGCCTCCTCAAGCCCATCACCAACGCCGAAGACTACCTCCGCGTCGAGGCTGTCTACGCCGCTGCTGTGGAAGGTGCCCTGCACCTTGAGGACGTCATCACCCGCCGTACCCGCATCTCCATTGAAACCGAAGACCGCGGTATGGAATCTGCCCAAGAGATCGCTGACCTTATTGCTCCGATCCTGGGCTGGGACGACGCCACCAAGGAGAAGGAAGTTAAGCTCTACCGCGATCGCACCGTGGCAGAGATGAACTCCCAGAAGGTTCTCACCGACGAAGAAGCTGACAAGCTTCGCAACGAGGCCGACGAAGTCCGCCCCGAGTACGTGGACGAAGTATAAGGTCTACTGGCACTATTAAATTAGTGCTTTACACTTTTTAAAATGAAGGCGGGTTAGCATCCAACAAAAAGGACGCTAACCCGCCTTCATCTATTTCAAAAAATGCTATTTAGCTGCAGATTTGAATTTAATGTGATTTGTTTATAACAACTTCATTAAGGCAACAAATCTGCATTACAAGGCAACTAAGATCAAGATAAGTCCCGTAACAAAATATTATTGGGACAAGATCAATAGACTTTGGTCTAGTGACTAAATGATCTCCCATTCTTCTATACCCAAAGGTGACCGTATGCTTACGTATCTCATCAACGGACAAGAACTCACCGTACTAGAGATCATGGGCTGGGAATTTCTCGGCACGATGATTCTCCTACTGCTTGGTAACGGTGTTGTTGCTTCTAACATTCTCCGCACAGGTTACGCACGCAACACCGGTTGGCTCCTCATCACGTTTGGATGGGGACTTGGTGTTTTCGCAGGCGCATCCATCGCCCACCCCACCGGCGGCCACATTAACCCAGCCGTCACCTTCGCGTTCTGCATTACGGGCGCAATCCCCTGGGGTGCTTTCATCTTCTACTTCATTGGACAAATGCTTGGCGCCATGGTGGGTGCTTTCCTCGCCTGGGCTGCCTTCAAGAAGCAGTTCGACGCCAACTACTACAACGAGGACGGAACCGAATCCGGCGACAACGCCACCATCGGCAACGTCTTCCACACCCGCCCCGCAGTTCCCAGCCCGTTCTGGAACCACGTCACAGAGACCATTGCTACATTTGTTCTCATCCTCTTCATCCTGGTTGCCATTTGGGGCAACCCGGCACCCAACTTGGGAACTCTGACCTACGCAGCCGTCGCCTCCATCATTGTGGCAATCGGTATCAGCCTCGGATCCCCCACTGGTTACTCGCTCAACCCGGTGCGTGACCTTGGTCCGCGCATCGTATACAACTACATGCTGCCTATTAAGGGCAAGGGCCGCGACCCCTGGAAGTGGGCCATTCACCCCTCCGTTGGTCCGATGATTGGTGCTGCCATCGCCGCTGGTGTCTATCTGCTAATTGCGTAACACCCACCGACCACCGTCATCCCCTTTAAGATAATTCTCTCGAGGAGAAGTTAACCGTGACCGACAAGAAGTACATCGCTGCTATCGATGAAGGCACGACCTCTGCCCGCTGCATCATTTTTGATCGCGAGGGTGAGATCGTCTCCGTCGGACAGATGGAATTCGAGCAGATCTTCCCGCAAAAAGGCTGGGTAGAGCACAACCCCATCGAAATCTGGGACTGTGTCCGCATGGTTGTGGGAGAGGCGCTGGCCTCTGCTGACCTGGCACCCAGCGACCTAGCCGCCCTAGGTATTACCAACCAGCGTGAAACCACCATCGTGTGGGATAAGAACACTGGTGAGCCCATCTACAACGGCATTGTTTGGCAGGACACCCGCACCGCCGGCATCTGCCGTGAACTGGCGGGCGACGACGGAATCTACAAATTCCAGAAGAAGACCGGTCTGCCGCTGAGCTCCTACTCTTCTGGCCCCAAGATCAAGTGGATTCTGGACAACGTGGAAGGTGCCCGGGAGAAGGCCGAAAATGGTGACCTCCTATTCGGTACCCCCGACAGCTGGATTCTGTGGAAGTTGACCGGCGGCAGCAAGCCCGGCCCGAACGACACCACCATCCACGCCACCGACGTCACCAACGCCTCCCGCACCCTGTTGATGGACATCAATACTCTGGAGTGGGACGAAGAACTGTGCGAAGCCATGGGCATTCCGATGTCCATGCTGCCCGAGATTCGACCCTCCTCGGGAGACTTCGGTGTGGTTCGGGAACGCGGCTCCCTGGCTGGCGTCCCCATTACCGGCGTGCTCGGTGACCAGCAGGCAGCCACCTTCGGCCAGCTCTGCTTCGAACCCGGACAAGCCAAAAACACCTACGGCACCGGCCTCTTCCTGCTGATGAGCACCGGCGAAGAACCCAAGTTCTCCAACCACGGACTCATCACCACCGTCTGCTACCAGATTGGTGACAACAAGCCGGTGTACGCACTGGAAGGCTCCGTCGCTATGGGCGGATCCTTGGTGCAGTGGCTGCGCGACAACCTGAAGATGATCCCCAATGCCCCCGCCTGCGACAAGCTTGCCGAAACGGTGGAGGACAATGGTGGCGTCTACTTCGTCCCCGCCTTCTCTGGTCTCTTGGCACCCCGCTGGCGCGACGATGCCCGTGGCGTGATTGTGGGACTCACCCGCTACGCCAACCGTGGCCACATTGCTCGCTCCGTGCTGGAGGCCACCGCCTACCAGACCCGCGAGCTGGTGGACGCCATGGAGGCAGACTCTGGTGTGACCTTGAAGTCCCTCAAGGTGGACGGCGGCATGGTGAAGTCCGAGCCGCTTATGCAATTCCAGGCTGACATACTGGACGTGCCGGTGAGCCGTCCGGTAGTGGCAGAAACCACTGCCTTGGGCGCCGCCTATGCGGCCGGCCTGCATGTGGGCTTCTGGGAGAGCATCGACGACCTGATGGACAACTGGCAAGAGGACAAGCGCTGGAATCCTGACATGGATGAAGAGACCCGCACCCGCCTCTACGCCGAATGGAATAAGGCTGTGGAACGCACCTACGGTTGGGAAGAAACCGACTAGTTAGGAGCCCTTCCGCCAGCCCCACACATAACTTCATATGTGAGTAATCCCCGCGTGGTTGAGGAACCATGCGGGGATTACTTTATGCGCTGAGTAGCGGTGCAATCTGGATACTGCAAATATTAAGGGCCGCCCCGCCGTAAGCCTGCGGGGCGGCCCTTCTCCTTTAAGCGTCAGCAAAAGCCAATAAACCCACGCTTAAAGGGAGCGATCATCCATACTAGCTAGTTGTATTCACCCTTAATGTAGGATTCGCTAGCAGCTAGACGCTTAACCTTGCCGTTGGGGGTGCGGGGCAGGGTCTTCTCAGGAAGAACCATAAAGTCCGCAACCTGCAGTCCGTGCCGGCGAGCAATCAGGGAGCGAATCTCGTCCAGGAGCGCAGCCTTGTCCTCGATCGGATTGTCGGCAACTTCTTCAGCCAGAATGACCAGCTGCTCGGTGTTGGTGTCGCGGTCAATGCCACGGCCGGTGCGCTCGGAAGCGGAGTCCAGAACGTTGGCGGCGGAGACAGCGAAGGCAGCCATGCCCTTCGGGGCGAGGCGGCCAGCGGCAGCAGTGGTTGTGGTGGCCTCAATGTCGGTGGCGACGTGGTTGCGGCCGTCCACAATAATGAGGTCCTTCACACGGCCGGTGACGAAGACGTAGCCGTCGTGGAAGGTACCGCAGTCACCGGTGCGGAGCCACTTGGCACCCTCCGGGAAGCGCTTGCCGTCCACAATGGCGTGGGTCTTGTCGTCGGGAAGGAATTCGCTGATGTCATTGCCGAAGGTTTCTTCGGTTTCCTTCTCCAGTCCCCAGTAGCCGTTGGCGAGGGTGGCGGAGGTGGCCCAGATTTCACCGATCTGGCCATCTTCGATCTCGCGGGCTTTACCGGTGAACTCTTCGTTCTCGTCGAATTCAGCCTTCACGATAACAACCCAGCAGTCCTCCAGCGGACGGCCGAGACCCATCTGGGGGAGGCCTTCATCAAACTTGTCGGCCGGCAGAATCTCGAAGCGGCCTTCGGCAAGAGCCTTACCGTCGACGGACACCATGGGAGCTTCTTCCCCAACGCGGGGGCAGGTGAGACCCAGGGTGGCTTCGGACATGCCGTAGGCGGGGCGGATGACGCCGTTTTGCAAACCGTACGGGGTGAAGACGGCCTTGAAAGCATTGACACTGTCGGTGGAGACAGCCTCGGAGCCGTTAGCCAGCGCCATCACCTTGGTGAGATCCAGGTCGGAGCCCTCTTCTGGCTGGGCGTGGGCGGCGGCAAGGCCGTAGGCGAAGTCCGGGGCGGAGGAGAACACGATCTCGCCGTTTTGGGACGGGAGAAGGTTGATCCAGCGGCTCGGCTTCTGCAGCATGGCGGCCGGCTCCATCATGTCGAGCTGAATGTCGGCCACGGCGCAACCGAAAATGTAGATGAGGGAAAGCGCGTGGAAGATCGGAATCCACTGCACACCGCGGTGCTTGGGGGTGTTGACCAGTGCACGCAGAATCTGGGCGGTGGCGGTGAGTGCGGCGCGGTGCGAAATGCAGGAGGCGGTGGGGCGACGGGTGGAGCCAGAGGAGTACTGCAGGTAGGCAATATCGTTGGGCTCAACGTCCGGCTGGACCCAATCCTTGGAGAGGGCGTCCTCGATACCTTCCACCACGACGACGCGCGGCGGGTTCTTAATGTCTTGTTCCTTCAGGAAGTTGCGGACGGCACCGGCGGTTTTCACACTGGTGAGGATGACCTTCGGCTGGGCGTCCAGCAGGATGGCTTCCAGGTAGCCGGCGTGGGCGGGCTCGGTGGGGATGAAGGCCGGGATGGCGATACCACCGGAAAGGAGGATGCCCCAGAAGCCAACGACGTACTCGAGGCTCTGCGGCAGCATAGCAACGACGCGATCGCCCTTTTCGATCATGGTCTGCAGCTGAGCGGCAACGGCAGTGGAGCGAGTCCAGAACTTCTCCCAGTTAAGAATTTCACCCTCAGCTTCGGGGTCATTCAGGTAGTCGAAGAAGCGGAAGACGGTCCAGTCTTCCTTGGCGCCGTCAGCAATCTCTTGGTAGCGACGGAGGCCAATTTCGGGGAAGGTGGTGAGCTCAGAAAAATCGTATTCGGGGCCAAATACCTTGTCGATGTCAAAGTAGTCTGTCATATCTGTCCTTCATTCGAAAGGGGCGAAGACGGGAGTCCTCATAGAAAATGCCGTGGCGAGAGGACCCCACAGCATCGATGAAACTTGCTTAAGTCTATTCACTACTCATATACATGCAACAAGTAAAAACGTTACATTTTTTACAATTTCGTAGTGTTCCTTTGGCTAACTCTCCCAAAATGCCGTCAACAGCACAAATCGCAGTTTCAACAGCGCGGTCAAAACTGCGATTTGTAGCTATTAAAAGACTCAGTTAACGGATCTAATCGTATTCGCCGGCGGTGTAGGCCTCACCAGCCGCGAGTCGCTTCACTTTTCCGGTCGGCGTACGCGGCAAAGTGTTGGCGGGCAGCACCAGAAAGTCTGTGAGCTGCAGGCCGTGACGGCGCGCGATAAGGGTCCGCACCTGCTGCAACAGGGCTTCCTTATCCTGGGGTGGGTTCTCCGGATTCTCCTCCGCCAAAACAATGAGCTGCTCGGTGGTGCTTTCCCGGTCAATACCATGCCCGGTTCGCTCCGTCGCGGATTCCGGCACATCAGCGGCCGACGCTGCGAAAGCCGCCATACCTTTAATATTTAGGGTGCCTTCGGCGGCAGCATCCGTGGTGGCCTCAATGTCGGTGGCGACGTGGTTGCGGCCATCCACAATAATGAGGTCCTTCACACGACCCGTCACAAACAGGTGCCCTTTGTGGAAAGTTCCGCAGTCGCCGGTGCGCAGCCACTTGAACTCTGCTGGCACACGTTTGCCATCAATAATGGCGTGGGTCTTGTCGTCGGGGAGAAATTCGACAATCTCGTTTTCGAAAACTTCCTTGGATTCTTCCTCCAGACCCCAATAGCCGTCGGCAAGGGTGATGGAGGTTCCCCAAATTTCGCCGATTTCGCCGTCCTCAATTTCGCGACCGCGGCCGGTGAACTCTTCGTTCTCGTCAAACTCTGCTTTCACAATGGTGACCCAGGCATCCTCCATGGGGTACCCGACACCAATCTGGGGGAGACCGGTGTCCTTCTCCTCCTCGGGAAGTTCCACAAAGCGGCCTGCTGCCAGTTCTTTTCCGTCCACGTAGACGAGTGGAGCTTCGTCACCCCGGCGCGGAACCGTGAAACCCAGGGTGGCTTCCGACATGCCGTAGGCGGGAAGCATGACTCCCTTGCGGAGGCCGTAGGGGGCGAATACTTTCTGGAACGCCAAGACGCTATCGCGGGTGACGGTTTCGGAGGCGTTACCGAGTGCCATGAGCCGGGAAAGATCCAGCCCTTCGTACTCTTCCGGAGTGAACTGGGCGGCGGCGAGGCCGTAGGCGAAGTCTGGTCCGGAAGAAAACACCTGCTCGCCGTTTTCGGACTGGAGGAGCTTAATCCAGCGGGAGGGTTTCTGCAGCATGGCAGCCGGCTCCATCATGTCCAACTGAATGTCCGCCACAGCACAGCCGTAGATGTAAATAATGGACAGGGCATGGAAAATCGGAATCCACTGCACACCCCGGTGGCGCGACTCGGTGACCAATACCCGCAGCACTTGTGCCGCTGCCGTCAACGCCCCCTGGTGGGTAATGCAGGAGGCGGTGGGGCGACGGGTGGAGCCAGAAGAGTACTGCAGGTAGGCAATATCCTTGGGTTTCACATCCGGGGCGACCCATTTCTCGGAGAGGGCGTCCTCCACACCTTCCACCACGACGACGCGCGGCGGGTTCTTAATGTCTTGGCTCTTCAGGAAGTCCCGTACGGCACCGGCGGTTTTCACACTGGTGAGGATGAGGGTCGGTTGTGCGTCGAGGAGGATGGCTTCCAGGTAGCCGGCGTGGGCGGGCTCGGTGGGGCTGAAGGCCGGAATGCCAATGCGGCCAGAGAGCAGGATGCCCCAGAAAGCCACAACGTATTCCAGGCCCTGCTTCGTCATCACCACGACGCGGTCGCCCGGCTCGGTGACGGCTTGAATTTGGGCGCTGACGGCGGTGGCGCGGGTCCAGAATTGCTTCCAGTTGAGGGTTTCTCCAGTTGATTCCGGAGCGTTGAGGTAATCAAAGAAGCGGAAAACCGGGTAGTCCGGTTTCGCCCCGTCCATGATTTCCTGGTAGCGGCGTTGCGCCATTTCTGGGAAAGTGCTCAGTTCTGAAAAATCGTATTCTTCGCCAAAGACTTTATCTGTGTCGAAATAGTTAGCCATGATTATCCTTCGCAGCCACATGCCATCACTACCGTCCAGCGTGTGACGAGGAAAGCAGTGAAAAAGTAGATATAAAACCTTCCATTTATTTTATGGTTTTGGACGGCAACTTCGTTACAAAGTTGTGTACAAGCACAGGTTTGCTTTGCTTATTCTTCTTCACAGGCGTCTACCAGCACAGAGCAAGGTAGCGATTTCCAAAAAATGTCCATAGGATAGATCACTATCACTACAGTTCGCTCACAGTGAATGCTCCCCTGTACGACAGAACGGTGTCTTATGAAAAGCTTCAAAAAGAAAATGCTGACGCTGGTCACAACGGTTGCAGTAGCATCGGGATTGGTTTTCGCCCCAGAAGCATCAGCTGCTCCTACCTATGACCGCACGCCGCTTGGATCCTTCTTCAAAGTCAGCCAATCGCGTCTTAATAAGGCTCGGAACGGACAACTGCTCGGCACCCGCTTCGTGCCCTCCCCCATTCCGGGCACCCTGGCCATGCAGTATATTTTCCGATCCACCAACACTTTCGGAAAACCCATCCTGGCCAGTAGTGCTATCGTGCGCCCATTCTCGGCGTTGCCGAATGGCCACGTTTTTGTTTATGCCGACTTCATCAACTCTTTGGGCGTAAAGTGCCAGCCCTCCTTCGGCTTCGAGGCCATCCAAAAAACCATCACCCACTTTCCTGACGGTGCCGGATATGCCGACGAGTTGAGCGGCCGCAGCCCCATCTATATGTCGGTGGCCGCCGTGATGGCCGCACGTGGTGTCACCACCATTCTGCCGGACCACCTAGGGCTCAAAGGCGCCTACACCGCCAACCGCCTGGGCGCCCACATCACTTTGGATGCCATGCGCGCCGCCCGCCAGATTAAAGAAGCTATGGTGCGCGACTCCCGCATGCTGATTGCCGGCTACTCCGGCGGCGCTATGGTCTCTGGCTTTGCTGCCGCTATGCAGCCCGCTTATGCACCAGAGTTGAACCTGGTCGGTGCCGTCATGGGTGGTTCTCCAGTTGACATGGAGTGGATGGGTCAGACTCTCGGAAACGCCCGCAACCCCGCGTTCGGCATTGTGATGGCATCCATGCTGGGTCTCGAACGCGAGTACCCCAACCGCATGAACGTCACCCCCCGACTGTCCAAGAAGGGTAAGAAACTGGCGAACCGCAACCGGAACGCTTGCATTACCCGCATCCTGGACCAGTGGGCGAACGAATCCGCCACCACCACCATGAACAACGTGCAGATCCGCAAGGAGCGCGAAGCCATGAAGGTGCTGCGCGAAAATAGCCTCATCAACTACAAGCGCGCCCCCAAGGTGCCGGTCTACGTGTGGGCCACCAATAAGGATGTCTTTGTTCCGCACAAGCAGGTTCAAAAGGTCGTCCGCAACTGGTGTAAAGCACGCCCCGGTCTGCGTGCCGTCTACCTCGACACCAAAGGCCCCGACCACCTGTCGAACTTCGGTGTCGGCCTACCGTTCGCTCTCGCCTGGATCTTCTCCCGTCTGGACGGAGTGCCCGCACCGAACAACATGTGCTAAACACAGCAACATGCTTGAACAAGGCATTGCATAACTAGATCGCTCATAAGAAGATCGCCCGCCCTGGACTGAGTCCGAGGCGGGCGATCTTTTGTCGTTATGTGAGCGTGCAGCTACACCGGGCAGCTACACCTTGGGGTAGTTGATGATAAGCGAACCGTCGCGTTGCACCGTCACCTTGGCGGCGAAAGCTTTAGCGAAGTTGACGCGCTGCCAACCACCATCGGGGCCGCTAATATCCAGCGGGTAGCCGGACTCCATAGCGGTGGCCTCCAGCACCATCCGGCGCTGCTGCTGGGTGAGCTTCGGGAAGATGGTGCGCAGCAGTTGCTCGGCGTAGGTGGGAACAGTGAACTTCACGCCAGTCTTGCCGATCTTGGGGAAGCCATAGGTCATACGCTCGGTGTAGACGCGAACAGATTCCTTCGTGTCCAGCCACTGCAGACCCTGCTTGGTGCACTTGGCGATAGTGGTTCCACACTGCTTTTCGAGGGAGCCGCGCAGTTCCCGCATGGCTTCGTAGAAGAGTGGACGGAAGCGTTCGTCATTCCAGTGCTGTGTCATGGAGGCAGTACCGGTGATGCGTCCGGCAATAACGTCCAGCGGGTAGTGCACACCCATGACGATGCGGTTGTAGCCAACCTCGGAGGCGCGTGCCATCAGCTGGGGTGCAATCTCCGGCAGCATGGTGGCCAGAATGATGCCCTTAATGTAGGCGCGGTTGGTGTGGCCCGAGGGGTAGGACCAGAAGAGAGCGCGGTAGCCTTCGTCCTCAATCGCGTCATCCACATCCTCGTAGTAGTACTTGATGCGGTCCTGGGCGACAGCGAACGGACGCGGGTTGCGGTAGGTGACTTTCTCCAACCCGGTGGCGTTCATGAAGTGGAAGGCACGGGAGAAGCTACCGCCGATCAGCTGCTGCAACTTGGGCAGTTTGCCCTCGTTGTAGAGGTCGCGGAAAATCTTGCCCATCTTGCCGCCCATGGCGTCGGACATGGTGGAGATGTTCTCCTCATTGGAGTCCTGCACCGCACGCTGGATCTGCACCTTGCTGGCGTTGTTGTTGATAGCAATGGTGGTTTCCAGATTTTGTTTGTAGATGGCCTTATTGTTGATGGCCGCATCGTAGCCGGAGATGGCGTTCACGAAGCTGATACCTTCGGGAACGTCAGAACGGTAGAGGGTGAAAAGTTTCTCCGCGGAGTAGCCGTTGGCGTAATCGACGTCCTCGAAGTCCGGTCCGTCACCTTCGGGGGCAAGGTGCTGCCAGGGGTTGTATCCCGGGATGGAGCGAGCCTTCTTCTGGTCGGCCGGCTTAGTGTTCTTGCCCGCGAGTACCACCAGGTCGTCGGCGTCGTTATTCAACAGCACCGGTTTTTTGGTGTATTGGCTTCGCGGGGTGGTTAGGTTCTCGACGGCGATGTCTTTATTGTCGCCGGATTTCTGGGTGACCCGAATGGTTTCGTAGCCTTCCAGGGTGGTGGCCGCAGCGTTGGGAAGGGCGGCGGTGAGTCCCACGAGAAGGCTGCCGGCAGCGGCGATGCTGGCGGTGCGGGTCGCGAAAACGCGCAAAGATTTCTTGGACATTCAATACCTCATTAAATGGTCACGTATAACCCCAATCGTAATAAAAAAGAAGGCTTCGCACGTCGCTGTGAGAAGCCTTCTTCCAGGGGTTTCGCCAACTATTCCTTTTTATTTACCTTTCTATTAACGCTTCCTTTGGTAGATCCTTAACCTCAAAACGCCCAGCGCCACCATCACGATGGAAAGCACCACCCAGTACACGCCGGCACCGGCCACCCCAATAGGGGACGGCACCTGCTGGAATTCCCCGGCGAAGAGGGAGGCGTTGTAGAACGGCAACCAGGGCAGAATATCTGCCCCACCTGGGGTGGTGTAGAGGAATGATTCGCCCACAAACTCCCACACCAGCATGACGCCCACGGCGGGTGCGGCGGTGCGGAAAATGGCTCCCATTCCGATGGCGAAACCGACCGCCAAAAAGGCGTAGACGGGTTGCGCCCACAGAAAGTGCAGAGTTTCCGGATCATTCCATCCCCAATTGTTGGTGATGCCGGGGAAGAGAATTTTCTGTGACTGCAGCAAGAGTGGCTGCACAATGGCGGTAGCGGCGGCAGCCACCACCCCTACCGTCACCCACTTTGATAGCAGGATAATGGAAAACCGCGGGATAGCCATGTAGGTGAGGTCAAAAATACCGTGTTTGATGTCGGCCGTTACGGACGTCACCGCCCACACCATAAAAATGGTGATACCCAAAACACGGGTCCAATGCAGCATGCCCTCCGGGTTCTGCTCCATCTCCCCGAAAGCGGACATGATGTGCATGAAGTAGGAGACGGCGGTGGTGATGAGCCAGGGCGCTAAAACCGCTAGCAACACCACCACGTAGGTGGAGGGAAGGAACCGAATTTTGGCGAATTCGGTGCGGATGGCGCGTCCCAAAAACCGCAGATAGTTTGCCTTGTCGGTGCGGGTGGTGACGGTGTTACTGTGCGGCATTGTTGGCACCTCCTGCCACGTAGCGGACGGCATCCTTGGTGAGTTCGACGTAGCGGTTTTCGAGCTGGTCGGCGACGGTGTCCCCGGGTGCTCCCGCAATGAGGTCCTCCAGGGTGGTGTCGGCGAAAACGTTCCCCTGCCCCATCACCAGGATGTGGTCGCCGGTGCGGGCTACTTCGGAGAGCAAATGGGTGGAGACCACCACACAGCGCCCCTCCTCCGCGAACTTCTGGAAAAGGTTGCGCGCCCACATTATGCCGTCCACATCGAGACCGTTGAGGGGCTCGTCGAGAACAATGTTTGTGGGGTCGCCAATCAGAGTGGCGCCAATGCAGAGGCGTTGCTTCATGCCGAGGCTGAAGCTGCTGATGCGCTCGTTGGCAACACCGCTCAGTCCCACCATGGCAAGAATGTCATCCACTCGTGAAACCTCGAAACCGCCGGCGCGGCTCAACCAGGTGAGGTGTTGGCGGGCGGTGTGTTTGGGGTGGAAAGCCTGGGCGTCCACCGTCACCCCCAATGTGGAAAGGGGGCTCGAGCTATGCCCGGGTACCTGCCCATCGATGAGGACAGTTCCGGAAGTGGGGGCAGAAATGCCGGAGATGAGACGGATAAGGGTGGATTTTCCGGCGCCATTGGGTCCCAGCAAATAGGTGACCTCCCCATCCCGAAAAGTGGTCGAGATGGGGAGAAGCGCCTGCTGCGCAACACCTTTCTTGCCTTTGCCCGCATAACGCTTGGTTAAACGGTCCAGAGTAATCATGAGAGATAAGGATTCTTTGGGTGAGGTGGGTACTGCTACTGGCAGAAGGACTGCTTGCCGAGCTTGTAGATGCCGATGTAGTGGCACAGGGTTTCGTTGGAGATGCGCCAGTTGCCGTTGATCTTCTTCCACTTGGACGGCTTCTTGACGGTCGGGTATCCGGGTGCGCCCTGGTAGAAGTAGGCGGTGGAGATGTTGCCCTTGGTGGAGGTGGGGCCGACGAACTTCCACCACCAGTTGGGGTTGCGCTTGCCGGTGGAGCGGAAGAACTTGGCGGCGCTAACACCCTTCTTGCCGGCCTCCAGGTTGAGGGCGATGCCCTCGTCGGTGGCCTTGTCACTCAGCAGGTACTTCATCTGGGCGGTCCAGTCCTGCAGGGTGGGGTTGTTGCCGGTGACCTTGAAGGGGGCGGCGTGGGCGGCGGGCGCGGCGCTGAGCGACACGGCGGTGACGGCAGCAAGGGCCAGGGCCGTGGCACGAGTGCGGAAGCTGGTGCGGGATGTCATGGTTTTCTCCTTTGAGAGTTGGGGGAATGGTTTTCTATTCAGTTAGTTGGTGAGAACCCAGCCGTGGGCGGCGTCGCGGCAGCGCCAGAAGTCGGCATACCGGCCGTCTTGCTGCATGAGCTCCTGGTGGGTTCCTTGCTCGGCCACTGTTCCGGCGTGCAGCACCACAATATTGTCGGCGTGCTGCACGGTGGAAAGCTGGTGCGCGATGACCAGCACAGTGGAGGTTTCGGATAGTTCAGCAATGGAGTCCTGAACGGTTTTCTCCATGTTGGCGTCCAGCGAGGCGGTGGCCTCGTCGAACAGCACAATGGGGGCCTTTTTGAGGAGTGCGCGGGCAATGGAGACGCGTTGGCGTTCCCCACCCGACAGCATGCGGCCACCTTCACCGACGCGGCTGTCCCACCCGTCGGGGAGGCGCTGCGCAATTTCGGTGACGCCGGCTCGTTCCGCAGCCGCCCGGATTTCAGCGGGGCTGGCGGCGGGGTTGCCGTAGGCGATGTTGGCTTCCAGGGTGTCGTCAAACAGGTAAATGTCCTGGAAAACCAGCGACAGCATGCTCATCAGGTCGGCGGTGGTGTAGTCGCGAATGTCGTGGCCGGCGATCTTGATGGCGCCCCGGGTGACGTCCCAGAAGCGGGCAATAAGGCGGGTGACGGTGGTTTTGCCACTACCAGAGGAGCCGATCAGCGCCGTGAGGGAGCCGGCCGGCAGGGTGAAGCTGGCCCCGGAGAGGACTTCCGGAAGGTCGTCCCGGTACTGGAAGTGGACGTCCTCCACGGCAATATCCAGCTCCGCCGGGTCGTCGGGAACAGCGGCGGCATCGGCGGCGTCTGGCTCCTGGAGCGGCTCCATGTCGAGGATTTCGGCAATATCGGCCAGTTCATTTTCGGTGGTTCGCAGGGTGGTGCCGAATTCGGCAATAACCTGCAGGGGTTTAACGAACTGGCTGATGAGCCCAATAATCGCGATGGTGCGCACCGGGTCTGCCCCGGCTCCGGGGGTAATGACCAGGTAGATGCCGACAGTGACGGCAACACCGAAGACTAACTGCACCACAAAGTTTTGCAGCAGCATACTGATGACGGAGCTCCACATGGCGCGGCGGGCGGCGTTGCGTTGTGTTTCTATGGCGTCGGCGAGTGGCTGGTATTCGGTGCCGGAGATGCCGGCGGCGCGGAGGGACACCTGGGCGCGGCCGAATTCCAGTAGGCGAGTGTCGGTACCGATGCGGGCACCATGGAGGGCTTTGTTGGCCTTCTGGTTGAGGTGCATGGCGAGTTTGGAGGAGCCGAACACAATGGGTGCGCCAATGAGGAGCACCAGGCCGATACGCCAGTCGAAGGCGAGGGCCACAAACACCAGCACCACCGGGGTGATGCCATTGCTGATGAGCGGCACCATAATGTCCATGGCGGCGGTCGCCACAAACATGGTGCCTTTCACGGCGAGGTGGCTGGCGCGGCCAGTGGTGTCGGCGTTGAACCAACCGAGCGGTAGTTTGATGAGTTTCTCACCGAGGCGCGTATGCATGGCGTCGATGATGACCATCGTCGAGTCGAAAGCGCGCTTGTTGGTGATGGTGCTGAGCACCATGGTGGCAACGGTGCCCAGCCCGAAAACTCCCAGCCACAGGTTGGTGTTGCTGGAGTCTCCCCGCAGCAGGTAGATGAGTGCGGGGATCATGGCGGCCAGGACGACACCCTGCAGGATGGCGTTGGTGACGGCCAGCCCAATGAAGTTGTGGAAGGGGCGGCTGATGGCTTTTTGTTCTTTGGTGGTGCCGCCGATGGCGACGAGTTCCTTAATCATGCCCCTACCTCCTGGAGGCTTTGGTTTTTCCACAGACCGGCGTAGAGCCCATCTTGTTGGAGAAGTTCCTGGTGGGTGCCGGTTTCCACGATTTCTCCTTGGTCGAGGACGATGATGTTGTCGACTTCGGTGATGGTGGTGAGGCGGTGGGCAATGACCAGCACGGTGCGGCCGGCGATCAGGTGGCTGAGTGCCTTCTGAATGTCGGCTTCCGACTCGGGGTCGGTGGCGGAGGTGGCTTCATCCAACACCAGGACGGGGGTGTCGGAGAGGATGGTGCGGGCGATGGAGACGCGTTGTGCTTCCCCGCCGGAGAGCATGGCGTCAACTCCCACAATGGTGTCGTATCCGTGCTCGAACTCCATGATGCGATCGTGGATGCAGGCCACTTTGGCGGCGTCCATAATTTCCGCGTCGGTGGCGTCCGGGTTGCCGAGGGCAATATTGTCCCGGATGCTCATCTTCAGCAGTTGCACATCCTGCAACACGATTCCGACAGTGTCGTAGAGGGTGTCGGGGGTCATCTCCCGCAGATCCACGCCGCCGATTTTGATCGATCCGGCAGTAATGTCGCGGAAACGGGGCAGCAGAGTGCCGAGAGTGGATTTGCCGGCACCGGAGGGGCCGACGAGCGCGGTGATGGAACCGGCGGGCAGGTTGAAGCTCACATCGTGGATGACGCTGCGCCCTTCGTGGTAGGCGAAGGTGACGTTCTGGAAGCTCACTGAGTTGTCTGCGGGAACTTGGGCGGTGGCGGCATCCGGCTGGATAAGTTCTTCCTCATCCAGCAGAGCAACCACCCGTCCGGCGGCGGACATGGCGTCTCTTATCGCAGTGTGAGCGGTGGCCACAGTGTAGACGGTGGAGGGGAGCGTCATCGCAATGATGAGAACGATCAGTACGTTGATGGGATCAGTCCACCCTGCTCTTACGAACCAGGTACCGAATCCGAGCACCAGGAAACCGGAGGTGGTGAGCAGGAGGAAGTTGGTGGCAAAGGCGTTGGCGGTCATGGCCGGGCCGACGAGGTCGCGGAAGCGCTTCCGGAAGTTTTTGGAGGCGTCGCTGAAGCGGTGGAAGCCTTGGCCGGTTTGTCCAAAGATTTTGAGGACGCTCATGCCGTTGACGTATTCCACGATGGCGGTGGAGATGACGGCGAGGCCTGCGGCGATCTGGGACATCATGTCTTTTTCGCACTTGGCGGAAAGAATGCCGTACACCACCATGTATCCGAAGATGGGCAGGAGGCTAATAATGCCGAGGCGCCAGTCCAGGTAGAAGGCGTATCCGGCACCAACCAGGGGGGTGACGACGGCGGCGATGGTTTCCACAATGGAGTGGGCGACGAGTTGGTGGAGGGTTTCCACATCATTGGAGACGAGGTGTCGAACCCTGCCGGAGGAGTTGTCGTCGAACCAGCCGAGGGGCAGGCGTCCCATTTTGTTGGCGAGTTGGATTCGGATTTTGGCTTGCAGATCCACGTCCGCAAAGTGGGTGACGAGGAGCGCCAATGCGGTGAATCCGAGCTGCATACCGATGCCGAAGAGGAAGAGGAACACTCCGCGCATGGCGGCGCCGCTATCCACTGGGGTGTTGGTGCGGACTGCGCCAACTAGCAGGTGCGCCAGTTGGGTGAGGGCGATGAAGGGGATGATGGTGGACGCAGCTCCGATGAGTTCGAAGACGATACCTAAAGTGGTGCGTCCCGCGACGGGTCGCAGTATGCGACCTAGGACCTTGGGTGTGGTCTGCGCGTTATTTTCAGTCATTGATTCTCTTTTTGTTGAGGCTGCCATTATGGGGTTATGTGATCCGCATGGGTAACCCTTTGAATGCATATTTATGTATGGTTAGGGTTGCCTTACTTAGCTAAGTCTACACTCACTAACCTCCCTATAAGCAAACGAAATTAAACAGTAAAATATCTTTCAAATAGCCTGATCTATCAGGGGTCTAGGTGCATTGCTTCACATATAAAGAAGTGACCGACAGCACTAGTTCCGGCACTACTTCGGGCGACTCCGCCAAGTAAAAATGCCCGCCCGGAAAAGTATGAATACCTAGCCACCGTGTGGCGTACCGTTGCCAGCCCTGCAGTCCTGCTCGGAAACAATCCGGGTCCCGCGAACCGGCCAAAACTAACACTTCATCAATAGGAAGCCCCTCCCCCACATGCCGGTACGTCTCCACCAGTCGGTAGTCTTCCCGCGTATAGGGCAACAGCAACTGCGCCAATTCGGGTATAGCGAAAATCTCTGCATTGCGCGGATCCACCCGCGTCAACTCCCCCACCAATTCGGCATCTGGTTTATCGTGCACGTTCACATAGGTGGGCGGCAGCGCAATCTCCGGCGAGTTGTGCCCACTAACCATTAGCTGCACCGTCACCCGCCGATCTGGATCCCACGTGGCTCGGTACCGCTGCAACCATTGCGCCACCTCGTAGGCGACCAGCGCCCCCATGGAGTGGCCAAAAAGTCGCAGCCGGTGACGGATTTTGCCGGCTTTAACGAGCTGCACACACTCGCGGGCAATATCAGCTGCCATTTCTTGGATGGAGGCCGCGGCCGGTTCCCCCATTCGCGCATCCCTCCCCGGGTAGGTAACACCCCACACTGCTCCGGACTGCCAGTACGGCCGCCACGCATGGAAGAAACGCGGGCTACCCCCGGCGTGCGGAAACACAAAAACCGGGTCGGGTGTTGCCGACGGCTGGCGGCCCGGCGCAACATTCTGCACGGCGGGTGTGGTCGGTGCGGGAAACAATTCAGATAGTGCGGGCATGGGGGTCCTTAGTGGGAGGCGAAAACAATGGGAGTAGGTGGCACCGAGTCGATCGGCACTGGGGCTGGGAGTTGGCCGGCAATGTCCTGCCAGAGCTGCACCACTGCAAGGTCTTTCTGTCCGAAGGCTTCCTGTTGGATGGTGGCTGCAAGCACGTGGGACAGCTGGCGCTGCACACCAAGGGGCCAGAGCTGATCGAAAATCTGCGCTGCGGTGGGTTCTTGTGAGTAGCGCGGGTCGCCCACGATGTGACTGCTTAACTGGTTGCGGTCGGCAGTAATGTGCCCGTCCACATAGTGGCTGCGGGGTTGCCACCGGGTGGGGGCGTGCACGTGGTCGAGGGAGAGTTCCCCATCAGTGGTTTCCACTATGCAGGTGAACAGCGGCTGGGAATGGTTGTCTGGATCTTGCGGAGCGATGCGGTTGTAGAGCCGAATATCAACGGGCGTGCCGTCCCAGTCGATGGCCACATTGACCACTTCGGGGTGGGCCGGGTGCTGCACAATATGAATATCCTGCTGCAACAAAAGCCGCGGTAGGGGTCCCGGCATCAGGTGCGCAACAATATCCAGCACCGGGTAGAGGATGTGAATGGACCCCCGCACCTCGATAGCTTTCACCTGGGACTGTTCCCGCACTTGGTCTACACAGTGGAGGAAATTCTGCACCGTCGGCAGGTTCACATAGAAGGAGTTCAACGCATAGAGCGGGGTGTGGGTAGACGCCGCGTTCCGGGCAGTAAAAAGGTGGTCGATGACGGATGTGGTGTGGGCGGGATGCTCCTGCACGACGGTTGTTCCCCGGCGTAGGAATGCGTTCACTATGTCGTCTCCCGGGCCGCCAGAAATAGCGGAACGCACCACCACGCACGCCACATCCACTTCCGGTAGCTGCGCCTGCGCGAGGGATTCATCCATGGTGGGGGCGTCGGGGAGGGGGTAGAAGGGCACCCCGACGTCGGCTGCCATCTGCCGTGAGCGGGTGGAGCCGCGCCCCACAATTCCGGCCAGGGTGAGGGGGCTGTCGGGGTGGGCTAGGCCGCGCACATAGTGGGCTCCAAAAGTACTTCCAACTACTAGTGCGCGGGGCTTAGTGTGCGATTGTTGCGGGGATGGTTCTGCCATTACAGTTCTCCTTCTTCATCGCAGTTGTCAGAATTGTCGAGCAGGTGGATGGCGGGGGCGTAGGTGCCGGCGGGATCATCCATAACCCCGTGCCACCAGTCGTAGGCAACGTCCAGGTCGCAGGGCATCGCCAAACCGACGGGTAGCGCGGATGGCGCAGCTAGCGCATCAGACGTAGGTGGGGCGAGGATCGCCTGGGCGGCTTGGGCGGTAACCGATGCGGTGACCAGGAAAGAGTCGGTGCAGTTCAAGGTGGTGCGCCAGATGTCGCCGGAGCTGGTGACGGCAGTTCCTTCCATCCGGAAGTAGTGCTTGCGCCCAAAGTCATCCATTTCGGCAGCCTCCAAAACTTTTTCGAGAGTGCTGCTGCCAACCATTAGCTTTTGGATCTCCACCTGCGTGTGGGAGGCGTCATTAATGTTGTTCCACTGGACGGTGATGCTCCTGTGGGGGACTTTCGCAGCAGCGCGAGCAATCTCCAGGTCGCAGTGGGGGTGGGCGGTGGCCGTGGCGGAAAACTCGGCCGCTGCAGCAGCTAGTTCTGCTTCGCCCAGCTGGGTGGGGACGTGCGTGCCGTCCACCCATTGCATGCCAGCCCAGCGCATGCCACTGTTGACTGATTCCACAAACTCCTCCACAGCAGCAGGCGTGGTTGGTTGGGCACCACCGGCGTAGATGGTGACCACTCCCCCGTCACCCGCCTTCTCGGCGAGGGCGCGCACCAGCACGCCGGAAAGCCCCGGCTGAATCCCGGCACCCAGCACCAGCGGGACCGTAACCTGCACACCAGCAGCCGCGAGTTGGTCGGTTAACTGGTGCAGGATTGTTGGGTCACCGGCGGGATCCACATAGGGGATGCCGGTTCGGGCACAGTAGCCTGCAAAAATGGGGGCGAGTTTGTAGCCCGGGCCGGCTGTGTTGACGAAAATATCTGCTTCGGCGAGGGGGTTTCCCGGCCAGGCAGCAGGGTCGGTGTGGGCGTCGGAGAAACACTCCGGGTAGGGGGTGACGGTGATCTGCGGGTAGTCGGCTCTCACCTGTGCGGCAAGCGCGTTGAGACGATCCGCAGAACGGCCGATGAGGCGGAGCTCAATGCTGGTGACGCCGGACGCGAGTGCACCGCTGCCAATGATGCTGGCGGTGGTGAGGCGGCGCAGCAGATAGTTCACTGCGGTTGTGCCCACCACTCCGGTGGCACCATTCCACGCAATTATCATCGGTTAGTTCTCCTCCCGTGCAGCAGGATCTGGTTGCGGGTCATATTTTTGCCGCAGGATTTCCGCAACCTTCGGCGCGTTGTCCCCCTCCATACAGGTGAAGTGGGTGCCGTTGATGCGGTCAATGCGAAGATCCCCCAGGGTGTATCCCTCCCAGAAGGACTCCATGTCATCCCCCAATGTGGGAAGGAACTCAATGTCGCCTTTATTGCGGAGGAAGTGCACATCCCCGAAGTACGGCAACCCTTCCCACATTCCTACAGCGGTAAGGGACTGGCGGAACACCTGCGAAATCTGCTCAATAACTGCCACTCCACCCAGTTGCGGATGCTTGGCAGCAAGGGTGGCCAGCCGTTCTTCATGGGTGGCGGGGGCGGCGTCCCAGTCGGCTCGCACATCAGCGGGAACGGACTCATAGATCGCTCCTTCCGGGATCACACGGCCATACTTTTCACGCACTTCCCGCAGCACTGCACCGAGGGAGGCTTCGTCGAAACGTAGTCCCATGTCGGCAGGCTCCACGTGCATCACTCGCGCCAGCGCAAAGTCGAGCAGCAGATCGTCGGTGACAATGAACGGGATGCGGTAGGCGGAAATAGCGGTGTAGTCCGCCACCTCAACCCCTGCAATAGCAAGGTCGGACACCATGTTGGCGCAGATCAAACCACCCATGCAGTAGCTCATAACGTGCAGCTTCTGGGGGCGCAGCGTCTCCAACAGGTTCTTGGTGTAGCGCTGTGCCAGCAGCTGGAACAGAATCCGGGGATTGATGTCCAGGTAGGAGTCCTCCGCCTGGCGGCTAATGCCAATGATGGCGGGCCGGTGCGGCTGCTTCTCCAAGTGCTGGAAAAGAGTCTCGTATTGGGTGAGGTTGCCGGTGCCGTCGTGCACAAACAACAAGGCTTCCTGGGATGCGGGAATGTTGGCGTACCTTCCTGCGCCAGGCATTACTTCCTGCCAACAATTGCCCTTCGGCTGCGGCAAAAATTCGGGTCGAATATAGCCCTCACTGTCGGTCACGCCGGTTGCGTTGGCCCCTTCCTGTGCTGGGACAGGTGCTGATGCGCCACTGTGGGCAGCATCCGCAGTGGGGGCGTCCGTCGGGGTGTCGGCGGAAGCGACGGCAGAGGTGCCGTCACCCGCACTTGCTTGGCCGATGACCTTTGCGACCGCGCCGATAGTGGGGGCAGCAACAACTTCCCGTAGCAGGTCGTCCCACGTTATTGCATCCCCACCGGGAACTTCACTCCGCATCCGGCCGACGCAGCGCGCCAGCAGGAGGGAGTCTCCGCCCAGCGCAAAAAAGTCCGAGCTGGGGCTCAGGCTAATGTTGTCCTCCAGGCTGAGGACATCCCGCCACACCGCGGCAATGGCGTCCTCGGTCGGATTGAGATCCGCGAGGGCACCAGCTTCGCCCGCATGTTGCCCTTGCACGTACACGTCGCACAAGGCGGCGAGGGCTTTGCGGTCGACTTTGCCGTTGTCGGTGAGCGGGATGCGGTCTGTGATGATGACGGTGCTGGGCACCATATAGGAAGGAAGCAGGTCCCGGCTAGTAGCGACAATTGGTGCGGGCAGGAGCCGCTCCTGGTCTTGGGTGTCGGTGCGTTGGCATAGCAGCACATGGCTGTTGCCGGCTTCCATAATGTCCCCCTCGGCAGGCCATTGTTTCACGTTGTGGAACGGGGAAACCTGCAGCGTGGAGTGCCATTGGTCAATGGTCATGAAGGCGGCGTTGGTGTCTGCGCGGGCATCCGTGAAACCACCATTCAGGCCTTCCTGGAATTCCACCGACGCCATCAGCACCGGGCTGGGGATGGTGGACTCAATGATGGCCAACTGTCCGCCCGGCGCTAGCAACGCATGCAGGTTCTCCAACACACTGGGCATGTCGGTGCAGTTGTGGAGGACGTTGGCGGCAATGATGAGGTCGATGGAGCCGTCGGCAATGCCTTGGCTACCTCCCGGCTGGGTGATGTCGAAAAGCTGGTAGTGCAGCTGCGGCCACTCCTCCTGGGCGGAATCAAGGAAGAAGGTGGTGATGTCGGTGAAAGTGTAGCTGACCAGCGGGTTTTCCGGGTCGAAGGCTCCCTCCTTCACCAGCATCTCCACTAGCGGCTGGGTCGTGGCACCCACGCCTGCCCCTACCTCCAGAATGCGGAGAGGTGCTTGCTGGGAGCTGGCCGGAGTGCCGGAATCCGTATCCGCTGCGGCCGCTTTCATCTGCTGGACGCGGGCACGAACAGCCGAAACCAGCACATCATTCAGGTAGCGGGAAGCCAGGTTGTCGCCGTAGGCAGCACGTGCCACCTCCATGCGTCCTTCCGGGAAGAAGAGTTGCTTGGCGTCAACCGCTCCGGTGCGGAGTTCATGAATCTGGGTGGTGCAGTCGTGGATGAACTGCAGCATGGTGGTGCCGTAGCCGACCTGCTGGTCGAGTTCATAAATCTGCTGCCAGAGGGTCTCCACTGGGGTAGTGGTGTCAATGTCGGTGGGGGCGGTGACAGTGATGGGGGCATTCTTGTCGATCGTCCAACCGCGTTTCCGCAGTTCACGGCACCAGCGATTGATGCGGTGATCCGCCTGCACCTCCTCCAGGGTGAAGCCCTGCGCAAGTTCGCCAGCGAGCGCCCGCAGCGACACCAGCTCCAGGGTGTCGGAAAGCTGCTGTAAGGCGGCTGCGTTGACGTCGCTTCGGTAGCGGTCAGCAGTTTCGGTGGCGGCGTTCACTTGCGCATCAAAAGTGGCGGTGCGGTCGGCCACCAGCTCCGGGGTACGAACCGGCGTGACCACCGCTGCAACCTGGTGGGCACCAGAGTGGACATCCTGGTGCACCAGGGAGAACGCCTCATCTACACCCGGGTGGGTACGCAGCACGGCATCAATTTCGCCCAGTTCAATGCGGTGGCCCCGAATCTTCACCTGGCCGTCAATACGTCCCAGGAACTCGATCTCCCCGTTGGGTAGGTAGCGGCCGCGGTCGCCCGTCCGGTAGGCGCGTTCCCCATGGTCCGGTTCGGTAAAAAACGCGGCGGCGGTACGGGCCGGATCCCCAAAATAGCCAGCAGCCACGCCGTCACCACCGATGGTGATGTCCCCAACCTGGCCGGGGACACAATCCTCCAGGTCGCTGTTCAGAATCCACATGCCCTGGTTGCGGAGGCCACGGCCATAGGGCACAGAAGATTCGATCTCCTCGCCGGGCATGACCTCGTGCAGGTTGGACCAGATGGAGCCTTCCGTGGCGCCACCCATAGCAAAGAAGCGGACACCCGGTGCGGCTGCCTGGATGCGGGCCGGTTGGTTGGTGGGAATCCAGTCTCCAGAAAGGAGCGCCGCGCGGAGGGGAAGCTGCTGCGGAGCAGTATCCGTGGCGATGCCCGTGGTGCTGCCCGTGGTGGTGTCTTCCCAAAAATCGGGGAGAGCATCCAAAACGAGTTCCAGCTGGGCGGGCACAGAGTCCCAAATAGTGACGTTGTACTGGGTGATGTCGCGCAGCCACGAATGCGGGTCAGCGAGGGTGCCGGCCTGCGGGAAAACAACGCGTCCACCCCGTCCTAGGAGGCCGAAAATATTGTAGACGGCCAGGTCGAAACTGTAGCGGGACACCGCCAAGACGGCATCCTCGGAACCAACAGTGAGGCTGTCGTTAATGCAGTCGATGGTGGTGCGGGCCTGCTCGTGGGTGATGACGACACCCTTCGGAGTGCCGGTGGAGCCGGAGGTGAAAATAATGTAGGCAACCTGGGTGGGGTCGGCGGCGGCACCCTCCAACACCCCGTCGGGCAGCTCCTGCTCGGCCGCTTCGCTAGCAGCGGGAACCGTTGCAGCCCATGCGGTATCCAGGAGAAGTGGCTGCGAATCAAGGGCATATCCGGCCCCGCTTCGCTGGGCGGCGAGCTGCTGCACAATACCGGCGCGGCGACCCTCCGGCCACTCCGGATCCAGCGGCACATACGCGCCACCCAACATCAGCACAGCCAGCTGGGCGGCCACCTGGTCGCGGCCGGCCGGGAAACACAAGGCCACCGGTTCACCCGGCTGCAGAGCGGCGTCACCCAAAGCGTCCCGGAATTGCATCGCCCGGTTGAGGAGCGCACGGTAGGTGACGTCGTGGTCCAAACCGTAGGTGCCGAGCCCCACTGTGGGGTCAACAACGGCGGTGGCGTCCGGGGTGCGGAGAGCCTGGTTGAGGATCGGACCATGCAGGGTGCCGAGCACCCCGTCGGTTGGTTGGCTACCGGGTTCGCGGGGAATCGCCGGAATGGTGCGGCGCGGCAGGCCGTCACCCTCCCACGCGGTGTCCGCAACCTGTGGATCGTCCGAAATGAGCTGCCGGACGAGGTCAATGTAGTCAGCGTAGGCGGCATCCAGAACACTGGCGGAGAAAGCGCCGTCGCGGGTGTCCCAGTCGATGCTGATGCCGGCGCCCTGCGGGGAGAGCTGCACATCCATCAACACCTGCGGGGTTTGTGAAATGCCAGAGCCAGCGCGCGGAACAAGCACATCGGAGACAGTGTCGGCGGCAGCACCCACAGTGGAGGTAATAACAATCGGAGTGAAGAAATTGTCCTGCCCGGTGTGTCGGCCAATCAGGCGCGACACTTCGGTGCCGGCAATGGCGGTGTGGTCGAGGGACTCAAACAGGTCCGTCTGCACCTGTTGTGCGTTGGCTGCGAAAGAGCGTTCGGCGGAGTTGCTGAGCGGCAGCAGTGCCGTGGAGGTGAAGTCGCCAACGATGCGGTTGACGTCGTCGGTGAAGGGCTGGCGCGCCAACACAGTGAGGGTGACGAGCCCTGCATCCATACCGGTGTAGCGGCGCAACACCCGACCCAGAGCAGCCATCAGTACTGCACTGGGGGTAAGGCCACGCTGCTGGGAGCGGGCCGTGAACTCGGACCATTCGGCGGGACTCAAGCTAGTGGAGCGGCGCGAATAGTGGGGAACGTCCACACCTTCAACAGTGACGGTGGAGGTGGACAGTACTTCGGGGCGAGCTTCCTCGGAGAGGGCGAAAGCACCCGGCAGATCATCCAGGCGGGCTTCCCACCAGGCGGTGTCCCGTTCGCGTTTGCGCTGCCCAGCTGGCGACTCCTGCTGCAGGTTGGCGCTCGCCAGATAGTCACGGAAAGTAAGCGACGGGGTGGCCGGTGGGGTGGCCGGATCCAGCAACGCCTGCTCAAAATCCGCGAAGATGACACTCAGCCCCAGAAAGTCCGTCAGCAGCAAATCCACCGACACATGCAGCACCGTGTCATCCGGTCCGAGGGTAACTAGAGCATCGATGAGCGGCTCACCGGCGGTAATGTCGTACACCTTGTTGCGGTAGCGGTGGGCAATGTCGGCGCGCACCTTCGCCACCTGTTCGGCACTCTCCTGCCGCAGGTCGTGCACCTGGAGGGGCACCTGCAGGTCGGGGTTGACGCGCTGCCATCCGTCGGGGTGCACCTCGCATTGCATCATGGGGTGGGCAACAACCACCGCATCCCAGGCGGCCGTCAACTGCTTTGGCGTGAACGGTGTGGCGTCCGGGTTGAGGATGTCGAATTCGGTGTAGCCGTGGCAGCCCACTCCCCCGTACTGGAATGCTTGGGTGCGCCCCACCAGGTAGGAGGCCTGCACCTCAGTAAGGGGGAAAGGCTGGTGGGCGTTATCCGGGTCGCGCACCACCGTGCCGCGCTGTAGGGCCTCAATAATGGCGGCCTTGTGGGTAACAACCTGCTGTTTCAGTTCAGGCGTGAATGCCCCGTTGGGTGCCCGGAATTTCAGCGCCTCATTCTCCACCCAGAGGTCAATGCGGCGGGTGGCGAGGGTGTCGAGAAGCTGGGGGATGGTCAGCTGGGGAGTGGTCACAGGGTTCCTTCTTCAATCTCGGAGTCAGCAGCAGAAACAAGTTCGGTGGGGGCGGCGGAGGTTTCAGCAACTGCCTGCACATAGTCGCGCAGTGTCGGGTTGGTGAGCAGGATGCGCAGATCCACGTCCCTGCCGGTGGCGTCTTGCACCTGGCGGGTGACGGTGGTGGCACGCAGCGAGTCCCCACCTTCCATAAAGAAGTTGCTGTCGGGGGTGACGGCGACACCGTCCAACGCCTCCTCCCAGATCGGGGAGATCTGTTGGTAGAGGAGGTCAGTGGAGGAAGCATCGGAGGGTGTGCTGTCCGCGGCCGATGTGGCCTGGGCGAATGCCGTCACTCGCTGCGCCACACCATTAATTGCTTGCTGCACCGCACTGGTATCTACGGCATCCAGTACGTAATCGGCGGTGATGTGCAGGCCGTCCACATCCTCATGCACCTGCATGTCCAGCAGGGTTTGGGGTGTTTGGGACCGAACCCGGCGCATGGTGCCGAAGCTGAAACGGCTGGTGGAAACATCTTCCGGAAGGAGCCCCAGGCCGCAGGTGTAAACCACCGGCAGCATGGCTCGATAGGGGTCGCCGGTGAGGCGAAGCAGTTCCCGCTGCACCCAGAGGGCGCCGGCGGAATCGTAGTCCCGCACCGTGGCGAGAGTCTGCTGGGCGTGGCGTGCCACTTCCGCAAGGGTGTCTGCCTGTGCCGTGCAGGCCACGGGGGTGAGGGACGTAAAGTCACCCACCACCCGGTCAATACCCGGGACCGTGAAATCACGGTCAAACAGGGTGACGTTCACGGTGAACGCGTCCATGCCGGTCCACTCGGCGAGTGCCTGAGTGTAGGCCCCCAGCAGCAGGCTGGCCGGGGTGATGCGCTGGGCACGTGCCTCCTCCTGGGCGGCCTGCCACACCGCGGCGGGCACATCCGCGCCGACTCGATCCACCTGGGGAGTGCGGATCGCCAGCACGGTTTTCCGCTCAGCGACCTGAGGTGCGGGTGGTAGCTCCGCCACATGCTGCGTCCAATAGTCGCGGGCGTGCTGCACTCGGGTGGCGGTGGCCGGGTCGGTAATATCCTCCAGCGGTAGCGCATCCTGGTGCGTGGCCAGATAGCCCCCGAAGGATAGTTCCTCCGGTTGCAGGGTGGGGGCTTCCCCGGCGGCGAGTTCCCGGTAGGTGCGGTCGATCTCCTGCAAGACAAGCATCATGCTGGCGCCGTCCAGGATCAGATTGTCCATCCCGATAGCAATGGTAGTGCTGGGAGTGACGGTGCCGGGGATAACAGTGCCGGGTTCGCTTAGACGCACCACCATGCCCACCTGCTGGGAGGGATCGGGGGATTCCTGTTCAGTTGCGGCACGGGGATCGGCCACTGTGCTCACCACATGGTCGGGGGTTTCGGCGGAGATTTCCGCAACCCCATCAACCACGTAGGCGCGCAGTTCATCATGGGCGGCGACCACGGTGTGGATGGCGCTGGTGAACGCCTCCCGGTTGAGGTTGGGGGCGGTGAACTCGTAGTAGCAGTGGGAGGCGACGCCACCCAAAATGTGGGCTTCGGAACGGCCCGCCAAGTAGGCCTGCTGCACTCCCGTCAGTGGATGGGTAGCGGGGTGGGTGCTGGTGGTTTGCTCCAGGATGGGGATGGAGTCAACGTCATCCGTAGTACCACTGCTAGCTTCCGGCTCGTTTTCTGCAATCAGCTTGGCGAACTCACCCAGTTGGGACGTGTTGAAAAGGTCAACCAGGCGAATCTGCTGGTATCCCTCCGCTTTGAGGGCTTGCAGCACTTGGGTTGCGGCCAGACTGTCTCCGCCCAGGGCGAAGAAGTCGGCATCCCAGGTGGCCGGGTCGGAGAGCTGCAAACTGGCTGCTTCCGTCAACACCTGCGACCAAACCGACAGCACAAGCTCGGCTGCCTGCTGCAGTTCCGGGCTTGCTGGACTGCTGACACCTGGAGTGCCAGCAGTTGGGGTGGCGCCGTGTGGCACCTGGCCGAATGCGTCCACAATTGGGCACTTCTCCGCAGCGGTCGCTTCCGCCCGGCGCGCCTGCACCACACAAATATGGGGGCTGGGAGTGGACATGGTGTACGGCTGCCAGGCCGCGTCCGTCACCGTCATCCACCACTGGCCAGCGTTGTGCAGATAGTCGGTGGCATGCAGCAGACTCGGCTCCACAACGACGGCACTTATTAGCGCCGCATCGGACAGCTGGGTGGCTTCCACGATGATCAACTCGGCGTTGGAAAGGGTGGGGAGGGTGGCGAGGTCGCGCAGCAGGCGCGGATCGCGGTGCAGGGAAGCAACCGCCACCACCACATCAGCGGGAATGTCGGAGGGTTTGGCAAGGGGAATCTCGTCGCGTTTCGCAGCGGAGGCTCGCCACTGCTGGTCGCGTTCCACATCCTGCCAGGACAGTTGCACATCATTGGCAATGAGGCGCCGCGAAATGGTGTCTTTCACCAAGCCAACGCCGCTGCCCAACTCCACCACACTAACCGGCCTCCCCAGCTGCTGGTATTTGCGGGTGATGACATCCACGATGGTGTCGATAATCTGCGGGGCGGCGTCCTCTTGGAGGAGCAGTGCCTGCGGGGACAACACCGGATGTCCCACAATGTCCGCGGTGTCGAAAGCGCCGCAGAGGGCGTCGGCCAACCAGGTACCGGTGCGGTGGGCTGCTTCGCCGGGGGTGATGCCAGCAGAACGGTTTCGCCACTCTGCAAGCAAAGGCTGGTATGCGGGTAGTGGTTGCACGGATGGGGTGTGCTGGTTACTTTCCGTGTGGGTCGCCAAGTGTGCCAGCGCCGCTGCCATTATTTCCCGGGCGGGCGGGGGCGTGGCGTGGGACAGTTCGCGGGTAAGATTCTCCAGCTCGGCCTCCAACCCCGTGTCGTCATTGTCGCTGGTGGTGGCGAAGCACTGTACCTGTTCCACAAACTGGTGGAAGAGGCGCTCCAACCGGTGCGCGTGCACATACTCAGCCGGATAGTCCCAGCGCAGAAGCAGTTCACCCGTGTCCCCATCGACCATCACCTGGCAGTCCAGTTGAACGCCCGGGGTGCGGGTGAGCACCCAGTCGGGGGTGACGTTTCCGGCCCGGCGCAACGCGGCCACACCGGTGGTGGAGGTGAACACTACTGGGTAGGCGGCACGACCGGCACGCGCAATGTCGCGGCTGCTGGGGAGGATTCCGTCGGTCAAGTGCCCAAGGCTGCGGTGCACATCCTGCACGCTGGTAGTGGTACCGACGGTGACGAGAGCAAGCTCAGTGAAGTTGCCCAACACTTCGGCAGTACCCTCTTGGGCGGTGGCGTTGTCGGGCCGCTGCGAGATGGGCACACTGATGCCGCAGCTGTCGAGTCCACTGCCAGCAGCAATCACCGCACCGTAAGCATGCAGCACCACGGCCGAAAGGGTGACTCCGGCGGCGGCTACCGCGTCCTGCAGTTGGCGGGTGGCGGTTGCCGGTAGGCGGTGCTCGAAGGAGGTGAAGGCGGCATCGCTGGAGGCGGTCCACTGCTTGTCGGTGGCGGGGAGGGTGGGCGCGTCTGGCAGCTGCCGCTCCCCTATTCCGCTGGCGGGAACGGTGGAGGCGGTGCTGGTGTCGTGTTGCACGTAGTCATGGAATGGGCGGGCGGAGGGATTGACGGTGAAGGTGTCTTCTCCCCCTTCGTAGCGGTCCAGGATGGTGTTGAGGACAACGCCAATGGAGCGGGCGTCGAGCCCCAAATAGTTCATGCTGAGTCCCACATACTGGCCGCAACCCTCCACTGCTACCACGTTTATGACCGGCAGCGAATCGAGTGGTATTCGCTGGCCAGAAAGTTCCTCCTGGATGGCGGCGCGGGCATCGGCTGGATTCTGCACTGCCGGGAGGGTGCGGATGGTGGCGGTGGTGGGAATCCGGTGCGCATCCGCTACTACCTGGGTGGCGTCTCCGGCTCGCACGCAGCGCAGAGGTTCCCAGCTGGCGGTGAGCTCTGCGATGATGGTGGCGAAACGTTGGGGATCGAGTCTGCTGCCGTCGCGGCTAGTGAGGATAACTCCCACGGCGGGCGTGGTGCAGGTAATTCCTTTCACGCCGTCAGCGCCCAGTGCGTAGGCCTGTTGCAGGCTGGTGAGCGGGAAGGGTTCCGTACCAAGCAGTTCGGCACCATGCAGTTCACTGCCCGACGTGTCGGAGGTGACGGTGGTCTGGTCGGCAAGTGTCGTTGCGGGAGACACTGCGGCACCCCGGACCCGGGAAATAAAAGCCGGCAAGTTAGGCGCGGAGAAAAGATCCGCCACGGCCACCGGACAGCCCTGCTGGGTGAGCTGGCTGCACACGGTGGTGGCGGCGAGGGAGTCTCCTCCGAGAGCAAAGAAGTTGGCCGCGTTGGCATCCACCGCAGTGGTGGCAGCGTCTGCTAGAACGTCCACGGGTTCTCCCAGGACATCGGCCCACGCATTGACGACGAGCTGTGCCACGCCATCCAACTCGGGAGCACGAGAAGCACGGCAAGTGGTGTCTTCCGCAGCTGCCGTTGGAGTGCTGGCTGCCTGCTGATGCTGGTAGTTTTCCAGCTCCTCCGCCAACAGCCGGCGATCAATCTTGCCATTGGGAGTGTGCGGCAAACTCTGGCGTGGCATCACCACAGCCGGCACCATGTAGTCCGGCAGTTTGGTCGCCAACTGGTCACGCAAAGCGGCAGGATTCTCCGTCACCTGCTGTGCCAGTTCGCCGGAGGACACCAGCACCGCACCCAGCGCAGAGTTTTTGCGGATGGGCACCACAATGGCGGTATCTACACCGGTGAGGGCGCGGCACGCATGCTCCACTTCCCCACATTCCACACGGTGGCCCCGGATCTTCACCTGGGTGTCCATGCGGCCCACAAAGAAGATGAGCCCATCGGTGTGGTATTCACCCAGGTCGCCGGTGCGGTACCAGTGGTTACCATCGGCATCTACCGGATAGCGTTCAGCGGTGAGCTCCGGCTGCCCAAAGTAGCCAGCGGCCACCCCTGCGCCACCGATCCACAATTCGCCTGGCACATAGTCGGGCTGGTCGGGGAAGCCTGGCACATGCGGGTTCACCACCCGGTATTTTTGGCCGGTAAGCGGCCCACCATAGGGGATGGATTTCCAATCGGTGGGGAAGTTCACATCCTGCACCACATACTCGTTGGACCAGATGGAGCCTTCGGTGGCGCCACCCATGGAGATGCAGGTGGCGTTGGGGGCAATGGTTTTCAGGCGCTTCGGCAGATCCAACGCAATCCAGTCGCCGGAGAAGTAGAAGCGGCGCAGGCTTGGCAGGGTGCTGCCTTGGGCGGCGGCGTAGAGCATTTCACCCAAGCCCGGAACGGTGTCCCAGATGGTGACGTGGAAGCGTTTCACCATCTCGGCCCAGCGGAAAGCGTCGCGGCGGGCGTCGTCGCCAATGCACACAATGGTGCCGCCGGCAGAAAGCATGCCGAAAATGTCGTAGACGGAAAGGTCAAATTCGAGGGCGGAGATCGCCAGAATCCGGTCCTGGTTGCCCACACCATTGCGGGCGTTCACATCCAGGCAGGTGTTGAGCGCCGAGTAGTGGCGGATGGCCACCCCTTCGGTGCCCCCGTACTGCCGGAGGTGTAGATAATGTAGGCCAGTTCGCTGGGATCGACCCGGCGCGGCAAAGCCACATCGCAACCCGGGTGGGGTTTTCCACCGAGCTCATCGGACACCATGGCGGCCAAGTCTCCGCGGCGCAGAATAATCCGCATACCGGAGGAGTCTTTGATCTGTTGCAGCCGGTCGGCGGGCTGGTTGACGTTCACCGGCAGGTAGGTGCAGCCGGCGTAAAGAACCGCCAGTGCCGCTATCACCTGGCAGGGGCCTTTGGGGAGCTGAATACCCACCACTTCATTGGGTGTGGTGTGGGGTTCAATGCTGGCCGCCAGGCGACGCGCCATGCAGTCCAGCTCCTGGTAGGTAAGGTAGCCGCGCTGATTGTAGGCCAGCGGGTCACCCAGTTTCTGGTCGCTGGGCTGGTCTTTCGGGTCCCACACCAGTGCCACATGTTTGGGCTGCGTGCGAACATTCTCCAGGAACGGTTCGTAAAGCAACTGGTCGGTGGTGACGGGGCTGGTGCGGTTGGAATGGGCACGCTGCTGTTGAGTTTTAGAGGGCAACGGCAGCAGATCGATCACCCGCTGCTGGGCGAGCCGATCCCGGGATCCGTTCTTCAGCAGGCTGGTGTGCTGTTTGAGGAGCTGCACCAGAGTGTCGAACATTTGTTGGGCAACATCGGACCGGATGCCATCTGTGCGAACATCCCAGCTGAGCGTTACGTCCCCGGTGATGTTTACGAACTGGCAGTCGATGAGCACCTGTGGGGTGGCGGAGCGAATCTCCACTGGTGTGCCCAACACCGTCACCTGCTGTGGCTCCAAGAGCTGCTGGTCGGCAGCATAGGTGAAAATGTAGGGCGAGAGTCCGGTGTGCCCGGCGCTGCTGGCCAAGGCGGCACGCAGTTCAGTGGTGAGGGGAATGGGGTTGGCGATACTGACGCGCAGGTCGTCGCGAACATTCTTCAGCAGGGCGAGCCACTGGCTATCCAGGTTGCAGTGGGCGCGGTGGGCGACGGCGATTGTCCGCTCCGCAACCTGCTGCGGTTGGGGCGCATTGATGGTGGTGAGGGTGACGAGGAAGTCGTCGCGCCCTGACCAGCGGCGCAACACGGCGTCGTAGCTGGCAAGTGCCAGCCCGGCCGGGGTGGTGCCGAAATGTTGGGCAATAATCGCCAGGTTGGCCCACTGTTTGGCGGTGAAGGTGTGGGCGAAGCGGGTGATGGTGGCGCCAGAATCGTCGGCGCTTTCTGCGGTGGCACCGACATCAATCATGGGAAGGTCGGGTGGCAGCGGGAGGGGCTCGGCGGAATCGGAATCGGTGGGCAGGCTGTGGCCTTGCGTGCTGCCTGCGTGTGCTGCCGCCGCTTTACCGGTGAACGTGTGGTGGGCGTGGGCGGGGTGGGCTGCCTGCAGGTCTCCCCGGAGGGCCGCGTCGAGGCGCCGCAGAATTTCGCCGGTTCCCACAATGTCGGCGCAGATGAGGGAAAGCGTGACGTGTAGACGCATGCTGCCGTCGGGAAGGGCACTCAGTTCAACCGCCCAGTTCTCGCCTTCTTCGGTGGCGAAGCTGCGATGCACGTTGGCGGTGCGCAAACCATTGAGAGCCTGCTCGAGTGAGCCATCTGCGTCACCTGCTGGAAGGTGTCGGAAGTCGTGGGTGGTGACGGTGGGTGCGGGCCGCTCTGCGTAGATGGTGGTGTCGCTGGTGGGCATGGCGGTGTGGAGTGCGGGCTCCTGGTCCACCACCGAAACCGCTGATTGGACGAGGTCGCGGAGGGCCGCAAGATCAGTGTCCACACCGGCAGATTGGTTGGGGAGGGCCGCCAGGTTGAGTTCGAATTCACTGTAGGCCAGGCACTCTACGCCACCCCAGGGTTGTTTGGGGTCGGCGCCGATGACATAGGATTTCTGCAACTCGGTGGGGCTGGTATCGGTGCTGGCTGCGGCAGGGTTTTCGTCACCTGCGGCAGTTGTGTCAGCGGAGTCGTAGAGTGCGACCCAGTGGTCAATAGTGGGGTGCTCCCAGGCGGCGGCCGGGTCGATGGGGTGTTGATTGTCGGCACTCCAGGCCAACACTTCGTTGATGGCCAGGGAGGTGAGCCCCAGTGTGGTGAGGTCGGCAGTGCGGTTCACGGTTGCTGGGCTGGAATTGAGGATTTCGGCGACCTTCGCAACAAGCGGATGCACTTCTTGTGTCGCGGCTTCAGTGCTCGCTGCCGCAGCGCGATGTTCAATTACTTGTTCAGCCACAAGGGCGCGGGCGATCTTGCCGGAGCTGGTCTTAGGGAGCGGCTCATCCCACCACAACACCTGCGTGGGCTGCTTACCGATGGAACGAGCAATAGCGCGGGCGATCAACCCACTGTAGGCGTCGCGGTCGAGTGGCTCCACGTCACCAGCTTCCGCAATGACAACAAACCAGTCGCTATCTAATTCCGGCTGGGTGACGCACACCTGATTATTCGTAAAACCCAGTGGAGTTTTGAGAACAAGCTGCTCAATGTCTTCGGGGAAGTAGTTTTCCCCACCGACAATGATGGTGTTCGACATGCGCCCGGAGACGAAGAGGTTTCCGGCCTCATCCAGGAAGCCCATATCTCCTGTGCGGAGGCAGGGGCCGTCACCAGCTGCCGTGAAGGCCTGAAAAGTTTCTTGGGTGCGATTCCCGGCAGTGGATGCTTTAGCTGGATCCCCATTGTCTAAATATCCCTGGGACACCACCCCTTCGAACCAAATTTCCCCCACCTGGTTCGTTCCCAGTTCGGTGCCGGTCTCGGGATCAACAATGCGGCAGGTGAGGTGGAAGAAATTGTCTCCCACCGCATAGATGCTGCGCTGGGTGGGGTCGTCCGGGTTGGTGGCCACCGGTTTGATGGTGCCGCGAGCGGCGGCGGTGGCGTCGAAGCTGACACTTACCGGTGTGCGTGGACCGGTATGCCCGGCCACACAAAGCCCCGCTTCCGCCAAGCCATACATGGGGGTGAGGGTGTCCTCACGCCAGCCACAGTCCCCAAATGTTGACTGCAGCAGCGTGAGGGTGCGGGGATTAACGGGCTCCCCGCCATCCACCGCGATCCTTAAGGAGGAGAGGTCGAGGTCGCGGCGACGTGCTGGATCCTGGTAGAGGCTGCAGATGGTGCGCCACATCGTGTCGGGGCTGGCAGTCATGCCGCAGCGGTATCGGCTCATGGCCTCCACCCAGATCATTGGGTTGTGGGCAACCACAGCAGTCGGGATGAATCCTGCTGTGCCGCCCGTACAAAGAATGTCGAAAATGCCCCACACAATGCCCATGTCGTGGTGGAGGGGCAGCCAACAAATAGAGTTGGGGTTCTGGTCGGAATCCCACACATCCACCATCACGTTCACCTGGTTGAGGAGGCATCCATAGTGGTTGACGACACCTTTCGGAGTGCCGGTGGAACCACTGGAGTACTGGATGTAGACGGGGGTGTCGTAGGTGACGGGGGCGAGACCGAATTCCGAAATGGTCGTGGGGAAATCGGCAGGCAGGGACTCCACACCGTGAATATGGGCGACCTCGTGGTGGGGATAGTCCGGGATGAGGTGGACCAGGCGCGCCAGTTCTGGATGTTCTGGATGGGCTTTGGTGAGGTCGGAAAGTTCGGCGGAGGTGGCGGCGCTGGTGACGATGGCGGTGGCGGCGCAGTCGCGCGCAATATGGGCCAGGGTGGTGCTCCCGATGTCGAGCGGTGCCTCGGGCGCTAGAGGAACGGACACTGGTTGGGCGCCCAGACCAATCAACGCCCAAAAAGTAAGGAGGTAGTCCGATCTGGCAGAGAGCAGCATGAGTACACGATCACCCGCAGTGATGCGGGCGCGTCGAAGATCCTCTTGGGCACTGTGAATGCCCGCCAAAAATTGGATCCAGTTCCACTCAGTGACGTCATCCGCACCCAGCCCGTTGATGAACCTTAGGGCGGTGTTGTGGGGAGTGCGGTGCGCTGTCTCCCACAGGGGAGTGATAAGTGGATTGGAGGGGTAGGGCTCTACAGATCGCGCTGTATCAAGTTTTGGCATGAACGAACTCTCTGGAATTAGATAAAGTTAGGCTCACCTAATATAGACAATTTCGCTGAGAGAAAACAACTGGCAGAAAATTTTCCTGCGGCAGCGGAAAAAGAGCAAGAAGTATTAAACGTCCAGTGCCACTACGTTTTTAAATTTTCGTATACATAATTATTAATAACTGTAATAATGCATACTTGCAGGTAGGTCCCTTTTGTAAAATTTTTAAATAGCAGAATTAATAAGGCAGCCCTAAGTTATTTTGACGTTGGCAGCGTCGCGTTAGCAGCTTCCCCCGCGCCACAGTGCGCCATGCTCCGTCACCCACTGCGCCAACAATTGCAGGGCACCGGTCAACTGGTCGGACAACATCCCGGCCACCGGATCATGCGCCGCAATGGCCACCGCCAAAAGCTTCCCATCCGGCAACCGGAAGTAACCGAACTGGCGCGCATCGTAGCCGCCACCCTGGTTCGGGCCCCAGCCGCCCTTAAAATGCGCCTCCGGCAAACTCCCCAACCCATAAGCCTGGGAGCGATCCACCTGAGCCATCGCCTGGCGCACCTGCTCTGCCGGCGACCCCGGCTGGCAAGCAAAATGGGCAGCATATTGGGCCTGCTGCGGAACCGCCCACATTGTTTGGCCAAAGGACGTAAACCCGGAATAAACATGCTGCGTCTGCGGAATCGTCACCCCATCCCCATTGGCGCTCAACTGTTCCCGCATGGCAGCACCCGCCCCGAAACCGCCGCCCAGGGAACGCCACAAACTTTCCGCAGCGTCATTATCCGACACCGTAATCGCCGCATTCACCTGCGGCAGCACCGACTCCCCGTTGCGTTCCAAAGCAGCTACCGCAATCGGCACTTTACTGGTGGACCAGGCCGCCATCTCCCGCGACTCCCCCAACACCGCCACCGGAGCTTGCTTCTCCCCCGACTGCACGGGCGCCAACGCCACCGACACATGCACCGGCAACTGGCGCTGCAGTTCCCGGAAACTGGCCTCCACCTTGGGCGCGTTCTTCTCCCCCACCAGGGCAGCAACATTGCGCGGACTGTTCACCGGAGCACCGTCACCCTCCCCCTCCACACTGTTGTCCAGGTATTCGGAAGAGTCGTCGGTCGCTGAGTCGGCGTCCTCATTTGCGCAGGCCACTAGCCCCAACAGGAGGCCAGCGACAGCCAATATCGCAAAAATAGTGAGCAGAATGTTTCGTGCGCGGGGGGAAAGATTCCGCTTGGGCGGTTCAGGTTCGGCAAAAGACATAACTTAAGCCTACCGGCGTTGCCGGCTCGAGGACACTAGCAGCCAATTGCTGATACTGAACGAGTCCTAAAGTACTGGCAGGGCGGCGCACTGCATAGGGTGCGTCTTGGCGTAGTTCTTGTCCAGCATGGTCATCACCAGCCACTGCACATGCAGCGAATTGGGCATCTGCGTGTGTTCGGTCAAATCCTGTGGGCAGCGATCCTGCACTACGAGGTTCGTCACCCAGGCGCCGCGCTCATGCGGGTAGAACTGGGAGCGGTACGGCATGTTGATCTCATCGTGGGTGGTGATGATCGCAACATAGTGCACGCCGGGGCGAGTGTAGCCGTACTTGTTGAACTCTTCGTAGAAGGGGGAGCCGATGGCCTGCTGCATGCCGGAGCGGCCAATAATCGGGTCCATCATTTTTGTAATCGGCATACCCCACAGGTCTTCGCCCACGTTACCCATGGCCGCTATCCCCATGAGGGTGGCGCCACTCTGGTTGGGCCCCAGGTTGATGGTGGTGTGGACCTTGTTTTTACTCACATCCTGCGGGTTCCAGCCGCCAAAGTACTGAATGTAGGCGCGGTTCATCAGGTTGCCTTGCGAATGACCGATGGTGTCGATCTGTTTCGCGCCGGTTACCTGCAGCACCCAGTCTTTAAACTGGGCGACCTGCCGCATGGAGTGCCACATGTCGGCCGTGCCGTACACTCCCGGCAGCATCCCCAACAGGGAGTTCTTGTCTTTGCCATAATCCATGACGAAAACGCAGTAGTCCTCTTCCACCAGAAGTTTGGTGAGGTTCTTCCAGGTGGCCGAGGCGCCAGTCCAGGTACCGTGGACGAGAACTACGGGTCGCGGGTGACGGGCGGAGGGTTTGCAGTTGACGTCGTTGGCGCCCCACTCTTTGGCATCTGCATTGAGCATGTCGGAAACCGAAGGTAGCGGCTTGTTGACGGGGTCTCCTGGATAATCGGATGGACCAGCGTGAGCTATCCCAGGAGTGATAGCAATCGCAAGCATGGCCGCTAACGCTGCGCCCATTGTTTTCTTCAACATGGTGGACCTTAGTGCCAGGGGGAATAGACACTTTCACCATAAACAGGGTGCCCTGGTTAAACCAGAGCACCCTGCGTATTTACCGTATTTAACCCACTTAAGGGGGTATATAAATTCTGTTTTAGTAGTCGATAATGATGGCGGCGCTACCGTCCCGTCCACTCACGCACAGCACCTTGCCACCGTTCTGGGCTTCGCACTTGACGGGATAGCTTTCGTTGGTGATAGGCGACTCCGCATAGAAGCGCATGTCCCCATCCAGTCCATCGTTCTCGATGTAGGCTTCCTGCATTGCTTCCGCGAATTCCTCCGAGGTGCAGGTCTCCCCCTCCTCCACCACACTGCACGGGTTCACAATGCGGTAGTCTTCGCCCTCCACCGGTTCGATGGGGTCGGACAGCACATAGCCGCGGGGCAGCCGGACCACAAGATCGGCGAAGTCTCCCTCAAAATCTTCGTCCTCTTCCTCGGTGGTGGTTGTGGGCGATTCCGTTTCGGTAATGGAGGTGGTGACGGTGCCGTTGTCTGCAATGTTGTTGAGCGGCGCATCCGGAATGAAGATGAGTCCCAGCAGCGCAATAATGCCGATGAGAAGCAGCACCAGCAGAACGCTCAACACAATAACTGCCGGGTTACTTTTTTCGTCGTCGTCATCATCGTTGTCCGGCTGGGGAGGCTGTGCGGCTCCTGGGCCGCCCGGGTACTGGCCACTGTAGTAGTTGCCGCCCCCGTAGCCACCTCCGTAGCCGCCGCCGTAACCACCTGCCCCGCCAGCGCCTGCTACGCCTGCAGCACCCATGGCGCCAGGTGCTCCGGTAGCAGAAGAGGAGGGAACCAGATAGTCGTTGGTACCTGCACCTTGGGACTGCACAGGCACTTCCTCATAAATAAGGTTGCCGTGCTGATCCTGCCCAACGAGCCGCACATTCGGGGGAAGCTGCGAGGCATCTTCCAGATATGTTGGCAGAATCTCCGTCTTTTTTTCGTGCTGGTCGTCGGGGGAATTGTGATGCTGCTGATTGTCAGACATGTGGATCCTCCTCCACCTTATATTTACTTATTGGTCTGAGTTTCCTTCAGCCGGGTACTGCTCAGTGGGAGCCTCGGAGGAGTTATCTTCCGTGGCCTGACCGGACTGCGTGGTGCTGCCACTCCAGCTGTTGGCGTCACTCTGGGTGGGTGCAGCGTAGGGGTTCTGCGGAGCGGACTGGTACGGGTTGGGAGCCTGTCCACCCTGCTGGAACTGACCATAGCCCTGCTGCGGGTAACCCTGCTGGTAGCCCTGTTGCGGATTGGGCTGTCCGAAGCCTTGCTGCTGGTAACCCTGCTGCGGGTAGGCGGGGTAGCCTTGCGGCTGCCCATATCCAGGCATGTTCGGGTAGGCGGGACCGGAGTAGACGGGGGAAGGTTTGCGGGTGAAGTCCGCTTTCTTTCCGTCGAAGTACACCGCGAACGGGGACACCCATTCGAGCACCAGAACAGCAGCCAGCAGAATGGCAACGAAGCTGAAGAAGAGTGGTTCAAGTTTGACTGCTGCGGCAATTGCAGAAGCAATCGCAATCGCTAGGAAGACGCTGGAAACAAGACGATCCATCGGGGTTCCGCGCTTCAGCAGATAGGTGGAAGCAATGCCTAAAGGCAGGATGACAAGGGTGATGAGAATAAGGAAAGCAAGCGCAGCGGAGGGGGTTTCAACAGTGATATTCAAGTATCCGCCACCGCTGTCTTTGGCTGCGAAATAGGCGTTCGATACGCCCACAAAATGATTGAGCATGATGAAGTAGGCCACGAGTGCCATCACATGGCCAGCCATATAAAGCATGTAGGAGAAGTCGATGCTGCGATCGCTCGCAGTCTGCTCAGTTTTCTCCTCAGTGGTGTTCATGGTTGCGGATTGATTCTGGGGACTGTAGGAATTTCCATAGTTCTGCGGAGTTGTCATAGAACTGCTCCTTAAGCGATCTGCTTTTCATGGTACGCGCAAAGTTGGGGCAGATTCAGCGACTATGCGCGTATGTATTGGGTATAACACGTGACGATTTGAATATATTTCAGAAAACTTAAAAATAACTGTACGGCTGCGTGGACTCTCCCAAAAAGGGACTGGAGCGCTGCTGAGGCAACTATTTGGGGCTAATAACCTCCATACCCCCCATATAGGGGCGCAGTGCCTCGGGAATCACCATGGATCCATCCTCCTGCTGGTGGTTTTCCATAATGGCCACCAACCAACGAGTGGTTGCCAAGGTGCCGTTGAGGGTTGCCACCATTTGGGTGCGGCCGTCCTCATCGCGGTAGCGAGTCTGCAGGCGCCGTGCCTGGAATGTGGTGCAGTTGGAGGTGGAGGTAAGTTCCCGGAAAGTGTTCTGGCTGGGAACCCATGCCTCACAGTCGAATTTGCGAGCGGCGGACGTACCCAAATCCCCACCGGCAATATCGATGACGCGGAACGGCACCTCCACCAGCTTCAGCATTTCTTTCTCCAGCTGCAGCAGTTTCTGGTGCTCTTCTTCCGCCTGCTCCGGGGTGCAGTAGGTAAACATTTCCACCTTGTTGAACTGGTGGACACGAATAATGCCGCGTGTGTCTTTGCCGTAGGAGCCAGCTTCGCGCCGGAAACAGCTGGAGTATCCGGCATAGCGGATCGGCCCCTCGGACAGGTCCAGGATCTCGTCTTTGTGGTAGCCGGCTAGAGCCACTTCACTGGTTCCCACCAGGTAAAGATCATCGGTGCCGAGGCGGTAAATCTCGTCGTCGTGCTCCACGTTGAAGCCCGTGCCCTGCATAATCTCTGGCAGTACTAGGACGGGCGGGATCATGACGGTAAAGCCATACTCCACCGCTTTGGAGATGGCGAGCTGGGTAAGCGCCATCTCGAGCAGCGCACCGGCGCCTTTCAGGAAGTAGAAGCGGGAGCCGGAGACTTTGGCGCCCCGCTGCATGTCGATAATGTCCGCCATTTCGGCCAGCTCTAGGTGGTCGCGCACCGGGAAATCGAATTCGGGAATCTCGCCCACCCGCTCAAGCTCCACAAAGTCGTCCTCCCCACCGGCGGGAACCTCGGGGGCGACGACGTTTGCGAGCCGATTCTGGATGTCTTCCACCGTGGCGGCAGCTTCCTTCTGTGCAGCTTCCGCTTCTTTCACGCGGGCAGCAAGAGTTTTAGCTTCCTCGAGGAGCGCGGGGCGTTCCTCCTTGGAGGCGGCGCCGATTTTCTTGCCGAAAGATTTCTGGTCCCGGCGCAGTTCGTCTGCGGTTTGGATGGATGAACGCCGTTTTTCGTCGGCAGCAAGCAGTTCATCAACCAAGGCGGGGTCTTCACCGCGGGTGCGTTGGGAGTCGCGGACAAGGTCAGGATTTTCGCGCAAGAATTTAAGATCGATCACAACTACCATCTTAATACGTGCTTTTGCAGGACCAGAACTACCCGATTTGTGGAGAAAAAGGCACAATAAGAACAAATGGCTAAAAGACGTCGCAAACCAAGAAGAGGATCTTCCCGCAAGTGGCTGGGCAAACCCATGACCCAAGCCACTTCGAGTGCTGCCTTCAGTAGCGACGAAAACGGCAGTGGCACCACTCGCGGTGTTCCCCGTCGTATTAACGAGCGTGCCGCGGAGGCGGAGACACCCACCGGCTCAGCCACTGGCTCTACCGGCAAACATTCCCGCGACAAGGCACCGGAGCCCACACCCGCTGCAGCGCACCGCGCACCGGAGGCCGACACCGCCCCGGAATCGACTTCCGCAGCAGCCGCCGCACCGGCAGAAAAGGCTGAAAAGGCCACCAAAGCCAAGAAGAAGAGCCGCAAAGCTCGCAAAGCCGATCACACTAAAACGCCCCACCGCGGCCCCAAAGAATTCGTTGCCGCGGGTGTCCACAAACTTAAAGAGGCCGTCGATCCTTCCGAGGACGCGGAGCTGCAGAAAGCTGCTATCGAAAATCCCGATAGTGAAGATGCCAAGCGGGCACCCCTCTGGTCTCGCAGCAAATGGCTCATCACAGTAAGCGCCATTATTGTGGGTGCGCTGGTCGCAGTGTTGGCAGTCCACCTCAACGCCGACGACATTCCCGAGGATAAACTCCCGTCACTCACCGTGGGTGGCGCTACCGACGCGGGTCGCGGCTTCGACTATGCCACCATGGGTTCTTGCCTGCATTGGGATATTGCCGAATCGGATGGCACCCTCATTAACTTCCGGCGCGTCAACTGCGACCAACCCCACCGGTTCGAGGTGGCTGGCGTCATTGACCTGGACCGCTACCCCAACCAGCGCTTCGACAAAAAATCGGATCCGTTGAGCCCTGCGCAGGTTGAAAGCCTCCGCCAAGGAATGTGCCGTCCGCTGGTGGACTCCTACTTGCCGAAAGGTTTGGATCCTGCGGGCCGTTTCCGGGGGGGGCTGTTGGATCCCGACAACTCCGCTTGGAATAAGGGTGTGCGCACCCTGGTGTGCGGCATCGAGGCCAGTATTGCCAATAGCGACAACCCCGTTTTCACCAACCGGGTGGCGGAGCAGTCGCAGGCACTCACCTGGTCGGCCGGTACCTGCCTGTCGATTATCCCCAACACCCAAACCCCGGGTCGTGCCGTCAACTGCGAGCAGCCTCACGTCATTGAGGTGGTTGGCACGTTCGACCTGAAGGAACACTTTAAAGACCGCATGCCCACTACTCGCCAACAGAATGCGTACTCGGAGAAGAAGTGCGTGGAGATGGCCAACAAGTATGTGGGGTCGCCGGAGAAACTCCGAAAAAGTACTCTCACCCCGGTATGGTCGCGGGTTTCGCTCGCGGGGTGGAACGCCGGCAGCAGCACCGTCAACTGCTACCTGACGAAGTCCAATAAGGATGGTCTTGCGGAACTGCAGTACAGCGTGAAAAGCCCGAAACTGCTGATCGATGGCCAAAAACCCCCGAAGGTGAAGCCACTGCCTCCGAAGGACAACGAGCAGCTGCCGGACATGAGCAACGACCCGCTGCTCAACAACTCGGTGCCGAGCGGATTCTAAAAACAGCTTGCGCTAGTCTTCTTTGCCGGTGCCCACTCCCGGAACTTGCGGTGCCGCCGCCCGCTTCCCCATGGAGCTGAATTTCAGGTTGGCGATGGCCTCCACATTGTCGTTCTCTTCCGGAACGTCACAAATAAAGGGCGGTTCTTGGGAACCCCACCGCAGCAAATCCCACACAAGCTGTTCTGCTTGGTCAACTGCTGCTGCTTCTCCGGCTAGCGCTGCCTCCTGTGCGCGGGGCTGGAGGGTGACGGTGTCGGTGTTGCCCAGGAAGGACCAGAAGGCGAAGCGCTTATCCATGTCGGGCACCATCATGGTGGTCATCAGCGGAATGATGGCACCGTGGGCCACCAGCAGCACGTCCTTCTCTTGGTCTTGGGCGCGGGCGCTGGTGCCGTTGAAGAACTCCTCGTAGAGGGCGTGGATCTGGGGCATGGCCCGATCCGCCACCATGCGCGCATTCTCCCCCAATGGCCCGGGCGAGGAGGTCTTCCAGTCGCCTTTCAGCCAGGTGAGGAAAAGCCCAAACCATTTGGCCAGCAGGTTGACGTCATCAATAATGCCGTCTTCCCAATCCCCCACCTGCGTTTCGTAAATGCCCGGAATAATACGCAGCTCCGGGAACTCATTTTGGGCAACATGCGGGAACGCTTCCCGCATACCGTTCAGGATTTCGCGGCCAGTTTGGCGGGCGCGGAGTGCTTCCGACGTCCCAATAAGAGTAAGTGACCGGGGGTCGCGTTGTCTGCCCCATTCACGAGCCTGTTCTTTACCCCTCTCGGTGAGGGAGGCTCCCGGCACACGCGTGTCAAGACGTTTTTCCAGGTTCGCAAAAGTTTCCCCATGCCGCAGCATGAGCAAATGACGGGCCATCTATTCGACCTTCCCTTCCCTTAGGTTCGCCACCCAATCTACCGAATCATCAAAGTTTGGGGGCGGGGTGCCGGCTTCATCATAGGCGGGCCACGACCCCAGGTACCGCAGCCAGCTGGCACGCCGGTGCAGCGCCTGCATCGTTTCCGCCACGGCGGCATCATCAATATGGCCCACACATTCGATGAAGAAGTTGTAGCTACCGAATTTTTGGCGAGTGGGACGAGACTCAATACGGGTCAGGTCCACCCCCCGCATCCCATATTCGTTCATGGCGTTCACCAGTGTCGCCGGTTCGTTGGGCAACTGGAACACCATGGAGGTGCGGTCGCGTCCGGTGCGGGGGGAGGGTTTGCCGGGTTTGCCCACCAGAATGAAACGCGTGTAGGCACCCTGCACGTCAGCCACCCCTTCGGCGAGCGCCTCCAATCCCAAGATTTCCCCGGCTCGGGCGGGGGCCGCCGCCATATCCAGTTCCCCGTCCGCCACCGCCTGGGCGGCAGCAGCCGTGGAGTTGGTGGTTTTCTTCTCGGCAGCGGGCAGCTTCTCCTCCACCCATTCACGCACCTGCGCCATAGCCACCGGATGGGTTCCCACGGTTTTCACATCATCCAGGGTGGTGCCAGGGCGCACCAGCATGGAGAACACCACCGGTATTTCGGTTTCGGCATAGATCTGCAGCCGGTCGTCACCTGCGAGCGAGTCGAGGGTGGGGGTGACGGGGCCGTCCACAAAGTTTTCGGTAGGAACAAGGGCGTAGTCGACGTGGCCGTCCCGCACCATCTGCAGCGCGTCGGGGGGTGTGGCGGCAGCTATCCGCTCCCCCACATTCTGCAGTGCCGTCACCGGCTTGTCGTCGATTATTTGTTGCAGGGCTGCTTCGCTGAAGGTGCCCCGTGGGCCGAGATAAGAAATGCTGATCACGCACTCCAGCTTACCGGCAAGGTGGGTCGGTATCGCGGGGTGTGGGAACTCTTTAGCGGGGTGTCACCAAAATATAGTCGTCGCGTTCCTCATGCCAGCACAGCAGACCGATGACGGAGTTGCGGATGGTCTCCATCTGGTTGGAGTCGGTGCCCCGCGTATCCAGGGGCATATTGCCGGCGACCAGCACACAGGCCAGCGGAATATGGGGTGCGTAGTGGTCCAGCATGATTTCCACATCGTGGGGACGGTTCACCATTGCGCAGTGCAGGTGCACGCCCTCGTTCACAAAGTAGGGCAGCCCGGAGCCTTTCCCAATGTGGTTGGCCATCATGATGGTGCGGGGCGGATAGTGTTCGCTGAGGTAGTCCAGGAGCTCTTGACGGCTGGGGATAAGGAGCGCTACCGGGAAGGCGGAGTCTTTCAGCTCGCCGGCGTCCAGCCATTCGCAGCCCTGGTCGAAGACGTCCCGGAGGCGATCATCCAGAGTGTCGCGGGGGATACGGATAATGCGTCCGGATTCTTCCACCAGTTCGCCACCCAGTTCTCCGGCCACTTTAGCGCGGGCTTCGGTGCTGGCATCGGTGTGGCGCAACTGCCGCCCATTAGTTTCGTTTGCGCTGGTGACGGCCTCTCCCCCGGCTCCCCCAATACCCGGTCGGCTGCCGTCGATGGAACTCTCTGCGGGGTCGTGTTTGCGCCGTGCGCGGCGAAGACGCATGATTTGGTAGAAGAACAGCAATAAACCGACGGCAATGAGTATTATTCCGTAGAGGCTATTGCGGATTGCTTCACCGTCCGTATCGGCTGCCCCTCCTGTAATCAGTTCAGGAACTGATAAAATGAGGATTCCGAATACGAATAAAACTACAGCAAGGACAATAACAGCCACTACACGAAGGATCGTGAGGACTTTGCGAGGTGGTTGTTCATTTTGTTCCGGCACGTCAAAAACTCTACCTTTGGCTAATCTATAAACATGGTTGCAACACCCGACCAGCCTTCTTCTGACAAGAAAGACTCGCAGAAGAAGGACACCAACTCCGGGCAGTACGCTGCACCCCAGCAGCCGGAGTTTTGGGATTCGACATCCAACAGCTGGGTGCCTCCTGCTGCCCGAAATAAAAAGCAGCAAGAAAACAGTGGCGAGCAGCCCAAACGCCAGGGTCCACGGCATGCCCGGCGCATCTCTAAGGATAGCTTGGCGCAGGCTCGCCCCTACCGTGGCCCCCTTCCTGGTGTTGACGACCAACAGCAAGCCAAACGGATCCGCCGGGTGCAGCAGTCTCGCGGCGTTCAAACCGGCCCGGGTGGCAGACCCGGCACCCCGCAGCGTTACAAACTTCCCCCCAGCGAGGTGTACCGGCAACGGGGTGCGGCAGAGAAAGCTCCGGTGGAGGGTCTCTACCAACCCACCCAAAAACCCAAAAAAGCGCCCCCCACTATTAAGCTCACCCCGGGCGGTATTTTCCGCACCGTTGTGATCTTGGCACTCACCTTTGTGCTGTTAGTCGTGGTCGGTGGCCTGGCTGGGTTGATTACCTTCGGAACTAATGTGTCGCGCGTCGATGCGCTTTCCGAACACATGATTGGGCGCACGGCTGGCACCAACTGGCTTTTGGTTGGCTCCGACAGCCGCTCCGGTATGGACTCCAAGAAGCGGGAAAGCCTCGGTGTGGGTGGGGATCTGGGTTCGCAGCGCACCGACGTCATCATGTTGATGCATATTCCGCATGTGGGTGGCCAAAAAGTGTTGGTGTCGATTCCGCGTGACTCGTACGTCTACATTCCGGGCTACGGCAACGACAAGATTAATGCCGCCTACGCCTATGGTGGCCCCGAACTGCTGGTCAAGACCTTTGAGCAGGCTGCCGGCGTGCACGTCAACCACTACATGGAGATTGACTTCGCTGGTTTCGCCGCCATGACCGACGCCATTGGGGGAGTCACGATTTGCCCCAGCTCCCCCATCAACGACCCGCTAGCGGATCTCAATGTGGATGCGGGCTGCCAGAAAGCAGACGGCAAGACGGCCCTCGGATATGTGCGCACTCGCCAAACTCCCCGCGCAGACCTTGACAGAGTGGAACATCAACGTGAATTCTTGAGCAACTTTGCGGACGAGGCCATCAACGCCCGCACGCTCCTGAGCCCCATCAAGTTCTTCAAGCTCACCAACAGCGCCGGCAAGGCACTCACCCTCGACAAGAACAGCCACTTCTTCAGTCTGGGGCGCCTCGCCTGGGCCATGTCATCCGACCACGTCACCACCACCCTGCCCATTGGTGAACTGGTTGACAACGAGTCGGGTGCGGTTGTGATGTGGAACGACGACACGGCCACGTTCTGGAGGGCCATCGCCTCCGGAGATGAGATACCCGATTACCTCATCTCCGAATAGCGGGCGCTAGTCGCGGATGGTGATCTGCCGCGAATTCAGCAGATTGCGGGACTTCCGCTCCTCCGCAGTGTAGGGAGATTTATCGCCCATCACCTTGTCAATGGCTACACCCAACTGCTCCAAAGCTTCCTGCCAGGTGTCGGCGGGCTGATCCACCTCCACGTCAAAGACCGGCACGATGCGGCCATGGGCACGGAACATGCCGGCGTAGCGGCTTCCCTCACCCAAGGTGAGTTCACCCGCCGCGTGCACCTTTACCAACGCGCGGAAAATATCGTCCTCTTCCTCGGGGCGCACCCAGCGCACATGGGCTTTATCCCCCGCGTTCGTCCAATAGGCGGCACCCTTATCGGCCTCCAACCGCACCGAAGGCATCATGGCGTCGTTGGCGGCATTAATACCCCTGTGCATTTGGGCGTCCAGCTCCGCGTCCTCCGGGATCCACCAGTTGAAGTTGTCATGCACCGTCACCTGCGGGGCTTCCTCGGCCGACAGATAATCGGTGAGGGCAGGGGTGTCCTCGGTGGCTTCCACGCGGCGCGTATTCTCGCCGGGCTCTGCCGTCAACACCCACTCGATGGCGGCAGCCAAATCCTGGGCAGGATTATTGGAGGGGGTGGGGGATTGCACCGCTACCATGCGGGTACCACCAAACTCCTCCTCAAAACGGAGGGCGGGGATGGCGCCGGGCAGGACGGTACAAATATGGACCTCCACATCGCCACTGGGGCTGGTGACGGTGGTGGGGAAGGTTGCGGAGGCGACAAATTCGCGCATAGCGATGAGATCGTATTCGGCGGCGACACCACGGAAGACACGAGGGTCCACATTGAGGGCGGCGCGCTCTGCGGCACGGGCTGCGAGTTTCGCCTGGCGACGGCTCATACCTGCGGGAACGTCAATATTTTTCTTGTTTTTCTTTTTAGCCATGTCCCTAACTTACTGGTATCGGAGTGAATGTTTAAAGGCTCGGTATGTAACAATTTATCTTTCAGAAACAATCTATATAATGACTGCGTAGCTGAACGTCGAAACAACTACTTGAGCGTCGCTTGTACGCACCGCCCCCTCGTGTTTGAAAGTGAGCTTCACATGGCTTCTGTGTCTCGCCGGCAACTTCTGCTTGGTGCTGCAGCTTCTGCCAGTTTCGCGGTTGCTCCAGCATTGCTGAAAGCACAGCCGGAGGCACAGGCACTGGCTCCTTCCAAGCACAAATTCCACTACTCGTTAAACGCCAAAACCAACAGGTACCGCTACGGCATTCTTTCCCTGCCGCGCAAAATCTCCACCTCGGTGCCGGTAGCTGTGTTGGTGCACGGTGGATCCTGGGGGACCAAAGGCAATGTTTACTCAATCCAGCATGTGGCTCGGGAACTTGCCGAAAATGGGGTGGCTGTGTGGAACATCGAGTACCGTTCCCTCGGCACCGGCGGCGGCTGGCCCACCACCTACGCAGACGTGTGCGACGCCATCGACCATTTGTTGGTGCTGAAGTTCCTCTACGCCCTCAACCTGGATCTGGATCGGGTCTACTTGGTGGGGCACTCGGCGGGCAGCCAGTTGGCCGCCCTGGCTATTGGCCAGTCCCCCAAGAAGGTAAGTCTTGGGAAACTCATCCGCAACACCGAATTTGTGCGGAAAGACAATAAGCAAGCCCAGTTGAAGAACCTCCGTGGCGACCGGGTGCGCGGCATGGAGTCCGGCAGCAGCTTTGGCCCCACCTTCGGCGAGCGGGACAACCGGCACACTGCCGCTAAACCGAGTGAACAGACCCCCGCCTATGGTTTGGTGGGCACCGGCAATCTGGCTGGTATGCAGACCAGTGCCCCCGATGGTCCCGGAATTCCGATTCGCGGATTCATCTCCCTCAACGGTGTTTTGGATGTGGTGGACTCGGCAAACCGGTCGCGTTTCAGCAGCATCGACACTTTCCTGGGTGGTACCCCCCGCGAAGTGCCCGGCAACTACTACGCGGCAAACCCCTTCACCCACCTGCCCTCCGGCAAGCGCATTAGCGTAGTGCAGGGCGGTAAAGACCGCATGATCCCCAAGGGACAAGGTCGCAAATATGTGCGGGCTGCTTTAAGCCGCGGCAATACCGCGCACTACCACTTGGTGCAGTCTGCCAAACACAATGATTTTGTCTACCCGAAGCGCAACCCCTACGCGTTCAACTATGCGATGCGCAACATTCTGCAGACCATGGGGCTCCCCTATAAGCCGTACGCCAATGCCCCCGCTAAAAAGCGTCCCTTCGGCGGCGAATAAACTGCCGCACCCTCCAGCAAGCTACTGGAATTTGCTGAAGATGTGGTCCATGGTGTCGCGTCCGTAGCGTTCATCCAACCGGATTTTGAAGCGACACAGATGCGGGTTGTGGTGCAAGATCCCCAACAGTTTGATGCGCTGCTCATCGGTGAGCTCCCCGGCAGGCAAGCGGTCTCTTTCCAAACCGCGCACAAACTCTTCCCACGTAATCTGCACAATTTCGTAGTGGAAAATTAATTCGTCCTGAGTTTCGGGATCCCAGTCGTGGTATTGGTACTTTGCTACCTTGCACCGATAGCGGTGCTCCATGTCTTTTCTGATCGGGTAGCGGGTGGCATCATTCTGCATCCACATAATGATGTTTTCTTGCATTTTTTCGGGATCAAAATTTCCATCCGCGTCGGCATACACTATCGGTGCACCCATCACGACAATGTCGACTATTTCGGATGTTTTGAGATCGCGCACCCAATGGCCCACCAGGTCGTAATCAACCCCCCTGATGTTTTCTTGCCAGTGCCGAATCACCACATAGTCAAATGCGTACTTGTGCTTCCGCTTAAACAATTTGCGGTGCGGAAGTTCCTCCCAGATTTCCCCAAACACTTCCCGCCAAAAGTAATTAGCCATGGGCTCACTTTCTTGTATCTTCTACCATCATCTTGCGATATTTTTGGGCCCACCGGGGGACTTTCGGCACATAATCCCAGCAAGAGCGCATTTCACCCCCGAATATGTTTGACCGGTATGTCCTTGTACAATTATGTCATCCTTAACGGCGGATCAACCTAAGCCGTCTCCCATCTCACAAATAGAAGGATCGACATGCGACGCATTTCGCAAGGCCTGCTAGCCGCTTTCGCAGCAGTGTCCCTCAGTTTTGTTTCTTCTGCGGTTGCCCTAGCTGCTCCGCAAACCCCGATTCCGGACTACACTCCCGCCCGCCCCGGCGAAATCAACAAAGAAGGTATCCCCGGCGGCAAACAGGGTGCGCACATCGACAACTTCCTCGAAGCGCAAACTTTCTCTCTCAAGAACCCTGGAACCAACCCGAAGGGTGCCAACGACTTCAACTGCAAGCCGAAGCCCGGCCAGCTGCCGCTGATTCTGCTCTCCGGCACTGGTGAGGATGCTTTCAAAGTGTGGGCGGATTACTCCCCCCGCTTCAAGGAGCTTGGCTACTGCGTCTTCGCACCCAACCTCAACACCGCTAGCTTCTCCGAATCCCAAACCTACACCGGTGACATCATCGGCTCTGCGGAGGCTTTCGGAAAGTTCGTCCAGATGGTTCTGAAGGCCACTGGAGCTTCCAAGGTCAACGTCATTGGCCACTCGCAGGGTGCCGGTACGCTGCCCCTCGCCTACATCAAGTGGTTTGACGGCTACAAGTACATCCACAAGCTGATCGGCCTGGCCCCCGGCAACCACGGCACCACCGTGCTGGGACTGGACATCCCCTACAAGTACCTGAATGGGGAAGGCAACATGGATCCCTGGCTGAAAAAGGTCAACATGCAGGGTTGGACCCAGCAGATGAAGTCCAACAGCTTCAACAAGCAGCTGGATGCCAACAATATTGATTTCGGTGAAGTGCAGTACACCACCATCATGACCAAGTACGACGAAATCATTACCCCCTACACTTCCGGCATCATCAACCAGCCGGGTGTCAACAATATTGTGATCCAGGATGTCTGCAAGCAGGACTTCAGCGACCACCTGTCCTTCAGCTACGACAACAACGCTTTCCAGATGGCGTTGGCTGTTCTGCGCGACCAGGACCCCACGAAGAACATCAAATGCGAGTTTGTTCCCCCACTGTTCGCATAGGTTTTTCGGATAAATAAATACTCTTTTTAAAAGCTTTCACTCCCGTTGGGAATAATTGCGGAAGAATGTGTGTTGAACCACATGAAACCGCTCCCACGGGAGTGAAAGACCATTTACAGAGGAGTATCAATGGCTAAGAAGTACGAACTTCCTGAACTTGATTACGCATACGACGCCCTGGAGCCCTACATCTCCGCCGAGATTATGGAACTCCACCACTCAAAGCACCATCAGGGCTATGTTGACGGCGCCAACGCGGCCGTTGAAGCCCTCGAAAAGGCACGTGCTGAAGGCACCGCAGAGTCCCAGGTTGCCCCCATCGCCAAGAACTTGGCTTTCAACCTTGGTGGACACGCCAACCACTGCCTCTTCTGGCGCAACCTTGCTCCGGCCAGCGGCCAGAAGCCCGAAGGAGCCCTCCTAGACGCCATTAACGAGCGTTTCGGTTCCTTCGAACAGTTCAAGAAGGAGTACGCCGCCACTGCGACCTCCATCCAGGGATCCGGCTGGGCCGTCCTGGCATGGGATAAGTTTGCCAAGCAGCTCGTCATCGCACAGGTAACCGATGGCCACCAGGACAACCACCCCTTCGGTGTGGTACCCCTGCTGCTACTCGACATGTGGGAGCACTCCTTCTACCTCCAGTACAAGAACGTCAAGGCCGACTACGTAGAGGCCTTCTGGAACGTCATTAACTGGGAGGAAGTTGCTAAGCGCTTCGACCACGCAGCCAACAAGCCCTGCCCTGCCTGCGGCAACTAAACCGCACGGGCCGGGAACCTGCCGGCAGTGCACTGACAGCGCCGGCAGCCCTAGACACGTCTCACTAAAGACGTAAAAAGAAAGCCCCGTCGATCTCACACAGATCGGCGGGGCTTTCCCTATGGTCTATTGTCGCGATGGTCTATTGTCGCGAGGCTGCGGGTTTTAGTCTTTCGAAATTTTGCCGCACACATGCTTCTTGGCGGCCTGCCACACGGCGCGCGCTAAATCCGACCCGATCTCCATATCGTGGTAGGTGCGCATATAGTTGGGCAGATTCTCTTCCAAAATATGGTCCGGCGCATGCATGAAAGCGGCCAGACTGCAGGACTTGGGTGCAGCTTCGTCCAGGGCCGCCTGCTGTTCCTCGTTGAAACTGTAGCCGGCGTCCCGCAGCTCCTGGTGGAAGGCGTCTATAGCAGCGGTTTCCTTGGGCTCGCGGGCAGCCTCCCGCACATCCCGCGAGTCGCTTTGTGCGTGCGGGGTAACTTCCACGTCGTCCGATGCAGAGCAGCCGCTGAAAGCTAAACCAACGGCCAACACCGGCGCAGCAAACAGCGACACTTTGGCGGCGTGGCGTCGGAAACCAGACTTCGCCATAGGCGTACGCTCCTTCTGCACTGGACGGTTGCTTCAAATGCTTTCTAGGTTAGGCAGTTTAACAGGGTTTTGGCTAGCTCCCTAGTTCTTGGGAGTGTGTTACTCCTGAAGCAGATCCTCCCGCAGCGGCAACTCTTCCTTCCATCGACCGCTGCGGAACCAATCGCGGACTGCTTTAGTGGCGCGCACATCATCTTCGTTGTACGCCAAAATCCGTTGCTGTACTTCCTCATTCGGCTGGATGGCTAAGGCATGCCAGGCAATGGAGGACTCCCCGCTGGGATCCTCGTCCCGCCACTGGAATCCCGCCACGGGCGCCACCTTCTTGATCCCCAGGCCCCGCACCCCCAGCAACGTTTTCTCCACTACCCGGAACATGTCCACCCAGTGTTCAGAATTCAACAACGCCCGCACTTCCTGCACACTGGGCATGCCCAGCTGGTCGGGGAAACGCTTCACGTTGTAGCGGATCCACTGGCGCTCCCCCTGCTGCGCATAGCAGTAGACACGGAACGTCAACCCCTCCTCTTCTGCCCGGCGCCAAATGTCCGTCAACCACTGCCACATTTTCACAAACACAGCGGCGGTGGAACGGTGCGGGAGTTTCCGCCAGGTAACGAAGGGGGTGTAGCCGGGGGCGACGCCGATGCGCTGGGCGATATCTTCGGTGCGGTAGCTAAGGAGGGTTCCCCACAGGTAAGCGCCGTGGTCGAGGACGGACTCCATATCAATGTCGATCTCGATGTCGGCGTGCGGCAGCTGGTGGTCGGGGCCTTTGCGGAACAGCGTGTAGCCCTGTTGGTGGGCGCGGGCGCGGGCGACGGCGGTGCGGAAGGAGCCACCCGGCCACTCCTCGGGCTCCATCAGGTCGGGGGAGGCAAGCTCACTGATGGTGTAGATGTTTTCCTGCGCCAGGGCATCGGCTTGGCTGGCGGACACCACCAGGCTGACGTCTTGCCGGGCGTGGAGTTCCTCCCGGCAGCGTGCCTCCCACCAGCCGCACACGTGGCATTCGGAGCGGTGGCAGGAGCGGGTGGGGAGACGGTCGAGCGCATGGGGGGCGACGTCTTCCACAACCTGGTCGAGGAGGGCTTTGCGTTCGCGGTAGTTCTCCAGATAGTTGGGGAGGGATTCGTTCAGCCAGTGCACGATGGCCATGTCGCCGCGCAGGTCGATGACCCCGCCTTGGCCGGTGTTGGGGATGCCCGCGTTTTCGAGCAGCAGCCACAGGTGGGTGAGCCGGAGTTGGTCGCGGGTGTGGTGACGGAGTTTGAGGTCCGGGTTGGGGGTGGGGTCCCATGTTTCCAGCGGTGAGGAATGGGGGATGAGAGAGGGGCGGGCTAGCTCTTCAATGGGGATGCGGGGTGGCCGGGGTGCCTTCTTGGGGCGGATGTCGTAGCACTTGTGGTTGACGGTGATAACGGGGGTGTAGGTGTAGGGGTCGGCGCTGTCGGGGCTGCGCATGAGGATGCAGCGGGCGGAGGCGCGGCGGGCGGTGTGGTCTGCGGGGAGGGTGGCGTTGCAGATGATGGGGGCTTGGTCGCGGATGGCTTGGAGGGTGGCGCCGACGGCATCGGGGCCGTCACCAATAAGGACGGTGCCGGGTTGTTCAGCCAGCTGCAGGTAAATGCTGTCGGTGCGGGCGGCGGACATGGCGCGCCGGTGCTGCACGCCGATGGGGGCGGCGGGCTTGTCGAGGATGGGGCTGAACTCCGCGACTTTGTCGAGGAGAAAACGGTGAGGGCAGCCGTAGAGTTCGTCGGCTATCAGGTAGCCGCGGGATTCACGCTGCATGGACTCTCCTGGACGGGGCAGAAAGCGGACGGCAGAGAACGGGCAGGGCTGTACTGGAATGTACTGTGCCGACCGGTTACCAGCATGGAAAGCTGGTGTTGCCTTCAGTCTAAAGGTATGGAGCCTTGTTCGCGAGCAGCGAGAAAGGCGCTGTCTTTTCCATTTCCTCGTGACAGCACCCCGTCCCCTTTCGTAAACTTGAGTGGTAACTGCTTACAGCGCTTAACCACGATCTCCACTCACAGTGGGGAGAAAGAAGGATTAGAAGCAATGTTCGGACTGAAGAAAGCCGACGAGCAGCAGGAAAAGGATTCCCCGGAGCTCAGCCGCAAGGATCGTCGTCGTTTGCGCCGCATCGAGAAGAAGGCAGACAAGAAGGCGGCGAAGGCCGAACGTAAAGCGCAGAAGAAGATCGACAGGCTGAACGCTAAGGCCGACAAGAAGACCTCCCAGCTGGAGAAGAAGGCGAAGGCCGACGCCAAGAGCGCCAAAAAGGCCGACAAGAAAGCCGAGAAGAAGGCTACTAAGAAGGCTGACCGCGTTAAGGCCGCCGAGAATATGACCGACGCCGAGCTGGATAAGATTGCCGACGACATGGTGTCCGGCATTTCTAAAGTGTCCCCTGCCGCCGGGAAGGTAGCGAAGCAGGCTGCCCACTCTAAGACCAGCCGCTCCTTCATCCGCACCATGCAGAAGCGCGGCGGTAAGGCCACCCAAATTATTGCTGCCCTGGCCCCCACTATCATTCCGCTGGTGTACGCCGGTGCGGGTGTGCTGGTGACGGCTCTTAAGAACCGCAAGAAGTAAGCCGCATGGCACGCCACCGCGTGGCGTAGTAAAGCATAGAAAGGCCCCGCCCAGTCGAACTGGGCGGGGCCTTATTTTTGATAGTTCATCCCGGACTATCAAAACCCGCGGGCGTCAGCTGAGAGCACTCCCTTACTCGCAGCGAAACGTAAGCCTCCACGAGAGTCTAGGGTCGGTGCCGTATAGTCGCGGCACCGATCCTGGGGTGCGGTTCAGATCTAGGCCTAGGCCTGCACGAAGAACCGCGTAATGATGGGCATGAAGTACTTCTGCCAGATGCGGTGCGGCAGGATGCCGTTACCGTCGGTATCCACCAGACGCTGCACACCCACGGTGGTGGTGTCGGTGTACTTCAGGATGCCTTCGGGGCCGTGACGGTGGGAAATACCGGAGATTCCCTGTCCACCCATGGGGGCGTGGAGGGACTCCCACGCAGACACGTAGCCTTCCTCCACCGCAACGGTTCCGGTCTCCAGCTGGGAGGCGATCAGTTCGCCAGACTTGTAGGTCTTGCCCCAGACGGAGGAGTTGAGGCCGTATTCGGTGTCGTTGGCCCGCTCGATGGCTTCCTCGACGGAGTCCACCGGGTAGACGGAGACGACGGGTCCGAAGGTTTCGTTCTCGCGCACCTCTGCGCCTTCCGGAACGTCCAGCAGGACGGTCGGCGAGTAGTAGAGGGGTCCGATCTCAGGGAGGCGCTTGCCGCCGTAGAACACCTTGGAACCCTTGGCGACGGCGTCCTTGACGTGTCCGTCAATCTTTTGGACCTGCTTCTCCGAGATGATGGAGCCGAATTCGGTGCTGTATTCGTAGTTGGCGGCGATCACCAGTTTGTCGAGGCGGTTCTTGAGGTGCTGGAGGAATTCGTCCATCACGTCGCGCTCAACATAAACCCGCTCAATGGAAATACAGAGCTGGCCGGCGTTGGCGAACATGCCGCGCATGGAGACGCTGGCTGCCTTCTTCAGGTTGGCGCCCTTCTCCACGATCATGGCGTTCTTGCCACCCAGTTCGGCGGAGTAGCTGATGAGGCGGCCGCCCGCAATTCACCGAGTTTGTGGCCGGTGGCGGAGGAGCCGGTGAACATCAGGTAGTCGGCGTTGTGGGCGATGGTGTCGCCTACTTGGCTGCCGCGACCGGTCACAACCTGGAAGATGTCGCGGGGAACACCGGCCTGGTAGAGGAGTTCGGCGGCGCGCATGGCCGAGTAGGGGGTGAGGCTGGCCGGGTTGAGGACAACCGCGTTGCCTGCCAGGAGGGCCGGAAGCGCATCCGAAGCTGCCAGGGTGTAAGGGTAGTTCCAGGGGGTGACGATTCCGACAACACCTTTAGGTTTGCGGAGGATGACAGTCTTGGTGAGGACCGGCAGCATTCCGCGAACGCGCTTGGGTTTCAGGAGGCCCGGGCCATGGTTGGCGTAGTAGCGGGCGTTGACGTTCGTGTCGAGTACTTCCTCCAGGGCGGAGGCACGGGATTTACCGGTTTCGGCTTGCAGAATGTCGGCGGTGTTTTCGCGCTCGGCCATGGTGATTTTGGCGAAGCGGCGAAGCACAGCGGCACGGTCTTTGAGGGACCGCTTTGCCCATTCTTTTTGGGCAACCCGGGCGCGCTCAATGGCGGCGAGGGTGTCTTCCTTAGTGGAACGGGGTACGTGGCCGATTACTTTGCCGGTGAATTTTTCCGTGATTTCTTCGGTTTCACGGCTGTCGTTGTCAGCCTGATAGGCGGGGTTGGCGATGAGTTTTTCTAATCCGCGAAATACGCTAGGGCTTGGGAGTCCAGACATCATTTCGTCCTTACACAATGGTCGGGATGGTTATTGGTGTTTGCAAGAGCGGCGGATGAGGCCTCTTTTGCAAAGTCATCTACATTGTGTAACGCAGTTCACAGAGGGATTATTCCTTTAGTTCACCAAGCCGATTTCGATATATCGAATAAGCTGCTCAACTGCGGTTTTAGCGGAAACATGTTGCCACATTTAATGTGTGACGCGATACTCTTCCACTTTGCCTGAGACGGTGATCTCTCCGTCAAGTGCCACAATATCCCCCTCGTGCAGCTGTTTTCCGCGGGCGGTACACACGTCCCCGTTCACATAGACGAGGCCTACAGCAATTACTTCTTTGGCCATCGCGCCGGATTCAACAGCTCCGGCAAGCTTCAAAAATTGGCCTAGACGAATCATCTCGTCACGAATTTCAACATCCTGCATACTTTCAGGATAGCGAAAGCCGCTTGCAGGGGATTCCAAGCTATACGCCAAGCTAGATGCAGGGCTGTACACTCGGTGGGCACTCAGTGAGGCTCCGTGGGTGCTTAGCCGCGCAATCCCCTACATATGCGCGCCGGGAGCGATACATTTAAAGTGTGATTACTCCAGAGATTAATCCGTTGCAGCGTCTCGCTGACGGCACCGTAAAACAGCTCAATCCGTTCACCGGCACCGAAGTGTGGACTGTTCCGGGGCGGGCCAACCGTCCCCTGCCGAACTACCTTCCGGCGTCCCAACCTTTAAAGGATGGTGCCAACCGTTACACATGCGATTTCTGTACCCAGAATTATCGGAAGACAACTCCCGAAAAGATGCGCATCACCAACGGCAAGCTGGAGAAGGAGCTTCTGCTGGATGAAGCCCAAGCCAACCCAGCTGACGTGCGGCTTATTGGGAACCTTTTTGAGATTGTGTCCCTGGATTATTGGAAAACCAACCACAACTATCAGATCAGCAAGCGTGCTCGCGAGCACCAGGAACGCTATCTGATGGACCCCACCGGCCACGCCCACATCACCGACCTGGTGTCCACTGTGTGGCAGGCCCACCACAAGTGCGATCCCCAGGATGTTCCGGATTTCACCTCCGACCAGCTACTGGAGGCATCGGAGGCGTTCTTCGGGGGCTGCCACGATGTGGTTGTTGCGAAGAAGCACTACCGAGATGACGCCACCACTACTGCCGACCTGTGTGCGTCGGGGGACTTGACGCCAGATGAGCACTTTGCGTACATGAAGCTCTCCACGATGGCGCAATACCAGCAATATATGGAGAACCCGCACGCCCGCTACGTCAGTGTTTTCCAAAACTGGCTGCGTCCGGCCGGGGCCAGCTTCGACCACCTGCATAAGCAGATTGTGGCGATCGACCAGCTGCCGTCGAAGGCGTCCCGCGAGTTTGCCCGCCTGCACCGCACCCCGGATCTTTACGAACTGTATGGCTACAAGTTTGCGGAAGAAAACAACCTTATTTTGATGGAGAACGATCACGCTTTCGCTTACGCCAGCTACGGACACCGCTACCCCAGCCTGGAGCTGTACAGCAAGTACGAAAGACTGCATCCTTGGGAGCTGGATGATGAGCAGCTGCGCGGCCTTTCCGATGTGCTGCACGCCTGCCATGCCGCCACCGGCGCCGCCATTCCAGTGAATGAGGAGTGGTACACCCGCCCGATTGGCATCCCCGCTACTGACGCCCGCATTCCGTGGCATATTGTGCTGAAGTGGCGCACCACCACGTTGGCTGGTTTCGAGGGTGCTACCGGCATCTACCTGAACACCATTGATCCGTGGTCGTTGCGCGACAAGGTCGGCCCCCGTCTCCACCAGCTGGCAGACGAAGGCCGCCTCGCAGAAGGCCTCGAATTAAGCTAACGCCGAACTCAGCTAGCGCCGTACTGCGCTAGATCCCAACCACGGGCCATGGGCCCGGGTAGTGGCCTGTCTCTTTCATGTAGTCCTCCCAGTAGGTGGGGTTCCCGCCATGCGTCTTGCGATACTTCGCATTATCGATCGGCAGGTACAGGCGACTGTCCAGAATCTTGATGTCGTCGCCTTGCGGCACATGGAAATAGACTTCGGTGTTGGTGTTGACGAAGCGAATAGCCAACTGGTGCCCTTTACGAAGCAACCAGTCCGTGGCGAAAGTATTGAACTTCAGCATCTTCTTACCGGGCGTCACCTTGATGGCACCCCGCTGGATTAGGATCACGTCCCCATTCGGGGCAACATCGTAAAGATCCGCCACCAAGCTGGTGCTTTGGCTACGATCCTGAGGCGCATAGTCGGCTAAAGCCCACACACTCACGTGGCCACTAATCCGCATATCCCGCTTCAGCGGTGCCCCAATCTTCCAGATTCCCGGGTTGCTGCTATTCAGCGGCAGACCCAACGCGGGCGGGAGGCTACCCCCACCGGTGGTGGTGTTGGCGCCAATAGCAAGACCCTTATCCTCCACGGTGCCTTTCGGCCCGTGCACTGTCCACACCGAGGTGGTGTCCGGGTCGGTGTTGGGCCAGGCTTCTTGGCCGCGCCACGCACCCGTGTTGTCTTGCACAATAATGTTCGGGTAGCCCTTCAGCGGCTTGTCCATCAGATAGTGGTCGAAAAAGTCGCGTACCTCCTTATACCAGCCAGTGCGGCCAATCATCAGGCGGCCGTCATCAGTGGTGTCGTTTCCGCGAATATGCTCCCACATGCCCAGCCAGGCGCGGGTGGGTGCTTTGCGGTTTCGCAGGAGGGTGACGAGTCCGTCAGCGCGGGTGTTGTCCTCAATGAACCCTTGGATAACAAAAAGCGGGATGGGGGACTTGTTGACCCGCGACACGAAGCGACGTTTCTGCCAGTAGGGCGAATCGGGGTTGTCGTCATACTGGTCCAGCTGGTTCTTCACCATGCACATTGGATTTGTGGCAGTCCAGAGACTGTTTTGCAAGTATTCCGGACTGTCGGTGAGCAGACCGGGAGTGGCCGCAATCTGGTTGTACCAGGAGCCCATGAAGAGGGCGTTGTAGTAGGGGACGCCATTGTGGAACAGGTACGTGTAGGTGTCGTACATGGGTTCCATGGCGATGGCGGCTTTAAGCCCCTTGGGACGGTTCGCCACACCTTGCAACGCGGTGGCACCATCGTAGGACTTGCCGTAGAGGCCCACTTTGCCGTTGGACCAGGGCTGGCTGGCAGCCCACTCCACTGCCGTCACCACATCCTGCTGCTCGCCCGGACCACCAAAGTCGAGGCAGCCGGTGGAGCCACCGTTGCCACGCAGATCCACCAACATAAACGTGTATCCGGCTTCAAGGAGTTTCGCACCGTTCACCACATCCGCGAAACGGTCGCGAGGTTGGGCCTTGGCGAGCGGGTTGGGGATTCCGGATCCGTTCAGGGCACCCAAAAGCCCCTGGTCAGTGAAGTGGTTCACGTAGGGGCTCACCACCGCAATGACCGGTGTTTTGTCGGTCGGCTTCAGGTGCTTAGGCCGCAGCACATCGGCGTGGAGGGTAGTTCGGTCTTTGGTGACGATATAGTGCTCGGTCCAGGAGGCGTGCGGGTTCCAGTCCACTGTGCGAGCAGGACCGGCCGCGCCGGGCAGGGTGGTGGGAGCGGCCTGAGCGGGGGTTCCACCCAGTAGCGAGAGCGCGAGGGCAGCACTGAAACCCAGACTAAGGAGAGCACGAAAAGATTTTTTAGGTCGCTTCATGCTCTCTAGTCTAAATTACATTTGTGCAGGCTGTGGCCAGTTTTGGGGAGCTTACTCGGTGGGTTCTTCCGGAACTTCCATTTCCTCCAAGGGAACTTCAGCCATAACGCGGGGGTGCTTCATGTATTCTTCCTGCATCCGCACCAGACGTGTGGTGTTCTGTGCCGTCACCAGCCCTGCAATAACGAACTCGAAAAGTGTCCTAATTGTTAACACCATTGGCAGCACGAAAACAATGGGGCCTAAGAGGACGACAGCCACGAAAGCAATAAAGATAATGTGGTCGGACAGGGCAAACACTAAAGCCACAATGCTGGCGATAATCCAGATGAGGACCACCAGTCCGAGGAGCACGCTGTAGACAATCTGTCCGTAGCGCTGGGCCATGAACTTGCTAAAAGTGTTGTCGAGCACGCAGGCAATAAAGTTGCGATCCGGGTCTGGTTCCTCGGGCTTCAAATGATCGGCCATTTCATGGCTCCAAGGAACTGTGGGTGACGGTAGGTCAAGCGGCACCATGTAATGGATGGCGCCGGGTTTGTTGGCGTCGGCTTCTGGACCTGCTTCAAAAGGGTTGTTTTGCTTGGTAGCCACGGCTATCCTCCAATTTCTCGCGTTTGCCCTATTTTATATGCGCGAGCTGGAGTCTGTCCGGATCAGAACGGATATTCCTTCGGCAGGAAAAGCCGCAGCGCGTCCTGAATGGTCGCTACTTGAAGTTGCACAGTGCCGGCACGGATCGACTGTTGGAGTTTCCGCAACCCGGTGGTGCGGAGCTTGTTTCCGATCTCGACGGCTCCTGCCAGCGTTTTTGGTCGCACAGTCGACTTGGTGAAGCGTGACTTGGCCTTATCTTCTGTGGCAATAATTCCCGCCAGCTTTTCTTTTAGGCCACAGGTGGCTTCTTCTGCGGCGGCCGATTCTGTTGCATCATTTGCCATCTGTCCCGCCTTGGTGCGCTTATTCAGCTCGCGCAACCAGTCCGGGCACGTAACGCCCAGACTTTCCACAATGCTGCAGGACATGGATTGGGCGAGCATCCAGCGGCCATTGGACCACACGAAAGTGAGCTCCAGATCCGTCTCGACGGGAACGTCACCGAAGAAGATCAGCCCCAGTTTGGCGGTGGCAGTGTCGCCGTTTTGCTGCACCGGTTGGACGGCTTCCACACCCACCAGATTGTCGGAGACGAGGCCCAAGAGGGCTGCCAGAAAATCGGCGGTGAAGGGAGTGATGCCGGTTTCGCCTTCCGCCGCATCGCCGAGGGTGCCGTCTGCGTTAACGGCAGCGAGATCCTGGGCGCGGTTCTGCTGCCGCTTCGCCCATTCCTCTTTCTCCTCCGGGGTGGCATCCGGACCAGGCTCGGTGGCGGTCAGGAGTGCTTCCCGCAGGGCGAAACTTAGGTTGACGGTGTTTGCAGCATTCTCGGGATCGGTTGGATCGCCGGTGGCGGCGCTGCTATAGCTGCCGCTGCCATAGATGGAGTCCTCACCTGGGTTGATGATTTCTAGTTCCCCACCCGGAGCGGTAGGAGTATCGGAGCCGCCCACCGTGGTGTCGTCCGGTTCGGGAATGTTTTGGGCAGCACCTGGGATGGGGTTACCGTCCGGGTCCAAACCTTGGCGGCGCAGTTCCTCTTCAAAGGCTTTCTGCGCGAGGAGCGTGGCAGAGAGACTTCCGTCCAGCCCACCCCGCTCGAGTTCCTGCTGCATAAGGGAATCCCAGTCAATACCGGGCTGCAGTTCGCCTTCATCCCGCATCTCGCCGGTGGCACTACCGTCACCACCTGCAACACCCCCAATAGCTCCGGCCATGCTGGATCCGGGTACGCAGTGCCCATCGGCTCCGGCATCGGAGGCCGAGTTGAAGCAGTAGTCGCCCTTTTGCGCAATGGGGACAACAATGGCCACAACAAGGTAAAGCACGAGTGGCAGCGCCACCATTGCCGATTTCCAGAATTTGTCGGGAAGCGGGCGGCTTTCCTTGATCTTCTCTTTGAAGGGCTTCTTAGCTGCGTCCATAAACCGTTTCACCTTTTGGGGTATGGCGTGACAAGAACATGACAGTTATATTCAGCCTAATGATGGTTTTTAGGACCCGGCAAGTGCTTGTTAACAATGGCCGAATTCTGTTTTGGCAATTTTTTTAAGCTTCATTGTGTTTAATTGCCTTTTTACGGGTGATTTATTAGTCACACTGGGTTACAATGGCAACATGAGTAACACCAGGTTTAATGCCGGGCGTGCTCTCCCACACCGCTACGAGCCCCAAGCGCCCGCACAAAAGTCGCCAAAGCGGCCTTCCCCCCAATCGCGTCGCCGCAAAATAATCGCCGCCGCCACAAGCCTCACACTCTTAGGCGGCATTGTTACGTCCGTTTCCCCCTCCCACGCACTAGACTTGCGTCCCAAAGGGGTTGACGTAGCTAGCCACCAACATCCCTTCGGTTCCCGCGTGGACTGGAAGCGGGTGCGCCTCAATGGCTACAGTTTCGCACTGATCAAAGCCACTGAAGGCACCCACTACACGAACCCCTACTTCCGCCAGAACCGCGACGAGGCCCGGCGCAGCGCCATGATTATTGGCACCTACCATTATGGGCGCCCCGACCAGAGCCCCGTCCTGCAGGCTTTGCACTACGCGGACACTATTCAATGCCAGAACAATCCACTGGATATGCCTCCGGTGTTGGACCTGGAAATCACTGGTGGCCTGGGACCAATTCTGCTGCATGCCTGGACGGCAGTGTTCCTGAGCACGCTGAACATTCGCTGCGGCACCAACTCCATGATCTACACCTATCCGTACTTTTGGCGGACTGCGATGCGGAACACTCCCCTGTTTAGTTTCGCCCCGCTGTGGCTTGCTGACTACAACGGGAAGGATGGACCGACGACGCCGCTGCCCGGTGGTTGGACTAACTGGAAAATCTGGCAGTACACCAGCACTGGGCGCGTCCCCGGTATTAACGCTGCCGTGGATTTGAACCGCTTCAATGGTGGCTACGTTGGTTTGGCCGCCATGAGCTTGCGCCAGGAAGTAGTGCCGACGATTCCTACTGTGTCGGTGAATGGCCAGTGGCGGATCGACCCAGAGTACTTGGCTGAAGTGGAGCGCCTAGTGAAGAAGGGCCAGAAAGCTCTGCCACGTATGGTGTATGCGGATCCGCAAATTGATCCGGATCTTTACAAAGTTGAGTAGGTAGTTGTAGTAATAAATCACAACTTGAACCGGTCTTCATTAACGCTGGTTAAGAACATTTTAAACTGTTCCTGAACTAACTGGCCTTTTTAAATTCATCTGCTAAAATTGACTCGACCTACTCTAACTTTCGGCAGGTCTCTGCGCTGGCTACATGGTCTTTCGTGGCCTGCTGCCGATATTGTAAGGATCCTTAATTGAAAGCACGTTTTGCTGCTGGGATTGCTTGTCTAGCCGCGGCAATTGGCCTGGGCAGCGGTGTTGCTACCGCTGCTGCGGCACCCGCCCCGGAGCTAAGCAAACCTGACCTAGCCATTTCAGTTCCCGCAATTGAGTTCGAAACTCCTGCCGAAAACCCGGCAGTTCCATCCTCTAGCGATGTTCTTAAATTCTTGGCCGACAGCATTACCATGGCCGGCCGCGACATTCTCTCCAAAACCGGTATTCAGAATGTTCTGCAACCCGAGGTAGCAACTCCCGCTATCTTCAACACTCTTTCGGAAGAAACCGCCGAGCCTGAAGAGAAGTCCAACCTGAACAACATTGGTGACGACTTCGACGGCTTCTGGAAAGGTATCGAGGACGCCCTTGCTTCTGTTAGTGAAGTGTTGGCATCCCCCATTAAAGGCCTCCGCAATAGCGAAGCCTGGAAAAACGACTACTTCCGTATCCTCTTTACTGTTGGGCTCTTCGCCTTCCCGGTTGCCCCCGTCTTGGGTGTTGTGGCCGGTGTGGCAGTTGCCGCAGTGATTGCCCTCGCAGTAGCAGCCGTGCCCGGACTGCCGATTCTGGGCGCAGGCCTTATCGGTGGTGCTGCAGCCGGATTCTTCGCCTTCGGTGCAGCATTGCTGGCCGGTGGCGCTGGACTGTTCTTCTCGATACTGTTCGGACTTGCTTTCCTTGCGGGCGGCATTACATTGATAGTTCTCGCATCAGGATTCGGTCCTCCCGGTGCCGTTGCAGCAATAATCTTTGGTGTACTATTCGTGATTCTTTCTCCGCTATTCCTGCTGGCAGTGGGTAGCTCGATTGGCATTATCGTCGCCGGTATTGTCGGATTCATTCTTCTGACCGGTGCTGGTATTGCCGTGATGGTTGTTCCCGCAGTAGTTGTTGGCGGTATCGCTGGCGTGCGCCCACAAGGCCGAGAGCGGGGACTGCAAGAACAAGCGCGATAGC
>DUTM01000109.1 GCA_012842085.1 Mycobacteriales bacterium | reverse complement strand
TCTTGCCGAGCCTTTAGAAGAATTTCAGGAAGCAAAGAAATTTTCTGGTATATCAGATAAGCTGGCAGTTCAGATAACAGCTGAATTTGGAGACTTGGGCAAATTTAGGAACAAAAAGTGTTTAATATCTTTTGTTGGGATTGATGCTCCAACATATGAATCTGGGGACTTCAAAGGTAATCGGCGTAAAATATCTAAAAGAGGTAACGCTATTCTTAGAAAGGTTGGCTATCAGGCAATGAAGTGCATGATGAGTGCTAAAAACCCTGAAAATCCAGTATATTGTTATATGGTTAAAAAAGAAGAAGAAGGAAAAGCTAAGAAAGTTTGTAAATTTGCAGGACTGAACAAGTTTTTAAGGATCTACTATGCTAGAGTTATGGAAGCAAAAGTGGAGAACCAGGCAAAAAAGATAGCATAAAGAAAATTTTTATGAATCTTAAAATGTAATAAGCCGAATCAAGGTCGGCTTATTTGTTGTGGATAAAATCTTATATTTATAATCAAAATATTTTTTAAATTTATCTTGACTTTTGTTAGCAGGTTTTATGTCGCAAACATCAAACTTATACTAACGAATTGAAATATAACTCAATTAAAAAATGTTTATTGACACATAGGTCAAATTATGATATTATATTGAAAAAGTAGTAGAAAGGAGTGAGTGGAAATGACGGAAGAGTTTAATAAAAAGATAATGTTAGACAACATTTCTTTCCTTTTAAATGAATCTGGGAAGAAAATAGGCGAGCTAGAAACAGAAGCAGGTGTAAGTACTGGATATATTTCGAGAATAAGTAAGGACGAGAAAACTAAACCAGGGATAGAATTTATTATGAAAGTCGCTGAGTCTTTAAATACTAGTATAGATACCTTATTAAAAGTAGAACTTGGAGAAATGACACCTACTGAGCGATATCTTGTATCTTTCCTTGAGAAATTAAACAAAGATACTTTGGATGATAGGCTAGATTGGAACATTGAATCTGCAGATGAATTACAGCGAGTAGAAACAGATATGAACGGTTATGTAGACCATCCTCTTTTAAGCTACGAAACTTTTTATGAAGAAAGTGAATGCGAGTATCCAGAAGAGGTTTCTAGAGTTGTTTTTATATCAAAATCATTTGACTGTAGAACGGCAATTAATGGTGATTGTTTTAACCTACGTTTAAAAAATAATTCATATCTCTATATAATGAATATAAGTAAGAGTGTCCACAATGTTAATGATTCGGATGCTTTTGCTAAGGAAATTTGGATGTACACACCTGGAGTAGGTGCGAGCTATTTATGTAGTAATAAAGATGTGTCGCCATTAGCGCTATTGGTAGAGAATCTATATCTAACAGTAAGTGAACGTATGAAGCACCCGAGGATAAAAAATGAGCTTAAGTATATCATTGATTCATTTATGGAAGGTGACATAGAAGATGACATAAGTGATGATGAAGAAGAACTTCCATTTTAATTAGGAGGGAGATGCATGATAAAACAACCCATTAGAGATTTAAGTACTTCTAAACCAGTGCCACCACGATTTTGTGATGTGGTTGTCGATGGTGATAAAGTTTACTTAGAACAAAAAATCAGTAAAAACAAATATGTAACAATTCATTGGGATGATATCGTTCATCAAGTAGAATCGGTTATAGAAAGAAGTAAAGTAAGATAATAAAGAGAAATTACCGCAATCTGCCCCGTAACCAATCGAGGAGCAAACAGCCGGAGTTATCTATAAAGCCTAAGAAAAGGCAGAATAGATAGCTCCGGTTTTTTGTTTTTATGGGACATAGCGTGTCCATTTTCAAAAAAATATTCGTGATATATCTATTAGTAAGCAAGTCCTAAAGACTTCTAAATAAAAATTCAAAGTCCGAGATGGCCATCAGGACGGAGGATGCATAAAGAATTTTAAATATAGCGATAAAGGCTGTATTTAGAAGGAAATGCACCCACCGTTACTTCGTGTACCTATTTTTAGGAACTAGTAGCCTGTGGCCATCTTCATAATAGATTCTTTTTGCATCCTTCCGTCAAGTTTCGGACGGAAAGGATGAAAGATGAAATTAAAAATAAGATTTGATAAGTATTTTCAGTCTATTGAGTTAAATGAAAAAGAAACTGAGGAAATGTGGATCAGCTTATCAATAGAAGAAGAGTATGACTCACAAGAAGAAAAAGAAAAACTAATTCAAGAAAAATTCAATGAAGAGTTTAATAAGCCTGAGTTTAATAATTGGAGAAAACACAATAGACGAACTTCTAAGCCAGAGATGCCCTTTAGAAAAGACGATCAGGAGGTAGACCTTACGGACCATATGGACTATATTCCTGATTACACAGATTTAGAAAATCGAGACAGAAAAGCTGACTATGAATTTTACTGTGAACTACTTCGCAAGAACTTAACTACCAAGCAAGCAGAAGCTTTCATAGCTGTGCATCTTGACGGAGTACCAGCAAATGAGTACGCAGATAGCGTTGGCACTAGTAAAAGCAATATATCTCATCATTTAGCTGCAGCAAAAAAGAAATTAAAAAAGATTTTTCCAAACACCTCAACTTTCCCCTCTTCTCTTGGCTTATAAGTAGGGGCTAGAAATTAAAGCTCTCAGAAAGAGGTGAAACCTATGAAGCATAATTTAAAAATTAGTGTTTCAAAAAAACCTCAAGATGGAGGAATAGTATCCTGTCGGAATATCTCCATTAGAGAACGACTTTTTCGTTTCTTCTTAGGTGAAAAACAGAAAATTACTATTCTAGTTCCTGGGGATACGGTACAGGAACTTGCCATTAGTGAGGCAAAGGAAGGAGGGGTGAAGCATGAGCAAAATAAAGCTACTTCTTGATGTGGTTTCAGGTATGCGTTCGCTTGCAGATAGTATAGAGACTGTTGCAAATGCAATAACCAGTGGTGATAGCGAAAATGTAGAGATAACCGCTACAAAAGTAAAAGAGGCAAAGCCAAAGAAGATTACTTTAGAAGAAGTTAGAGGAGTGCTGGCTAAGAAGAGTCAAGCAGGTCTAACTTCTGAAGTAAGAGATTTAATTAAGAAGTATGGTGGTGAAAAGTTAAGCGAAGTTGATCCTAGCCACTATGGTTCCTTACTAGAAGATGCGGAGGTGTTAGGTAATGGGTAAACACGCAATACTTTCAGCATCTGGAGCACATAGATGGTTAGAATGTACGCCTGCAGCTAGGCTTGAGTTAGAGTTTAAAGACCAAGAGTCAACTGCAGCTGCACAGGGCACTGCGGCCCATAACCTTTGTGAGCATAAGCTTAAAAAGGCACTCCATATAAGAAGTAAAAGACCAGTTTCAGAGTTTAATGATGATGAAATGGAAGAACACAGTGATGCTTATGTGGAGTATGTCTTAGAGCAACTTGAGGAAGTGAAGAAGAATTGTAAAGATCCACTAGTATTAATAGAAGAAAGATTGGATTTTTCCTGCTATGTTCCAGAAGGATTTGGTACGGCAGATACAATAATCATCGGTGATAAGAATCTGCATATAATTGACATGAAATACGGACAAGGAATACTTGTATATGCAGAAGACAATCCACAGATGAAACTATATGCCTTGGGAGCTTTAGCATCTTATGAAAGTTTATATGACATTGAGGAAGTGACAATGCACATTTTCCAACCTAGAAGAGAGAATGTTAGTGACTGGACTATTTCAGTAGATGAACTCAAAAAGTGGGCAGATAATGATTTAAAGGTTAAAGCTAAAATGGCCTTTGAAGGTAAGGGTGAATATATTCCTGGTGACTGGTGTACTTTTTGCCGAGTTGCAGTTAAATGTAGAGCAAGAGCAGATGAAAAACTAAGACTAGCACAGTCAGAATTTAAACTCCCACCTCTACTTACAGATAATGAGATAGAAGAAATTTTATCCAAACTATCGGACCTTACTAAGTGGGCAAATGATATTGTGGCCTATGCTACAGATGCTGCAATCAATCATGGTAAGGAGTGGAGTGGCTTTAAAGTAGTTGAGGGTCGATCCAACCGTAAATATAAAGATGAAGATAAGGTAGCAGAAGTAGCTAAAGCCAATGGTTATAAGGACATATATCGAACCAGTCTTATTACTCTTACAGAAATGGAAAAACTCATGGGTAAACAAAAATTTAAGGATATACTAGGTGACTTTATTATCAAACCGCCTGGTAAGCCTACCC
>DUTM01000088.1 GCA_012842085.1 Mycobacteriales bacterium | reverse complement strand
TAGGCTCTGGAGAGCGGAGCATCTTAGCCACCTTAGGCGAAATGGGCATTCGGGCGACACCGGCTCTGCCCTACATGGAGAAGCTGATTGAAGAGGATCCTGATGAGCGGATACGCTTCTCCATGTAGGGCAGAGCCGGTGTCGCCCGAATACCCATTTCGCCTAAGGTGGCTATAGCCGCAAATCGCATCTTAGGCTCTGGAGAGCGGAGCATCTCACATAAGGGTTCAATAACAGATTCACCCTTTTGAGATAGTCCGGTGACCGCTGTTTCAAAAATCCAGGAGCTGCCTGAAGCCAAAGCCTCAAGCAAAATGTCAGTGGACGCCGGGGAGGACAACTTACTGATAGCATTGAGGGCTTCTACCTTAACAGCAGTCTTACTACCTGAATGATAAGCATGGCAAAGCAGGTCGAAGCTTCTGTCATTGCCAATATCTCCTAAGGCGGTTACAATAGCCTCCTGTAAATCAGGGTCGGAGTTGCTGTATTTACTCATCAAAAGTGTAGTGGCAGCATCAGCCTCAGGGCCAATTTCGCCCAGGGTTGAAATTGCATATTCTTTTCCAGGTAGATCGTGCTCTACAATATTTATGAGTGTTGGTACAGCTTTCTGCCCATAGATTCCAATGGCTCTCGCTAAGCGGCTTGCAACCCGTTCGTTGGTCTGATAAGTCTTTAGCGCAGAGAGTAAGTCATCCAGCAACTCATCGGGAGGGTTTATCATCAGAGCCATGCTGAGTGCTGCTGCGACTACAACCTCTCCGTCATCATCCCTAAGGGCTGCTGCAATAGTATAGGCAATATCATGGTCAGTTGGATCTATCTTAGAGAGAGCCCTGATTACCTCTCTGCGGACTTGTGCTTCCTGGTCCCGGCTAGCCGGCTTTAAGTACTCCACCGCTGCCAACCCCCGGAACTTCATCTGACCGAGGGTATAGATAGACCGTGTCCGAATAGACAGTTTGCCTGTCTTGGAAGCATCGATTAAGGCGGGTACTGCCTCTTCCCCACAGCGGGTTAATACAATCTCAGCATCTCTGCCACCGGAGTTCTGCGGTAGGTCCAGACATGAGATAAGCTGTGGGTATGCCCAAGGTTCAGGATTACTGCCTATAGCAACTAAGGCTGCCAGAGCCGGAGCTGCCAGATCTTTATTGTCCAATAAGTGGACCAGTGCAGGTACAGCTGCTTGAGCAGACGACCCTAGCTTGGCCAACAGCTGAATAATGGATTTGCTGTTGCTATCAATAGTAGAGAGCTTGGCGGCTAACGCCGGTACCGCGGGTGCAGCCTCTGATTCCATAGCCTCCAAGGCCTCGATTGTTTTATCAACAACACGCGAATCATCACTTTCAAGATAAGGAATGATCTCATGGATGGCTTTTGGCCCTTGTGCTATCAGGCTCTCCAGGACGACAGATTGGGCCTTAGTATCTTTAGCGTAGTTACTGCTGACTCTTTCTGCCTCTGCCGGATCAGCTAAGAAGTTGTCTTTGGCCTGAGCTCCGTCTGAATCTGCAATGGGCTGACCGGTACCGGTAGTGGTCGGTATCCGCTCACCTGGAGGAGTCGAAGATGGCACCGATCCTGCCGGTAGAGATTGCTCTTTTGAAGTCTCTTGGGGAGGGGCTGAGTGAGAAGGGCTTTCGCTTTCGGTATCCGGTTCAGCGCCGGGCTTGGTGGTAATCTCTTTGATGGCAGAACCCAGCTCCCCGATAACATCCGGCAACGAGATTACCTCTTCCACTACCTTTAGCAAAGCGCCAAGCCAAGAATTACTATCGGCTTTCTTAGTGCCTTTCTCAGCCACATTCTCAATAGGTTCCTTACTAGTCTGTGTGGACGCCGTTACCCTAATCTCTTTTGCTGTAGAGGCCTGCGCCTTTGAGGCTGCGAATTCATCAAAAGACTCAGGAAGTGCCTCTAAATCTGCTAGGATCTCCTTCAGGTCCGCCAGAAAAGTGGGATGGGCGGCTTTCGACCTCTCCGCCCTCTGGATAATCAAGGCTAACATATTCACGGTGTCATCCAGTTCATCGATAATAGGGTTTCTCGAAGCAGATGAATAATCTCTACCGGTCAACGTGATTAACAATACTGCTATCACCGTCAAAGCAACAACGCGTCTATACCTGTTTCGTCTTATGAGCAACGTTAGTCTGCTCCTTTCTGCTGTAGAGGCCTCTTTCCGGCTGTCATTCGGAGGCTGGCATCCCCTACAGAAAACAGTAGGACTAAAGCGACGTTTTGACTCAATAGTCACCCCACTGGCTTGTCGAGGCGCCTAGTTCTCCGTAGAGCTTATTACTTATAGACTGCAATTCCCGGAGAGTGTTTTCCAGATCCTTTAGGAACGCCGGGTTAGCTGAGTTCCTTTCAGTAGCCCGCTTAATCGCTCCTTCCAGTCTGGTTAAGAGAACGTCAAGCTCAGTCAAAGGATTATCATAGGAAGATGCTGTCTGGGTAGGCCTGGCGCCTTGGGAAAGCCTGGTACCCGTGATGCCCACTGCATCGATTTCGTTCCAACCCTCCACTTTGCTGCAATCAAGGTACAGGCGCACTCGATTCACCGGGGTTTTCACTTTCGTGTTGCGTATACGGAAAATGCGGGATTCCTTGGGAGCAACCCATGCATCACCTCTCCACACTTCATAGGAGGAACCTGCCTCGTCCACCAGCTCTACCTTGGTGATGGCACTCGGGTTACACGTTTCGTATATCTCAATTTCTTCTACAATAACAGCTTCGGCATACCTTAACTCTGCCCTGACACCATCCAGATCCCAATACGCCGGTGCCCAGGCTGTTTCGATATCACCGTAGTCGGGGTACGTATCAGGCGCCCCCACCATTTGTGCTGCCGAAAATCGGGTGCTTGTGTACTCACTGGTAGCAGTCGCTTCTATCGCCCACTGTCTAAAACTCTGTGCTTGAACATTATTCACACATAGAAGTCCCACAAAAACCAGTAAGAGCGCGATTACAGCTTGTCTTTTCAACATGAGCAATACCTCCGTTTCTAAGTATCCTTATACATCGTATAAGCCGCCATAGAGAGCGCCTTTGTGATCCTAGGCTATCACCAGGAAAGCTCTAATGACCACAATACCCATGGATTTGTCACGGGATTGCCATTGACAAATTATTGCCAGTCTTGATATGCTTTGGTTGCTTTAAGTGGGGGAGATAGACAGTGCAAGCCTATAATTCGCGTCTGGACTTTCTCATGGACGCCATGGGTATAACCGGTAGACAAATGGCAGCTGCCATTCATGTCGATCCTTCCTTGATAAGCAAGTGGAGAAACAACCATCGGCTACTGTCTTATCGTTCAATTCACGTACTCAAGATCGCTGAGTATTTTGCAGCCTACGATTGCTCGCCTCCATTAAGAGAGATTCTCAAGGCTTATGAATCTGAGGTGGATTGGGATAACCAAGAGGAACTCCTGAGTTGGTTGTGCAGGTGGCTGACTGATCCAAGACCGCTTCCTGTTACTGAATTGGGTCATTCCATCAACCACAGCCGTTACTCCCATGACGCTTCTTATACGGTCTACCTGGGCGATGACGGTAGAAGAGAAGCAGTGCTTCAATTTCTGGACTATACATTAACCCTCCCCCAGGGACAGCAATTGTGTTTGATGAGCCAGGAAGATATGGCATGGCTAATAGAAGATAGAGATTTCTTGGCAGTATGGCAGGATCGACTCATTCAATTACTGAAGAAGAGGCACAAGATCAAGATTATCCACTGGGTAGATCGCAGTATTAACAGCCTGAACAGTATCATCCGTCACTGGCTTCCTCTCCATTTAACAGGTGGAATTGAATCATGGTTCTTTCCTAAGTATTCAGATTCCCCTTTTCAAACAACCCTCTTCATCCTTGAGAACGATCTTACCATCACCGGCATGTCGTCACCCAATCTTAAGGATCACCGCTATACAGCCATGTTTCGTGATCCCGTAACCATAAAGCAGTGTCAATGGGTGTTTTCTACCTACCTAAGTGATTGTCATCCTCTGATAGAAGTCCGTCCGAAAACGAAAATGCAGCGTATATTGGAGAAGGCCACCGGGACAATACATACTGGGGAAACCGCTTATCTGATTTGGGAACCGGCTGCATTTCTGACTATGTCCAAGGGCCTGCTCACCGGTATCCTAGCTAGAAATAACTTAGAGGATCATCTGATACAGGAGTGTCTGGAATACCACCGGCAAGTAGCAGTTGACTTCTCCCGGACTTCCAGGCTTTTGTGCAATCTTGACAGTCTCAGGAAGGCATTACAAGCCTCTCAAGTCTTATGTGAAGAGCTGACAGACATAACCGGCCGACCCATTCTGATGTCCAGAGAGGACATGATGCAGCACATCCATGAGCTAGTAGAAAACCTGCGAATCAATGAAGGGATGAAAGCAGCCTTCTTCTCGACACTCGGAGGATCGCCTGTTAATCTATGGCTTCGAGATTCGGATATGGTATTCGCTTGGTCAAAAGAACTGCCGTATGCCGCAGCAGTCTCAGAACCAACTGTTGTGGAAGCTTTCCATCGCTACTATGACGAGCTCTGGGAATCCGTTCCAAGGGTAAACAGAGATCCCGCCCGGGTGATCGCAGAATTACTAAAACTAATCACATAGTGTTCGGTTGAGAGTTGTCTTAATTGATTATGGGATGTAACATATGGTTATGTATGAGGAAGTGTAGATAGGGTGACTCGAAGATATTAATGTGAGTATCCGGAAGAATAGCTAAGAATTCTTGGTTGTCGATATTGAGCGCATAACCTGCATGTTTATTTACGTTTGTTGAGATAACGGATTGAAAGAATGCGTTCCGAGACTGCCGGCATTGGGCATTGATGGACGGGCAAGGAGTGGGGCGCCTCTGATAGGATGATTAAATGAGAACGTTTAAAGTTGTGAATAGACGTCTCTTCTCAGTTGTAGGATTCTCATTCCTCTTTGCCTATATCCTGTCCTTTCTGTTTGAGGGACAGGTGCTCTACAGCTTGTTGGGGTTTTACGAAGTGGAAGCCTCCGGTTACATACTGGCAGCTATTGTTGGGCATTTTGCAGGACTGTTCTCTTGTGGCTATTTTGTGAAGTCTTCAAAAGCTGCAAAGCATACTATTCTTGGCAGTATGGGTGTATGCTTAATCGCAACTATACCATTCTGTTTTGCCCCATCTACGCTGTGGACACTGGGGTTAATTGTTGGCGGGTATGTGTCAGGCTGCGCAGTGGCATCTTGGGGATATTTTCTGAAAGCCTTTACACCTAAAAACGAGCGTATCAAGACCTGCGCAGATGTCCTGATTT
>DUTM01000107.1 GCA_012842085.1 Mycobacteriales bacterium | reverse complement strand
TTAAGACACAGATTGATGTAGCGAGAAGCCTACACATACCTCAAGTCTGTGGAATTGCAATCTCCAATCAATTGGGTCACTGGGTAAAGTCGGGTTTTAGCGTTGAAGGACAAGAATGGGAGACATACAAAGACTTCGGATTGTTTAAGTGGGTTAGTATGGCTCTACCGCAAAGCTGTCAACGGTCATTTTGATTTCCTCACATTCGGACAAGAAAATTCCCCACCCCGGTTGTCTCTTTCTGACCTTCTTTAGGTGGCTTATGATAGTGTAACCACCTTCTTTCCTTTGGCGTGCAGGTGGTCGCGGAATCGGTAGCTATCATCCTTCATGTTAAAAAATGGGTATGATGCAAGATGCGGTCTAAAATGGCAGTAACGATCACTGCATCGTAAAACAGCACGGACGATGTCTGGAAAGGCCTATTGCTGGTTGTGATTACAGATTGACGTTCGTATGCCTGGTTAATCACCTGAAAGAAATGGTTGGAAGCGGTTTTGTCCAGGCTAAGAAACCCCAATTCATCTATGGTCAGCAGGTGATACTTTCCAAAACGCGCAAGTTCCCGTTAGAATGTACCGTCTGCCAAAGAAGCATAAAGTTGTCCTGTAAGATCTTGGGCAGTGATGAAACGCACTTTGTAACCGGCTTTGACAGCTTCATAACCCAGAGCAATTGAAAGATGCGACTTCCCAACTCCACTAGAGCCAAGAAAAACGATATTCTCAGCCAGTATCGGGATAACCGACTAAATTTCCTGAAGCGAAAACAGGATTTAATAACAACGAGGCAGCCGTCCACCAAGCTAAATTCTTGTGGATCGGGTTTGTCAGACGTTTCCATTCCCATGTGTGGAATTTTGGGCAGTGTTGGTGAAGCTTACTCGGGCTGTGAGTAAATGCATCAGGCACGGATAACCGCTAGATTTCAATAGTTGCATTGCTCAGAGACCAATAGCTTTCGAGAAATCTTCCTAGTGAAAAATTCCAAAAAGCGTTTCATAAGGAAGGAAAATGCTTACTGATGTCGAACATAATCATTACGCGAGAGAGGTGTTCACCATGCGGACAATACCGCGGAAACAGTCTATGTTGGAAAAGGGGCTAGAGATAATCGAGTTACTTGCCGAAGCTGGACGGCCAATGACGGTAGCCGAGATCTCCAAGACACTCAAGATGCCCCGACCGACCGTATACCGTCTAATCCAACCTCTTGAAGACCGTGGTTACGTGTCAAGGACGACCTCTAGGAATGAGTACACGCTGTGGCTCAAATGCCTGCATTTAGGGGAGATTGTTCGGAACTCGATGGAATTGAGACGGTTGGCCTATCCGTTCATGCAAGATCTGAGGGACGAGGTGGGGCTGGCTGTCCACCTGGTAATACGTGATCAAACTGAGGCAGTGTATGTGGAGAAGGTTGAATCTCATCATCCAGTCAGGCTCTTCACGCAGATAGGGCGAAGAGTTCCACTGCACGTAACTGCTTGCCCGAGGGTATTGTTAGCCTATCGTAGCGATGACGAGATCGAGGAGTATTTGGCCAACATAAGCATGGTGAAATATACGTCAACTACTGTAGCAGATCCTGAGACTCTATGGAACTGCATAAATGCAATAAGACAGAACGGGTACAGCGTTGCATTCGGAGAGCTTGAGCCAAAGACGGCGGCAGTTGCTGTGCCGATTTTTGATTACAGGGGGGTGGTAGTTGCTTCTCTAAGTGTTGCAGGGCCGGAATGGTACTTTGAACCTGCCGAGTTGAACCATCTTGTTAGATCGCTTAGAAGCTGTGCACACAACATTTCTCAGGGGATAGGCTACAACGGTGGCAAGAATGTCCAGTAGCTACCCAAAAAAGGAGGTCACTACATGGCACGGAGATTGCGGTGTTTGTCGGTGGGCATATGTGTATTTACTCTTGTAATGATTGTCATTTCGGTATTCTCGGCATGTTTCGCTAAGGACGTAGGAGAAGTAAAGATAGGAGCTATTTATCCATTGACGGGAGCAACGGCTACTGTTGGAGTCCGTTCAAAGAATGCAGTCGAACTTGCGCTGGACATAATCAACAACAAATGTGATTTGGATTTGCCTTTTGCGAGGACACAGGGCATTCCCGCATTGAATGGTGCTAAGTTAAGGGTTGTATTTGCGGACAGTCAGGGCTCTCCTGAAACTGGTATGGCTGAAGCTGAGAGACTTGTTACGTCTGGGAAGGTTTGCGCGCTCATGGGGTGTTTCCAGAGTTCGGTGACGAAGACTGCTAGCCAGGCGGCAGAACGTTTTGCTACGCCGTTCCTGAATGCGGATGCCATATCTCCGGAGCTGGCTCAAAGGGGTTTCAAGTGGTATTGGCAGACAACGCCTGACGCAAACACATTTGTACAGAATTGGTTCAAGTTCCTGAATGAGTTAGGTGAGCGTAACGGACTGGACATGAAGTCGATGAGAATTGGCCTTCTCTATGAGAACACTGATGCGGGCGTTGATACTGCGAGAGCGCAGGAACGGTATGCGGCTGAATATGGCTACAACATAGCTGCCAAGATAGCCTACCCCCACCAGGCCAGCGATTTGTCCTCTGAGGTAATGAAGCTGAAATCAGAGAAGATAGACATTGTGATGCAGGTTTCATATACGCCTGATGCTATACTCTTTACCAAGACCATGAAAGAGATGAACTACAACCCCAAGGCAGTTTTGGCTTGGGATTCCGGTCATACAGACCCCGCGTACCTTGAAGGAGTAGGCGAAGATGGTTACTATCTCTTTGTAGGCGACGTATGGTCTCTAGCTGTATCGTCGCGGAAACCAATAGTCAAAGAAGTGAATGACATGTACTTTGAGAGATACGGGGCCAACATGGATGCAAGTTCTGCTAGGGCATTTACTGGTGTGTTTGTTTTGGCAGATGCCATTGAAAGGGCCGGGTCTCTTGACAAGTCAAAAATCTCGAAAGCGCTTTGGGAGACAGACATAAGCGGTGACAGCATAGTCATGGCTTGGTCTGGCATCAACTTTGATCCGTCGGACGGCCGCAACACCTTGGCAGGGAACGTGATAACCCAGATCCAGGGCGGAGAATATGAGATTGTGTGGCCTTTTGAGCTTGCTGAGAGAGATTTTGTGTGGCCGATGCCTGCGTGGGAGGAAAGATAGGCCAATTTGGGTTGGAGGGAACAACCAGTCCCTCCAACCCAAACCTTGAGTTCTCCAAAAGTTCGGTGCGGCGTCAACGTTCCAGAGACAGCTGCAGATGTGTGATTACCGAGGGAAGGGGCCTGATACTATGAATTGGACTTCGGATTTGATGCAGGTTATAGTCAATGGACTTCTAATGGGAATGGTATATTCTCTCATTGCTACTGGGCTCACACTAATCTGGGGTGTCATGGATCTGGCTAATTTTGCTCATGGGGAATTTCTGATGCTTGGCATGTATTTCGCGTACTGGATGTCCACAATATTTCAAATGGATCCCTTCACATCCCTACCTTTGGCCGCTATCCTTTTCTTTGTGGCGGGGCAGGGGGTGTATCGCATAGCAGTCAAGCCAGTGATGAAGTCATCTGATCTGTCAAGAATTCTAGTTACTTTCGGTCTCGGGATAATAATAAGTAATGTAGCGTTGTTCTTGTGGACACCCAACTTTCGATCAGTATCAGATACGGTTTTGAAGGGGACTGTCACTCTAGGCGGCCTTAGGTTGCCGGTGGCAAAGATTGCGGCTTCCTGCGCAAGTCTCATGGCGTCACTAGGGCTTTATCTATTTCTCCTCAAGACTCGCATCGGGCGGGCTCTTCAAGCGGTGTCTATGGATCCTGAAGCTGCGGTGTTAGTGGGTATAGACTCTGAAAAGATGTTCGCAATCGCATTTGGCTTGGGGATCGGTTGTGCCGGGGTCGCTGGGTGTGTTTTGGCTAATTTCTCATATGTCTCGCCGACTGTGGGATCGGTCTTCTCGTTGTTGGCGTTCGCTTCAGTAGCGTTGGGGGGCTTTGGAAGCGTTCCAGGAGCGTTGCTGGGAGCGTTGATAATCGGTTTGGCCGAAGCACTCGGTGGTTTCCTGATTGGCCCAGCTTACAAGTACGTAGTGGTGTTTGGTATCTACCTGCTGGTCATTATTGCCCGACCGAAGGGACTGATGGGATGGTGAGAATCTTGGGGTTGTCTCGGAAATGGTACTTGCTGGCAGGTCTAGGTGTGCTGTTGGTGGTTCCCGTGGTCCTCAGCAATGAGCCATTCTTGATGCACATATATATTATGCTGTGTTTGTACGGTGTATTGGGACAGGCGTGGAATATCATAGGCGGATATGCCGGACAGGTCTCACTAGGACATACGGTGTTCTTTGGCGTAGGAGCCTATACTTCCACGATCTTGTTGCTGAAAGTAGGTTTGAGCCCATGGATTGGAATGGTTGCTGGTATGGGTTTGTCTGCCCTATCATCAGCGGTTATTGGTTATCCATGCTTCAGGTTGAGTGGGAAGTACTTTGTCATAGCTACAATCGCAGTGTTGCAAATAGCTCAAACTCTAGTCATAGGTTTGGAAGCATTAGGCGGTGCCGCAGGGTTGTCGCTACCTATCCAAACTGAGTCGTTTTGGGCATTCCAGTTCCACAGCTCCAAGAATGCATACGCCTATATCGCCTTGGCCATGATGGCTATTGCTACTATAATAACGTATCTGATGAGCCAATCACGTTCGGGTTTCTACTTTCGCGCAATAAGGGAAAGCGAAGATGCTGCTGAGAGCTTAGGGGTTGATACCGTCAAGTACAAGTTGTATGCAATGATTATCAGCGCCGTTCTTACCTCTGCGGCCGGGACCTTCTATGCTCAGTACATCATGTATATAGATCCCAGATCCGTATTCTCCTATCCCATGGCTATCAAGATGTGTCTGCTGACTACCTTAGGAGGTGCAGGAACGGTTTTGGGACCGATTATTGGAACTTTGATACTCGTGCCTCTCTCGGAACTGAGCCGGGCTTATCTGGGCGGTGGAGGGAGCGGAGTTGACCTTATTGTCTACGGCATCATACTGACTTTGATTGCCATATATCGCCCGGATGGGATTGCGGGACTTATTCGTCAAACAGGTCAGAGACTTGGCTCCAAGGGAGGGATCAACCCTGAAACCCATTCTTGAAATTAACGAGGTGTCGAAACGTTTTGCTGGGCTCTTGGCTAATGATAGCGTATCATTTTCAGTTGCAGATGGCGAATGTGTGGGGCTTATTGGACCAAACGGCGCCGGCAAGACAACCCTGTTTAATTGTGTGGCAGGGTACTACACGCCTACTAGCGGAACCGTGGTATTTGAAGGGACTGACATAACTGGCTGGCGTCCCAATGCGGTATGTTATGGCGGACTGGCCAGAACGTTTCAGATAGTCAAGGCGATCAGGAACATGACGGTTCTTGAGAACGTCATGGTGGGCGCTTTTTGCAGAACGTCCTCAGTTGATGAGGCGAGGAAGATCGGTTTGAGAGTGCTTGAAGAGTGCGAGTTGGACGAGAAGAAGGACGTCGTTGTGAGTGCGTTGACGATTGCGGATCTGAAGAGACTGGAGATTGCCCGAGCCTGGGCCACGAAGCCTAGGATGTTGCTGTTGGACGAGGCAATGGCGGGCTTGACTTCTACCGAGACCAAGCAGGCGGTGTCATTAGTCAGACGGATCAAGGGGACAGGGGTTGCGTTGCTCATGGTGGAACACGTCATGGAAGCGCTAATCCCCCTTGTTGATAGGATAGTGGTTTTGGATCAAGGCCGGAAGATAGCTGATGACCAGCCGGAAGTGGTTCTGTCAGATGAGCAGGTCATTTCGGCGTACCTTGGTGGTGAAGTTGATGCTGGAAATTGAGAAGTTGAATGCTGGTTATCATGGTGTGCCTGTTGTCTCAGATATTGACCTACGGGTTGATAAGGGTGAGATCGTTGCTCTGATAGGTTCCAATGGCGCTGGCAAGTCTACGATACTAAGAACCATATCTGGACTTTTGAAGCCAGCATCGGGTGGGATATTCCTAGATGGGAAGCGTATTGACACATTGCCAGGCCATGAAATAGTGGGACTTGGAGTCGCTCATGTGCCTGAAGGACGTAAACTCTTTGGCAAGCTATCTGTTGAAGATAATCTGCTACTTGGCGCCTATAGCGTCAAGTCTCCTAATGTTATTCAAGACAGAATGGAACGAGTTTTCTCACTCTTTCCAGTGCTGTCACATCGTAGGGGGCAACGAGCAGAGACAATGAGCGGTGGCGAACAGCAGATGCTGGCCATTGGAAGAGCTCTTATGTCCGGACCACAGATACTCATGCTTGATGAGCCATCGTTGGGTCTCATGCCCAAGTTCGTGTTGACTGTCTATGAGGCAATCAGACAGATGAATGCATCTGGTATGAGCGTGTTGTTAGTAGAGCAGAATGTTCAGAAAGCTCTTGAATTATCTAACCGCGTGTATGTACTGCAGACAGGTAAAATAGTATTTTCGGGTTCGGCTGCTCAGTGCGCAGACAATGAGCTTATTCGCAAAGCTTATCTAGGAATGTGAGGGATCGGTTAGGTGCAGAAAGATAGAACCCCAGAGGAATGGAGACTCGATTTTAGATCAGGAACAGTGAGGCCAACTACTGGAATCGCCGGGGGTTATGCCCAGGCCAATTTGCTGATCGTAACAAGAGAATATGCGCTTGACTTTGCTAGCTTTTGCCAAAGGAACCCTAAACCCTGCCCGGTGTTGGAGATGGGTTCTGTAGGAGATCCCTACACGAAGCTTGTTGCGGATTGCGCAGATATTCGTACCGACATCCCGGGGTATTGGGTATACTGCGATGGAGTCCTAGTCGACAGAGTTAGAGACATAGAGTCTATCTGGAATGATGACCTCGTATGGTTCCTTCTGGGCTGCAGTTTCGGATTTGAGGAGGCGCTCATGGCAAATGGAGTTCCTGTCAGGCACATTCAGAATAAACTCAATTGCCCCATGTATATCTCTAATATCGATTGTCTCCCGTCAGGACCGTTTTGTGGAAAGATGGTAGTGAGTATGCGGGCGATACCGGGGAGCCTTGTGGCGAGGGCTACTGTTGTGACTTCGCGGTATTCGCTGTCACATGGAGCGCCAATTTGGATAGGCGATCCTGACGGATTAGGTATTGAAGATCTAAGTAGCCCCGATTTTGGCGATGCGCCTGTAATTGAAGCTGGTGATGTGCCGGTATTTTGGGCGTGCGGCGTCACGGCACAGCAAGTAGCATCCAATGCAAAACTTCCATTCTCTATCGGACACGCGCCCGGTCATATGTTCATCACTGATATTCCCAACGAGCAGTTGGCCCTTGGACGCATATGAGATTGAGACATAGACATGACCAATGTGGTACATTGATGGGGGAAAGGTGGAGTTAGCTTTGTCCGAAGTATGGTTGCAGAATATGACATGGGAAGACTTCCAATCTAGAATGACGGACTCATCTGGCATTGTTATTGTGCCTGTTGGCAGCACTGAGCAACATGGGCGACATTTGCCTTTGGGATCTGACACATTTGTGGCAATGGCAATTGCAGAGGAGGCGGCTAAAAAGACCGGAGCCGTCGTTGCGCCTCCACTATGGTACGGCTGGAGTCCTCATCATACGGTTCTTCCTGGAACCATCACGATAAGGCCTGAGATTCTGGTAGAGTTAGTCTACGATGTCATGCAATCCTTAGCTGCCTATGAATGCAAGAGTGTTATACTACTAAATGGACATAGAATCGTCAACATTGCGTGGCTGCAAATTGCTGCCGAGCGTGCGCAACGCGTACTAGGCTTGCGGGTTAAGATCTTTGATCCAGCATACATGTCTAGGGATATCGCGGATGAACTGGGCTTTGGACAGGTGGGGCATGCTGAAGAGATTGAATCCTCCCACATGTGGTACTGCCATCCTGAGTTGTATCACGTAGATAAGGTTCTGGACTATGTGCCGGAGAGCAGCAAATTCCACAAAATAGACCCACGTCTTGCAGGCGACACGTTATGCTATGTTCCTCTGACAAGGGAAGGCATGCGACAGTCTGTCGACTGTGGAAAAGGGGTAAGCGGAAGCCCGAGCCGTGCATCTGTTGAGAAGGGTAAGGCCTATCATGAGCATCTTGTCAATAGGCTTACAGAGGTCATCGAGTTGATAAGGGAATAGGAGTAATCTCTTCCAGTGAACCCATGTTTTGCTGATGGCGACGGAAGCCCATAATGGTTTGAGAAAAGTGATGTAAGAGCTGTTTTTGTGAAATCCGGTCTTATAACTTATAGGGGGGGGTAGAGTCATGAGAGCAGTGCTGAAGACCGAACCTGCGGCCGGAGCGACACTTCTGGATGTGCCTATCCCGGTACCCGGTCCGGGTGAGGTGCTTATCAAAGTAAAAACTACTGCTATATGTGGTACTGACCACCACATATACATATGGAATGAATGGTCACAAAAGCGCATTCAGCCTCCGCAGATAATGGGACATGAGTTAGCCGGGGAAATTGTTGAGCTTGGCCCCGGGGTCAAGAACGCGAAAATCGGAGACTACGTGTCTGCAGAGTCTCACATAATATGCGGGTACTGCACCCAGTGTATGCTCGGGGAGAAACATGTATGCCAAAACACCAGTATACTCGGGGTGGATAGAGACGGGTGTTTCGCGGAGTACGTAGCTATTCCCGAAGATAACCTGTGGTTCAACGATCCTTCGATCCCACTGGAGATAGCCCCAATCCAGGAACCCCTGGGCAATGCCACTCATACAGTGTTGTCAGGTGAGACCAGGGGTAGGACCATGGCTGTGTTCGGCTGCGGCCCTATAGGACTTATGGCCATAGGCGTCGCCAAAGCTTGCGGAGTATCTAAAATTGCAGCTGTGGA
>DUTM01000119.1 GCA_012842085.1 Mycobacteriales bacterium | reverse complement strand
GGAGGTTTGTTTGATCAGCTATGTCGTCAATGACTTCCAGGATCTTTCCGATGTCTTGCGAGTGGGTATCAAGTTCGCCTATAGCTATTGCGACTGTATCAGCAGCGTCCTTAATCTCTTTCATGCCGGTGATGACGTTCTTTATGGATTGACCGCCACGTCCTGCTGATTCCGCGCTCTGCCGGGATGCAGAATTGACTTTTTGTAGGGCCTCTACTGCGTCATCTATAGATTTCTTCATAGCATCCAGTACTCCGGAAGCTTGGTGCACACCTTGCACCTGAGTCTCCGCTCCCTGGGCTACCTGCGCTATTGCCTGATTAACCTGATGGATTGCAGTCGCTGTCTCATTCGTGCTTGCTGTTTGCTCTTCAATGCCTGCTAACACCTGTCCTATTGTGCTTGAAATCTGATGCACTGCACTTGCTGATTGCCCTGCAGCAGCAGCTAATTGCTCGCTTGAGGAGGCAACAGTGTAGGCGGATGACGCAGCTTCTCCAACCACATCCCGCAAATTCCGCGTCATGTCCCCGAAGGCCTTCATGAGATTCCCAATTTCGTCAGTGGACTTTGCTACGATGTCTTCAGTGAGGTCTCCTGACGCGGTTTTGTTCACCAGCCTTACCAGCTCTCTTACAGGGTCAGAGATATTCTTGGCGATGAAAAACCCTATCCCGAAGCCAAGTGCCATCAGGGCCACAAGGAGAGTGATGACAGCTGTGCGTCCTGATGCTGCAGTCGCCATAGACTCGTGAACGACTTCATCTGTGTGGGCTTCTATCTCTGACTTCAGTTCAGCCAGAATTGATACCAGTCTGTCACCGACTTGTGCGCCTTGTCTCAGATTTGATTGTATGATTATGGAAGAGGCGCCTTCCCTTGAAAGGCGCATTATGTTATCTCCGATCTTCTTGAACTCATTCCACTGCTCGGTGAAGGAAGTGTGAATCTCTTGGCCTCTTTCAGTGACGAGCAGGAGGCCGATGTCTTCAAGGGCGCTGTCGCCTTCTTGTTTGGCTCGTTCATAAAATGCTTCATGCTCTCTGATTTCCGAGTCTGTAGAGGCCATCACAAGGCGAAGTGCAACCAGTCTTCCGTCGCTTACAGCTCCTATAAGGTCGCCGACAAGATCGGCCTTAGGCAGTGAGTCTTCCCCGAGAATTCTGGTGTTTTCAGTGATGCGGTTTACATTTACTATGGCATATCCGCCGATTATTCCGGTGAATACAACAAGCATTACTACCATCAGGATGATCTTTGATCTTAGACGGAGGTTTCGAAACCATTTCATAAACATATTCATAAATCCCTCCTGTGTGCAAATGTATAGTGTTTTTGCCTAAGTACGCTGTCCCTCAGTAATTCTCAAGGTGTGATACTATATGAATCTTCATTCTTGCTAAAGAGCTTCTCCGAGAAGGTGAAAGCCTTCATTTCTAAGATAGGCGCCGAACACTCTGACTATTTCAATGTCAAACTGTGTCCCGGAACACCTTTCCAATTCTTCCAATGCTTTAGGGACTGAAACTGTCGGTCTGTATATGCGGGAAGTAACCATTGCATCGAAACTGTCAGCAACACAGAGTATCCTGGAGCCTAAAGGTATCTCATCCCCGGAAAGTCCGTGGGGATAACCACTGCCATCCATCCGCTCGTGATGGTGCAGGACAAGGCAGGCAATATCGGCCAGATGAGGCACTTCAACTATGATCTCGTACCCTAGAATTACATGCCTCTTCATCTCATGCATTTCTTCATCTGAGAGCTTGTCAGGTTTGTAGAGAGGCGCCTTTCTCACACCGATTTTTCCAATATCGTGAAGAAGACCTGCTAGTTTAATAGTTGACTGGTCTTTCTCAGACAAGCCGAGTTCCCGGGCTATGAGCGCGCTGTACGTGCCTACCCTTCGGGAATGCCCGGATGTCAGTTGGTCTTGCATGTCCAAGAGTGCAGCTAACGTCAGCACTAAGATGGATTGAGATAATTTGGCAGGACGTTGATTTCTTAGTAATTCCTCAAGAACGCTACTTAACATTACAGGAACCTCCATATCTGTGGATGTATTATCTTCGATCATTGCTATTTTTCCACTCGTTTAGTTCCAGCCGTCCGTGCTTGTTTTTGCTGTAAGAGACGGCCTGGTTTGTCGTAACTATGTTTCCATGGGTACGCTCCAACAGATTTGGCCTGTTAACCCTGATGAAGTTCGGGATGTTCAGCCATGAGTATGGATTTTGCTTCTACCTTGGCGTCGGACCCTGCATTTCGCGAAAATCAATCGAAGGCTAAAGGTCGGAGGGCTAAATGGAAAATCTATCCATAAAGAGTCATTCTCAATATTCGACACCATAATAGAAAATCCTCTCAGTTTCTATATCGGCTGAGAAGTTCGTAGGGTTTAGTGGGTTTTTTAAGAGATACATGTCGAAAAAGAAGACGGGACTAAGATCAGCTGATTTTGAATATGCTTACCGCCTCTGTGAGCTTTGCTGCCATGTTAGCTAGCTCCGAGGCTGAAGCAGCTATTTGCTGGATGGATACATTAACTTGTTCAGCTGATGCCACGATTTCTTCGACAGATGTAGCAGTCTCTTCTGAGACAGAGGCTATGTTATCTATTGCGTGCTCAACTCCTTCTGCACCTGCAGCCATCTCTTCAGTGGCAGCAGTGTTTTCCACTGATATGTTGACAATCTCATCCATGGATTGAGATGCGTTGACGCTGGCTTCCGCAAGGC
>DUTM01000083.1 GCA_012842085.1 Mycobacteriales bacterium | reverse complement strand
TTTTTTTCCGTAAAAAAAGAAAGGTTTTAATCTTTTGCAAGTGATGAACTTACACTTGCTTCAGCTGAATGCTGAATGGTTTTAGCCGTCGGCAGACCACACACTTTACAGGGTAAAGTATAGTGTGTTATACTTTACATGGAAGGTATGTCCGGACAATGTGTCCACACTAGGTTTTTGAAGGAGTGATTTTATGTCAATGATCGTGGCAAGAATGCAAAAGATGAAAGCAGAAAACTTAATAGGAATTGGAAATCATAATCAGAGAAAAACAAAAAATCATTCTAATCCTGATATAGATACTTCTCTTTCTGAATTGAATTATGACCTGGTTAATCGTACTGATAATTATAAAAGAGATATTGAGAATTTTATAAATGAAAATAAATCTACTACCAGGGCAGTTAGAAAAGATGCAGTATTAATTAATGAATGGATCATCACTAGCGACAGAAAATTTTTTGAAAATTTATCTGATGAAGATACAAAAGAATTTTTTATTTCTGCTAAAGAATATTTTGCAGAAAACTTTGGGGAAGAAAATATTAGATATGCTACAGTTCATCTTGATGAATCTACTCCCCATTTACATATGGGAATAGTTCCATTTGATAAAGATAAAAAATTATCTGCTAAGAGAGTTTTTAATCGTGAAGCACTTCGTAATGTTCAAGAAAATTTACCAAGACATTTACAAGAAAAAGGTTTTGGAATTAAAAGGGGGCTTGAAGGATCAGATAGAAAAAATTTAACTGTTCCTGAATTTAAAGAATTAAAAAAGAAAGAAAAAGAGATTGAAAGAGAGATTGATAGAAAGAGAAACGAATTAAAAGCTTATACTCAAGAAAATAAAATACCTAATAAGATTGATGTAAAAGTTAAAAGAGAAATGGAAGATGTAAAAGTTCCAAGTGGCGAAAAATTTTTAGGACATGAATTTACCAAGACAGTAAAAAAGAAAACTGGAAATATAATTATTTCAGAAGAAGATTTTTTAAAACTAGATTCGGCTTTAAAAATTGGCAGAGAAAAAGAAGAACGGTTAAATAAGATTTTAGATAGCGATGTTCATAAAGAAAATAGACAACTTAAAGCTACAGTTGAAGATTTAAAGACTAAAAGTAATGAAGTTATAGATGACTATAATTCACTTGTAAAAGATTACAATTCTTTAATTGATGAGAACAAGGGTTTAAGGGCCACTATAGGCAATTTAAGGGAAGAAATAAGATTAATATACAATTCTACTAAAGAATTTTTAAAAGAGCGTACAAGCGATTTACAAGCCTTTAAATCTACTTTTAAAGATCTAGTTAATACTATAAGTGGTAATGTAGGAAAAGCTAACCTAGAAAATAACTTCCAGAAGGAATACAAGAAGGAAACAAGAAGCCAATCAAGGGGAATGAGTAGGTAAACTGTTCAAATAACTGTATTGATAAAGTAAGTCCTTAAAAGTGTTCAAATAAATATATTGATATATCTTATATTAATAAATAATTCTAGTCCTAACTGCTTGTCCATTAGGGGACTTAGATTATCAATATATTTATTTGAACACTTTTAAGGACTTACTTTATCAATA
>DUTM01000072.1 GCA_012842085.1 Mycobacteriales bacterium | reverse complement strand
GGCGCCGTAAACAGCGCCCCTTTCGACGGCTTTGCCGCGGGGGAATTGCGGTTTAACGGAATCAATTCCAACAAGGTCGAATACAACTACACGGAGAACGGTCAGTCTTATAAAAACTGGTACTGGCGCATCTCCTATTCCTTCGAGGCGTCGCCTAACGTGCCGCTTGTGTTCAACAACGTCCCCGTCGTTAAACGCGGCTGGGACTACGTATGGCAGCTCGTGGAGCGCAAGGAAAACACAACGACCGGCCAGCTCGATTGCGCCGTCAGACAACTAAACGTGGAGCGCGTCTACCCTGAATTCGACTTTGCCCTTTTAGGCTTACCGCTGCCGGAGTGATATTATGGCCAAGAATTTATCCCGGACAAAGCTGAAGCAGATCAGCGACGCATGGGACGCCGGCCTCCTCGCCGGCAATTCCAAAACGATTAAACGCGGCGGGCGGCAGACAATCCTCGTCTATAATGCAACCGGCGGTCGATTAAAGCCGGGAGATATTGTCGAGCTAAAAGGCTTTAGAGCGTCCCTGACGTTCGACAACGCGCAAAGCAGGGCATTAAATAATAACTTAGTTATCAAAGCGGTGACGCCAACGACAGACAGTAACTCCGCCGCTCTGGCGGCAATCGACGGGGTGATAGAGCCCGGCGGCGTCGGACGGGCGGTAACCGATATCATCCTTGCCGTCGTTACCTTTAGCAGCGACAGTCATATCTATGTTACCGCGGCGTTGACCTCTACGAAGGAGAAATCGACCTTTATAGTTCTAGCGCGGTCAGGGGCGTCTGCGGGTAAAAGAGTATGTGTGCTGGGGCGTGCCTGCAGAATAGAAGATTTTGAAGACGATCTTCGTAAATACAAAAAATCAAAAACTGTCGCAACAGATTTTTATTTTAGTTTTGACGAAGTAAATAAGATGGTTGTTCTTTATAGCGAAACAGAAGACATTGATTATTTTGGACCATAAATGGCAAAGAAGGTAAGACTTAGATTATCTGGCAAGTGGGAAGTGGAAGAATTTAGCGAAGGAGAATTTCATAAGGGAGTTAAATTAAGATGCTATGTAGAAATGGAACAACGCACCGCAGGAATAACGTTCCCCATCTCTAATCCGTATATTGTAAACAAAGAAGAAATTATCGGGAAAACTAGTTATAAAACGCTGCCAATTTCTTGGTTTGATCAAGAAGGTTATATAGTATCTCTCGGCCTCAACAAACTATTCCTCTATGGAACAACAACAGGTAATTTCGTTCCCTTTCCTGAACCTTATCAAGGCCGCATTTACCCTGAGCTGATTATAAGGGAAGACGGCCGGGGATGGAAATACAAGCCAATAGACCCGGGGGACTATTTGCCAGAAACAATACCTACAAACTTTCCGGGAAAATGCATCAAAGACGTAACGATCCGGGTAACTAAAACCAACATAAAAAGCCAGATATATGATCTTATGGTAACGGTTGACGATATTGAATTTGATGAAGATAAAACAGAAAAGTATCTTTCTAAGCTTTATTTACGTAAGCTTTTGAAAAACACAGGCGTCCGCCAACCCACCGGAGAGGCGTATATATCGGGACTTTCCTATGGATTTGCCAACGCGGGTGGTACTGGTTACGGACCGATACTGGGATCTGATCTTCAAGAACCGATACGATGGGGGGCTACAGTTAGTTACGTACCAAATAAAGAAGGAACATATAAACTCAGCGATTTAGTAGAGGATACAGGGTTCGACTATTTCACGGAGAGCACATATCAGAATTTTTTTTATATAGATTATACAACCGTGCTAATGGATCAGCAATATATTGTAGAATAGAAAAAACGGTCCTGAGTCGTTGTCCCCTCAGAGCCGTGTTATTATGTCTCGGAGCGAGAGATTTATTTCTATTTTAGTTTCTGTTCGTGCTTGTATCGCGCCATATCAGTAAAATTTCTTTTCCCTCGGCGAGATCGTGACGATCGTGCGCCCGTGGGGCTTGCAGACCTTCCCAAATTTGCACGAGACCTCGGCGACGATCTTGTCGTCTTCCCAGAATCCCGCTTTCGTAAAGGCGTCTAAGACCGCTTTAATGCGGTTGTCGACGTCGCCTTGACGGCGGATAGGCTCAACGACGATATCGACGGCGCAGAACGGCCAGTCCTGCGGCATTCTCTGACGCTGGATCGCGAGCGCGGCGATCTGGATGTAGACGCGAGCCTCCTTCGAGAGGAAGCGCCCGCCGGTACCGCCGCGCTTCAGCCACATATGATTGACAGTCGGCGGCGCCATATCGACGACGATGATAATAGGCTTGTTCTTCTTCTTTGCCAACGATGGCCACCAATCACAAGAGTAGTTTCTCCCCCGACTTTTCCGCCGCCCAATCGGATAATCGCCAGTAGAGCGTTTCTACGCGCCTTGAGTCAAGCGTCTTGTCTCGCGAAACGCTGGCGCGACTAGACCAACTCTTTTTCTGATACCCGGCGTCCAACAGCGGGGAATAGAGTTCCCCGTCGTAGCACGACAGCGCGGCGGAGGCGTCAAGATCGCAAAGCAGCGCGACCAGATCGCGCGTATCGTCGCTAGACCAGCCGGTTTTGTAACCAGAGCTTGTGGGCGACTCGTAGGGGGGATCGCAGTAAAAGAGCGTTTTCTCATAGTCGTGCTTCTCGAGGCAGTCCCGAAAATCTCGTTGCGTTATGTTCGTAAACCGAAACGACTCCGCGAAAAGGTCTAAATGCTTCACGCGAGAATGAAAACTCTCTGGCTCGTAACCACAGGACGTGGGACGCAGCGTCTCCCCGAAAGCGCTCAGCACCTTACCGCCGAACCCGTAATTTTGGCAGTAAAAGAACGCGAACGCAACGGCGATATCCTCGGGGTAATCTGCGAGCCTTGCGGCCTCGATCGCGGCGCGCAGGCGGTCCTTTTCTCCACGCGAATACGCGACGCAGACCTCTTTGAACTCATACCAGAAAACCCTGCATTGCGGCGTCCACTTTGAGAGTTCCCGGATCGCGTCGCGGCCTTCGCGGGTTCGCAGGACTTTAAAGAAATTGACCAGCAATGAATTAACGTCGTTGTAGACGCTCGGTTCGGCGGGTTTGGCGTAGAATAGCGCGCCGGAGCCTCCGAACGGCTCAACGTAAAGTCGCCGCGGGATCGGCTGGATTACTTCTAGGATCCGCCGCCGCGCGCGCACCTTAGAACCGAACCAACAAATCGGCTGCGGGGGATAGGGTCGCTTGCTCATTCTTCCTCCCATACAAGTTCCGGGTTCAAGTCCCTGAAGGTCGTCATAAGTTCGGGGTAGGCGTTACTTGCGCCTACGTACATTGCAAAGACCACGTTCCTCGTGTCTCGCTGAGTCGCGCACGATAGACGTTGCTGGAAGACGTTGAACAGGGATCGCAGCGAGATCTTCCACAAGAACCCCGTCGGCGTAGAAAGGGGCAGGACGGCGCGCGCGTCCTCTCTGTGGACGCCGTAGGCGAGGAGCTCGTTGTATTTGTCGAGCGCGGCGGCGTAGTCGCCGTCCTGCTTACCGTCGTTCTTCGGCGGCTCAAGCGCCCTTAAGGAACGTTCTAAGAACGCACCGTTGCGATGCCGCATAAGTTGTCGCGCAACGTAGATCGGACACTGAACCTCAAAGAGTAGATGCGCGAACTCGAAGACGCTCATATGGCCTTGCTTAAGGCAGTTTTTCGCGATCCTTATTCCGTCCTCGTCGCAGACGGGCGCTTCGTCGGGGCGCTTACGCGTATAACGCGCATAGCGTCCGATATCCGGTTCCTCTTTCGGGCTATAGTCGATAAGTCTGATTTGTGACATAATCAAAGTTCCTTAATCTGTTTGTCGTCGATGTTTATGAGGTAAGAAGTTACGAGTTTTGCACCGGCTCCTTCTTCTTTAATCTCTTTTAAATAATCTGCCTCAAGCATTGTTTTAAGCGCTTCATTCCTTACGGCGCTTCTACCGTACCGTTGAAATCTGCGTGAAAAATCTCTATGTTTAAAACAGCGTCCGGGCTGCTCTATGCCCCATTCCAAGATCTTTTTAATAAACCTTGTCTGATGGTTGCTGGAGAAGTTCAGTTGGATAACATTGAAGTAGTCCGATTCATATTCAGCCAGCGCTACGGCGTTCTCGGCGCAATCACGATCGACGGCCAGATCTTCTCTGGCGCCATATTTACTGGCGGTAAAGAGCAGCGCATACTTCCAGACCTTCTCGCTGAGTCGTGAGCGAAACTGCATAAGGCCGGAGGTTTTATCTTCTGAGTTTTTAATAATCGATTCGTTTCGATAATCAAAGTCTGTGATGCAGTCAAAGGCTTCTTTATTAAACCCTACCTCAAAGAATCCGTCTGCCGCTTTCTGTTCAAGGTTGTACCAGTCTCGGATTCGAGATCGCAAGCTTTCGTCGATGCGTCTTCTCGGAGTACTTTTTGCCTCCTCAAAGGTGACAGTTTTCTTCTTGCTGTACGTTCGCCCTTGAACGATCGTGAAGCGCGCGACGTAGCCGTTAAGCAGCGACATTTCGTTCGAGCCCATAAAGTACTCGTCGGGGTTCCCGGTCGCAAAGATCGTAAGAGAGGGGCGGTCGACAGATTCGATCTTTTTCGCGCCTTTTGCTTCCTGAGCGACGATCTTTGGCAGATAGTTCGGGTCGCTGGCGCTCGAGTAAAGGCGAAGACATTCCGTAATGATGCTCACTACGTTCGGATTCGCCTTCTCGCTGTTCATCACCGCGAGATCGCGCCCGAATTCATCGTGAAGCCACATCAGTTTGTGGGTGCGGCTGATCATATTTTGCAGCGCCTGCACACTTGCGAAGTTTTCAGGGATGCTTTCGTCGGGACTATAGGCGCTCACAACGTCGGAGCTAACGCGCCGGATAATGTCTTTACCCATTCCGGACGGGGCAAGGAAAACGGAGTAGATGTTCGGCGTAACTAAGTTGCCGATATATTTAATCGCGATAGAACGGCCCGCGAGGAACGACATAGTCGCCAGCGCGCCGAGGAACGCGCCCTCTGGCTGCGGCCTGAACGCGTACTGATTTGTCATATCCTGTATTTCCTGTATCATCCCGCCGCACTCAAAGAGTTGCTGCGGCAGATCTACAGGCGGCTTTGTGTCGTCTTCGATGTATCTTTCATCTTCAGGAGGATAAAAAGGGTTGAAGGCTATAGAGGTTTTATGGGCGCGCGTTTCGGCAAAACAATCCTCGTTAGGTCGTTCTTCAGCATTCCTTTTACGCGCCCAGTCGCGCGCGGCGGCGGATTGATCGCCGTCGTAATCGAGCGCGGCGACAAGTTGCAGGTGCGAGTAATTTCGATCCTGCTCCAGCGGCGCGCCGTTAGAAGTGAAGCAGTGGAAGAACCCGTCCTTGATCGAGAAACTGCCGCCCGGTTTACCGGCGACCGGTTGCCCGGGGCGCTCCCAGTATTCCCAGTCGGCGCAGGCGTAAAGAAAACGCCATCCGGCGCGCTTTAGGCTTTCTTTTCCCGCCTGTACGCGTTTCATGTAATCTGAGGCTGATTCCCCATACTTCCTCGAAGAGCCCACAGGGCGCGAATTAGCGGCCTTCAGCGGCGCGCTCGGGCGCGGCGGCGTTTCAACGGGCATAGGAGACGAAGAAAGGCTGCGCGCGGCGTCAAGGAGCGCCTGACGTTCCTCGCGTGAGAGAACGGGAACTTTCCGCCAGTCGCCGCTTTCTAGGACGTAGCCGTCGGTCGGCGCGATGATACAGATCCCGCCTTCCCCGCGCGTCTCGATAGCGCAGCCCTCGCCTGTCGTTGCGAGTTTCTGATTGCGACCGCAGACAGAAGATCTAAACGCAACGTGCTTCCCGCTGTTTTGAGTGCTTTCAACGGGCAGATCGGCGACGATATCGTCTACCGCGGCGCGCCATTGCGGGTAGAGCGCAGCATGTTGATCGAAGTCGATAATCTCCAGCCCGCCCGACGTAGCGCCGCAGACGACCGCGATGGCGTCGAACTTAAGATCGGCGGGGAAGACGGCGTCAAAGTCGTGCCGGCTTTCGGCGTAGCGCTTCCAGCAGCCGACGGGGCGTTTTTGCGCCTTGATCGCGGGCAGGACGTTTAACCCTGACTGGTAAAGCTCATAAGCTTCTGAACGGAGATTCACAGCTAACCTTAAAATGGGATATATTCGTCTTTGTTGATGTAGTCGTACGCTTCGCAAATCGGGTCACAGAGCGCTCTGTCGCACTCTTTGAGCTTGCAGTATCCGCCAGTCATTGATTCGCCGTCTGGCGACCAGTGAGAGCAGCTTGAGCAAAAATGCTCGCGATCGTCGTCAGAGTCCTCGGCGCTTTCAAGCTTTTCGAACTCGGGAAAACCGTCGTCGAAATAGTCGTCTGCGCCGTCGTCGAATTTAACGCTGGCAGGGTCGAAGTCGGGAATAGGAGTCGATTCGAGCCAGACGACACTAGGGAAGCGTTCCCCAAGCTTGCCGACGGTCTTGATGCGCGTCGGCGTTGCGAGCGCGCCCTGCTGAGCGTATGCGACGGCCTCTTCGACGCTCGTCGGCGGCGGCACAGCGCTCTTTGACTTCCACCATTTTTCGAACTTGCGGCGAGGGAAGCCGGTATGTTCAACGCATAGCCACTCGCTGATCGGATATCGAAAGGACGAGAAGTGGTAGCTTACGCGCATCGTCGGAGGCTTACCTTCTTCTGCGTTTTTTTTAAAGTGGACGGCGTATTCGACCTTCAAGACCTCATACTCCCTTTCGATTTTCTCCTCGTCGGGCGCGTCCTCTTGATCGGAGAGAATCGCCTTGCCGCTAGCGCTATCCTGTAACTTCGCGTTAGGGTCGGACGGCGGCCTCTTCATGACGAGCTGTTCGCCGCATATCGGGCAGGCGGCGTAAGTTCGCGCAACGACCGACCGGCATTTTGGACATTCGCGCCATAGCTTCGGCACTGACGGCGCGCGTACAAGCGCTTCAGGATCGGGCACGTCGATCGGGCCGAGGCGTTCCACATTGCCGCCGTAATCGAGAACGAGGCAGTTCGCCTTGTCTGGCGCGCGCCGAAGGCCGCGGCCTATCATCTGATGATAGAGCGTAAGGCTCTGCGTCGGGCGTAAGAGCGCGATGCAATCGACGTTAGGGGCGTCGAAGCCGGTCGTCAGCACCCCGACGTTGCATATAAATTTGAGCGGCTTGTCGCGCCCGATAAGCGTCTCGTCCCCCGTCTCTGATTTAAAACGTCGGATAAGATCGGCGCGGTCGCCACTAGGCGTATTTCCGTCAACTACCGCGGCGTCGAAGTCCTCGGAATATTCGCGCAGCAGCTCGGCGCATCGCCGAGCGGATTTTCGACTGGCGCAGAACACGAGAACCTTTCGTCGATCGATCGTCTCGTCGACAATTTCACGACAGGCGCGCTCCAACACGCCTTTTCTCGCCAGAACCTTCTCAATTTCTTTTTCGTCATAGTCGCCTCTCACAACGTGGACTTTGGAGAAGTCGGGACGACGACTTGCGTTGCGACTAACGACCGCCGATAATGTTCCGTCGCTGATAAGCCGATTAACGGGCACGTCGTAAACGATCGTGTCCAAAAGTCGATCGCAAGCGCCGTTCTCTTCTTTTCGCTGCTCCTCCGAGATTCTGTCGTTGACAATCCAGCCAGAACCTAGCCTGTATGGCGTCGCGGTGAGCCCTACAAGGCGCGCGTCTGGTGAAATCTTCCTCGCCTCTTCGAGGAACCGACGGTAACGCCCCGCCCCTTGGGGCGGGATAAGATGCGCCTCGTCGACGATGATGAGCTGCCGTTCGCCAAGTTCAGCCGCGCGCTTGTAGACGCTCTGGATCCCCGCAACGACGATCGGCTTGTCCGTCGTGCGCTCGTTAAGCCCGGCGCTGTAAAGCCCGATATCGTCGGGATTCACGAAGCGCCGCAGCTTATCTGCCGCCTGAGCGAGGAGCTCTTTAACGTGCGCGAGAACAACGACGCGCCCGCCCCATTCAAGCACCTGACGGCACATTTCGGCGATCACCGGCGTTTTGCCGGAGCCTGTAGGCAGCACAACGCAAGGAGACCCCTTCTCGTTGCGAAGGTAGTCCCAGACCGCGGCGACCGCCTGCTCCTGATACCACCGCAGTTTCATTGTCGCGCCTAAGCTGACCAGAAGGGCCCTGCGTCGCCAGTCGCCCCCTGCTGCGGCGGCGGAGGAGGCGGTATCTGCATTCCGACGCTATTGGTCGCTTTAACGGGCATAAAATCGACAACGTCGTTAAATACGCGGTCGTTCCATTCCCGATTTTCAACGCGAATTCGGAACGGTCTGTTGTGGAGTTCGCGGGTATCCATGAAAGTCGGCAGTCCGATAGCATTCATGATCGACGCAAGAACCGACTGTGCGACCGATACTGCCGCCTCGTTTGCGTTCCAAAGGTTGATCATATGTCGGATATTGTGGCCCTGATGTTCGCCGTCGATGACGCTATATTCAAAGACAAGAGCTCTACTCCTGCCGTCGCGACACAACTGCTCCTCTTCGTTGACGATTTTTACGTTGTATTCGCCGGGCGGCAGCAGCTGGAAGGAGCCGCTGTATGGGCGCGTTGTCGTGGGATCAAAATTGATTTTAACCATGTCTTTATTCCTGTTAATTAGAGGCTAAAAACTGAACATCGATGTTCATTATTTTTGGGCTTCTTGAATCGCCCTAAGAACGACGTTTGCGTCGAGCGGCATCTCGGCGGGGATAACAAACCGTGATTTTGCCATTTGAAACGGCGACGTGTCGCTGCGTACGATCCGCGGGTTGTTCACGCCCCCCATGGCGGCGCCCACCTTTCGCGTTGCAAGCAGGATTACGTCGACATATTCCGCGATAAAGGATAGCGCGTGTTTGTGGAGACGCGGCGCAAAGCGTGTAAGAGTCACTTCAGGATCAACGTATTTTTCTGCGACCGCGTGAGCGACGAGAAGCGTGATATAGCCGCCTTCGTGCCATTCGGATAACAGGTCAAGGATCTGGCGCCAGTAATAGAGCGCGATAACATAGCCCTTGCCATAGACGATCTTCTCGATCGAAGTGACTTTTTCGTCTTCGCAGACTTGGTCCCAGATTAGTCGTTCAAGCCAGTCGAGCGAGTCAATGACAAGCGTCTGATAATCCTCTGGATTGGCGACGCGATATTTAAGATATTCCTCAAACTCCTGATAGCTTTTAGCGGTCGGGAATCGAGAGCAGTGAATGTTGTCGAGTCCGTCCTCGGCCGCAATAAAAAACGGGTTGGGAAAATTTGCGCCAAAGGTCGATTTTCCGATTCCTTCCATGCCGTAGACGAGGATCCTCGGCGGGGAAGGTTGGCGGCCCTTGATGACCAGTTTTGAAAGGTCGGGCGCAGCAGCAGCAGCGGCTGGTTTAGCGTTCATTGGTTACTCCTCTTAGCTGATTTTGTTAAGCCAATCCATGGCGTGGTTGTAGTCGATGATAATTTCATAGAGCGTGTTGTAAAGACCTTCAACGAGACTGTCTGATTCGAAAATGTTAGACATAGCGAGTTCAGGGTCTTTGTCATATTCGTCTTCGTGGAGAATCTCTGTTATATGCGCCGAGATCTTGTTGAAAGTCTGTCGTATAGAAGCGAGGACGCTCTTGCTATAGCGGCGGCAGAAAGCGAGGTATTTTTCCGCGGTTTCTACCGGTTCGTCGCCGCAAAGGCCGGCGACTTCAAGCTCGGTTTTCGCAGTGGAAAAGGCTAGGATAGACAGAAGCATTTCGCACTGCTTGCGATATTTTTCATTATCACTAAAGATCGAGTCGCACTGCAACGCGTGTCGAGCCTCTTCAAGCGCGATATAGGCGTCCCAGACTGTGCGCTTGTCCTTCTCGTCGATCTTTGATATCGCGGTGAAAAAAACGTCGTTGTAGAGCGGCGCCGTTGCGTCGTCGTAACGGATTCCATTTAGGAGATTTATTTTCTCCGATATAACTTTCAATAGTCGTGTATTAATCATAGTGTTGTGCCTCTGTAGGTTAAAATGGCTTGCTAGCGACGCGCCGCCTTGCGACGGCGCGCCGCAGTCAACAAGGAACATTCGCTTAACGCCACGTGCGTTATTCCATGACGAGAAGCGCCGCGCCTTTCCGCAGGGCCGTTCCCAGAAATTGCCTGCGGGCGGTTTGCGCCGCTTTATCGAGCCCGCGCGGCGGACTCGTCGGGCCGACTGCCCGAGAATCTTCGACGACGTTCCCACCGTCGAAGATTGTTAATCTTTCTCTTTGTCTTCTAGCCGCTTCGCAGTTCGTCGGAAAGATAGTTTAAAAGATCAACCGGAACGCACAAGAGACTATCCTAATAATCCTTGCAAAACTCGATCCGCCGGCGTTCATATTCCTCTTTATTCGACACGGCGAACGCGGCGTTGAGCAGTTCTTCCAAAAGCGCGTCAAAGTCAACCGTGTTTAAAATGTAACGGCATTCTTCGGCATGCCCAGCATTGTAGGAGAAGGTCGCGTCAAAATGCAACGCACGATGGAATTTTCGCAACGACAACGCAGCGATCCATAAGGCGTCAATGTCCGCCTCATTGATTGCCTCATAGTCTTTCAGGAAATTCTTGAGGCATAACACGGCGTCTTCATCTTTGTCTGTGCATTTTAATATTTTCTTAAAGACATCAATTGCGTGCGAAAACAACGACCTATTAATCATCGTTCTGCTCCTATTGCTAGTTTGTTCTGAGTTCCTTTAAAACGACGCGCCGCCGTTAGACGGCGCGCCGCTCACTCTACGTTCCGATGGTCATGCGGGTACGCGTTGAACGGGAAGGTCTCCTTAGAGTGAGCGGCGCGCCGTCTAATGGCGGCGCGTCGTTTTAAAGGAACTCAGAACAAACTAGCAATAGGAGCATCAATTGCGTGCGAAAACAACG
>DUTM01000007.1 GCA_012842085.1 Mycobacteriales bacterium | reverse complement strand
CTCGTCGTAGGTAACCTCGACACCATCACCGGAAATGTATCCAGCCTGACGGAACACACTAGTGTCGTACTTTAACGACAAATCAGTAGGGTACTCGGTGCGTTCCGCGTTGGTGCCACTGGTGCTATTCGTCTAGCGGAGCGCGGCACCGAGTACCCTACTGATTTGTCGTTAAAGTACGACACTAGTGTGTTCCGTCAGGCTGGATACATTTCCGGTGATGGTGTCGAGGTTACCTACGACGAGGACACTCAAGAATATATTCCTTGGCAGGAACTCAATGCTATTCGTGAGGACATCACGAAGAGTGTCAAGCAGCTGTCTTTCACTTTGTGGGAGCAGAGCAAGGAAAACCTCGCATGGTTCCTCGGTGTCCCGGAAGAGGATATTGAGGAAGTGGATGGGGCTATCATCCTCCGTGAGGGTGCTGTCCCTGAGTTCAAGCGTCAGATGATTGTTCTGGACGTTATCGACGGCAAGTCCCGGATGCGGCTTATCATCGGTGACGGGCAGATTAGTGCCCGCGAGAATCTGGTGATTAAGCGCGGTGAGGCGTTCGGCCTGGGTATCACTATCACGGTGTACCCGGCGTCACGTGTCCACTATGACGATCCGAAGATCGAGGGCACCACGGTTACGTGGGTTGTATCGAACAGTTGGGTGGGTGGGGACGCTACATCTACCGCTGATACTTCTGTTCTGTCGGTGTCTACCCAAAACTTGGCTAATGCCACTAAGGGGACGTCTTATAACCGTACTTTGGCGGCTACTGGCGGTACTAGCCCGTATACGTGGAAGACAACCGCAGGTACTCTCCCAGCGGGGATTACCCTGTCGGGGCAGGGTGTGCTGTCTGGCACCCCGTCTGCTGTCGGTAAGAAAACTTTCACTGTTGAGGTAACTGACTCTAAGAATGCGACTGCCCGTAAGGAATTGTCGCTTGAGGTTGTTGACGCTTAGTCAGTGATTGAGTGAGTGGGGTGGGGTTGGACATTCCAGGGCTGCCGCCCCCGCCCCACTCTCTACAAAACCCCCCTAAAGCCCTGGCGTTCATGAAAGGCAGTTCCTTGAAGAAATACGATCTTGATGAGTTGATCGGGCAGCTTGATGAGTGTGTAGACGCGACCGATGGGAAGGTTGTGTTTATGTTCCAGGGGGAGGAGTTTTCTTTCACCCCGGATTATCGTCTGTCGGATGCTGACCAGAAGAAGTTCCAGGAAGTTAGCGGTGAGGATTTCGTCGCTACTGCCCATCTGTTGATGGGGAAGAAGGAGTATGAGCGCTTTGTGAAGACGGGCGGTAATGGCCTGATGTTCCATCTGCTCATGCTGAAGACTAGCGAGAAGGTGCGGAAGTTTTCTTTCGTTGACCCTTCCTAACACAACTGTTCGAGCTATACGGCAGCCCAGAAGCTATTGAGGCGGGGCTGCTTCAGGCGTATGGGCGGGATTATTGGATGGACTATTTGCGCGGCGATATTTCATCCCGCAAATTGGCGGCGTTGTGTAAGTATGTTCCATCCGATAATCCGCTGCGCTGGCATGTTAGTGAGGGTAGGCCGTACACGCTAGCCGACGAACTGTTGTGGCACAACCTATGGCTGGCTTTCCAAATTGTTGTTCTTTTGGCTCAACTTGGTGGGGATAAAAAGGCAAAAATGCCGAAGGATAAGCCCAAATACCCGTGGAGCGTTGTCGATGATGAGAGCCATATTGGTGGGCTGAAGGGTCAAGATCCGCTAGAGGTTTTGGCGTTTTTGGATTCATTGTAAGGAGCAGATTATGGCGCGTAATGAGTGGTTCGCCGTCCTACCCAGCTTTAAAGGAATGTTCACGAAGCTGGAGGAGGAGGCTAAGCGCGCCGGTGTGTCAAGCGAGAAGATTCTTATCAGCTCGTTTGACAAGGCCGGTCAGGCTGCGGGGAAGTCGGTTTCTGATAAGGCTGTCCCAGCGTTTAACGAGGTCGTTAAGGCTACTGACCGGCTTGCGGGTGCCCGTACACGGGCTAGTAAAACTACCGCTGATTTGAAAGCGGCGGAGGCCGCTTTGCAGGCTGTGCAGGGCGATGAGTCTAAGACGGCGTCGCAGCGGCTTCAGGCTGAGGCGCGTTTTAATAAGGCGCGGCGGAATAATGAGCTTGCGACTAGCCAGCTGACGCGGGCGGAGCGTGAGCTTGATGTTGTGAAATCGGGTGGTGACGTTAAGAGCCGTCGGCTTGTGTCGGCTGAGGACAGTTTAGCGCGTGCCCGTAACAGGGTAAGTGACACTAATGATCGTGTTGGTGTTAAAGAGAAGCAGCTGGAGGAAGCCCGGAAGAAGGGCGACCCGGTTAAGGTCGCGAAAGCTGAGGGTAACCTTACTAAAGCTAGGGCTGATGCACACAACGCAGCCGATAAGCTCACCTTACGGGAGCAGCAACTTGCGGCGGCTAAGGATAAGGAAGCTGAAGCAGCTGACCGTGCTGCTTCCGCTAATAACCGGCTGGGGGGATCTGCCCGATCCGGTGGGGGCGCTCTAGGCTGGCTGAAGGGTAAGGCTGAGGAGTCGCACCTGTCTCTTGGTCGACTTGCTATTTCCGGGATTAAAGCAGGCGGGGCGCTGGCCGGTATCGGCTCAATCGTCGGCATGGTGAAAGCCGGCTGGGGGCGCCTCACCCAGATCGAGGACGCCACTGTTTCCATGAAAACCATCATGGGGAACGCGGTCGAAGCACGGGCGCTTGTTGATGATATTTCTAAAGCTGTGCAGGGTACCCCCTTCCAGTTACAGGACTTCGTCACTGCCGGTAAAAACCTGAAGGCGTTCGGCATTGAGGCGAAGGTTATCCCTAATTATTTGCGGGCAATTGGTGAGGCTGCTGCCGCAGGCGGCAAGGGTACCGAGGGCTTCAACTCTATGGCGCGGGCGATGGGTAAAATCGCCGCCAAAAACAAGGTGTCGCTGGAAGACCTGAACACCATGATGGAGAACGGTGTTCCCGCGATCAAGATTTTGGCTAATCATTTCAATGTTGCTGAAGCGACGATGACGAAGATGATTAGTAAGGGCAGTGTTCCGGCGACTGAGGCGATGAACGCGCTGGCCAAGGGCATTATGGAGGGGTCGGACGGTGTAGCCGGCCATGTGAACGCCCTGAAGGGCAGTATGGAGGGGCTGCGTACTGAGACGGTGACCGGTGCGCTTGGTGGTTTAGCGTCTGCGGTGACGCGGTTCAGTGCTGAGGCTCTTCGCCCGATGGTGCCGCATGTGACGGCGTTTGCCGATAAACTTACGACTCTTACAGACAATATCGCTAAGGGTGCGGCGCCGGCGTTCCAGCTTGCGGGGCGTGTCGCCGGGGGAATGTTTAAGGCGATTGGTGCGGGATTTGATGTTCTCGTGTCGATCCCCAAGTTCTTCGACTCGGTGAGTTCGAGTGTGAGCCGTGCCGTGGACTGGTTCAAGCGGCATGAAGATGTTGTTGACGCCCTAAAGGGTGTCGCGATAAGTACTACGGCTATTGTCTCGCCATTGCTAATTGCATTGGGCGCTAAGGCTCTGCTTGCAGCTAAGCAGGCTGTTGTGGCGGCTGCTAAGTCCACGGCGGCGTGGCTGACCACTAAACGGCAGGCGGTGGTGTCTGCTGCAGCGACGGTCAAGGCACTCTATATGCAGGGTGTGGCCTGGATGAAAAACGGGGCACGCGCTCTCGCATCATCGAAACTTTTTAGAGCGGCGTGGACGGCTGCGACGGGGCCGGTCGGTATAGCTATAGCCGCTATCACCGCAGTCGGCGGGGCACTCATGCTGCTGTGGAAGAAATCAGACACATTCCGTAATGGGATGCTGTTTGCGTGGGAGACGCTGAAGGTCGCGTGGTCTGGCGTCTCGCAGGCGTTTTCTGCGGCGGGGCACATCATTAGCCAGACGTGGAAGTCGGTTGGCGGCTGGTTTGCGAACGTGTGGCAGAACCACATCAGCCCAGTTATAGATATGTTTTCGGCTGGGTGGGAGACCACGAAACAGTTCTTTAGCGACGCGATGGGCGCTATTAGTGGCGCGTGGCAGTCGCTGGGCGATCTTTTTAAGCGCGTCTATGAGTCAACTGTGCGGCCTGTAGGCGACGCGTTGGAAGGTATGGCGTCGAAGATCAAGACGGCGTTTATGGGCGTCGGTGACGGCATTAAAGGCGCTTTTCTGGGCGCTATTGAGGCGCTGAAAGCCCCTATTCATCTGCTCGGTAATCTGCTTGCCCGGATCCCCACCAAGATTGGTGGTATCACTGTCCCCGGCGCCGGTACACTCCACGAATGGGCGGTGTCCCTCCAGAATTTCAAACACGGCGGCGTTGTGTCAGGCCGCGACCGTGACGGCCTACTCTACGGCGGTGTAGCCGGGCAAGACTCCATCATCGGCCTCGATGAGGCCGGGGTTCCAACTGCTCTGGTGATGCCGGGTGAGCGTGTCATGACGGTGGAGGAGCAGCGTCGCGCCGGGCATGTGTTGGATGCTATACATGACGGTTGGGATCCGGCACGCTCCAGCCTGCCCCGCTATGCCGATGGCGGTGTTGTGGGAGGTAAGCGCACTAATGATGATCTGATGCGGTTCTTGCGCGGTATGGCGCCTGACGTGTCTAATAATCAGTCGCTTCAGGGTACCCCGTACCGCTATGGTGGTGGCGCCCCGTGGGGTGACTGCTCGTATACGGTGGGGGCGGTTGCCGGCTATATGGCGGGGCTTGCTGAGCCTAACAGTAGGCGCCTCTTGTCTACCGGTAATGCGGGTTCTGTGCTGTCGGATCTTGGGTGGACGATGGGTAAGGGTGCGTCTGGTACTCTTCGCGTCGGATGGTATGGGGTCGGCATGACCGGCCACACCGCAGGCACACTACCGGATGGTACGAATTTTGAGATGCGGTCGGGTGACGGTGGTCTCATAGGTGATGGTGCTAGCGGCTATAACCTCGCTGGGGCTACGAATTGGGCGTGGATTAAACCCGCTGCTGAGCCGGTTGACCCGAATGTTCACCAGGTCGATTATGGTATTGAGCCTGAGGTGGAGGAGCCTGCGGCAGAGTCAGAGGAGAAGACCCACCAACAGTCCGTTGCGGAAATGACGGGGCTGAAAGAGTCTAATACGTGGTCTGAGCTTGGGTTTAATGTTGCTACTGAGCTTGCCCGCCCCGCTGTGACTGGGTTCACTAGCGACTTCCTTGAACATTTTGGTTTTTCCGACCAGCTGCCGTCGTGGATGGTGGCGGGGAAGATGGCCGCAGATGAGCTTAAACCCGGTGAAGATGCTGAGGGAGAAACCTCCGAGTCGGCGGCAACCACTAAGGCGAAAGAGCCTAAGGAACCTACAAAGAATGACAAGCTGGAGGCTATAGCAGGCCATACTGGCGATTATGATCCGGCGCAGGGCGCGTCACAGTGGACGCGACTATTCGCGGAAGTGCTCGATATTCAGCAGATTAGTCCGACGCGAGACATTGTGGATTCGATGGTGCGGCGTGCAGATGTGCTATCCCGGGGTAACCCGAACCTTGTTCGGAAACGCCCCCCTAAGCCGTCTAAAGACCCAGAGAAGCCCGCTAAACCGTACCCTGCCGGGCAAGACCAACTTATCGGCATGTTTAGTCTAACGGCCAGTATGGCGCGGGGAATCCCCAAGCAGCTGGGCACTGTCTATGATGCGGCTGGTAACGCTTATGCTGCTGCGCGCTACGCCCAAAACAAGTGGGGTTCTGTTAAAACCGGTATGGATGATAACCGGTTTCCATTTGTTAAGGATGAAGATATTCCACGGTATGCGCATGGCGGCTGGGTACGCGGGAAGAAGGGCAAGGACAAGAACCTGGCGTATCTCACCGACGGCGAGTATGTGGTGAACGCTAATGCATCGAAAGCGGCGGCCACGACCCTTGACCGGATAAACCAGTCCCCAAGTGATGCGCAAGCGGTGGAGCGACAGGTGCGTGGCGCAGCTATGCATGCCCCCGCAGATATTTATGACGCTTTCGTCCCGCAAGCGGCTGAGAATCTTGCCCGTACTACCGTCTCCACCATGGCGAAGGGCGCGTCCACGGCGGTATCTACCGCAGGTAACGCGGCGTCCCGTCTAGTGTCTGCTGTTCCTGTCGTCGGTGATATTGGGGGCGCTGGTATTGGCATGATGAGTGATCTTGCGTCGGCGGGTATTGAGCTTGTGTCGGAGCCTGTTGCTGATGTTGCTGGGATGGCTGCGAATTATGTTGCGGCGGCGCCGTCGAGGGCGTGGCATGCGGGCGCGGATACTCTCAACGAGGGGCTTCCTACCTTGTCTGGGTCTCTTAATCTTCCGGGTGTGTCGCCTGAGTTTAGTCATGCGGTTTCACAGTTCGTTCCACAGATTAATATCGCGGGCGGCGGTGGCGGCGGTGGCGCTACAGCTTCCGGCGGCTCAACCATCGTCACAAATAACTTCTATGGCTCGACTAATGAGATGAGACACCAATTTAGGCATGAGGAGCAGCGGAAACTTGCCGGCGTCGGAATGTATAGGGGTCAAATGTAAATGAAGTTCACGGTTGTGTTGGAGGGTGTGGACGGTTCCGAGTGGGTGCTGTCTGGCGCCGGTTTCGGTGCCGTCACCCTGATGAAAGATAATCCGCCTGCCGGTTTGTGGGACGCCCCCGCTCAAACAAAGTACGACCAGTCAGCTAGGCAGGAGGGCGGCACGTTCCGCTCGCTGCGATGGGACATGCGGGATATTACTCTGCCTGTTGATGTTGATGGCGACCGTGCTGGGAAGCCCTGGGAAGTGCTCGACGATGAGTTCAGGCGGGCGTTTTCCTACACTAAAGACGCGAAGCTCAAGATCACTACCGAGTATGGTGGCGAGCGCTGGATTAAAGTGCGTATGTGGCAGACCCCTGAGGTGATTACTACTGAGGGGCAGCTGTATGGGCATGGCCAGGTCGCCTACTATCTGCGGGCGAGTGATCCTTTTTATCACACGACTATTCCCGGCGATGAGTTCGTGTTTGATGGCCGCAACTATGTTGGCACGCTGACGGTGGAGAACCCTTCCGACCACCCGATGTATTTGCGCTATGCGGTGCGGGGTTCCGCCTCGGTGATGCTCCCTGACGTCAACCTCGAGGGCAGTAAAGATCGCCACAAGATGATCGTTCTTCCATTCCAGGGAGTAGGGCAGGATGTGGCTGTCTCCACCCGCCCCGATGAAGAGCAAGTTGTGTGCATCGACCATGCGAATTGGTGGGCGCGCATGTCAGGGCAGCTTTTCTGGTATGCGATCCCCCCGTGGACGCCACCTACTGAGATCCCGGTTGCGATTAACCCGCTACCCTGGGTTCCTAACCTACTCTCCGCCCTGTCGCTGCCGATCAACATGCCTAACAGGTTCTTGTATCGGACGGCGGAAGTCTTAACTCAGGCGTTGGCGGATATCCCCCAGGACACGGTTCTGTCGTGGACTCCTGAAGATCTAGCCACCCGGATTAATGACGCGTTCGGTGTTACCAAACCAGAGTTTGAGGGGAAGCTGCCGGTGGGGGTGGAGGAAAACATCACCATCCCTCACATCGGCCAACTGATCACGAAAGCTTATGGGTCGGTGGCGACGATGGCGGGCGCAGGCGTGAAAGTCTACATGGAGCCGTCCTGGTCGCGCCCATTTGGGATGATGCGCAATGACTGACACCCGCACGTTCGACCAGATTATGTGGGAGGCGGAGCAGCAGGTTGCGGAACGGCATTCTGTTGTGGAAGAGCCACCCCGCATCCGATTATTCGACGGTAACTGCAACAATGAGAAGATTGTTGGAGGCTATATTTCTTGCGAGTTTACGTGGCGGTACAACGACGTCGGTTCTGGGAGCCTAGTGTTGCCCCGCGACCACTACCTGATTCCATGGCTCATCGATGAGCGGGAACGCGGCGCCGAAAACATCATCATTGACGTACGCAAAAATGGTAAAAAATGGTCTGGCACGGCACAGTCGGTGGTATATGAGAAGGATGAGGACGGTTCGGAGTGTGTAGTCGTAACCTTTGCGGATGATATTGCTGAGCTCCAGTATGTGCGCTGCCAGCCGAACCCGTTCACCCCGGTGAACTTCCAGTACCCCAAATATATGGTGATAGCAGCACCGGCCAGGTACGGGCTGAAACTGGTACTTCATCTTAACTTGACTCGCCTGAATATGAATTTTTGGCAGCCTGCCGACAACCCTCTTAGCCTTGATTCGTGGCTGCAGGCGCTCCGCCCCTGGGACTGGAATAAGCTAGTTGTCCCGCAATCTTTGGTGTTGGACGATTCCGAGTGGTGTATTATCAACACCCGCTTCGATGACTTTCTGTCGATGGCGCAGCCCATTCTTCAAGAGACCGGGCTCATGCTCACCTATAACAGGTGGTTTACGGGGGATCCGCCACCCTTCCCCGGCGCTGTGATCACCCGAAACGGGCAGCTCTTCTTCGACATTGTGGACAAGAGCGGCGTGTACGACCAGACGTCGTTCGGTGGGACTATCGCGGGCGGCCTATGGAGGTCAGTAGTCAAACATGCGGAAAACGGTGTCGAGGAGATCGTCAACGCCGTACCGCTGCCGCGTGAGCCGGAAGAGTACATGACCGCCACCAAGCGGCTACTGGGTACATTGCCAGCTCAGCCGTGGGTGGTGTACTACGCCGGTCACACCCCCTGCGTGAAAGCGTGGTCGTACACTACGCAGCCGTCGCAGACGGTGAAAATTACGACGGGTGGTGAATCCGCCCCCGGTATCAACGAGGCGATCAGCCTAAGCGTGAAACTAGTAGGGAACATGCTAGGGGCGTTCTTCCTATCGTCTGCTGCCGTCGGCAACATCGCCGACACCCTCATTAAACCGTTTTACGAGAATGTGGTGGGGGCTTTTATCTCGGTGAAACTGCCGCTTCGGGCGCAGGCGCAGGGCTGGTCACACTATGAGGAGTCCTGGGCGGACTCAAGTTCTAAAGCGTGGACTATTTCATCACTGTCGGCGATGCGGCAGGCCTACTACAACACGAGGAAGCGGAAAGCGCACACTATCGACATTGGTAATGGTTCGCCCTATATTTTGGGCGGTGAGGGGGTGGGGCATTTCTTCCTCGGTGACCGTATCGGTGTGGGCTATAAGAAGCTGCCGGGTGATCGTATCTATGTTGACCAGGTACAGGAGATCACTTTTAGTGATTCGCGGGATAACCCGAATGAGTGGAAAACCGTAGTAGGAGATCCGCGTGCCGATGAGCCACCACTGAACCGGTCGCTTCGTCAGATCAGGCAGATCGCGGGCGCGTTACGGAGTATAGGAGTGGCCGCCTAATGAAACGTGAAGAAGTGATGGCGATCCTGAAAGATCAATTCGATAACGATGATGTTGCGGTGGTGATTCCGCAGGCTGTCGTGAACGAGTTGAACGATGAGGGCAAGGAGTTTCTTGCCGGTATCGGTTTCGTAGATACGGAGATCGGAATGGTGTCTGGTGGTGGTGTAGATGACCAGCCCGAATAATGAAGAAGATATCAACGAGGTTGAACTGTGGTCTCCGCAGGATCCTAACCCTGGTCGCCCTAATCCTGAGTATACGGTGCACCCGCAGGATGGTGGGGTGCCGGGGCTTGAGCGCTACTACAACATTAGGAAGCCGGCATTTCTTGACCGCATGTCAACGCAGATGTTGCAGCCGTACGAGTCGGCGCGGGATAGTATTGTGGCGCGGATTGATGCGCGGGTTGATGAGGCCGACAAGAAGCTGCAGGCTGCGATTGAGGCGCTGGGGGATGGTTATGACCAGGGCGAAATTATTGCTCTGATTGATGCGCAAACATCGAAGTGGGCGGCTCAGATTTCGAAGAATGCTGCTGACATCGCAGAGCTCACGACAACAGTGGTTGATGATGTTGTAAATACTGTTACGGAAGGTATGAACTCCGTTATGCAAGGCGCAGCTGGTGCTGCGGGGCAGGTGGCGGATTCTTTTGCGACGGCGTTTAACCGGATGGTCAACGCGTTAACGGGGAAAAGCCTAGGAAAGTGGCACCAGGAGATTTACCTCGCAGCAATGACAGTCGTTGACGGGGCGAATGATATTCCGCTAGGTGTCACTGCGCCTTTCGACGGGAAAATAGGCTACTTACGGTGTAGAACAGAAGCATTTACACCTAAAGATGCTGATGTGGTGGGTTCTGCGAAAATATCACTGTACATTAACGGGCTATTGAAGTGGAACGCTACATGGGATGACAACACGCTGGACAAGTCCTGGGAAATGAATGTTCCGCTCCATGCCGGGAATGTGATCGTCATAAAGTTTTCTAACTTGACTGTCGATATTCAAGGGCTATCTGTAACTCTGAGTGGTGATTATTTGTGAGTCTTGTCAGAAAAAACTGGGCTGCTGGAGACGATTATAAAACCTACGAGGACGGCTACCCTCCGGCGCTGCGTTTCCTATTCAGTAAAAGCCGATCAGTGGATTATAGAATTTTTTACCCTCTTTTAAATACCACGCTAAACGATTGGTCGGTGGTTTTGGATGCCCAAGAAGAGGAGTACTGGACTAAGAAGAGCAACGACAGACGCTTCGTGTTCTGCGCTTTTATCCGCCCGGGCGGCTGGGTGACTCTCTGTAAAGATGGGGACATGTCGAAGAATTCGCTCAAGATAGAAGTCACCGACACAAAGCTAAAAGTAACTGCAATAACGGATACGGAGCTGACTGCATATTCGGAAACCGCTATCCCAGAGGGGTTTCTTCCACGTTGTAGGGAGAAATGGTTTTTGATGTCCGTACAAATCGCACGACGTGGGTCTAACATCGAGATGTATGTTGAAACGGAGGCAGGTTCCGATAGGGTCAATACAGGAAAATTATTGGGAAAAGGGACTATTAACCCCTACGGTTGCACCGCCACCGGCCACTACGCGCATTGTGCAGCTATAGCGGCGTTCTACAATTCAAGTAAATTCCATTGGTTCCCCTATACAGGTGTTGTAACCGATCAAGATAGATCGGATGGGGAAGAAAAAGCGTATTCGACGATTTTCCCTAATCTTTCCCATGACATGCAATCTGTGCGCAATATCTGCCAGCAGAATAGAGTGTTTGAGTTGATTTATTCTGAGGGGGATACCGGCCGCTACAACTACCGACACGAAGGCAAAAATGCATTCGGGCAACCGATTTATAGGCAGGTTGTCCCAGATTACCAGTTTTATGGCGAAAAACTCAGCTGGAAGGCACCGGATAAAGCACGCCGCATTACTGGTGTTTTCGTATCCCATGGCGGGTGGGGTACACCTGCACGCAAAGGCATTACCGCTGTGAGCGATAAGGATGGTATGGACGGTGTAGACGGGCGTATCTACACCAGCGCTATTGTGGAGCGCGAGTGTACATTTGTTGTGCCGACCGTGTGTGGAGTTCGCCCTCACCCCCCTCAGGTCGATGGGGAATGGGTGTGGAATCCCCCTATCGGTGGGACGCACTTCCCGGATAGATACGAGTCTCCACCTGGGTGTGAGTATCAGCCGACGTTTAGTCCGACATGGTTTCCGTATATTGAGGAGCGGGGGCAACCGCAGTCTATTGGCGAAGAGCTGTATTCCGCGACGATCAATGCTCCGGGGTACGTTAATCAAGATGATCTTATCAAGCAGATGAATATGCGCGTGTGGGGCATTTTTTTGGATACGCCAAGGCAAAATAAATACTGGGATTTTTGCCAGTCGAAAGAGTTTTTACCCTACAATCTTCGGGAAACCCGACGTATCAAAAATGCTACCGCAGGGGCAGGGGTCAGGGGTTTTAGGGGTCGTAGACATACGTACAGCGACGGGGGCGAGCTTGTTACTCAAACGTTTTTGCCTGTCCCACCAGGTAAGGGCTGTGTGTGGCTGGAATATGTTTTTTAACTTTTCTTGTTGTTGATTCTCCCTGTTTTACTACCAGTACTAGACACAAGCAGATAAGTAGGCACCCGTAGGTGGGTGCCGTTTTTTATACCCAAAAAAGTGAGGTGCCGCGATGAAAAGTTGGAAGACACTCACCCCGGATGTGACGCAGTTGGTGCCGGTGCATTTTTCGCCGGGGCGTGGCGGTAACCGGGTGTCGATGGTGGTGATCCACCATAACGCCGGGAACCTGTCGGTGGAGGAGTGTTACCGAACGTGGCTTACTCGTGAAGCGTCCGCCCATTTTCAGGTGGAGAGTAGCGGGCGGGTGGGTCAGCTGGTGAAGCTGTCGGATACGGCCTGGCATGCGGGTGATTGGGGCATTAATACCCGCTCTATTGGTATTGAGATCGCGAACTGCGCCGGGGCGGCTGAGGGCTGGCCGGTGAGTGATGCGGCGGTTGTGACTGCAGCCCGGCTGACTGCCGCCATTTGCGCCTACTTTAAGTTAGGTGAGCCTAAATCGGGTGTGAATGTGCGCTACCATTCCGACTTTTATTCGACGGCCTGCCCCGGTCAGCTAGCACCAGGAAAGCCACTCAACAAAAAGTTTATGGCCGAAGCTAAGAGATTTTATAGGGAGCTTACTATGCCAGAACCCAAGCACCTCCGCCCAGATTACGGAAAGCTCGCTTTCGAGCAGCTTGCAGGATACGGGCGTACACCACAGGGAAAGCCTAGTTTCAGTGGTTGGGAGCAGCTCGGCGGGCACACTGTCGTCGATGCTTTGGCCATTATCGGCCAAACATTGGGTATCCCAGGTTTCGGCCTTAAAACGGCGCGCAAGTCGGAAAAGTAGAAAATTACTGTGAACTACACCACAAAAGAGGAAAGATGCAGACAATTAGAGTCCTAGCCGTACCCGGAACCTGGGATTTCGCGCCGGGCATGTTGGGCGGTGTCACTCGCCACCTAGACACATCGAAGTTCGATATTACGTTTATTAAATATCCGCAGACGTTCGCCCTACCGGTGTCTTATGCCCGGTCAAAGAAGATCGCGATAGACAGGCTGCGGGAAGAGTGGGAGCGGGATCTGAAAGCCCCCATCGTCCTACTTGGTTACAGCCAGGGGGCTGACGCGGCGGGTGATTTTGCGCTAGAGATTGCTGGACACCCACGACTAAAAGGGGTTGCGCTTGTGGCTGACCCGAGAAAACCACGCGGACCAGGGGTCGGACACTATAAGTTACAGGGCCATGGCATTTGTGGTGAACGCCCTATCCCGCATACACGGGTGATCCAGGCCGCCATACCGGGTGATGTTGTGTGCGACGCGCATAGGGCTAGCCTATGGCGGCTTATGGCTGACTTAACACAAGTAGCGGGGCTTAATGTTCCTAGGTGGGCGGTTGATGTTGCTAGGACCGCACTACGGGCCGATGTGCAGTTGTTGCAGGATATTGGTACCGCGCAGCGGCTATGGGGCATGTTGTCAACTTTGCCGGAGTTGGCTTTCTATGTTGGCGGGTTGCACTCGTCTTATGGGACACGAAAGTGCCCGGGTAAACAGCATTCTTATTTAGTGGAAGTGGCTCATAGGATTAGCCGCCTATAAAAAGAGGCCCCCAAAAAGTGGAGGCCCCTCGTTCTCAACACACTAATTATATCACATTATCGCAGGTCATGCAGTGTTTGTGTGGCCTTTTTCTATGCCTAAATACTGGAGGGAAAGCATGGAGATTACGGACGTTTTAGCTGAGGTTATTGAACCAGAAAAAGCCGGGGATAACGCAGAACTTGACTTGTCTCTTGGTCTGGTTGAGCTACCGGATGTTTCAAAAGCAAATGAAGTCATTAAGGGTTGTGAGCTGTTCGCCCGGATTGCTGACGCTATTGGGGATTTCGCGGTTGAGTTCACACCTACGGAGGCGGGTAAAAGCGCTGCAGAGAAGGCCATGAAGGTTATTACTGGTCTTATTCGTATTCCGGTGCCACGGAAATACCGGGCCCGTTAAAAGAAAGGTAAGGGAGATTAAAAATGGATAATTTAAAGAAGAGTGTGGCTAAGGTGTTTAGTCCGCTTGTGCGTGAGCGGCTCTATATTGTGGCTGCGGCGTTAATGTCTGCCCTGGTCGCGTTCGGTGTGCTTACCGATAATGAGGCGTCCTTATGGTCGGCGCTAGTTGTTGCTGTAATTGGCGCGGTGTTCTCGGTTGTGAACGCTGAAACTAACTGGCGCGTAGCCCTCTACACGGTGGCTGGTGCTGCAGCTGTAGTGTTCCAGTCCTACGGAATTCTTGGAGATGCTGAATGGTCCGCCATTGTGGGCCTTGTTGCCGCGGTTCTTGGTGTGACCACGGCGGCGGCTAAGGCACCTACTTGTGACGTGGATGTTGAGGCGCCTGAGCTTGATCCTGCGGCCAATAAATAGGGGGTAACCGTATGGATTGGATTGCCATTGCAGCGCCCCTCTCGGCCATTCTAGGCGCCCTTATTGGCGGTATGGTTACGCTTCGTGTTAATGCGTCTTCGACGCAGCACCATATTGCGGAAGAGTTCGCGGAGTTGTCTCGTGCGCAGTCGAATAAACTGCGTGGATTGCGTGAGGAGATAACTCTGTTGCGTGAACGTATCGCCGTGTTGGAAGAAGAAGCCACTGGGCTGAAAATGAGGCACACAGAGGCGTGTCTTTATATTCGGCGGGTGGTTGGTTGGGATGAGGCGGGTCGGGAAAGTGATTTCCCCAAGCCCCCCGACATGCTGTACTAGGAAATTGGGGCAGAGGGGGTCTGGCATTATGCCGGGCCCCCTTTTTTCTTTGTGTTTTAAGGTTGCGTAGGTGGATACATTTTTTGGGCACAAATTAGGCAGTAAACGTCTTACCGGCCATGGTATCGCGGGGGAACGGCCAATCAACCACCCGAACGTCTGGCAGGCCGCCTACGCCGGGGATGTTATTTGCGACGCCACAGAGGGCAGCCTATGGCGCGCTATAGCCGACACCACTCAATACGCAGGACTCAATCTACCCACCTGGGTCGTAGAACTCTTCAAAACATGCCTACGTCCGGGTGGTCTACAGCTTGCACCCCCAATGGACGCGGGGTCAAGAATCTGGGGCGCTATTGCCGCGATACCTGAGCTGTACCGCTACCTGACCGGCTGGCATACAGCGTACGGCGCGGTGGAGTGCCCCGGAACGGGCAGAACCTACCTTAGGGAACTTGCCCACCGTATCAATCAACTCTGAAAGGAGATTCAATGACCACAGAAGAGCTGTTTGCTCAAGTCGCTAATTTTGCGCTCGAGTCGCAGCGCATCGGAGCAGGCGCCGTCAAAGATTTCAAGTGCGACGTCACTGTCTTGCCGCAGCTTCGGCGCTTCCTCAACACCCTCATCGTCCCCATCACCGCTACTGCTGTTGGTGGGGATCTTATCCACGTCGAGGTTTCGCCGGAGGTTAAGGCCGGCGGGGTCACCGCATAAAGGAGAAAAATCAATGAAAGAAACAGTCAAAAAATGGTTCAGTCCGATTGTGCGAGAGCGTCTCTACATTGTGTCGGCAGCACTCATGACCGTGCTTGTGTCTTTTGGTGTGATGGATGACCAGAAAGCCGCACAGTGGACGGCACTGGTGGTCGCAGTAGTGGCCGCCATCTTCGCCATTATCAACTCTGAGAGCAATTGGCGTACCGCTCTCTACGGTGTCGCTGGTTCCGCAGCTGTCGTTTTCCAGACCTACGGCATCCTTGACCAGGCGAATTGGGCGGCCATCGTCGGCCTAGTCGCAGCGGTTTTGGGTGTCACCACCGCAGCCGCGAAATCCCCCACCACACCACTACAGGAGGGCTAAATGTCATGCCAGCTATCCACCCCCCGCGTAGACTCGTACAAAGCATTTAGGGCGCTATGGCTGCTCATCATGCTAAATTATTCGGTGCGCGGAATCGTCAAACTTGCCGGTTACGACACGGTGATGTTGCCGGATACGGCGTCGGCATTACCGGGCTATGTGTGGGTGGCTAGCTGGCTCCTCGTGGCCGTCGCAGGTGTGGTTGGCTTGCGGATACCGGGGCTTATTCATGCCGCAACCGTCGTAAGTATCTTCCTCAACGTGTTTATTGCTCTCTTGTATGTGTGGGAGGAAACCCGCGTGGACGTCCTTTTCTCCGTGCCCTACATTGTGATGGCGGGGGCGACGCTGTTCACGGCGCTGGGGTTGATCGGGTCGAGAGGGGTGCCCCGTGACTGACTGGATTCAACTGCTTGGTTCGGGTGTTGGTGGCGCCGGTATAGCCGCCATCGCCAATCTGCTTATAAAAAAGTCGGAGCGGAAGGCCTCTTCCTGGGAGGGCTATCAAGCTTTGAACGCTGACCTTTGGGAGACTATTAGCGAGCTTAAAGATGAGGTGAAGGGGTTGCGGGCTCGTATCACTGTGCTTGAGGATGATATTGAGGAGTGGAAGGACAAGTACCAGCGGGCGTTGGATCATATTCGGGAGTGGGTGCGGTGGTTTGATGCGGGCGCTGAGGGTGATCCGCCTGAAAAGTTTCGTGAGTGCCCCTAATTTTTGGACACATTTTGGACACATTTGTCGCTAAAACAGACTAAAACAGACTCAAATAGACTAAAACGAAAACACTCTAAAAAACGACAAAACCCCAGCTAGATCAGCTAAAAAGCTCGTCTACCTGGGGTTTCCTACTAGTGGGCGAAGGGGGACTTGAACCCCCACGACCTTGCGGCCACTGGCACCTGAAGCCAGCGCGTCTGCCAATTCCGCCACTCGCCCGAGTAGCTAGTTGAGATTAACACAGGATTTACCGGAATGAAAAATCCTCGCGGAGAATTTTCTCAACACCCATTCGGCGCAATTCCCTGCGGTAATGCAAGACCATCTCCCACGGGCCACACAACACCGCAGAGACACCCTCCAAGTTGAACGGATCAATACCCGGAGTGGACTCCATAATTTCCTTGGCAGTGAAGCGACCCACCTTCTTCGTGTCGCGGACATGCACCTCCAGCCAGGGGTAACGCTTCTCCCAGTAGTAGAGTTCCTGCACATAGGTGGGCTCGTCGTGGTGGAAGAACCACAAATCCACCTGCTCAATACCCAGCTGGTCGAGGGCCTCCTCGGTGGCGATCTTGCGGATCTGGCGGCTGGCCACACCGGAGCGGCGAATCTTCTCGTCGATCAAAGCATCAATGGCGCGCAGCCAAGAAATAAACGGCGTAATGCCCACACCGGCAGCAATCCACACCTGCTGCGGGGTTGCCTCCCGCATATCCAGGTCGCCATAGGGGCCGCGAACCTGCACTTCCATGCCCACGCCAACAGTTTCGCGGAGCACGCGGGTGTCGCCACCCAGCACTTTCACCGCCACCTGCAGCACTTCCCGGCCCGGCGCAGACACTTCAATGAAGGAGTGCGGTCCGTTGAGCACACCCGGGACGGAGACTTTCACAAACTGGCCGGGGCGGACCACTGGCATGGGTTTGTCGCCGATGGGCTCCATCGTGAGTTCCACGGACTTGGGGGCCAGTTGGCGCACGCCGGTAAGCAGCATGCGGCTGCCGCGGTAGATGAAACGCTGCACGATGGTGGCCCACACCCAGCAGATAACGCTGAAGACCGCGATGACCAGATAGATCCAGTACATTTCGGGGGCCATCCGCATGACTTCCGATTCCATGTAGCCGGACACCATAACGAGGATGATGTAGACACCCATCAGGTCGTAGAAGACGCGCCACAGGTCGAAGGGTGGGCGGATAAGCCAGATGAGGGGGAAGGGAACGGTTTTTTCGGTTTCGGGGAAGTATTTGCCGATCTCTTTCGACCAGCTGAACATCAGCGTGAGGCCCATCATGACAAGCGCGATCCACCCCATGATGGCGCCAGGGATGCCGGAGTGGACGCCGGGGCTGGTCATGACGATGGGGGAAATAACCAACAGGACGTAAGCCAGGGTGGTGGTTATTTTGCGGATGGTGGTGCGGTTGCGGGATCCACCCCACCGCCGGTCGCTGGAACTCCAGTCGATAGCCAAGTAGTTGCCAATAGCGAACAGGTAGATGGCGCTCAGCCCAATGAATTCGCCGATGAAACGGCGGATGGTCATGAAGTCCGCAACAGGTCGGGAGAACCAGAGAACACCCAACAGGGCCCATAAAGCTGCAGCTACCACTACCCCGATGTACGTGACACGGATGGGATCCGGTATGACGCGCGACTGTGGTGTACTCACTTTTCCTCCCTGTGTGGGTTACATAGATACCCATCTTAGTGGGTAGGTAACACCAACGTGGGCTGGTGGTGAGTGCTTATTCCAGCTGCAGATGGGTGTTACAGATGTTAATTAACTGGTTACAATAGAAAATTAGTTAATACTAAACACGGACGTCTACCAGTGTGCCAAAATCTGGGCGCATATGTCATCCGAATAGTCATTTTGGAAAGGATTAGGCATGGGCTTCATGCAACGTTTCGAGCGGTCGCTGGAAACCTCCACTGCCGATGCTTTCGCGCGAGTATTCGGCGGCGAACTGACCCCGCTTGAGGTAGAGAACGCCCTGCGCCGCGAGGCCGGCGACCAACTGCAGGAATTGCCCGATGGCCAACTCCTCTCCCCCAACCACTTCATTGTGACGCTTTCTCCCTCCGATGCGGAGCGTTTTGCCGCAGACGAAGCCACCTCCCCGCGCGTCATCAGCCGCCACCTGGACACCTACCTCTACGACCAGGATTGGGGTGTAGTGGGTGACGTCGTGGTCGAGTTCAAGGAATCCGACGATTTGCGCTCCGGCCAGTTCCGGCTCACCAGCTCCTGCGACGACACTGTGGATGCCCGCGACATTCCGGGACGCATCGGCGGCAGTGCCCCCGCCAGCAATGTTGATCCCGACGTGGACGAGGAAATAACCCGCGATGGTTACGGCATTCCCCGCGACTGGGATGGTGCTGCTCCGGACGGTTCCGACGGCTCCTACGCGGTTGCGGTGCTGAAGGATAAAGACGACGAAACCCGCAAATTTGTGGTGAACCCAGGCCAGACACTGATCGGCCGGGGAAATGATGTGGATCTGCGGCTCGCCGATACGGGGGTGTCCCGCCACCACGCCACCATCGACTGGAATGGCTCCGTCGCCACCATTAGTGACCTGAACTCCACCAACGGAACAGCTGTCAACGGCATCCGGATTTCCCAGTGGCAATTAGCTGACGGTGACGAAATCGTCGTGGGCCACACGCACCTGATTTTGAGTATTCAGTAGTTATTCAACCGCTAAATCTGGAAGTGAAGTGCTTAGGGACGTTATCCCTAGTAAACTAATCATCACGAATGTCCAAAATTTCCAGGTATGGCCTTTTTAAAGTCAGGCTTATGCCTGGTTTGTGTTACGAATACGTGAAACCAACGCGCGGAAAGGATCCTATATGCAGGCACTTGTGCTCCAATTCGGGCGCTTCGGTTTCCTACTGCTGCTGTGGTTCTTCATTTGGTTGACTCTGCACACCCTGAAGAATGACACGCTGGCGGCCTCCAAAGACACTGCTGCCAGTACTAAGAAAGATAAAAAGGGCAAGAAGCGCGGCCTGAAAGGGCTTTTCAAGCGCGACAAAGACAACCCCAACAAGGCTGCCCGTTATCTGATGATCACCCAAGGCCCCCTCTCCGGAGCACGCATCAGCCTCGGCACCCAACCGGTGCTACTTGGTCGTGCTGACGACTCCACCCTGGTCCTCAACGACGACTACGCCTCCGGCCACCATGCCCGTTTTATTCCCCGCGGCGACGACTGGTATCTGGAAGACCTGGGATCCACCAACGGAACCTTCCTCGACCATGACCGCGTCACCACCGCCGTCAAAGTCCCCCTCGGCACACCTGTGCGAGTAGGCAAAACAGTAATCGAGCTACGCCCGTGACCCTAGTACTGAACTATGCCGCACGCTCCGACATGGGGTTAGTGCGCGGAAACAACGAAGACTCCGTCTATGCCGGACCGCGTCTTTTGGCGCTGGCCGACGGCATGGGCGGGCATGCTGCCGGCGAAGTAGCCTCCCAACTGCTCATTTCTGCCATCGCACCGCTCGACAATGACCAGCCCTCCAACAATCTGCTGGAGGACCTCCGCCGCAGTGTCGAACTGGGCAACGACCTGATTGCGGAAGAAATCGACAACGACCCGGAGCTTTTGGGGATGGGCTCCACGCTGGTCGCCATGCTTTTCGACGGACCCAAGATGGGGATGGTGAACGTCGGTGACTCCCGCGCCTACCTGCTGCGCGACGGCCAACTGCACCAGATCACCCGCGACGACTCTTTCGTCCAGGACCTGGTGGATGAAGGACGCATCACCCCGGAAGAGGCGAGCGTCCACCCGAAACGGTCCCTTATTACCAATGCGCTCATGGGTGGGGATTTTGAGCCGCACTTGACGATCCGCGAAGTGGTCGCTGGGGACCGCTACCTTATTTGCTCTGACGGCCTTTCCGACCCCGTCAGCTTCGAAACCATTAAAAGCACCATGTCGCAGGGCACCCCGCAGCAGTGCGCCGACCGTCTGGTGGATTTGGCGCTGCGCTCCGGCGGCCCCGACAACATCACGCTTATTGTGGCGGATGTTAACGACGACGACTACGGCCCCACCACCCCAATGCTGGGTGGCGCCGCTGCCAAGGGCTTGGAACTGGATGCGGAGGATGATGACCGCGCCGACTCTGCCGCTGCCCGCGCTGCCGCACTGGTTGCCGAAAATATTCAGCGCGCCAACCCGCAAGCTGTGGGCTCTGAAGGAAGCAGCGGCGGTTCCGCCGACACCGATGAGGATGCTGACGGCGAGACTGTGGCGAACGCTGCCAGCAAGGAGCGTAAAAAACGCCTTTCCAGCTGGTCCAAAAGACTCGTAGTCATCATTATCGCCATCGTTGTCCTGGTTGCGGTCGGCGCTATTAGTGCCGTCACCTACGCTGCCAAAAACACCTACTATGTGGACATTAACGACGAGCACGAGGTGCTAATCTACCACGGCATCAACAATTCGGCGCTGGGCCCCTTCGCCGGCAAACCCGATTCGGTGCTGTGCGAGGATGCCATCTACGACGTGAACAGTGAGCCGGAGGAGTGCCAGCGCCTGCTGATAACGGACTTCACCCCGGCGCTGCGTTCCGAACTGGTCTCCGACAAGGTCTTCCACACCCAGAAGGAAGCCCGCGCCTACTTGACCCGCGCGGTGGGTTCCGGCCTGCTGCCGCTGTGCGACCCGAAACCGATCATTATTTGGGGTGCTGACGGCACTCCGATTGGCACCAAGGACCATCCGGATCCGTGCCGCCGTCCCCGTCACAAGATGACTGCCCCCACCGAGCAGCCTGCGCAGCCGGGCCAGCCTGGTCAACCCGGCCAACCGGCCCAACCCGATCAACCAATGTCCCCACAACCAGAGGTGGGTAGCCAATGAGCGATAAGCCTGAAGCTACCGAAACTCGCCGTCGCTGGTGGAGTAGAGGCGCCGGCGCGGGAGCTGCCGCAACGGCAGACTCCCCAGCCGTAGTGCGCGCCCCCGGTGCCGGTCCCGAAACCGCACCCATCTCCCTGGAAGCTGCCGAAAAGGCCATGCAGGACCAGAGGAAACGCAAACGCCGTATTGAACTGCTGCTCATGCTGTTTAGTGCGGTGATTGTGGCTTCCGCCATGACCATGGTGCAGCTCACCACCCGCAACACCCTCAGCTGGGACATCCTCAAATACACGGCCGCGTTCCTTATTGTGGTCGTGTCGATCAACGTCGCCATGCGCTACTTCGCGCCCTATGCGGATCCCTATCTCATGCCGCTGGTGACGCTCCTCAACGGCCTGGGACTAGTCCTTATTAATAGGCTTGACCTGGTCGAAGACAATGCTGCCGCGACGGGTTCCATGGCGGAAGGCAACCGCCAAATCCTGTGGACCTTCATTGCGGTGGCCATTTTTATCCTCACCCTGTGGCTCATTCGGGACCACCGTGTCCTTAGCCGCTACAGCTACACCCTGGGACTCGTCGGCCTCATTCTGCTGGCCATCCCCGCCATGCTGCCCAGCCAATGGTCCGAAGTGAACGGCTCCAAGATCTGGATCCGCACCCCCTTCTTCTCCATCCAGCCTGGCGAATTCTCCAAAATACTTATCATTATTTCGATTGCCGCCATCCTGGTGAGTAAGCGCGAACTGTTCGCCACCACCGGTAAACAAATCTTCGGCATCGAAATGCCGCGCGCCCGCGACCTCGCCCCCATTCTGCTGCTGTGGATTATCGCAGTGGTCATCCTGGTGGTGGAGAAAGATCTCGGAACATCCCTGCTGATCTTCGCCACCGTCCTCACCATGATCTATGTGGCCACCAACCGAGTGAGTTGGTTGCTGATCGGCTTGGGTGGTTTCGCTGCTGCCGCGCTTATTGCGTTCTTTATTTTCGGCCACGTGAAAGTACGTGTGTTCACCTGGCTGAACCCCCTCAAATACTTTGACACCAACGGCTACCAGCTGTCGCAGGCCATGTTCGGTTTGGCCACCGGCGGCATTGCCGGCAGCGGGCTTGGCCACGGCCGCCCCGACCTGGTCCCCTACGCCTCCACCGACTTTATTGTCTCCACAGTGGGCGAAGAGCTGGGGCTTATTGGCCTGGCCGGTGTCCTCATCCTGTACGGCATTATTGTGCAGCGCTTGTTCCGCACCGCCCTGTCGGTGCGAGACAGCTTCGGCAAACTGATGGTCACCGGATTGGCATTCACTATGGCCTTCCAGGTGTTTGTGGTGGTTGGTGGCGTCACCCGCGTGATTCCTCTCACCGGACTCACCACACCGTTCCTCAGCTACGGTGGTTCCTCGCTGCTCGCCAACTATCTGCTGATGGCACTCGTGTTGCGGGTGTCCGACCAGGCGTCCCGGATTGTGCCGCGCGCCGCCATCAAGGGCGGAATCCAGCCGGCGGAAGTTTCCGCACCTCGCGCCAGCCGCATTCGGTTGCGCAAAAAGGAAGAACCGGCCGTGGAGGAGACTCCCCAGGAGCAGTACCCACTGGGAGCTGGTGACGATGCTGCCGAGGGCTCTGGAGACACTGGTGCCGCAGAACCGATGGTTATTTTCGAGCCGGTAGAAACATTGCCGCGCCTGGAGGAACCCACTGAAGCCGCTGGTGACGACGTTGGTGAAACCGCGGAAGCCGAAGATGCCGACAGTGACGTCATCCAGCTGCTGGATGAACCAGTCTGGATTCCGGCAGTGCCAGCCGCCGACGCCAGTGGGGAAGACACCCCGGAAACATCCGACACCGAAGACACCGAACCCACTGAAGACACTGAACACACTGCAGAGAACACTGCAGAAGACGTAGAGACTGAAAACGAAGAGGAGGACAACAATGAATAAAACGATTCGTCGTGTCGCCACAGCCGCTGGCGTACTCCTTGTTGTGCTGCTCCTCAACCTCACCGTGGTGCAAGCCGTCAGGGGCCCCAGCCTGCGCGCCAACCCGCGCAACTTTGCCCGCACCCAAATGATGGAGTTCACCCAGCAGCGCGGACAGATCACCGCTGATGGCCTCGTCTTGGCCGCCAGCCGCCAGATCGACAGCAACAGCAACAAATATCAGCGCTACTACAGTGGCAACCCCGAAATGTGGGCGCCCGTCACCGGCTACTACAGCCTCTACTCCCGCACCGGCATCGAATACAGCGAAGACAGCATTTTAAGCGGCATGGACGACAAACTGTTCGGCACCCGCATCGTGGACCTCTTCACGGGACGCGACCGCCGGGGCGGCAACGTCATCCTTACTCTGCAGCCCAAGCTGCAACGCGCCGCATGGCGCAGCCTGCAGAAAGGCGTTGGCGCGGGTCCGCTGGTGGGCGGTGTGGTGGCCATCCAGCCATCCACGGGAGCAATCCTGGCCTTGGCCAGCAGCCCCAGCTTCGACCCCACCCTTTTCGCCAGCTACGACAATAACGTTGTGAACGCCACCGACGAGGCGCTCCGCAACGCCAAAGACCAGCCGCTCCTCAACCGCGCCACCAACAACCCGCTGCCCCCAGGATCCACCTTCAAGGTGATTACCACTGCAGCACTCCTCCAAAAGGGCGTCACCCCCGACACCCCGGTGAACCAGAACGCGCGCACCATCCTGCCCGACACCGTCACCCCCCTAGAAAACTACGGTGGCCAATACTGTGGCGGCGGCACCTTCGAGATGGCCTTCGCCTACTCCTGCAACGTACCGTTCGCGGAACTGTCCACCCGCCTCACCATTAGAGACTTCGAACGGGTGTCGAAAGCCTTCGGCATCGGGGAAGTCTACGAAAACTTGGGTGCTTCCAATACCGCCAGCACCATTGGCGACATTCGGGATTCGGCCGCCCTCGCCCAGTCCTCCATTGGGCAGCGCGACGTCTCCCTCACGCCGCTGCAAAACGCAGTCATCGCCGCCACCATCGCCAACAATGGTGTCCGCATGGATCCCTACATGGTGGCTGCCGAAACCGCCCAAGACCTGACCGTCCTTTACGAAGCGAAACCGAAAGAACTAAACCGCGCCATCAGCCCGGCAGTTGCCCGCCAACTCACCGACCTGATGATAACCGCTGAAAAATACGCCGGTGGTGGAGGAAAACTCGACATTCCTGTGGCCTCCAAAACCGGTACCGCCGAACACGGCACCGACTCCAGCAAGTCTGTCCCCTACACCTGGTACATCGCCTTTGTACCCGGCTATGACGTCGCAGTCGCCGTCATGGTTGAGAAGGGTCCAGGCGTGTCACGCGGAGCCGTTGGCGCCACGGTAGCCGGCCCCATTGGCCGTGCCGTGCTCAAAGCCGCAGTTGCGGAAGGAGCCCGTCGATGATCATCGGACCCAACACCACCATCTCCGACCGGTACCGCATTGAATCCCTCATTGCCACCGGTGGCATGGGGCAAGTGTGGCTAGCTCGCGACACCGTGCTCGACCGTGACGTAGCGATCAAGATTCTCAAATCGGAATTCTCGGCAGACCCCAACTTCTTGAGCCGCTTCCGGGAAGAAGCCCGCACCACCGCACGCCTCAACCACCCCAACATTGTTTCCGTCTTCGACTACGGCGAATTCGAGGACACCGACGGCGGCGACAACATCGCCTACCTCGTGATGGAGCTTGTCCACGCCGAGTCCCTCAGCCACGCTCTGGGACGTTTAGAGAAGTTGACGGTGGCGCAAGCACTCGACATGCTCTCCCAGACGGCGCAAGGACTCTCCGCCGCCCACGAAGAGGGCATTGTTCACCGCGACATCAAACCCGGCAACATTCTTATTACCCCCCGCGGCCGGGTAAAAATCTCCGACTTCGGTATTGCCAAAGCAGTGGACTCGGTACCCATCACCGCCACCGGCACCGTCATGGGCACCGCACAATACATCAGCCCCGAACAGGCCATCGGCAAGGAAGCCACCTGTGCCTCCGACGTCTACTCGCTGGGCATTGTGGGCTATGAGGCGATCGCCGGCAAACGTCCCTTCGATGGGGAGGGCTCCGTTACTGCTGCCATGCAGCATGTGACCACCAGCCCCAACCCGCTGCCGCCTGAAATTCCAGCGAATGTCCGCAACCTGATTGCGATAGCGCTGCGCAAAGACCCGAAGGCCCGCTACAAGGATGGTTCCGAATTTGCGCGAGCCGTTTCCCAGGTGCAGGCCGGCAATGCGGCGCCGCTGCCCGAGTCGGTGACCTCTGGCAATGCCAGCATTGGCGCTGACGACATGCAGAAAGAACTGCAAAAGGCCGTCAACAGCGCAGCCGAAATCGCGGGTGACACCCCCGATGAGCCCATGAAGCCCGGCAGTATGGCCGGGGTGAAAGGCGTGGCGGGTGCTGCTGGCGCCATGGGTGCCTCGGCCGGAAAAGACCCCAGCTCTGCGCAACTGCGCACCTACGCCATCCCCTCCCAACAGAAACAAACCCCGCAATCCAATATTCCTGCCGGCGCAGAATCAAGCACCGCAGGAACTGGTGCCGGTGCTGCTGGCGCGGCTGCTGGTGCAGGCGCTGCAGCTGCGGGAAGCGGAGCCGGAAGCGCGGCAGCTGCGGGCGCCCAAGGTGTGCCACCCGGACCCACCACCGGTGGCGGACCCGTCGCCGGCCCCATGGGTGGCGGCCCCTTCCCCCACGACGCACCCCGCCGAGTAGAGGAACCGGAAGAACCCAAGGGCCTCACCGCCCCCAAGATCATTGCCATTATTGTGGGTATTCTGGCGATTATTGGCATCATTGCCTACATCGCCTACGAAGCAATGGGGAACTCCGACCTGCCCACCAACCAGCCCACCGTCACCCACACCCACACCACCACGCTGCGTACTAAAGACGACTCAGACAACCGGGTGAGGGACGACCGCACGGCCGAGGCAACAACCGAAAAACCCCAACCCATCACGACCACCAAAACGAGTACCAAAACCCAGACGAAGACCAGCACCAAAACCCAAACCACTAGTCCCACCACGGTGACCATCACGGAAACCGACACCAGCACCAGTGACCCCACCAACACCAGCAGCCCAACGGAAACCATTGTGACCCCCACCAGCGAACCGGCTAGCAATGTGGATTATGTCAACAGCGATATAGAGATCACTGAAATTGAACCAACGCCCCTACCCAACCCCCGACACAACAGGACACGACGTGATTAGCGGAAGACTGAATGGTCGCTACGAACTCGGCGACGTTCTTGGCTACGGTGGCATGAGCGAAGTACGCTCTGCACGCGACACCCTCTTGAACCGGGACGTGGCCATCAAAATTCTGCGTGCGGATCTTGCCCGCGACCAAAACTTTTTAGAACGTTTCCGACGGGAAGCACGCAACAGTGCCAGCCTCAACCACCCCAATATTGTCGCCATCTACGACACTGGGGAATCCGTCACTAAAGACGGCACCATCTCCTACATTGTGATGGAGAAACTGGGGGGACCCACACTCCGCGACATCGTCGCCAACGAAGGCAAACTGGACCAAAAAGAAGCCCTCCGCACGATTGCTAAAGTGGCCAATGCGCTGGACTATTCGCACCAGATGGGCATTATTCACCGGGACATTAAACCCGGCAACATTATGCTCACCGTCACCGGCGTCCCCAAGGTTATGGACTTTGGTATTAGCCGCGCAGCAGACGACATGCAGCAGTTGACGCAGACTGCCACCGTGTTCGGCACCGCCCAATACATCAGCCCCGAGCACGCCATGGGACACAACATCGACTACCGCGCCGACATTTATGCACTCGGCTGCGTACTCTACGAATGCCTCACCGGCAAGCCCCCCTTCGAGGCGGAGACGGCGGTGGCTGTCGCCTGCAAACATGTGCAAGACGACGTCATGCCACCCAGCAGCATCAACCCCGACATCAGCCCCGAGCTGGATGACGTGGTGATGAAGGCGCTGGCTAAACATCCGGAAGATCGCTACCAGAATTCCGGCGACTTCCAGGAAGCCATCGAAGAGGTACTGGGCGAAACCGTCGCCACCAAAGTGGTGCTCCCCGACTATCAGCAGATGGGTGCCACCCTGGCCGCCGACGACAACCCCACCGAGGCGCTGGTCCTCAACACCAGCATTTTGCAGCTGCCTGAATCCGGCAAAGTGGGCGACGCCCAAGCGGTTGCCCCCGATGCCGTCACCACCGGCGAACTACCTGTGGTGGAGGCCAGTGGCGAGGCTGGGGAAGACGCCCCCGCCTGGCGCCAATTCCTGGTCCCCGGCTCTGGTGGCTCCGGAGATGAGGCCACAGAGGACGGCGCCAAGAAAGGCAAGAAGGGCGACAAACGCAAAGTGAAGGCCAGCACCAAGGTGCTGCTCTCGCTGGTCGCCATCTTGGCGTTGCTGTTGGGCGGCACCGGCATCTACTTTGGCCTGGTGCAAAACCCCGAAATTAATATTGCGGCCGCCGACCAGATGGAAGACTTCAAGGGTCGGGAAGCGGAACCCATTTACAAGAGCCTGGATGAGCGTGGCTACACGGTGACCGTCCGGGTGAACTACATCCGCACCCAAACCCACGGCACCATTGTGCGCACCAACCCTGCCGCCGGTAGCCGCGTCACCAAAGAAACCCCCATTACGCTCTATGTGGCCACCGGTGGGGAACCCATTAAGGTTCCGAACGTTTCCGGCATGGAGCCCGATGAGGCACGCCTGAAACTGGAGCTCACCGGTATTCCGGTGGAGTCCGCCACCAAGAAGAAGCCCTCCGATGAAGACGATGAGGGCAAAGTGGTGGGCACCAGTGTGAAAGCCGGCAAGAAGATCGACCCCAATAAGCCCATTCAGCTCTACATTGGCTCCGGCAAACGCCCCGTGAAGGTCCCCGATGTGGTGGGCATGAAAGCGAATGAGGCCACTGAGCTGCTGAAGAAGGAGAAGCTGAAGGTGCGCCGCCAGACGGTAGCCTCCAGCCGCCCCGCCGGCGAAGTGCTCCGCCTGGAGGGTGCGGGTGACGACCTTTCCGAAGGCGACACCGTCACCCTGGTGGTCTCCGATGGCACCCTCATCATCATGCCGGACCTGGTGAACAGCACCGTCGCTGGTGCTCGCACTCGACTGCGCGCTGCCGGTTGGGAAGGCCAGCTGAATGAGAGCCGCACCGGCACCCTCAACCTGGCAAGAATCAACCGCGTGGCGAAACAGTACCCGGCGGCCGGCTCCGAAGTGCCGAAGGACGCGCCGGTGAGTGTTACCGTCTACGAGCTGAATTTGCCGTAAGGCCAGGGCCAGCCATGGAAGGTTTGTTGAACGACCGCTACGAGCTGGGGGGAATCCTCGGCTACGGCGGCATGAGCGAGGTTCGGGCAGCAACCGACACGGTGCTGCAGCGTGAGGTTGCCATCAAAATCCTCCGCCCCGACCTGGCTCGCGACACCACCTTCCTGGAGCGTTTCCGCAACGAGGCCCGCAACAGTGCCCGGCTCAACCACCCCAATATTGTGGCCGTGCACGACGCCGCCATCGCCAGCGAAGACGACGAAACCGTTCCCTACATTGTGATGGAGCTGGTGCGGGGACAGACCCTCCGCCATATTGTGAAAGAGGATGGGGCGCTCTACCCGCAGCGAGCCATGCACATTATGGCCGACGTGTGTTCAGCCCTCCACTACAGCCACGAAATGGGGATTGTGCACCGGGACATTAAGCCCGGCAACATCATGATCACCAACACCGGCAAAGTGAAAGTGATGGACTTTGGGATCGCCCGGGTCCTCACCCACCCCACCTCCATGACCGGTACCTCCGAAGTGATGGGCACCGCCCAGTACTTGTCGCCGGAGCAGGCACGCGGCCAAACCGTGGATGCCCGCTCCGATATTTACTCCACCGGATGTGTCCTCTACGAGGCGATTACTGGGCAGGCACCCTTCGAGGGGGACTCCCCAATCGCGATCGCCTACCAGCATGTGCAGGAGCCGGTGCGCCCACCCAGCCAGCTGAACGACCTGGTCCCCTACGAATTGGATGCGGTGGTGCTGAAGGCGCTGGCCAAAAACCCGGATGACCGCTACCAGAGCGCGGGCGAGATGGAAGCCGATCTGGTGACTGTGCTGCATGGCCAAACCCCCACCGCCATGACCAGCAACCAAGACACCCAACCCCATGCTGTTCTGGACGACGCTACCCTGGACAAACTCGGCGCTGCCGCCGGGGCTGGCGCTGCTGGTTTAGGCGCAGCCGATGACGGTGTTGGTGCTGTTGACGGTACTGTTGGTGACGTTGCCGATAATGGTGCCACCACTCCCCGAGAGGCGGGAGTCTCTGCACCCACCTCCATTGCTGCCATGATGGCAGCTGCCGCGGCCAGTGGCCAAGCCAACCGTGCCCAAGTGTCCCGCGACGTTAAGGAAGAAACTGCAGAGCAGCGCAAACCCATTACCGAAACGGGTGTGCACTTTGGTCCCCTAGGCGACAACGGCGACGACAAAGCCGACTCTGCTGATACCACTCCCCCACGCGACACGGAAGATGTTGACTCCACTGCACCCACCGCCACGCTGCAGACTGTTCCGGTAGAAAAGCTGGGCACAGGCAGTAGCGGCAGCGCGGGAGGAGCGAAAGGCACGGGAAGTACTGCCGACTCTGACTACAAGTCCAGCGCCACAGCGGAATCAAGCGACTCTAAAGCTTCCACCGATTCTGTCTCGGAAGAGGATTCGAAGCGCACCCGCCTCCGTCGCCGCCTGAAAAAAGTCGCCACCGCATTGGCGATCCTGATTGGTGTAGCGGCTGCCGGCATTGTTATTACCGAAGCCATCACCGGGGTGTCTATTTTCGCCAGCCAAGTGGCGGTCGCCGACGTTACCAATATGAAGGCTGAACCCGCTGCTGAACAGCTTCGCAGCCAGGGTTTCACCGTCACCCTCGACGCGGAACCCTCCAACACTGTGCCCCGCGGAATGGTGGTGCGCACCGACCCAGCCGCCAGCACCATGGTGGCACGCGGGGGACGCATCACAGTGATTGTGTCCTCCGGCAAGGGACCCATTGAGGTGCCGGATGTGCGCGGCATGAAGGAGAAAGAGGCGCGCGAAAAACTCAGCCTAGTAGGCCTTAAGGTCGCCAAGGACAGCAAGAAGGTGCCGTCTTCACCCAAACTGAAGGGCAAAGTGGTGCGCCTCAACGTGCCGTTCGGCTCTAGTGTGTCCCCCAAGCAGGAGATCCAGCTGATGATCGGCACCGGCGACTCGTCCATTTATATTCCTGCCACGCAGGGGATGACGGTGGAACGCGCCACCGCCAACCTGGAAGATGCTGGGTTTAAAGTGGAAACCCGCTACGTGGATTCGGCCGAGAAACGTGGCACCGTCGTCGGCACCAACCCGCGGGAGAAAGCCAACGAAGGTGACACCGTCACCCTCCTGGTCTCCAACGGCAGCCAAATGGTGGCCCCCAACCTGCGCGGCATGGAACGCGACGCCGCCATCGCCACCCTCGAAAACATGGGCTGGCAGGGCCACATCACCGTGGTGAGTGTCCCCACCCGCAATATTGGCCAAGCCGGTTTAGTGTCCGACCAGGACCCCGACCCCGGCAAACCGATCTCTGCGGATGAAGAAGTAACGCTCTACGTGTACCAGCTGCAAGTTCTGTAGCTGCACCGCCCGGCGCAGCCAGCGAGCCACGCCACCAAATGCGCGACATTTTTGGCGGTACTTCCTGCGCAGCTGCCCCGCAATGTATACGCTCAAATCATGATTAGATTTAGCAACACCCAGGACGTTGCCCTCATCACCGGCGCCTACGGCGGCATTGGTGTCGCCTACTGTGAAGAATGCGCCCAGCGGGGTTTCCCGCTCGCCATCTCCGGCCGGGACGCAGACAAGCTCGACCAGCTTGCGGGTGAACTGCGCGACAAGTACTCGGTTCCGGTTTATGTTTTCCCCATGGACTTGGCCACCGAAACTGGCCCGCAGGACCTCTACCAGGCGGTTACTGATGCGGGACTGAATGTGGAACTGCTCATCAACAATGCGGGCATTCTCCGCAACGAGCCTGTCCACGAGTCCTCCGTCACCACCAACAACGACATGTTGGACGTCAACATGAAGGCGCTCACCACTCTTGCCACTTTGGCCTCCAAGGACATGGTGGAGCGCGGACATGGCCAGATTGTGAACATGGCGTCCACCGCCTCCTGGGTGGCGATCCCGGAGCAGAATATTTACGCCGCTACGAAAGCCTATGTGCGGCAATTCTCCTTGGCCATGAACAACGAGCTGAAGGCCCGCAACACAGGTGTCAACACCACCACGGTGTGCCCCAACTGGACCTCCACCCGCATGCTCTCCGACCCTGGCCAGGGCAAGATTCTGGGGCTTCCCGAATTTACGTTCATGACCCCGCAGCGCGTGGCGAAGGAGGCTATGCGCGGCGTTGATAAAAACAAAGCCATGGTGGTGCCCGGCGGTGTTTGGGGACCGGCCATGTATTTGAGCCAATTCCTACCTGTGCGGTTGATGACGGCCGTGTTCGGCTTCTACTACCGCAGCATTTCGAGTTAACTCGCGGCCAACGGGGTCGCGACTCGCCCCTGAGGAGAATCTATGGACTCCTTCAAAAGAATCGTGGTCGCCTGTTTGGCGATCGTGGGTCTCGTTACTGGCTCTCTCGGAATGGTGGGTGCCCCCAGTGCGAATGCGCTGAGCTGGGGCCCCGACCCAGCGTACGACCCCGATTACAACACCCCCGGTTTTCCTCTCCCAGAAATCAGCTCTGATGAAGACAGCAAAAAGATTGACATTATCCCGGTGGCGGATAATGACACTCCGGCGCTGATCCAGCCGCTAAACGACGGCGGTTTCCGAACCGATGCTCCGCACGCAGTGAGTATCGGCGACTCTTACACCACTACTGCTTTTCTGGGCACCACCCTGCTTGAGCCGTGCTTCCACAATGCCATCGGCTTTGGCTACATGGTGGGCCAACAGACTGGCCTGCCCATGAGGGATGCTGCCTGTGCTGGCGCCAATTTGAAACATTATTGGCACACCGGCAATTCGTTTATTTTCCCTGTGCCGAAGCTGGCACAGCGGTTGACGATTGATCGCAACTCCAAGCTGGTGGTTGTGAGCCTGGGCGGCAACAGTGTCTATAGCGATTCGCAACTGCTGGAGATGCTGAAATGCGCCACTAAATGGTTTGGCCCCAACGCTGACCCGCAGGCTAACCCTTGCCAGGAGGCGCTGGGCCCAGATATGGCGCGGCGGATTAAGGGCATGCTGCCGGCGCTCACCTACATGTATCGGGACGCCAAACAGCGGGCGGCGGAGGATGCTGTCGTCATCGCGATGGGCTACTTTAATGTGATCCCGGATGTTTCCACCGACTGCGACATCGCCAAGGTTGCCCCGCCCGAGGACCTGGCATTCATTAACCGCATTTTTGGGTTGCTGAACCGCCAAATCCGGCTGGCTGCCCAAGCTGCGGGAGTGCTGTACTACAACCCTGCAGCCGAAAAGGCAGCGGTTGACGGTGCTTGCGGTGCGCCATTCTTGCGGACGCTGTCGGCGAGTGGTTTTCCGGAGGCTAATGTGCCTGTTCATCCCACGTTGAGTGGGCATTGGGTGATGGGCAAAGGTGTAGCGGATCTTTATAAGCGGGAGCTAGCTGCCCGTGCGCAGGGCACCACACTCGCCCCCGAAACATGGCAGGTGAGCCCCACAGAGGAGCATTTGTTGCAGAGTATTCGGTTCGCTCCGTTGGAGGATTGGCGCATGGGTCCCCCGAATCTGCAGCAGATGACGCTGGAGGAGTACCACGCCAAGTTCTGGAACGCTGCCAACCATGATAAGCTGGATAAACAGATCGCACGGGAGCAGCAAACGACCCCGGAAATGCACTAGCTGGAGCACGTGGCGCTTATGGTTGTACGCCACCTGTCCAACTAGACAAGTGACCAATAAGGTGGCTGATTTCGTTCCGCCCCACCCAAATCCTTCGTAGGCTGATGCTAAGGCCAACTTGTGGTCTCTTAAATTGAGGAGAACTTATGAAAGCCTTCCACAAATTAACATTCGCCTTAGTGGCGATCATGGGTCTTCTTGCTAGCTCTCTCGGCATTATTGGGGTGCCCGCTGCGGACGCAGTACCCTGGGGCACCGACAAGGAAGACGATCCGGATTACAACACCCCCGGTTTTCCTCTCCCCCGTTTAACCGAACCGAACATCATCACCGACTTTGAGTTTGTTCCCGCCATGGACAATGATGTCCCGGCACTCATCGACCCCCTAAACGATGGTGGCTTCCGCACGGAAGCACCCCACTTTGTGAGTATCGGTGACTCCTTCACCACCACCGCCTTCTTCGGCACAACTTTGGCCGAGCCATGCTTCCACAACGCCATCGGCTTCAGCGCTATGGTGGGCCAACAAACCGGTTTGCCGATTCGCGACCCTGCCTGCGCCGGCGCCAATATGAAGCACTACTGGCACACCGGTAACTCTTTTGTGTTCCCGGTACCGAAGCGGGCGCAACGGTTAACCATTGACCGCAACTCCAAACTGGTGGTCATCAGCCTGGGTGGCAACAATGTGTATGCCGACTCCATGCTGCCGATCATTGGTGCGTGTGCCGTCAGCTGGCTGCTGCCTCCAGTGCACGCCACCTACAACCCGTGTGAGCGCATTTCCGCACCGGAACTTATTGTGCGGATGAAGAGCATGGTGCCGGCACTCACCTACATGTATAAGGACGCGAAGCAACGGGCGGCCAAAGACGCGGTAGTTATCGCCATGGGGTATTTCAGTCCCTTGCCGGATGACACCAGCAACTGTTGGATCAGCCGGGTCGCGCCCGCCGGCGACTTGGGCTTCCTGCAGCGCGTTTTTGGGCTGCTGAACCGCCAAATCCGCATAGCCGCCAAAGCTGCCGGAGTGCTCTACTACAATCCTGCTGCCGAAAAAGCAGCGGTTAACGCCTCCTGCGGTGCACCCTTCCTGCGGACACTCTCGCTCACCGGCTTGCCGGAAGCTAATGTGCCGCTGCACCCAACACTCCCTGGCCACTGGTTAATGGGTAAAGGGGTGTCGGATCTCTACAAGCGGGAGCTGGCTGCCCGCAAGCGGGGAACCACCCTGGCACCTGCTACCTGGCGGATTAGTGACACGGAACGCTACTATCTGCGCAGCGCCAAGCGTTCCCGCCTGGAGGATTGGCGGCAAGGTCCTCCCGCAATCGACCAGATGACGTTGGACGAGTACCACGCCAAGTTCTGGAACGCGCCCAACCACGATGAGTTGGATAAGAAGATAGCCCGCGAAAAGAAAGCGCAGGCCAAGAAAAACTAAATTCGGAACTTAATAGCGAAAGACCCCGCGGCATTAACCGTGGGGTCTTTCTGTTAGCTAGCTTGTTTTTTAGCTTGTGTATCCTCTATTTGTACCTTGATTTTTGGTTTTAGGCCAGTGCTCCCATGGGATCCCAAGCAGGTAGCACAATGGGTGCTTCGTCGGATTCGTAGGCGGCGCGCAGATCCTCCGGCAGACGATCCTTGTGGACTGCCACCTCGAAGACATATTCGTCGAACCATCCCGCATTCATGGTGAAGAATCCCTGGTCAGCGATCTTGTCGCCCCAGCTGTTCTCCACCCGGAAGCGGCGGGCATTGCCGTCATCGTCCACATCCACACCCACAAACACCATGGCGTGGGTCATCAGCGAGTCACCGTAAATCAGGCGGTCGGCCTTACTCTGGGTGAACTCCACATCGTAGGCGCTCTCGTAGTCGAAGAGTTTGGCGTCCCAAATACCCAGTTCGCGGCTGGACTGTTTGTTGGTGTCGCAGCCGAACCACACCGGCTCGCCATCCACAATGATGTCCTTCACCGCGTTCTTCAGCACCTCAATGGGGGCGTTCAGGTAGATGACGGGGTCTCCACCGACCACGTTGCCCAAGCGATCAACAGTGTATTTTTTGCCGTATTCGCTGCTGGGGCGGGGGTCGTTCACGAGGCACACATAGTCAGAGAGGTTGACGTCAATATATTCGGCGGCGAACTCCTGCGGGGTCATGCGGCCCTTGCGGGTGAAGTTCTTGTCCTTGTCCTGCCACTCCCACTCGAAGTCGGCGGGCGGGTTGCCCAAGTGAATAGCCAGAACGCGGTAAATGTCGTTCAAGATATCGTTCTTGGCGGCATCCACCTTTTCTTTATTGCTCTTCTGGTCGAGGGCCACCAGGCCACCCAGGGAAGCAACCAGCTGGCGAAGCGTCTGGGCACCCTGCCGCAGGAGACTTTCCAGTGCTTCGTTCAGGCTGGGGGTAGAGCTGGAGGAGTTGGTTTCCGGCATGGCGCTCTTCGGCACCGCACCGTATTTGTTGATGAGCGCCACGAACATGTTCCACTGGCCGCCGTCACCAATCGGGTCGGAAAGCAGGTGGTGGACGGTGCGGTCGTCGGCGTCGGCGTCCGCCAGGTCGATCATGCTTTCCAAAAAGTAGTTGGATTTCTCCAGCTTGTCCCAAAACAGCATGTAGTTTTGGGAGAACTCAAAATCTTTCACATTCAGTTTTTTGGCGGCCTCGTAGCGGAGGGTGTTCAGTCCGGCGAACAGCCAGCAGCGGCCGGACTTTTTCTGGTTGGAGACTTTCCAATCGTCCAGCCGGTGGGACACGGTCTTGTCGATGCCGACGGCAATGTCGCGATCCATGGCGACTTTCTTAATGGGGGATTCCGTCACCGCGTTTTGCATCAGGCGGTTCACCGGGTTGCTGGCGAAGTCCTCCTGGAAGGCGGCAAGGTTGTCGGCACTGATCATGTGGTCCTTGTCCTTTCACTAAAAGATTCATTTAACACAGTTCATTTAACACAGTTGCGTGCACCAATTGCTCGCATCTGAGCTTACCCTTACTACCCTACAAGTCTTGTCCAGTTTATCCACTTGTCACCTGCGATTTCGCTGGCAGGGGAGCGCGCATCGGTTTTAGCATTTAGACTCGTGGTGAGACGTTTTTATTTGCTTGATTCGACACATCAAGGCGAGGTTATTTTTCTATGACGACATCTTTTCTGCGTTACCGTCGCAACCGTATTCGCCATGGTCTTGTCGCCGGACTCACCACTGCGACACTCCTTATCTCGGGTGCCGGTGCAGGCGCCGGTATGGCTGCCGCATCTCCCGCAGCCGCACCAATTACCGTCACCCCCTCCACTAGTTCCTTTGTGGCTGGTGACGAAGCTGTAAATACAGACAAGCTGGCCGAGATTTATTTCAAAATTCAGGACAAGCTGCGTCCCTCCCCCAAAACCATTCCTGCCTCTGAGGTGAAAATGGGGGTGGCGCTCTTCCTGTACCACCCGGAAGTGGGTCTCTATACCGCCAAAGAATGCAAGGTGGATCGACTTACAAACACCCAGATCACCATTAATATTGGGTGCCCTTATGATCCGCGCAAGTCGGATGTGCTGATTGCCCAGTTCTACCGGACGCTGTCGGGGCAGATCAGCAAGATGGCGTTCTACCGGGCAGGATATGTGGTGCGCGCAATTCCGGGGCGCACCGATATTAAACGTGTGCAGGGGGATTTGCCGCTAGTTGCGCAGACTCCGCCGGATCCGGCACCGACGCGCGTCACGTTCAAGTAGCATATTCGCCACTTGTTTTAGTGGTGAAATGTGCTGTTTTTACTGGTTGTTGGTAGATTATTGGAGTACGCCACCGTAGGGTGCGGTGGTCTTTGAGAGGAAACAATGCCAAAGTCGAAAGTCACTAAGACTGACCTATCCGAGGGTGTGAGCCGCACTCCGGTAAAGGTTAAGCATTCGACCACGCCAGTCGCCTGGCTCGTTGTGATGGGCCTGTGCCTGGTGTTGGGTCTTGCTTGGATCATCATGTACTACCTAGTTGCCGGCCGCGGCATCATCCCGTTCGTGGATACCCTCGGCGCCTGGAACTACGCCATCGCCTTCGGTTTGATGGTGATTGGCCTGCTAATGACACTCAGGTGGCGTTAGCGACCATTGCGAAACACGCCAGCTCCGCTCATGCGAAACTACGACACCGCGAAACGGCGTGATCTTTAAGGCTTAAGAAGAAGCTCGGAACTACACGTTTCGGGCTTCTTTTTTATTGCCCACAATGTGCAGAAGTGTGCGGGGCGGTTGGGCAACCTGAAGAAACTGATTTTAACCACAGTTAGCAATAAAGCGCCGAAAACTGCCAGCTAAAAAAGTTATCCACATTATCCACAGGGTGTGAATAAAAAGTTTTCCACTGCCGGAACTTATTTAGACATTAAACAAGTATTATTAAGCCAGGAAATAAGCTTAAAAATCTTAAGAACTGGAATTACACCCATGTAATTCATCCACACTGTGGATAAGCCTGTGGATAAGTGAGGCAATTCTTCATGGAAGCGACTTCCGAAGTCCGTCGCACGTGGTCTCCCAACGTAGCCGCCCGTATCGCTGTCCTTCTTTTCGGCATCGCTCTGCTTGTTGTGTTTTTCATCGCGACAGGCACCGAACCATTTGGCCGCATTCTGCTGCTACTGGCCGCGATGATTTCCGTCTACTACGGCTTCACTGGCCTTATCCGGCGCCCCCGCTTCGAAATCACCGATGAGAACATGATTATTCGGCGCACTTTTCGCGACCATGTTTATCCGCGCTACGCCATCCACGGTTTCCGCATGGAACGCCCAATCGGGCTGTTCCGTCGCGCTGGTTTCCTCACCATCGATATTGCCCGAGTTGAGGACTGGTCAGATTTGGGCAGAGAGTTTGCAAAAACACAGACACTTCCTACATCACTGCCCCCGCTGAAGGATCGGGAACGCGACATTCTAGAAGTGTTGACGTTTAGTGATCTGGGTATTTCTTCCAGCAAAGTGGTGCCGGATTTGGAAGCGCACGGCATGCGCAATCTCAGTAAACCAGTCGAAGATTAAACCGAGCTAGGTAGGGCGCTTAAGCTGGGCGGCCTGGTAGTTGAAGCTGCTGCAACATCTCCAGGAACACTTCCCGAATATGGTCCACCCCTGCCCACAGGGCAATAATGATGGCGATGGTGACCAGTAGGGTAGCACCCCATCCCCACAGGTTGACAGACTTTTTGGTGACCGGCTTTTTAGTAATTTTGGACATCCACTGCGGCACATAAACGAAAGCCACAGCCACAATCAGACCAGCTGCGAAACCACCCAGGTGGGCTTGAATAGAAATGCCGGGGAGGGTGAAGCCCATTATGACGTTGAGCAGCAGCACCGTCACGAAGCCCGTGACTTTCAGTTTGAGGCGCAGCAGCACAATAAGTTCCGCACCCATCAACCCGAAAATAGCCCCAGATGCACCGGCGGTCGCAACGTTCGGCGGGGAGAACCACAAAACGGATGCGGATCCTGCCAACAGTGACGCCATGTAGAGGGCAGCGAAGCGGCCGGAACCCAGCGCAATCTCCACATCTCGTCCCAACACCCACAGGGCGTACATGTTGAAAGCCACATGCATGAGGCCGAAGTGCATGAAACCGCTGGTGATGATGCGCCAATATTCACCTTGGACGGTGACGAAAGGCACCAGCACAGAGTTTTGCAGAATGGAAGATCCGTCAGCCGGCCCCAGGAATGCTTGGCCTTGGATGGAGACGATAATGTAGATCGCTACATTTACGGCAATAAAAAGCCACGTGACGGGCGATCTCGACAGGGTTTTCTGGAGGCTGGCCCGCCCCGTGGCTGTTAACATAGTTCTCTTTTACAGTTCTTCGACGTCAATGGACTCGATGACGACATCATCGAGTGGTTTGTCGGCACGGTTGGTGGGAACTTTAGCGATTTCGTCAATCACTGCCTTGGAGCGTTCGTCCACAACCTCACCAAAAATGGTGTGGTGCATGTTGAGCCAGGGAGTGGCAGCAACAGTGATGAAGAATTGGGAGCCGTTGGTTCCTGGTCCGGCGTTGGCCATCGCTAGCAGGTAGGGACGGTCGAAGGTGAGCTCGGAGGAGAACTCGTCTTCGAAGCGGTAGCCGGGGCCACCGGTTCCGGTTCCGGTCGGGTCGCCACCCTGAATCATGAAGCCGTCGATGATGCGGTGGAAGATGGCGCCATCATAGAAGGGGCCTTCTTCGCCGCCCTGGGCGTTCGGGGTGGTGTAGGGGGCAGATCCATCAGCAAGACCGATGAAGTTGTTCACGGTTTTCGGGGCATGGTTACCGAACAGTTCAATAACAATGTCGCCCTTGTTGGTGTGCATCGTTGCTTTTGCGGTTGCTTTGCTCATGCATTCCATAGTGCCATTAAATTCTGGTCTTTGCGAACAACTGTCTGAACTTGTTTCGAAGCTACAAAAATATTGCTAATTCATCTTCTTTTAGAGACTTTTTAGCCACTTTCTCGCAAACCTGTGGCACTCTTAATACATGAACATTAAAGATCTTTTCAACGCCGGCAAGAAAATCACGCCGCTTATCCCCATTTTTGGTGGCTGGAAAATGGCTGTCATGGTGTTCGGGCTCATCCAGTTCGGTGCACCTTTAGCTCTCAAGAGTTTGAACCAGCTGCAAGCTAAGTTGGAAGCGCAGAATACAGAAGAAGCGGTCGCGTAGTAAGATACTGCTTGGTACTTGGTGCCAGCCAATTGATTTTTGACGACACCCTAGTACACCAGTTAACACAAGAAAAACCCCTTCCTTTTGGGAAGGGGTTTCTTTTTGTGGAGCATAGGGGAATCGAACCCCTGACCTCCGCCTTGCAAAGGCGGCGCTCTACCAATTGAGCTAATGCCCCAAGTTTGGTTTCTGCCAGTGAAGATAATTGGTGGGCCTAGCTGGAATCGAACCAGCGACCTCTTCGTTATCAGCGAAGCGCTCTAACCGACTGAGCTATAGGCCCGTGTAACTCTCAAAACAATAGCCTAAGTTGTAGCAAATATGCAAAATGGCTGGTAAAAGGCTGCTAAATGACGCTGTTTTGGCTTGTGTGGGAATGAAATAGCCGGCGTTGACGGGCTTCCCCGCTCCACTTGGGAGGCAGGTCCACCCGGCAACGTCGCCGGCCAGTTTCTGGGGTAGCTCAGCCACTCGAGGCAGCTCAGCTACACAGCGTAGCTAGGCTACGCGGCTACACATCTTCGGGTTCATCCGCGTTGCGGGCAATCGCCAGCAGACTGTCGCCCTTCTCCAGGTTGATAAGGCGCACGCCCTTGGTTTGGCGCCCGGCCTTGCGAACCTGTTTGGCAGCAGTGCGGATTACTCCACCGTTGCTGGTGACGGCATAGATTTCGTCATCCAGCGCAACGGATTCGGCACCCACTAGGTGGCCGCGACGACGGTCGTACTGGATGGTCAGCACACCTTTTCCGCCGCGCCCCTGCACTGGGTAGTCGCTCATACTGGTGCGTTTGGCGTAACCGCCGGAGGTGGCAACCAGCAGGAAGTTGTCGTCCTTCACCACGTTCATGCTGAGCAGCTGGTCTTCGCCATTGAAGCGCATTCCGTAGACACCACTGGTGGCACGGCCCATCGGGCGCAGCACATCATCGGAGGCGTGGAAGCGGATGGATTGTCCATAGTCGGACACCAGGATGAGGTCATCTTCTGCGGAGCAGAGCACCGCACCCACCATTTCGTCATCTCCCTTGAGGTTGATGGCGACCAGTCCGCCAGTGCGGTTGGAGTCGTAGTCCTCCAGGCGGGATTTCTTGACAAGCCCATTGCGGGTGGCAAGTACCAGGTAGGGGGCATCTTGGTAGGTCTTCAGTTGGATGACCTGCGCAATCCGCTCACCCGGCTGGAAGGCCAGCAGGTTGGCGACGTGTTGGCCCCGCGCAGTGCGGTTGGCTTCCGGCAGTTCATAGGCTTTCAGCCGGTAGACGCGACCCTTGGTGGTGAAGAAGAGTATCCAGTCGTGGGTGGAGCAGACGAAGAAGTGTTTCACAATGTCGTCTTGCTTCAACATGGCACCCTTAACACCTTTGCCGCCACGACGCTGGGACCGGTAGAGGTCCGTCTTGGTGCGTTTGGCGTAGCCGGTGTCGGTGATGGTGACAACGACGTCCTCTTCGGGGATGAGGTCTTCGTCGGTGAGTTCACCGTCGGCGGGGATGATCTTGGTGCGACGGTCGTCGCCGAATTTGTTGACAATGTCGACCAATTCGTCGCGCACTATTTCGCGCTGGCGTTCTTCCTTGGCGAGAATGTCTTTCAGGTCGGCGATGTCCAGTTCGATCTGCTTCAATTCGTCCAGAATCTTCTGCAGTTCGAGGGCCGCCAAACGCCGCAGCTGCATCTCCAGGATGGCATTGGCTTGGGCTTCGTCAACATCCAGCAGCTCCATCAAACCGATGCGGGCTTCTTCCACATTGGGGCTGCGACGAATAAGCGCAATGGTTTCGTCCAGCATGTCGATGGCCTTTTTGAGACCACGCAAAATGTGGGCGCGTTCTTCCTTCTTGCGGAGGCGGAACTTGGTGCGGCGCACAATAACGTCCAGCTGGTGGTTCACATAGTGGCGCACCATTTGGTCGATGCGGAGGGTGCGCGGTACGCCATCCACAATGGAAAGCATGTTGGCGCCAAAGTTGGCCTGCAGCTGGGACTTCTTGTAGAGGTTGTTGAGCACCACCTTGGGTACCGCGTCGCGCTTCAAGGTAATAACAATGCGCAAACCAACACGGTCGGAGGACTGGTCCTCAATCTTGGAGATGCCCTTGATGCGTCCTTCGTTCACCGCAACTGCAATGTTTTGCACCAGGTTATCGGGGTTCACCTGGTAGGGCAGTTCGGTGATGACGATGATGTTGCGTTTGCCCTCCTCTTCAATGGAGGTTTTGCCGCGCATCTTAATGGAGCCGCGACCAGTGGTGTAGGCGTCTTTAATGCCCTGATCGCCCACAATCAGGCCGGCAGTGGGGAAGTCCGGTCCCTTGATCCGTTCCATGACGGCCTTCAGGGTGGTTTCCTCATCGGCGTCCGGGTTTTCTAGGCACCAGTAGACGGCTTCCGCGATTTCGTTCAGGTTGTGGGGCGGAATGTTGGTGGCCATGCCGACGGCAATACCACTCGATCCGTTCATCAACAGCTGCGGAACACGGCTGGGCAGTACCGCCGGTTCGGTGGTTTTCCCGTCGTAGTTGGACTGGAAGTCGACGGTTTCTTCGCGAATGTCGCGCAGCATTTCTTCAGCCAGGGCCGTCATGCGCGCTTCGGTGTAACGCATGGCTGCAGCCGGGTCGTTACCGGCGGAGCCGAAGTTTCCTTGGCCGTCAACAAGCGGGTAGCGCATGGTCCACGGCTGGGCCATCCGCACCAAAGTGTCGTAGATGGCGGTGTCGCCGTGGGGATGGTAGTGACCCATCGTTTCCGCAACGGAGCGGGCACTCTTCACGTAGCTGCGGTTGTGGAGGAAACCGCTGTCGAACATGGCGTAGAGAATGCGCCGCTGCACTGGCTTGAGTCCGTCCCGCACTTCGGGGAGGGCGCGGCCAACAATAACACTCATCGCGTAGTCGATATAGGAGCTTTGCATCTCCTGGTTGAGGTCGATCTGTGTTACGCGATCGTAGTTGTCCTCACTGGTGGGAGGGTTTTTGGTCTGGTCAGACATTCTTCCTCTTTAGTTCTTAGTTCCGTGGATCGTAAGGCAGGTGGTGACGGTGTTTCCGGCACCTTTGTGCTTAGACGTCCAGGAAGCGAACATCTCGGGCTTTGCGGGTAATAAAGTTTCGGCGCGACACAACATCTTCACCCATCAGGATGGAGAAGGTTTCGTCCGCGGCTGCGGCGTCGTCGATGGTGACCTGCTTCAGGATGCGGGTGCTGGGATCCATGGTGGTTTCCCACAGTTCCTTCGCATTCATTTCACCGAGACCCTTGTAGCGCTGGATGCCGTCGTCAGTGTTGATTTTGCGGTTTTCGGCGAGGCCTTCTTTCAGAAGCGCGTCGCGTTGCGCATCCGAGTAGGCGAATCCGGGTTCACCCTTACTCCATTTGAGTTTGTAGAGAGGGGGTTGTGCCAGGTAGACGTGTCCTTCTTCGACCAGCGGCCGCATGTAGCGGAACAGCAGGGTGAGAAGCAGGGTGGCGATGTGTTGGCCGTCAACGTCGGCGTCCGCCATGATGACGATCTTGTTGTAGCGCAGTTTGCTGATATCGAACTCATCATGAATACCGGTTCCGAGAGCGGTAATGATGGCCTGCACTTCGTTGTTTTTGAGAACACGGTCAATGCGGGCTTTTTCGACGTTCAGGATCTTGCCGCGCAGGGGCAGAATCGCCTGGTTGTAGGAGTCGCGACCCGATTTTGCGGATCCACCTGCGGAGTCACCCTCCACAATGTAGATTTCGGATTCGGCCGGGTCTTTGGAGCGGCAGTCGGCCAGCTTGCCGGGCAGTCCACCCAAGTCGGTGGCAGATTTGCGGCGCACCAGTTCGCGGGCCTTGCGGGCAGCCATGCGTGCCTGGGCGGAAGCAGCCGCCTTGTTGATAATGGTTTTGGCTTCAGTGGGGTTGGCTTCAAACCAGTGGCCAATATGCTCGTTGCATTCTTTCTGCACGAAGGACCGAATTTCGGTGTTTCCGAGCTTGGTTTTGGTCTGTCCTTCGAACTGCGGATCAGCCACATGCACCGAAATAATGGCGGCGAGGCCTTCACGGACGTCGTCACCGGTGAGGTTCGGGTCCTTGTCTTTCAGCAGTTTCTTGTCGCGGGCATATTTGTTGACCAGCGATGTGAGGGCGGAGCGGAAGCCCTCCTCGTGGGTACCACCTTCGATGGTGTTGATGGTGTTGGCGAAGGTGTGGACGGATTCGCTGTAGCCGTTGTTCCACTGCATCGCGATTTCGACTTGGTGGTTGTCGCCCTTCGACTCGAACCACAAGATGCTCGGGTGGATGGCGGTTTTCGTCTTGTTGAGGGCTTTAACGTAGTCCTTCAAGCCATCCGGATAGTGGTATTTGCGTTTGCGAGAAGCTTTGGCGCCTTCTTCCTTGGCTTTCTTCTCCGCCTCGATTTCTTCTTTGGTTTTGGCGGCTTTGGCGACCTCGGGATCGTCACCAGCTTCCACTTCCGCATCCAGCTCGGCTTCCTCTTGGGTGACGCGTTCGTCAACCAGGGTGATGGTGAGTCCTTTGTTGAGGAAGGCCATCTCTTGGAGGCGACGGGCAATGATATCGAAGCTGAAGTTGGTGGTTTCGAAAATCTTGGTGTCGGGCCAGAAACGCACGATTGTGCCGGTCTCGTCAGCGGGGCCTTCATCGATGAGGTCATCCGGGATGGCGTTCCGGAAGTTTTGAATATATTTACGCCCGTCGCGGTAAATTTCGGTTTCGACGCGCGAGGAGAGGGCGTTGACAACGGAGATACCCACGCCGTGGAGACCACCGGAGACGGCATAGGATTCGGAGTCGAATTTGCCGCCGGCGTGGAGTTGGGTCATAACGACCTGGACGGTGGGCAGTCCGGATTTGTGCATTTCGACGGGGATGCCGCGACCGTTGTCGCGAACTTCAATTCCGCCATCTTCACGAATAATGACGTTTACTTCGTCGCAGTATCCCGCCATGGCTTCGTCGACCGCGTTGTCGACGACTTCCCAGACGAGGTGGTGCAAGCCACGCTCACCGGTTGATCCAATGTACATACCGGGTCGCAGGCGTACTGCTTCGAGCCCTTCGAGGACGGTAATGGATGATGCACCGTACTCTTTTTTGTTTTTAGAGGCAGCCACAGGCCGTCGCACTCCTTGTTCTCATGATGGTGAGTGTATTAATAGTTTTTTATAACAAGTTTTTATTTTCTCTGCGATCAACTTAAATCGCTGACTTATTCATTCTACCGCCTATTTGGCGATTTACCGCATTCAAGGTACTCGCTAGTACAGATAGTCAAAACTTTTCTATTCGTGCGTCACATTACGTTATAGGGCGCCCTCATTTTATTGATGCAGGTCAGACGGTATTTTTTGGCGGACAATTTTTTCACAAGTATTTGAGGTAATAAATTCGTCTAAATTTTGTGCACGCGACACACCCACAACATGTTTTTCTGGATAATCCCACAGGAAAATTGTGCTCTTTTATCCGTAGGTGTCCCGCGGTCCCCGTCCCGGAACATGCAGCGGTCCTTTCCGCCACGAGGGACCCTGCGGACCTTTAATGCTCAGCTGTTTAACAGTGGAGCCGAATTCTTTCCCAATCTGTTTCAGGATCTGCCGCTGCATCATTTGCAACTGGGTCGCCCAACTGGTGGTGGCGGTTTTAATGTGCAGTACGCCGTCCTCCAATTTTTCGGCGACACAATGCTCGGCGATGTCTTTCCCAACAATGCGCGGCCAGGCGTTAACTACCCGCCCGCCCATCAGTTCATCGCGCCATCCTTGTTTGTCGACCGAGTCGGCAAAAAGCGCGGTGAGTGGTTGCGGATCCCACCGATCCGGTCCGCTACCAGTCCAACCGTATTTTTTGCGGCGACCTTGGGTGGCGCGCCCGGCAGTTCGGTAGCGCGGGCGTTGATAGTCGCTCGCAGACTGATCACCCTGGGCGCCTGTTTTGTCAGCACCGTCACCGGCTTTGTTTTCTGTGGATGCGGAGCGTCGGCGGTGAGTGCTATTGCGTCCTTTACCGACCGAATGTCCTTGGGCGCGGGCTTCTTGAATAGCAGCTTGGAGCGTGCGGAAAACCGCGTCCGATTTGGGGGATTGCGCATGGGGAGGTTCAGCCATTGTCCACCTCCCGGTCGAGTTCCGAAATGCGGTAGTTGGCATCTCCGTGGGCGGTGACGGTATGGACTGCTACGGGTTGCAATTTTTCTGGCAGATCGTCTCCTACAGCTGCAGTTATAAGGGTTTGCTCGGCGTTGGCCACTACGGTGGCGAGTGCTTCGCGGCGGTATTTATCCAGTTCGGAGAAGACATCGTCCAGCAGCAGGATCGGTTCGGTGCCGTCTTCAGTCATGAGATTGTAGGCAGCTAAACGCAAAGACAGTGCGTAACTCCAGGTTTCGCCCTGAGAGGCGAAACCTTTTGCGGGGTGCACACCCAGCATGAGGGTGATGTCGTCGCGATGCGGTCCGGCAAGAGTGATTCCGCGGTCGATTTCTTTGTCGCGTTGGGCTGCCAAACCGGCCAACAGCGCGGCTTCGATGAAATCCTGATCCGGTGGGGGAGTGGTGCCACAATTTTCGATAGTGAGTTCCGGAATACTCTGGTAGTGGAGTGCGGTGGGGCGGGATCCGGGTGCCAAACTTTGATAATTGTCCGCCACGTAGGGGGACAATTCATGAAGCAGGTGGAGCCGGTGGGCAATAATTGTTGCTCCATGCTGGGCGAGTTGCGCATCCCACGCATCGAGTGTGGTTAGAGCGCTGGTGCCTGCCTCGGTGTTGTAGCCGTGGCGCAGCGCCATATTCGCAGATTTCAAAAGGGCGTTGCGCTGGCGAAGCACTTTTTCGTAGTCGGAAAGCACCGCCGACAACCGCGGGCGGCGTTGCACCAGCAGATCATCCAAGTAGTTGCGGCGAATAGCCGGTTCGCCGCGCACCAGGTTGAGATCTTCCGGTGCAAAGAGGGTAGTGGCCACCACGCCCAACAGTTCACGAGTTTTGCAACTTGCGGTGTTGATGGTGGCTTGGTTGCTTTTGCCCTTGTTGATTTCTACTGCAACAGTCAGTTCGCGACCGCGGTGGACTGCCGTGCCGGTGATGGTGGCAGTGTCGCAGCCTTCCCTGATGAGCGGACCATCTTGGGAAACCCGATGGGAGCGGAGGCAGGACAAGTAGTTGATGCCTTCCACAAAATTGGTTTTTCCTTGGCCGTTGGCTCCCACAAACAGCGTGATACCAGGTTCCAGATCCAATGCTAGATGCTCCCAGGAGCGGTAATTATGCAGCTCGCAATGGCGCAGGAACATTCTAAAAAGACTGCCTAACGTGGGTTATCCGGGTAGGCGGACAGGCATCAACAAGTACAGGTAGTCGGTTTGGGGTGCGCGGTAGGCGCCGTCCTCGGTTTGTTCCGGTTCTTCCTCCAAGCCAGGAATCAACACTGCAGGACGGTTCGGATTGGTGAATCCGAAGGTGACGGTCTTGCTGTCCAAGACGCTCAAACCATCTTGCAGGTAGGTGGGGTTGAAGGCGATGGTGAGTGGTTCGCCATGGAAATCCACCGGCAGGGTTTCGACAGCCAGACCGGAATCGTCACCACCGGCAGAGAGAGTAAGTTCACCTTCGTCAAAAACCATGCGGACCTGAGCGCCGCGTTCCGCCATAAGTGCCACACGTTTGATGGAATCCAGCAGCGGCTCGATCGGCAAAGTGGCGATCGAGGTGTGGGTTTCGGGAAGGAGGGTGCGGAAAGGCGGGAACTGTGCGTCGAGCAGGCGAGTGGTGGTGCGTCGGTTTTCTCCGATAATGCCGAGGCGTCCTTCACCGCCCACGTTTTCGTTCTTTCCACCCAGTGCGATTTCAACTGGGGCAGTGGTGGTGGATGCCAAAACTTTGGCAGTGTCGGCCAGCATCTTGGCGGGAATCAACACTTCCGCTTCATCAACGTCGGCGTGGGGATCCCATTCGAGTTTCCGAACCGCAAGACGGAAGCGGTCGGTGGCCGCGAAAGTGATTTCTTCGTCGGCAATTTCCATGCGAATACCGGTGAGCATGGGGAGTGCATCGTCACGACCAGCAGCTACTGCTACTTGGGTGACGGCATCGACGAAAATATCGACCGGAATGGAACCGGTTTGAACTGGTATTTCCGGAAGCTGCGGGAAGTCCTCAACCGGCATGGTGGGAAGGGTAAATTTAGCGTTTCCGCAGGTGATGATGAGTTTAGCGCCATCAACTTGGATTTCGGCGGTCTTTTTGGGAAGTGCGCGGGTGATGTCTGCAAGGAGACGACCCGACACCACTACTCGACCTTCTTCCACAACTTCGGCGGGGATGGTCATGCGGGTGGATACTTCGTAGTCGAAGCCAGAGACGGTAAGTCCATTATCGTCCGCGGTGAGGAGTACACCTCCCAGGACTGGCTGGCTCGGTCGATTGGGAATATTGCGAGCCACCCACGCTACTGCGTCGGCAAAATCACCGTGATCGACACGGAAGTTCAGATCGGTGAGTTCCATCCTGTGGGTCTCCTTCGTATGACAAGTTTCTGTAGTTTAGATTAGCTGGTTATGCGTAACTTCTCACCTAGGTTGAGGTGTGAAGTTGCGATCTCTTTAGACAAAGCTGGAACGTTTATAAAACCGCTTTGGGATGTTATGCACCGCCCCTATTTCTATATTTCTTAAGTATAAATTTGTAGTTTTAGTAATAGGTGGTGTGGATGATGTGGATGAGTTGTCTTAACTGCTGTTAAACAACATTATTGGGCTGTGGAGTTCTTCCAATCACCTGTGGATGAAATGTGGATAACTTTCATTCGTTGTGGATAACTTTTTGGGTTAGTAACAGGAGCTGGATGTTTATCCACCTTTTAATCACAAATTTCACCTCATCTATCCACAGCGTGTACTGCGTAATGTTGACAAGCGAGATTACAAAGATATTTTTTGTATCTCGGTAAATGCCCTGAAAGTTAGTAGTTTTACCCAAATTTACTATTTGGTAATTTGTTTCCATTCAGGCAAATAAAGGATTTAGTTGCCACTAGTAGCAGTGAAAGAAAGAATAAAACACAGTTTTTATTCGGTCGTAGAGAAGCAGAAAGCAGGAAATCGTTTAGATCTGCTCGCTGGCGCGACGCTTAATTTCCGTCGTCAGCTGTTGAACCTCAGTAAAAAGGTCACGATCGTTCTTGATGTTCTTGCTGATCTTCTTTTCGGCGTAGATCACAGTCGTGTGGTCGCGTCCACCGAATGTGGCACCAATCTTCGGCAGTGACATCTCCGTCAACTCCCGACACAGATACATGGCCACCTGACGAGCATTAGCTAATTTGCGTTTCTTAGACGGTCCGCACAGCTCATCGACACTCGTCTTATAGAACTCGGCCACAGTACTCATAATGTCGCTGGCCGTAACATCAACTGGATTATCCTCGGGCACCAAATCGCGCAAAACTACGCGTGCCAAATCCGGAGTGAGCTCCTGTCTGTTTAACGAAGCAAACGCGGTGACGCGAATCAACGCACCTTCCAGCTCACGAATGTTCCGGTCAATTCGGCTAGCAATAAGTTCTAGCACTTCATCCGGCACATAAAGCTGATCTACCTGCGCTTTCTTGTGCAGAATAGCGGTACGAGTCTCCAGATCCGGTGCCTGAATATCAGTAATGAGTCCCCATTCGAAACGGGTGCGGAGACGCTCCTCGAGCGTGGCCAACATTCCCGGCGGACGGTCAGAACTGATGACAATTTGTTTATTGGCATTGTGGAGGGCTTCGAAAGTGTAGAAGAACTCTTCCTGAATACCTTCCTTGCCTTCCAGGAACTGAATATCGTCAACCAGCAACAAATCTGGTTCACGGTAGCGCCGTTTGAATTTTTCTTTACGGTCATCGCGCAACGAGTTAATAAAGTCGTTGGTGAATTCTTCCGTAGAAATGTAGCGAACCTTCAGATTCGGGTAGAGCTGGCGTGTGTAATGGCCAATTGCATGCAGTAAGTGAGTTTTACCAAGACCGGAGCCGCCCCAAATAAACAACGGGTTGTAGGCATGGGCGGGTGCTTCCGAAATGGCCCACGCGGCAGCTGCCGCAAACCGGTTCGACGGACCCACCACATAGTTATCGAAGGTGTAGCGGGAATTGAGGGTCGGTTCGGGAGTGAGATTTTTGGCGTTACTCGAAATAGGTGCGGAGGAAAGATCCGGGGCTTGGGGTTGTGCCTCCGGAGAGAAAGCCGGATTTTGGGGTGGAACGTCGGGGCTCTTCGGCTCCACAACGAGTTCAGGGTCGTTGGCGAAATCCGTGAAATGGCGACGCTGCACGTCCGAAGCGACACTTTCAGGGTTGAAAGGGGGAATCTCCTCCTCCAACATTTGGTCGCTGGGAACCATTGGGGGACGTGGCCACGGACCGGTGGTGGGATCCTTCTTGAGGGCTGTACGCAGCAAGGAGCGCGAATCGTTTTCTTCCTCAGGATCAGGTTCGGGCTCAACCACCTTCACAGCCAAAGTGATGGATTCACCCAAAAACTTCTCTAAAGCTTTCGTGATGGGTTCTTCCAGATTGTGTTCGATAGCTTCTTTGGCGAAGAGATTTGGCGCCGCCAAAAGAGCAAAACCGTTTGTCACTTGCAACGGTTTTACCAGCTTTAACCAGGCACGTTGCTGGTGAGTAAGAGAAGGACTTGAAGAGTATTGGTTAGCTGACGCTTCCTCCAGATCATTCAGGACTTTTTCCCAAATTTCGGTGAGGGATCTAGTTTGCGTCATCTAGATCCTCCTTGGTGGTCGTCAGTAACTAAAGCATACTAAAGTTATCCACAGGTGTAGAAAGAGTGTTTTATTCTCTTCAAGTGGCGAGAGAAAATTTTTATTCTCAGATGTTTTGTAACTGTAGAGGGGAACCAGGGGACTGGCAATTCGAATTTAGTGTGATTTCAATCGGTCACTTGTCCATGCAGGTAAGTGAAAAAAATCGACTGAGAGAACTGGAAATAATTGCAGGGTTTTTGAATTACATGCTTGTAAGCTGCAGGTTTGGAGAACGGAAGCTTCAACAACAGGTTGAGGAAACAAACGAATAAAAACGGGTCTCAAAAATTTTTAAGCCGCTTGAGGACACTTGCGAATTTTTGATTTATAGCCAGCAAACTAGTACTCTTTACTAGTCTGTTCTGCAACATATGCGCGCACCTTCGCGGCCAGATTCGTACTCCATTGAGCTGTGGATAATGGCAAGTACTCACCGGACATCATGTGTTGCAAAGTTAAGCCAAATTGCATTCTTTCGAGTGCAACGAAACCTATTAAGGAGTGGTGACCGTGTCGAAGCGGACCTTCCAACCTAATAACCGTCGTCGCGCCAAGAAACATGGTTTCCGTGCCCGCATGCGCAGCCGTTCCGGACGCAATGTGATTGCACGTCGCCGTAGCAAGGGTCGCGCCTCACTTTCTGCATAGTTAGCGGGTCGGCAAGAATGCTTTCAAAGGAGAATCGTCTCCGCCGCAGTGCCGACTTCGCCACGACGGTACGTCAAGGAGCAAAAGCCTCCAGTGGCCGCGTCGTGGTTTATGCCAAAAAACAAGAATATTACGCGCCCAACAACCCTCCTCGGATAGGGTTGATTGTTAGCAAAGCCGTCGGGAATTCCGTTGTGAGACACCAACTTTCCCGGCGGCTCCGGCATACTTCTAGAAGATTATTGGCAGGTATTCCGGGCGGTGTTGACGTTGTTATCCGTGCCTTGCCAGGTTGTGAACTTGTCAACAGCGCGATGCTCGAAAAATGGATCGAGCATTGCTTAATTGAGGTGAATGCCAGCGGATTCGAACGACGTAAAAAACGCCGTTCCACAAAGAACGAGCACTAGGAAAGGAAGGTTTGTGGAGGATCAGAATCCAGAAAACCGTCCTGGCTCGGTCGACTCCGAACACGAGTTTCGGAAACGGAGTTGGAAGAATCCGAAGGATTGGCCCAGCTTGGTTCTTATCGAAGCGGTGTATTTTTACCGCGTTGGTATGAGCCAATTAAAGCCAGTTTCCACATGTCGGTTTTACCCCACCTGCTCCGCCTACGCGCTTGAGGCTTTGCAAGTACATGGTCTCTTCCGTGGACTTTGGCTATCAACAGTCCGTATCCTTAAGTGTGCACCTTGGCATCCGGGTGGCTACGACCCAGTACCACCACCGCGCCAGCGTAAAAAGCTTAAACACCTACACGGTGAGGCAGATGCCGAGAGCCCTAAGAAAGAGGAGAACAATCGCCAGTGCTAAATATCATTTACTACCCCATATCCTGGATCCTCTGGGTATGGCATACCGCATTCGAGAAGCTTTTTGGCCTCTTCGGTATTGACATGAATGCGAGCCCGAACTGGTCGGGTGCGGCCTGGGCTTTGGCTATTGTTTTCTTGACGGTGACGGTTCGTCTGATCTTGCTCTATCCGATGGTGAAGCAAATACGTACCACCACCAAGATGCAAGAACTGCAGCCAGAGATTAAAGCACTTCAAAAGAAGTACGCCAACGATAAGCAGCGCATGTCTATTGAGATGTCGAAGCTGCAAAAAGAAAACGGCGTCAACATGATGATGGGCTGTCTCCCTATGTTGGTGCAGATCCCGGTCTTCATTGGTCTTTTCCACGTACTTCGTAGCTTCAACAAAATGTCTGGCGGACCCGGTGGCCTGAACTGGACAGTAGAAAAGACACGTACCTCTGGTAACTACTACTTCTCCGCGGAAGAAGTCCGCTCCTTCTTGGATGCTCGACTTTTCGGAGCACCGCTTTCTGGCTTCATTGCACAGAAGAAGGAAGCCTACGCCGCTTTCTTCCCCGTGGGAGAATACAACGCAGGCGATGCACGCAGCCTGTTTATTGCGATTCTGGCAGTGACGATTCCGCTACTGCTGCTTTCCGCATTCGCAACCCACATGAACGCCCGCGCTTCCATTGCTCGCCAGACTCCTAGTGCGATGGCCAATAACCAAGCAAACATCATGAATAAGATGATGCTGTGGTTTTTCCCCATCATGATTCTCGGCACTGGTGTTATGTGGCACGTCGGTCTCTTGACCTACATGGTGACCAACAATATATGGACTTTCTTCCAGCAGAAGATCATCTTCGGCAAGATGGATAAAGAGAAGAAAGAAAAAGAAGAGGCCATTCAAGAGTCCCATAAACAAACCGCTCCGAAGCCTGGTGTGAAGCCCAAGCGGGATAAGCGGGGCCGTCTCATCACCGTCAATCAAAACGGAAATAACACTGATGGTGTGAAGACCGGCAAGAACAAATCGGTGACAGTCTCCGAAGAAAAAAGCGATGGTGCTGCGCAAAGCGAAAAAGACATTCGGTTAGAAGCTGAAAAAGCTCGGCGCAAAGCCAACAAGAAGCGCAAAAACAAAAAGAAGAAAAAATAGGTTAAGGATTTTCGATGACCAGTAGACAACAAAAACTAATCGACGAAGGCGAAATCGCAGCCGATTACCTAGAGGCCTTCCTCGACATTCTCGACTTTGATGGCGACATTGACCTCGATGTTGAAGGCGACCGCGCCTCAGTCGCTATTGACGGTGGCGATCAGCTCTACAAGCTTTCCGGTAAAGACGGAAACGTTTTGGAAGCTGTGCAGACCTTGACTCGCCTTGCTGTTCAACAGAACACGGGGGAGCGGAGTCGCTTGATGCTTGACATTGATGGCTGGCGTGCCGGCCGCAAAGAGACTTTGCGGGGACTCGCGGAAGAAGGGGCCCGTCGGGTTTTCGATCTCGGCACACCCGTTGAACTGGAACCAATGACTCCGTTTGAACGGAAAGTCGTTCATGACGCTATTGCTGAAATTGAAGGCGTTGTGACTGAATCTTCCGGAGAAGGTAAAAATCGCCACGTCGTTATTTTTCCGGATGATGAGTACGACGACGATGACGACTATGAAGACGACTACGACGATGACGACGTAGACGGAGATGACTACGACGATGACGATAATTACGACGAGGATTAATCCTGTCGTAATGACGTAATCCTTAACTACGGAAGCCGGCTAGAACGTTTGTCTAGCCGGCTTTTTCGTGCACTTTTAAAGTTATCCACATAGTTATCCACAGTGTTAATAACATGTGTGTAATTCCTAAAACACCATGTTGGACACTGTTTAGTTGGGTCGTTGGCGATTTGTTTCACGTGAAACAGAGTGATTTTGTGGATAACTTTTAGTTGTCAACAGATCGTTGCGACCGAGTGTGCGAATAGTGCTGACTCCACTAGACTGAATATAAGCAATTCGCTTCACCACTCTTTTTGTCGATGTTTCACATGAAACATTTTCTTAGTTTCTATTTTCTTGAAAAGGAACTTCATGACTATTCCTACTGTCGCTAAGGACATGTTTGGAGACCGACTCAACCTCGCTGAAAAGTACGCTCAACTTTTGTGTACCGATGGCATTAAACGCGGTCTCATTGGTCCACGTGAAGCAGATCGAATTTGGAATAGACACGTTCTTAATTGTGCTCTGCTCGCAGAAATCATTGACGAAGGTAAAAGCGTTGTGGATATCGGATCCGGGGCAGGCTTACCCGGGATCCCGCTAGCTATTGCACGACCCGATGTAAAAGTCGTTCTCATTGAACCGTTACTTCGCCGCACAAAATTTTTAGATGAAGTTGTAGCGGAGTTGAAGTTAGACAATGTGACAGTGGTTCGAGGGAGAGCCGAAGAGGGGCACATCCAACGAGAGGTTGGTACTGCCGATTACGTGACATCTCGAGCTGTAGCACCACTTGGGAAGTTAGCTAAGTGGTCTGCTCCCTATGCCGCCAAGGGTAGCTACCTTGTCGCATTAAAAGGGGAGTCTGCGCAATCAGAGATTGACCGCGATAAGCAAGAAGTCGGTCGTGCGGGTTGGCGCAACGAGAAGGTTGTGCAACTCAGCAAAGAAGAAGTAGACGATACTTTCGTAGTTACTGCGGTACGCGTTTAGTTCGCTCTATGGCTCTTGTTTCACGTGAAACAAGGTCACCATGAACAATTAGTAGTTAAGCAACAAGGCCACATTAACCACCACAGTGAACTGAAATCTGAAAAAGGATTTACGGAACTTATCTCCCATCAGTATTCAGTTCATGAAACAATAAGAAAGCACGTCTTCTGTTTCACGTGAAACAAAACATTAAACGGGAAGATGAATGACTAATTACTCTGATACACCAATCGCTGAAGCCGCTGATCAAGCGTCACGAATTATCCATCGATATGGTTTAGAACAATTCGAGCGACCAGGTTTTCGCCGTACGATTGCTGTCGCCAACCAAAAAGGGGGAGTGGGTAAAACCACTACAGCAGTGAACCTAGCAGCTGCGTTAGGTTTGTACGGCATGAGGGTCTTGGTTATCGACCTCGATCCCCAGGGGAATGCCTCTACTGCTTTAGGTGCGGAACACCGCGCAGGAACGCCGTCTAGCTACGAGCTCATGATGGGGATAAATACGGCGAGCGAATGCGTACAGCAATCAACTGCTGGAGAAAACGTATTCGTTATTCCCGCAACAATCGATCTAGCTGGATCAGAAATTGAGCTGGTATCGATGGTGGCCCGCGAACATCGGCTTCTTGAAGCTCTGCGAGATGACTACATCGACGAGCTCGATGTTGACTTTATTTTTATTGACTGCCCACCCTCTTTAGGGCTGCTCACCATTAACGCGATGGTGGCTGCTCAAGAGATTCTACTCCCTATTCAGTGCGAATATTATGCGCTGGAAGGTGTCGGGCAGCTACTCAACAACATCAAACTCATTAAGTCCCACCTCAATAAAAACCTGCACCTTTCCACCATTATTCTCACCATGTTCGATGGGCGAACACGTCTAGCTGACCAAGTAGAAGATGAAGTTCGTAACCACTTTGGTGACATTGTCCTAGATACGGTCATCCCGCGATCTGTCAAGGTGTCCGAAGCTCCCGGATTCAGCCAGACGGTAATCCAGTTTGATCCCGGATCGGCAGGCTCAAAAACATACTTAGAAGCAGCAAAAGAAATAATTATACGTAGCGGCGAAATGGAGGAAGCGAATAATGGCTAATAAACGACAAGGTGGTTTGGGTCGCGGTTTAGCAGCTCTCATTCCTACAGACGAACGTAAAGGAACACCTCGGTTAGGTGACGCCGCTGCCGACATTATTTTGGGAGCAGGGGAGCGGGGCGACCAATCGAAGCAGAAGAAAGCTCCGAAAACTGCTGCTGCCACCGCTGCCAAGAAAAAGAAAACCCGCCCGGTAGGCGCTGTTTACCGTGAAATCGCGTTAGATGCTATTCGCCCAAACGAACAACAACCGCGCCAAAACTTCGATGAAGAAGTCCTCAATGAGTTAGTCCACTCCATTCGTGAATTTGGGCTACTGCAGCCTATTGTGGTGCGGGAGATTGCACCCAAGGCCTACGAAATCATTATGGGTGAACGTCGGTGGCGGGCAGCACAACGAGCAGACCTGGAAACTATTCCTGCTATTGTGCGGCAAACCGACGACTCTGCAATGCTGCGCGACGCGCTTCTTGAGAATATTCACCGAGTACAGCTGAACCCACTGGAAGAAGCTGCTGCCTATCAACAGTTGCTCGAAGAATTTGAAGTTACTCATGAAGAGCTGGCAGATCGCCTGGGACGCTCTCGTCCAGTCGTTACCAATATGATTCGGCTTCTGAAACTTCCGGTAGCGGTGCAGCGCCGCGTGGCTGCGGGTGTTCTTTCTGCTGGACATGCTCGCGCACTGCTCGGCATAAAAACCGGACAAGCGGATCAAGAGTCATTGGCTGCGCGGATTGTTGCGGAGGGACTCTCCGTTCGACAAACTGAAGAAGCCGTCACCCTCATCAACAATGATGGCAAGAAGCCAAAGGCGTCCCGCAAGACTCGGAAGGTTGAAGTCCCCGCCGAGATCAAAGCGGGAGCAGACGAACTCGCCGATCATCTTGAAACTTCAGTGAAAGTTACGATGGGAAGGAAGCGCGGACGCATCACAATCGACTTCGGTGATGCTGCGGACGCCCAACGGATCATCGGACTGCTCACTGACTAAAAATACTTTTTTAAAGCAAAAATACATACGTGTAATTAGTCACGGTAGTTTTGTCACTGTGACAGTGCCATTTTTGGCCAGATTTTCATCAAATTCGGAAAGGAGGCCAACTTATGGATCGGATCATTCCGCTTGGCCTCAGCGAGTTTGATGGTCTTTCCGACCATTCTCGAAGCTGCGTTTTTTGGGAAACCGAACGATCGGTAGCGGATGGTGACAAAAACTGCCACGACTCGTTCGAAAAAGAAGCGTGGACTTCTAGCGTGCTACTTGAGTGGGGAGTCTGTGGGCAGATCCTCATTCGAGACGGGCGGCCGGTTGGCACCTGCCTCTACGCACCCCCCAATTACATTCCCCGCGACAAACTGATTCCTGCCGGTCCCACATCGGCAGATGCGATGCTGCTCAGCCACGTCTATATCGAAGACGATAGCCGCAGCATGATGTCCTATGTGTCGCTTATCAACGCCGCCATACAGGATCTGAAATCGCGTGGTGTGCGTGCCATAGAAGCCTATGGACGACTAGGGGATGTGGGGGCATATGCGGAGGATGCAGACCCCCATCACTGGAGTAACCACAAGTGCATTCCTACCCAAGATGTGTTGTCCGTCTGCGGTTTTAAGGAAATTATTCGTGACCCGCGGGTGTCGCGTTGGCGCATGGATATAGATCGCCACAACCTGTGGGCAGTGTCAGTGAAAGCGGCCTTGGAGCGACGCCACGACCAGAAGATAGAGTTGCTGACGTATCAGCGGCGCGTGAAGGCTACGCGGTGCCGTTCTTCTCAACCTCCAGAAGCTCCGCAAAAGTAAAGGAGCCCGTGGAGAGAGTGTCCTCATTCATTAAGTAGAGACGCTTCACCGCCACCACAATTGCTTCCGCAATCCGGTCGCGTGCTTCCGGATCGAGCAGCAGTGCCCGATCATCAGGGTTGGTGATGTATCCCATCGACACAGATACTGACGGCATGCGGGTGAGTCGCAAAACGTCCCAGGTGCGGCCGTGGCTGCGGCAGTCCGTCAAACCAGTACGCGCCACAATTTCGCGGTTAATAAACTCGGCTAGCAGCTGGCCAACAGCCGAAACTTTTCCTTCACCGTTGCCGAAAAAGAAAGTGGCACAACCGTTTGCCTTGTCATTCGGGTAAACGTCGCACTCTAAAGTAATGACAATATCGCCATCCACCCGGTTCGCCATCTCGGCTGCTTTGTCAGCATCAATATCGCTGCCGCGCGGGTGAGTAATAAACGATTCCACACCAAGCGCCGTCATGCGCCCCTCAATGCGGTTCGCAATATCCCACACAATCTCATCGTGTGGTTCGCGCAGATCCTCCCCCAACAGGGCACTGTATTCCGAATTGGTGGTGTTGGTGAAATTCGGGTTCAGGATAATGCGTTTGCCGGAAAGCCGCGGGCCGGAGCGGCGCACAACTTCCTGCTCCATAATGGCGGAGGGGGAACCACCGGTAATGCGGCGACCCAAGCGACTCAACGACTGCAGGGTGGCGGGCCCACAAATACCGTCGGAGGCCAAACCGAAATCCCGCTGGTAGTTAAGAAGTGCAATATGGGTGGAGGAACCGAAAACCCCATCAATGCGGGAAGTGTAGAAGCCTAGTTCTTGAAGGCTTTCTTGGAGGGCAGCGACGTCATCCCCGAACATCACATTGGTGGGAATGAAATTAAGAACGCGGCTGCCCAGCTGGTGCCCGGCTTCTTTGAGGGCCCGTTTGGTCATGGGGCCAACCCAGCCGTCCACCACAAGACCGCGTTGCTGTTGGAAAGCACGGATCGCGGTTCCGAGGTCGTCGTCGGGGTTGAGCACAAAGCCGAGATCGACGAGTTGCTTACGAACCTCCGCACTGGGTGCGTGATCGTGTGGCTTCGTCATCTGCTGTGGACTCCTTGAGCGAATGCGGAACAAAATCAGTAGTCACTGGGGTATTAACCATTCTAGAGGTTTCCGAGCAACCTTACATAACCCAAACACCGGCAGAGATAAACTGACGGCACGTGGTTACCCAACGTGCCGTCAGTTTAACTGTTTTGTTTCTTAGATGGAGTCCTCGATGGCCTTCATGATGGCAGCCTTCGGGCGGGCGCCGGTCATAGTCTTAGCGACTTTGCCGTCCTTGAAGAGCATCATGGTCGGGATGGACATGACGCCAAACAATTGGGCTAGTGCCTGCTGCTCGTCGACGTTCACCTTCGCAACGGTGAGCTTGTCGGCCTGCTCCTTGGCGATCTCGTCGAGAACGGGGCCAACCATCTGGCAGGGTCCGCACCAGGCGGCCCAGAAGTCTACGAGTACCGGCTTGTCGGATTCGACGACGGCTTCGCGGAAGTTATCGGAAGTAACGGTTACGGGCTTGGACATGGGGTCCTCCTTTTTCTTTCTTACGTTTTATCTGAGTGTTGTGGTGTTCTTGGTTAGTCTTCGTGCTGCATGAGCCAGTCTTGGGCGTCCAGGGCGGCTACACAGCCACTGCCAGCGGCGGTGACGGCCTGCTGGTACTTGGGGTCAATCAGGTCGCCTGCTGCGAACACGCCGTCGAGGCTGGTGACGGAGGTGCGGTTAGCTACCTTCACGTATCCCTTCTCATCGGTTTCCAGCTGTCCCTTAAGCATTTCGGACTGTGGGTCGTGGCCAATGGACATGAAGACACCCTCTACGGGTAGGTCGCTCATTTCGCCGGTGACGGTGTTTTTGATGCGGAGATTGTTGACGCTGTTGTCGCCTTGGATCTCCGTCACGATCGAGTTCATGAGGAACTTGATCTTCTCGTTTTCGGCGGCACGCTTAGCCATGATGGGGCTGGCGCGCCATTCGTCGCGGCGGTGAATAATGGTGACAGATTTGGCGAAGCGGGTCAGGAAGTTGGCTTCCTCCATGGCGGAGTCGCCACCACCGACCACGGCAATGTCCTTGTCCCTAAAGAAGAATCCGTCGCATGTGGCGCAGGCAGAAACGCCGCGGGCTTTGAATTCTTCTTCGCCGGGAATATCTAGGTAGCGGGGCTTGGATCCCATAGCCAAAATGACTGTCTTGGCGTGGTATTCTTCGCCTTCGCTCCACACTTTCTTGACGTCTCCGGTGAGGTCAACCTCGTCCACATTCTGGGGGCGTAGGTCGGCGCCGAAGGTTTCGGATTGGGCGCGCATCTCGTCCATGAGCTCGGGACCCATGATGCCTTCCCGGAATCCGGGGAAGTTCTCCACCATGGTGGTCTGGGTGAGTAGGCCACCGGCTTCGAATCCTTCAAATACGAGGGGCTTCAATCCCGCTCGGGCAGCATAGATCGCCGCGGTGTAGCCGGCGGGGCCGGAGCCAATAACAATGACGTCGGCTATCTCTTTCTGCTGGCTGTTATCTGCCACCTTGGTCCTCCGTTAGGAATAGAAACTTGATTCATCAATAGCAACACTATAACTAAAACTTCTATTCCCAACAAAGATTTATAAGTTTTTATTTGTATTCAATAGTTTTTGCAAATAATCTTTTCCGCGCTTCCGCCGACTTTTAACCGTTCCCACAGGTAGATTAAGCAGCCACGCGGTTTCCACCACGGAGAGCCCTAAAATATCCATCAACTCAATTGCCGTCCGATGTTCACTGTCGAGCTGTTGCAAAGCGTCCCGCAGCTCTGTGGAGAAAGAATCGAATGCGGGTGTGCTCTCGTGCGGTTCCGTAAGTTCCGCAGTGGGGCGGCGTCCTTTGTGGCGTAGCAAGTCCAAGGCAGCGTTTGTGACAACCCGGGCCACCCATTGCACAATGTTCACTTTGCCGGTGGGTAGTTTGCGGGTAAGCAGGTTAACGGCCGCATCCTGCAAAGCGTCTTCCGCATCTTGAGTGTTTTTGCAGATGTTGAAAGCAATGTGCTGGTACAGGGAGTGATTATCCTCAAACACATCAATAAGGGTTTGTCGCTCAATATGAATCGAAGAAACTGATGGCTTGGGGGTGGTGGTCAACGGTTTTCCTTCGCGCCAGAACAAAAGTAAACAGGGGTGTGGACGCGTTTAGTGTAGAGAAAACCAAATAGTCTGTGGGGCGCTACATTTCGGGAATGCTACTGCACAGTCTCCACAACCTGGGTGGCGGCAGGGCGCAGATCCTCCAGGTTGTAGAGCGGTTCCTGCATGCCGCGGAAGATTGCCGTGCCCAGGAAGGTCGTCAAAATAACGCTGGCGATGGACACTCCCAGGAACGCCAAAGCGGTAGCACGGCGCGGCTTAGCTGCAGCATCGACTGTGGGCGCGGGGACTGGGGCAGGTGACGGTTCCACAAGCTCCGCAGACACCGCTGGATCGTCGGGGGAGGCCTCCACAGAGACCTTGTCGGCGGCAGCCAGCAACGTCACCTGCTTTTGGCCATCTGGGCTATAGGTATCGAACGCCAACCATTTAACATTGCCGCGGTCGTCCTTGCCCTCGAAAGAAATCAGGCGGTAGCGGCCGTCACCCACATACGCACCCGGCAGCAGGCGGCCCGCATCGGGCACCAAGTAGGACACCTTCACGGTGGAGCCCACCGGGTTGAGCATGGTGGCACTACTGGAGGCACCGTCGGAGAGTGCATCGGCCACCTGGTCGGCAACATCACGCTGCTCGGAGCTGGCCGAGCTGGGCAGATCATCCGGGCGGATGGTTGCCTCATCAGTGGCGGTGGCGTCGCTGGTGGGGCGCTGTTCGGCGCGGCTCATAAAGTAGCGGCCAGCCGGACCCGGCATACGTCCCAAAAGACGCTCTAAACTGGCAAGCTCGGGAAGTGGACTGCGGCTGAGCAACAGCAACGTCAGCACCACCAAAATAATGCCGGCGATGGCCACCCGAATCACCATGCCAGGGGTGCCCAGCGTGTCGTACAGGTTGTGTATCGGCGGAATGTAGTCCACCAGGGACGCAACAATCACCGCAATAATGGCGGCGCCACCCACCCACAGGCAGGTGCGCACGATCTCACGGCCATTTAGATTCTTGATGGAGCGCTTCAGCAAGAAAGCCCCAATGAAAGCACCCGCCAGGAAACCAAACCCGTTGGACATACCCAACAGCACCACTACCGCTTCCGGGGTGGGTGCCAGCTGTAACGAAATATAGCTGAGAGCAATTTTGGTGGCGGTGATCGCAATAATAATGAAGGTCGGCGTCCAGGCCTCTTCCCGGGCATAAAACACCCGCAGGTGCAGCAGCACCAAACTGTAGGGGATGAGCGTGAAGGCAGACAGGGAGAGGGTGAGGCCAATGGAGAAGGCGGCCCGGTAGCCGTAGTCACCCCAGTTGAAGAGCGCCACACCGATCTGGGGACCAAAAATAATGAAGAACACCACAATGGGCAGAATGCCAATCATGGTGAGTTTGGTACCAACAGTAAGGTCGCGCACCACGCCGGCAGTGTTATTGTCGGCCGCATTGCGGGAAAGCCGCGGCATAATCGCCGTCAGCAGCGTCACCCCAATAATGCCGTAAGGCATTTGCAGCAGCAGCCACGCCTGGCTGTAGACGCCGGGTGCAGCGGAGTCCGCCAAGGATGCCAAGTTGTTGGTGACGAAGTAGCCGGCCTGGCTGATCGCCACATACACAATAATGGCGATACCCATTCCGCCCAGTTCCTTCAGGCGGTTATCGATACCCCACTCGGGGCGCAGATCAATACCGATCTTGCGAAGTGGCGGCACCAGCACCGCCGCCTGCACCACCACACCAAAGGTGGTACCGAGGCCCAACAGCAGCATGTGGAAGTTGGTTAGGCCACCGTCATCACCCGGTGCCAAACCACCCGGAACCAGCCAGTAGGTGGTGACGACAGCCAGCACCACCAGGTTGTTCCACACGGGTGCCCAAGCGCCAGGTTTGAACACACCCTTCGTGTTGAGGATCGCCATGAGGAGGGCGCTGAAGCCGTAGAAGAAGATTTGGGGAAGAACCAGATAGGCGAAGTTGGTGGCTTGGGCGACGTTCACCTGGCCGGCATCGTTCAAGCTGAGGCGGGTAAGAAGCGGGGCGGCGAACACACAAATGATAGTCACCACCAGCAGCAACACACCAGCAACGGTGATGAGCCGGCGAATAAACCCAGCACCGTGGTCCGCATCCTCCTTCTCGGCGCGCACCAGCACCGGAACCACCAGGCTGGTAAGGACAGCGCCCAACACAATCTCGGTAATGAGGTTGGGGAGCTGGTTGGCGGAGTTGAAGGAGGAGAACACCGCAGAACCCAGGCTGGCACCCAGCAGCACATTCTTGATGAAGCCGGTGATGCGGCTCATGAGGGTGGCGATAGCCATGCTGCCGCTGGAACGCAGCACATCGGTGTCGGTGGCTTGGTCTTGGGTGCCGGTGGTTTCCAGTTGGCGGGCACGCTGAATCGCCCGCTCGGTTTCGCTCAGGCGGCCGTTGCTGTTTTTGCGCTTACGGCGGCGGTTGCGGAGCGTTGCGATTGTGTCCGACAGGCGGGATGATGGCGTCTTGTCGTGCGAGCTGTTTTCTGAGCTGCTGCGTGGGCTGTCCTGTGGGGCAGGAGTACTAGGCGTCATGATCACCACCTAGTTCGCTATTTTTTGGCAAGTTGATGCGCCGGGCGCGCCGGTGCGGATCCTTGCGGCGTTGCTGCTGGGGACGCTGCTGCTGGGGACGCTGCTGTTGTTGTGCGCGCTGCTGCTGTTGGCGCTGTGCGGGGGCAAGATACTTTTTCCGGTTCCGCGGGCGTTTTCGAATAAGTGGCAGCACCTGCTTACCAATCGCCAGAAGCAGCAACAAGGCCGCCGCAAAGAAGATGGCACCAATGGCAGGGGTGACCTTGCTGGCGCGCACCTCCATCGAAATATCCTCACCCAGTAATTGGCCGTCTGGGCTGCGCATAGACAACTTAATGGGCACCGGTTCGCCGCCGGGCAGCTGCACCGGGAGGTGCACGTTAATGGAGGAGTGCGCAGGGATAACCACTTTTTGCGGACTGGACACCGGCTGGCCCTGCTCGTCAGTGGCCGAAATAACCGCGTTGACCGGCAGCGGAAGCTGGTTGCGAGCCACCAGCACAAGCGCCGAGTCGGTGGAGGCCAGGGTATAAATATTGCCTGGTGTCACTAACGACACCGCCTCCGTAATGGATTCTGCTGCCGCCACAATACTGCGAGCATAGCTATCGGGGTATTTGTTGGAGGCCGGATCAACCAACGTCAGCAGCCCCTCCGTGGTGAGAGCAAGCTGCGGGCTAGCACCCGTGGGGCCGGTGGAGCTGGCGCGATAAATGTTGTAGCGGCCGCGCTTGAACAGGAAGTTGTCGGGGGCTTCGGTCTCAGCCGGGGCATAAAGGTCCTCATGGGACAGGATGCCTTTAATGCCCTCCTTGATGGTGTCGAGAGCAGGCTTGGGGGTGGGCAGCGTGGCCAGTTGTTTAGTGTTGATGCGACCCACAAACGGCTGATTATTGGCGGCTTTGATAGCGTCGTCCAGCGTGGTGGGCACAATAAGTTTCTGCTCCGCCACATATTTCAGTGCCGCCACAAACTCCTCCATGTTTTCGGCGGTGGCGGTCCAGCGCTGCGGGGGAGCCACCAGCAGCGGCATGTTCCCGTAGCTGTTGGTGCGAGCGGATTCGCGGCGCATGGAGGTGGAGAGTTTCCACAGGAGGGTGGTGACGGCGTCCTGCATGCGAGCTTCGGTACTGTCGGCGGCCATCACGTATCGGCTATCCGGCATGGAAAACACCGTGTTTTCGGGATAGTCGCCGGTGCTGGCCAGGGCGGTCGCCAGCGTGGTGTCGAAGGGCAGGCCGGTGTAGTCCTTGCCGTCCATAACGATGCGGATGCCGTGCCGGGGTTTCCTGTTACGGAGAGGATCTTTAACGGTGCGGTTGCCGTTGGACGCCACCCCCTTGGTGAGGAAAGCATTGCCGGCCAGGATGAACTGGTTGTGGTCGGCGGCCTTCAGGTCGGCGCGGGTAACCATGCCGGTGGTGGGCCAAATAATGTTGTTGGTGACGGGGGTTCCCAGGACGGTGCTCACAAAGCGGCGGGAGTCCTCCATCAGGGTGGCAATGGGTTGGGGGTGTTTGGCGGCCGCGGCGGAGCCCAAGCTGGCGCCACTCCACGGCAGGGCAATCAGACACTTGCCGTCAGCCACTTCCCGCAGCTCTTCCAGCCAACTGGAGGCGCGGTTAGAGTTTTTGCCGGGCGTGCTGTCGCCGGTGGGTTTGGTGGGATCCGCCAGCACCCGGTAGCCGTAGCTCATGCGGTTGATGGTGCGGATAAGGTCCGGATCGACCGCCAGGCACATGCTTTTGCGGAGGGTGGGATCCGCCATAAGGGTGGCGGCCGAATTCAGCAACACCCGCAGGCGACCCCCTTTGCCGAGGGATTCCTCCAGCTCCCGGTCGCGCAGCACCAGGCTGGAGGAGAAACTGTAGTAGGCGGCTTCGCGGGGAATGTCTGCAATGGGCCACAGCAGGGTGAAGGGGCGGGGTGCTTTGGTGGCGTCGTCCCGGCCGGGGTTGCCTTTGCCGGCGGCGCGCGGCATTTGGTGAATGGCCAGAAGGGTGCGGGCGTCGTGCAGCCGTGCCGGGTCGGAGTCGTTCACTCGGCCGTTCACGTTCACCAGGATGGGGTAGGCGCCGGGGGCATTAATGTTGAGCGAGTTGCTGCCCTTGCCGGAGATTTTTGCGGTCAGCGTGTATTCGGTTTCTTCCCCCGGTTTGAGAGTCTTGTCGACGCTGTGGAAGGGGAGTGGGGTGTCGTAGTTGATTTCGTCTTCCACCAGCACATGCCGCAGCTGGTTGCCGAAGCGCACCGCGTCGCCCCGCTGGATCCGTAGCTGAATATCGTTGACTGGCAGTTTGCCCACATTCCGCAGGGTTCCCTGGATGGTTATCTGGTTGTCGGAGTCGCCGTTGACGATCTGCGGGGTCAGTTCATCAATGGTGATCTGGATGGCGTCCGGCAGCGGATCGGGAACCTCACTCAAGCCCGCCAGGAGGGCAGATTCCCGGTCATTGGTTACCCCGGAGTTGGAGCCGGTGACGGTGACGGTGGTGGTGGGGTTGGCTCCTGCGGTGGGGACATGCAGCAGGGCACCGGGGGTGGCGGCCAGGAGGGCGGCCATGCTGAGGGCAGCCAGGCGCGTCAGTACCGAACTAGCGCGAGTGCGGGAAAACATGTTACTCACCGTCCTTCCCCTGCTGAGAGGACGATTTGTTGCTGCGGCTCCGACCCCGGCCGCGGGAACCTCGGCGGCGACGGCGACGCTTCTTCCGGGGCTGCTGTTGTTCGTTGTTCCGGTCAGAGTTCTTGCTGTCCGAAGTGCTGTCCGAATTGTTGGCAGACTTATTAGCGGACTTTTTGTCGTCCTTGGGTGGGGCGTATTCATCCCGAATCCAGGTGGACACCACACCGGTGGCGCGCCGGGCGAGTTTTCGTTCATCGGCGTAGGACAGGCGGCGGGGCAGCTCCGGCAGGCTCACCCAAGCAACCTCCGACACTTCCGGATCCGCGTCAGATAGTTTGCCGCTCTCATATTTCAACAAGTAGTGGTGCACCGTTTTGTGGATGCGTTTTCCATCCGACAGGAACCAATAGTCCACGGTGCCAAGCTTCTTGAAAGCCCGACCCTGGATGCCGGTCTCCTCCAGCACTTCCCGCTCAGCGGTCATGGGGACAGTCTCGTAGTCCTCAATGTGGCCCTTCGGCAGCGACCACAAAATCCGGCCGCGCCGATCCGCCCGCCCAATAATCGGCACCTTCACCGTGGATAGATACACGCGATCGTTCTTGGCGTTGTAGGCGCGCTTCGTGTGGCGCAGTAAAACACCGCCAGCCGATGTCTCCGGGTAGGCGCGCCCGCGGGTGCGTTTCGCCTGCTTGCGGGTCAGGTGGCGGGTGACGGGGCGGGGGCCACTATCGTTCGAGCTGCGGGTATAGCGTTTGGGGGCTTTACCGGCCTTGCCGTCACGCTCAAACACTACTTTGCCGTCAACCGCAGCTTTGGATTTTTTGCGCGGCGGGTTCTGCTTAGTTTTCACATTCCGCTGCTTGTTGTGTGTGTCGCGCTTTTTGCGATGGGGGCGACGGGGACGGTGCGGTGTGGACGTGGCCTCCGAGCCCTGGTTGGTACTATTCTGGGGCGATGACGAGGACCGTGCAGAGTTGCTGCCACTATTTGGCTGCGACTTTTGGGCAGCAAAAGTAGCCGAGGCACCCCTGTCTTTAGGTTTTGGTGCTCCGGCTGGGCGGGAGCTACGCCGGCGAGCGGGCCGGCGCGATCCGCCGGTTTGGGACTCGCGTTGATTTTCCACTACTAGTCGATACTACTTGCCAGCAGTTATAAGGTCTAAGATCAGGGCCGGAAGAAAGCCAAAGTTAGGTAAACTTGCAGTCGATGACAGACGTTCACAATAAAGACCCCCAGCGCCCCGCCGACACCACCCCCACGGCCATGCCGCGTGCTGCGCATTTAGGCTTCCCCCGGGAAGTGGATCGGCTGCCGCTGCTGGTGGGTGCGCAACGTCAACTCCACCAACTCGACGGGGTTCTGCAACCCCTCGCGAAGGCCTTCGCGGATGCCGGCCACGAACTCTATCTTGTGGGCGGCAGTGTGCGCGACGCCCTCCTGGGCCAACTCGGTACCGATTTGGATTTCACCACCGATGCCCGCCCTGACACCGTCACCCGCATCCTTCAAAACGCCACCAAAAATGTGTGGGACACCGGCATCGAATTCGGTACCGTCTCCGCGCAAATAGACCACTGGCAGATCGAAATCACCACCTTCCGCAGCGACTCGTATGACGGCGTGAGCCGCAACCCGGAGGTCCAATTCGGCGACACCATTGAAGAGGACCTCATCCGGCGGGACTTCACCACCAATGCGATTGCAGTACGGCTCATGCCCGACGGCAGCCAAGAATTCGTAGACCCCCTAGATGGTCTATCTGCACTGGTGGAAAGGGTTTTGGACACTCCGCAGGCTCCGGAAGTGAGCTTCCACGATGACCCCCTCCGTATGCTGCGGGCCTGCCGGTTCGTCTCCAAGCTGGGTTTCCAGGTGGCGCCGCGCGTGCTGGACGCCATCAAAGACATGGCCGAGCAGATCAACCGCATAACGCCCGAACGCATCCAGGTGGAACTCGACAAACTCATGCTGGGGCCCAACCCGGAACAGGGTATCGATCTGCTGTGCGATACGGGACTCGCGGACCATATATTCCCCGAAATTCCGGCCATGAAAATCCCGCCCACCCGGCAGCTGCGCCACAAAAACATCTACACCCACTCGCTGCAGGTGCTGCGGCAAGCCATTGAGCAGGAAGAACCCGGGGAGCCGGATCTGGTGCTGCGCTGGGCGGCACTACTCCACGACGTGGGTAAACCACCCACACGTGCCCCCAAGCCTGGCGGTGGCGTCACCTTCTACCAGCATGATCTGGTGGGTGCGCGGATGGTGCGGAAACGCTTCCGGGCCCTCAAATACTCCAACAGTTTTACTCGGGACGTCTCCCAACTGGTGTATCTGCACCTGCGGATACACGGTTATGGTGGGGGTGAATGGACCGACTCGGCGGTGCGACGCTACGTCACCGACGCCGGACCGTTACTGGAGCGGCTCAACATGCTGGTGCGAGCAGACTGCACCACCGGCAACCCGAAGAAGCGCCGCCATCTGCACGCCATGGTCGATAACCTAGAAGACCGGATAGCAGAACTGCGCCAACAGGAAGACCTGGATGCCATCCGCCCCGACCTGGACGGCAACGAGATCATGCAGATCCTGGACATTAAGCCGGGCCCGGCGGTCGGCAAAGCCTGGGACTACATGAAGCAGCTCCGCATGGAGGAAGGGCCGATGGAGCGAGACGACGCCATCGCCGCCCTGAAAGACTGGTGGGAAAAGGAGGTTACCGATGACTGATATGGACAAACCCATCGAAAACCCAGACTCGGACGACTTCCCGCCCGACTACTTCTTCCACGATGACGACAAACCGGAGCATGCCGCCCCCAGTGAAGACGAACTGAGCGGCGCCGCCGCGGGCAACGCCCAGAGCACCACCCCCAGCTCCCACTTCCCGGGTATCTCCGACGAGGAACCGTTCATCAACCCGGCCGGCAAGCTGGGGCTCTTCGGCGACCGGATCTTCAACGCCGTCGAAAAAAACGAACCCAAGGTGGGCAGCCTGCTCGTTTCCAGCCCCGACATGCGGGACGAAACATTCAGCCGCAGCGTCATCTACCTGGTGCAGCACGACAGCCGCGGCACCACCGGCGTCATCCTCAACCAGCAGTCCAATATTGCTGTGCATAATGTGCTGCCGGATTGGGAACTGTTCTGCAGCAAGCCCGCTACCTTCTTCATTGGGGGACCAGTGGAGCCGCAAGCCGCAGTCGGGTTGGCGCGCATCAAACCTGGCACCAACTGGGGCGACCCCAAAAAAGGCCAACACATTGAGGGGCGCACCTACCTGGTGAACCTGGACGCCAATTTGAAAGAAACCCTCTATACGCTGGAGTCCTTCCGCATCTATGTGGGCTATAGCGCGTGGGTTCCCGGGCAGCTGGACAACGAACTGGAACGCGGGGACTGGTTCGTCACCAACTCCCTGCCGCAAGACTTCGGCACGGACAATAAGACCGACCTGTATGCGCAGGTGCTGCACCGGCAGGAATGGCCCATCAACTTGTATGCGTCGCGCCCCATAGATCCCAAGTTGAATTAACGAGCAAAAACAGCGGCAACTCCTTAACCTCAAGCCTTGCAGTCGGTATCGTCAAAGGTAGCGGGCTGACAACAAAAAGAAATGACATATCCAAGCCCCAACTGCAAGGAGTCATCATGAAACGTCACGCCACACGAATCATTGCCGCTGCCGCCGTAGTAGGAATAGCCGCCTCTGGACTGGTGGCCTGCAGCGACGACAACACCGACAACAGCACCACCACAACCGGCACCGTCACCACCACCATAAAACCTGGCGACGTTGCCCGCAGCCAAGCCAATAAAGCTGGTGACGAGGTACGTCGCGGCGCCAACAAGGGCGCCAACAAGGTAAAAGACGGCACTAAAAAGGCTGGAAACAAAGCCAAGAAGGGTGCTGGGGACGCTTGGGACAGCGTTAAAGACGGGGCAGGCAAAGCCACCGTCAAAGTGAAAGAAGGCGCCGGGAAAGCTAAAGACGCCGTCGTCCCCACCGAAACCGTCACCCACACCGTTCGCCCCGAAAAGTAATTCTGTGAACTAAAACTGCGCCGGGCGGCGTGGACGCAGGGAACGTTGGTACATGTAGCGTTACCTAAAACCAGCGTGGCTCGATACTATTGCCTCGACAAAAAACACGTGCACTTGTGCACGCTAATTTGTGAAGGTTTGTGAAGGATAGCAGTGACCACGCCGAACGGTTTCAACAGCCAACCCAACCATCAATCCCAAGAACAGCCCTACTTCCCCTATCCAGGTGGAGTTCCGGGGCAAGATTTTGGGATCCAGCAACAGTACCAGTACTACGATCCGGGCAATCAGAAATCCCGGGCGGTAGCGGCAATTCTGGCGTTCTTCCTAACCGGGTGTGGTGCCGCCAACTTCTATCTGGGTTACAAGCCGCGCGCTTTCACCCAGTTGGGGATGGGGATCGGCGGTTTTGTTTTGATGTTTATCGGCCGACTGGTGTCGTTAAATGTTCATGGCGCGCTCGGATTGATCCTGGCCTTTTGGGGCTTACTTTTAGTGTCGGCGATAGGTGTATGGGCCCTCGTGGACTTCATTCGCATCCTGGCGAAGAAGCCGCCCATGGATCGGGATGTCAACGGAATTCCGCTGAAATAGGCTGCAGGTTAATAGCCTGCTGGTTGTTTAGCCTGTAGCTATGGTTGGGCAGCTTTCCCCGGGGGGAGGGGGACGATTAGCGCTGGCTGTACACCACTCGGTAGCCGGCGGGAACCTGGCCGCTCTTCACAATCTTCTTTCCGAAGGGGAAGCAGGTGACGGGGATCATTTTGACGTTTGCGATCGCCATCGGGATACCCACAATGGTGATTGCTTGCAGGGCAGCAGTGGAAATGTGCTCCAGGGCGAGCCACAGGCCAGCCACCAGGAACCACACCACGTTCATGAAGGTGGAGCCGGCACCAGCGCTCGGCTTCTCCACCACGTCGCGGCCGAAAGGCCACAGTGCGTAGCGGGCCATCCGGAAGGAGGCCACACCGGCGGGGAACGTCACAACAAGCAGGCAGGCCACAATGCCGAAAAGAACATAGCCGGCAGCCAGCCAGATGCCGCCCAGCAGTAGCCAAATAATATTCAAAAGGGTGCGCATATCTTCAGCGTACCGATTTTTGGCTAGGCAGAAGCGTGCGCAGCCTCCCATTTTCGCCCATAGCGCGACGCCAACACCGCACACAGCAGCAGCTGGAACAGGTGGAAAATCATGAGCGGCAGCAGCAGCATGCCAATATTGAGGGACGCCACTCCAGCGAACAGCACGCTACCCATCGCCACCCCGGTGGATAGGGATTTTTTGGAGCCGCAGAACTGGATTGCAATCCGGTCGCGACGGGGGAAGTTCAGCCAACCCGACACCAGCCACGTCAACACCAAAACAAGCGACACCAGCGCCACCGAAATGAGCACCACCTCCAGCAGATGAATACCCGTCACCTGCTTCCACACGCCGCCCACCACAGCATCCGAAAAACTGCTGTACACGATGAGCCAAATGGTGCCGCGGTCAATGGTTTTGTTGATGAGTGGGTGGCGCACAATCCAGCCGCCAATGTACTTGTGCAGCAGCTGGCCCAGGATGAACGGCAGCAGAATCTGCACCACAATATTGAGGACCATGCTGCCGCTAATGTGCACGTCACCGGTGGTGGCCATGGTGAGCGCCACCAGCAGTGGGGTCAGGAAAACCCCCAGAATGTTGGAGAAACTGGCGGACACGATAGCGCCCGCCACATTGCCGTGTGCCACCGACGTGAACGCAATAGAGGATTGCACCGTGGAGGGCACCAGCGTGAGGTAGAGGATCCCCAGCGCCAGCCCCTGCCCGAAAAGCGGTTCAGTGGCATAGCGGAGAGCTACACCAAAGAGGGGAAATACCACGAAAGTGAAGGTGGTGATGGTGACGTGGAGTTTCCAGTTCCGCAAGCCAGTGAGTGTTTCGCTGGGGGCTAGTTTCGCACCGTAGACGAAGAAAAGCAGGAAAAGGAACACCTTCGAAATCCAGCCGACAGCAGTGGCGAAATCACCGCGGGCGGGCAGCAGGGACGCCAGCAGGATGGCGACCAGGAGGCCAACAATTAGCCAGTCGATGCGCTGCGTCACGCGCTGCAGCAGGTTTTTCTTCACGTACTCAGCCTAAATGGCGTGGCGGTGGTTGCGCTAGTGCTAGCGGCGGGGGTTGGTGCCCATTACGCAGATCCAGCCTTTGAGGCCCGGCCGGCGCACCACCTGGACTCCAGTGAACCCGGCGGCTTCCATGGCGTGGGCGATTTCGTCCCGGTTGTAGACGTTCATGTCGATGAGTTTCGTCCACGGGAACGCCATCCATTTGGTGTCGAGTTCGCAGGACACCATGAAGACGCCGTTGCGTTTCAGGGTGCGGCGCACTTCCCGCATATTGTCGACAAGGTCCGGCCAGAAGTAGATGGTTTCGCAGGCAGTGACGAGGTCGAAGGTGGAGTCGGGGAAGGGGAGGGCAGCGACGTCAGCTTCCTCCACCATGAGGATGCCGTCATCCACCAGCTCGTGGTTGAGGGCGGTAGTGCCGGCGACGGAGGTGGGGGAGTAGTCGATGCCTGCCAGCTGGGCGGAAGGGTAGCGGTAGTGCAGGTCGGAGAGGATCTGTCCGCCGCCGCAGCCGACGTCGAGGATGGACTGGAACTTGTGGGGAGGGAGTTGATCCAGGGACCAGTTGTTTCCGGAGCGGTGGCCGCGGTTCATGCTGCGCAGCATCTTCCAGCCGGCTTTAGTGTCGGTGGGTTTCCGGGTGTTAGAGAATACGTCCTTAACAAGCGACATGAACTTAGTGTAGCCTTACTGTTTCTAAATCAATACCCCTTTATGCGGTTCTTACAGGAGTTATAGCAAAATTCACGGCGATGCAACGCCTTGTCATTGGGTGATTGCTCGCTGGACACGAACATGACACCTTAAGATCTTCTGTTAGCTTGCCAATATGTTTAAAATGGGGGCATGCGGTTATCACCATTTATCCTGTCTGCGGCACTGGTCGCGGGCACGGTGTCTGCAGTCGCACCGACCCCTGCTATGGCTGCCCCAGCAAAGAAGCCCGTTGTGCAAAAAATCCTCATGGGAAAGACCAGTATTTTCCGAGGTGGCAAAAACGGGCCCGTGTTCTCCATCCTTATCGACAAGCCCTCTGCGCGTGGCTTCAAGGCACGGCGCAGCAGTAGCCGAGCCTCCCGACTCCCGATCCCGGTGGATCGCTACGACGGCAAAACCCCACCGCTCTACAACGCTTCCTCACCCGACCCGGAGACTGGTATCTCCCCGTGGGACATCAACAAGAACCGCCCGGATCGTGCCTGGGTGCGACTCGCGTGGCTGAACCCCAAGAATCCGCAGCGGGAACTCATCACCTACGAGTTCCCCATCTACAAGTCCGACAAAACGCCGGAAAAGAATAACCGCTTCTTCCCCGTCTCCATTCAGCCTGGACTGGTGATGGTGTGGCAGGGCACCACCAAAGACCGCGGAAGCACGTACGCCCATGTGCGGATCGCCCAGGACACCAGCCAGAAACCCTGCCATCCGCAGGTAAAAATCCCCAAAAAGTTCAATATGACGCTTCCCTTGGGGCCCTTCCCACCCAGTCCCATTAGTGTGGCCGGCAAGGGCAAGAGCTTGAAGCTGGCCGGCGGTGTCCAACCCGGCTCGCCGCTTTTCTTGAGCGTGATGGCCGAGAACGGCAAATGCTACGCCGGCATGAGTGTCGCCCTCTACCCGAAAGACAACCTCTACATTGCGGGTGGTGGCGAAATTATTCTGAAGAAGCTGTCTGTGAATATTGTGCCCAAGGGACTGTTGGGTGCCTCTGCCGGGGAAGCGGAGCTGCGGCTACTGCCCCCGAAGTAACAGCACGTAGCTGGATGTGCACCGAGAAAGAGTGAACCCAATGCGCATAGTGGTCGGAATCGGCGGCGGTATTGCCGCCTACAAGGCATGCATGGTGATCCGCGAATTCACGAAAGCGGGCCACGATGTGGTCGCCATCCCCACCGACGCTGCCCGCAAGTTCATTGGCGACGCCACCCTCGAAGCCCTTACCGGCAACCCCGTCTCTGCCACCGTGTTCGACGGTGTGCCCGAGGTGCGCCACGTCCACGTCGGCGCCCAGGCCGACCTGGTTGTCGTCGTACCCACCACGGCCAACCTGCTCCGCCGCATCGCCAACGGGGCGGCCAACGACATGCTCACCACCACCCTGCTGATGGCCACCTGCCCGGTGCTGTTGGCGCCCGCCATGCACACCCAAATGTGGGAGAACCCCCACGTCCAGCACAATGTGGCCCGCCTGCGAGAAAACGGCATTACTGTTATGCAGCCCGATGTGGGGCGGTTGACGGGTCCGGATTCTGGCGCCGGGCGGCTGCCGGAGCCTGCCGAGATCGCCGAGATGGCTTTGTCGCTGGTGGAGGAGAAGGCTACTTACCCGCAGGATTTGGCGGGGCGCCGGATTGTGGTGTCGGGCGGCGGAACACAGGAGGCCATCGACCCGGTGCGCTACCTGGGTAACCGGTCTTCCGGGTTGCAGGGTGCGGCGCTGGCGGCCTGTGCGGCGCAGCGTGGTGCCGACGTTACTTTAGTGTTGGGTGCGAATTCTTTGCCCTATAAACCGGCGGGGGTGACGGTGCGCGAGGTGATGAGTGCGCGCGACATGCAGCGGGACATTGAGGATGAGCTTGTTGGTAATACCGACGCTGAGGACGCCCAACCCAGTCAGAACGCCCAACCTGCAGACGTGTTGATTATGGCTGCCGCGGTGGCGGATTTTCGCCCCGACGCAGTAGCCGACGTGAAACTGAAGAAAGGCGCTGCCTCCGAACCGGACCGCATTGACCTCACCCGCAACCCCGATATTTTGGCGGGCGTTGTGGCAAGCGACCACAAACCGCGCGTGACGGTGGGGTTTGCAGCGGAGACAGGGGACGCCGACACCTCTGTGCTGGAGTTGGGGCGAGCCAAGCTGCAGCGCAAGGGCTGCGATCTTTTGATGGTGAACGAAGTGGGTTTCGATAAGACCTTCGGCCAGCCCATCAATGGGGGATGGCTGCTGGGGCGGGATGGCTCCGAACAGCAAGTCCCGGAAAGTTCCAAGCGGACGGTAGCGCAGCACATTTTGGATGCCACCGTGGAGCTCTTGGCAGAGGACTCCTCGCGCTAAAACCCGCCACAATTTACTGCAAAGTAAACAGAAGGTTACGTAGCGACTGGGACACGAATCCTTGCGAGAGCCGAGATTCTCAGATTTGGCGTCAGTTCCAGCCACTTTTTCGGCAGTTGGTAACGGCCACCACAGTTCAATCATGGGTTTATTGCCATCACACATAGAGTCTAGATAATCGCTAAAACGCCTGTTGCACAACATTTATCAAAAATATAGTGGAAGATATAACAACCGCTACAAGAATAAAACACAGATAATCTTCTAATGCATCGCAGCACAACATCTTTGCAAATGTTAAATAGTATTTGTGCAGTTCAGAGCATATTTTTGTAACAATTTTAAAGGTGAAGATTCCGCAAGTAGAAGTGGGTTTCTGGCGAGTAACCCCTTCCAGGATTAAAAAGTTGTAAAAATGCCGCCCTAAGCAAACTTGTAGTTACTAAAACCTGAGAAGAACCTATTTATACACGTAATTTAGTGAACTTTCTCACTTAGTTAAAACTCAGATAAGTCGTCACATTGGTAACAAAATCTGCAAAATGCCTGCGTATTGTTGTTTTTATTTTTTAAGTGTGTAGAGTGATAGCCATCCGAAGAAAGAGTTGGAGTTAACCTAATGTTTCCCAACTCGTAATTAGAAGGAGGTGTGCCATGATGAGCACGAACCAACAGAAACGGAATAAGGAAGAGCGTCGGTCACCGATTCGCAGCCTGCTTGCCGTTCCTGCAGCGCTGTGTTTCCCCCGTGACACCGTCCTTCCCCTCGCCGTTTTAGGTCAGGTGGACGAAGAAACTGCACAAGCAGCCTAAGGTTCAACAACCTAGGGAGTAGTAGTTACTACCTGACGTAACGATAAAACATTTCAAAACTGGCTCTGCACCACGAAGGTGCAGAGCCAGTTTCTTTTCACAATCCCGAAAGTTACGTGGCTTAACTACGTGGGGCTTCATACCCCTGCGAATACAAATCATCGGCAAGCGCAGTTCCCAACGACTTCGCCGCATCCGACATTTCTTGTGTTATCCCCCATCCGCACCGCGAACGGCCATTCCATTCTGGTGCCGGCAACCGAATGTCCCCCAAGGTGTCTATTCGTCGCCCCTCTGGGGTGAACACTTCCGCGTGCATCAATAGGACACCCGCACTGCTCGGTTGATGCCATGCATATCCCGCGACTGGAGTGCTGCTATTGGCCTCCAGCGCTTCCACCATGGCGCGCTCCGCCGTCACCGCCAACAATGTTCCCGGATCGTTGATCTTCTCCAACGCCCCGATAAGTGCCTGATACTGCGGATTGGCGTCATCTTCCGTTTCGGGGTTTCGCACCTCCAGCGCCAAGGCACCCTGCCCGGGGTCAGGCAACATAATGCAGTAGGGGATCACCTGGCTCACATAGTCCAGGATCTCTTTTTGAACAGTACCCAAGCTTTGCAGCTCCGCTTCCGCCACAATAATCGCATCCACAGGTTTCTCGCCCTTAGGTGGTGTGGTGAGGAAGCTCAACCGGCGCTCAACATCACCATAGATCGGCTTAATCTGCAGGTCGTTTCGATATGCGCGCACTTGAGCAGCACGGCGCGGCGAGTTGGTACCAATGGTTGCTCCCTTCGGCAGAGTGTCCAAAGTCCACTCGTGAATGCTGCACAGTGTGTCGTGGGTGCTGGCGCGCCACGGCATGGAAATAATGTGGGAGCCGTTGCACTTCGTGTTCGGCAAATCAGTGGCGCTATGCACTGCTAGGTCAATGTGGCGGCTGGCCAAAGCAGACCGCAGTGATGTTGTGACTATCGCGCCGGAGTTATCGCCAGTGGCGGAATTGTTGTTGACAGTGTTCGAGAGTTTGTTGGGTAAGGCGCCGTTGACGGAGAGCGTCTGGATTTCCAGCGGAGAAAAATCGTCGTCGGCAAGTATTTGGTTGAGTGCTTCAACCACGACACGGGTGCGGGTGACGGCCAGGGCAGAGCCGCGCGTTCCGACCACTAGTTGTTGTGCCATGAGGGGAGCTCCTGACGGGGTGTCACAACTTTGGCAAAAGGAAACAAAGCTTCATTAAGGTGTCGCAAAATCTAAAGCACCCGAAAACTGCGTAGTGGGGAGAAACTTTCGAGTGCGGCCATGTTCCCTATCGAGCCTTATATTAGAGACTATTAGGTTAATTAAGTTTTCTGGTTGTAAAAGTTATAGATGAAAGCATAGGACAAATAATTCCAAAGTCCTACTCTGCAGGGGCCGTGCCAGCCGAATGGCTTTTTAAATAATTAATTTCTAAAAAACATGTTCTAGCAGTGCAAATGCTGAATTGTGTAGCTAACTTTTACGATTAAGTCAGCTAGAAAATTGGCTTAATAACTGTGTTTAATTAGCTAGATGTGTCGTGTATTTGCCACTAATTTCCACTAAGCACTGCAAATCTCAACCTATTTAGCTTAAAAATATTAGTAATTAATGAGCAACCTATCCACACCTGCATAAAGACCAGAATGCAAACCAACTATTAGCACCGTCGCGAAAACTCCCTGCAATAAAATGCCAGAGCGACCACCAGCCCCCAATGCGGGGTACCCTCGAAGACACAACACAAACAACAGACAGGGGAGCACCCACGCGGTGCTGAGAGTGCGGAAGCAGACCCTCGAACCTGACGCGGATAATGCCGCCGGAGGAAGTCGAAAGTTTTCGCAATCTCCTTCCACCCTCCAGGCTGACAAGGAGTTGCATTATGTCTGACATCACCAATGCAAACACCACTAATTCTGGCGTCACCGAAAAGCTCGTCACCCGCAGCGGTGTCGAAATTGTGCGCAATGGCCACGTCCATAAACTGCTGCAAAGCGCCCAGGAAGACTGGGAGCACGCCGTCCAGAGCCGCTTCGTGAAGGAACTCTTCGCCGGTACCCTCGATGATGATGTTCTTGCCCGCTACCTGGTGCAGGACTACCAGTTCTTCGATGCTTTCATCTCCATGATCGGCGCCTCCGTCGCCTACGCCGACCAGATTGGACCCAAGCTCCGCTACTCCGCCCAACTCGGCATGCTAGCCGACGACGAAGACGGCTACTTCCAGGACTCCTTCAAGGAACTGGGTGTGCCACAGTCGGAGCAGGAGAACCCGGAGTTGACGGACACCACCGCCGCTTTCAACGCCGCCATGAATAAGGCCACCGACAGCCAAGACTATGCCCACCTTTTGGTGGTGCTGGTTATCGCCGAGTGGATATACCTGGATTGGGGCGAACTGGATCTTGGCCAGCCGGAGCGCTTCGTCCACTACGGCTGGGTGGATCTGCACAAGGGTGACGACTTCCGTGGATGGGTGCAATACCTGGTGGATGAACTGGAGCGCGTCTTCCCCGCAGATGATGCGGAGGCCGCCCAGCATTTGACGGAAGTGTGGCAGGAAGTCGTGGGTTATGAGCGCGACTTCTTTGAAGTCTGCTACAAGTAGCGGGCAAGGTGGGGTTTCCGCTGGTTGGGTGCTTTGCGGAGCATCTGCCAGAGGGGACATGCCGTAGGGCGCTTGCAGCACCGAAACGCCGTCAACACCCCTCCCACCTGGGAACTGTAACATTGTCCAAATGCCTATAGATGTCATAGGCATGAGAAGAAAAAGTGTTTTTATCTCCGGTGCCGGCCGCGGCATTGGACGTGCAATTGCTGAACGGTTCCTCGAGGAAGGCTACATAGTTGGTGCCTACACCCGCTCCGGCCACTTCGAGTGGGGTAAGGATGTGGAGGATAACCTCTACCAGGGTCAGGTCGATGTGGCTGATCCGGAAAGCTACAAGGCCGCCATGGAGGACTTCATGTCCCACACCGGCGGACAGCTGGACATTCTGGTGAACAACGCGGGCGTCGCCGTCATGGGCGAGTTCGAAAACCAGAAGTACGAGGATGAGAAGGCCCTCTTCGACGTGAACGTCATGGGCTGCATCAACGGCGTCCACGTTGCGCTCCCGTACCTGAAGGACACCAAGGATTCCCAGATCGTCAACATTTCCTCTGGTGCCTCCTTCACCGGCACCCCCGACCTGGCTGTGTACTCCGCCGCCAAGTTCGCTATTAAGGGATTGACGGAGGCTCTCGACATTGAGCTGATGAAGTACGGCATCCGCGTCATCGACGTGAACCCCATGTTTGTGAAGACCGACATGGTGATGGACGGCGTGAAAGCCGGCGTCGACGTCCCGATTTTTAAGACTCTCGGCCTCACCCTGGTGCCGGAGGATGTGGCTGACGTGGTGTACAAGGCCACTCGCGACCGCGCTCGCAAGCGCCCCAAGGTGCACTGGCCGGTGGGCTGGCAGGCACGTATCCTCAGCCACCAGCATCTGCTGCCGAATGCGCTTCCCCGCGCTCTCACCCGCCTGATGGCCAAGCGCCACAACAAGCAGCGCTAACCGCCATCAGCAATAATCGCACGAAGCGTGTGATGTAACGAAAAGACTCGCGCATTAGCGCGACCGCAAGAAGCCTCCCCGAGTGTTAGGGCCATTCCGGGGAGGTTTCTTTTATGCTTCTTTCGCTTAGTTCTCCAGTTCCACTTCAGCTGTTATCGCACTCAGGAATTCTGTCGGATCGCCAGAGTGGCTGAGCAGTAGCTTATCGCGGGCACGGGTGGCAGCCACATAGAAGAGGCTGCGTTCGCGCAGGATCGCGTCGAGTTGTTCCTCTTCATCAAGGTCTTCCAGCATGGATCCCATGGGGAGATAGGCTTTGGTAAGCCCGGGCAGCACAACATGCGTAAACTCCATGCCTTTGGAGCGGTGCATGGTCATTACTCGAATAGTGCCAGGGGTGGGGTGGCTGACGGAGGTGGTGGCTGGGAGTCCACGATCGATAAGGCCATCCGCATACAGCGACTGCTGTTTGGTGGTGCGGGTGAGCACTGCGATGGTGTCAGGGTTGACTTTCCGGTCGTCGATCCACGTCTGGACCGCGGCGGTAATCTTGTCGAGCTCGTCACCCAAATCCTCGGCGTGGATGATGGTGGGTTTGGGGCCGGAGCGGGCCGAGACATAGCCTTCCGTGCTTTCCGCAATGTCCTCCATGTCCACGTAGTTCCCGCCTTTGAGGATTTGTTGGGCGAAGTGCAGGTTCTCGGCAGTGGTTCGGTAATTGAGTTTGAGGGTGCGGGAACGTCCTTTAGTTTCAATACCGTAGCGGCTGAGCACAATCGGATGGCTATATATGCGCTGGTGGTTGTCTTCGCAGATGAAAATATCGTTTTCTCCGGGCGCAGCCAGCGCTCGAATGAATAGCCAGTGTGCAGGGCTTAGGTCTTGCCCTTCGTCGATCAGAACATAGTCTGCTAGGTAAGCGTTTTCGGCCTCAGCATAGAGTTTGAGTGCTTCTGCAGCTATAGCTAGCACTTCGGGATAGCTCAACCGGTAGTTAAAAATATTGTTTTCCCGATATTTTTCGAAAACTTTCCATAGATCTATGCGTTGTTGACGGCCAAGCCGGCTGCCTCGTCCAGCACGAGAGACACGAGCATATTGCACGAGCTTAGTGATCTGGTTGCCCAACACAACATGCACGTACTCCGACTCCAGAAATGTCGTATTGGTGAGGTGTGGTTCAAGTTCTACGTTGGCTTGGGAGATAGCTTCTTCCCAGACATTTCCAATGGTGTGGTTGGAGATGCGTCCTCGGAAACTAGCAACATTACTGCTTCCCAGTATTTTCATACCGGCTTGCTCAACATAGTTGCTCAGGTGTTCGCTGGTTAATACCGATTTTGCTATGGAGTCCGGACCTTTGGTGTAGATACCCTCTTCTCCCAGCTGCGAGGATTGAGTTAGGTCTGGATCAAGAGTGTTGAGATCTCGGCCAAGATTGTCTGCTAACGCGGTATTGAAAGTTGTGAGAACAATACGTGAGTGTGGGTCTTCTTCCGCTAAACGTTGTGTTCGGTGTAAAAGTATGACCGTCTTGCCTGTACCAGCGCCACCAACTAAACGGAAGGGGCCATTGTAATCCCGCTCAGCGTAGCGGCGCTGCTCTGGGTGCAGAAAGACACGCCACGCACCCATGTCTCCACCTTCAATGACGCGCTGCAGTTCTTCCTGGTTTTTGGCGTAGGTGAACTGCATTTTACTGGCGGGACGTTTGGTGGCTTCCAGGATCGCCTTATCGGAGGACGCTTCCTCTTCGCTCAGTTTCACATCCTCGAACTGCATCTTCTGCCAGATCTCATCGATGCTGGTTTTGACCGCCAGATCAAGAATGACACTCTGCCGCCACGGGATCGGATCCTTTTCGGCAATGTGGAGAACTTCTTCCTCCGACTGCGCATCCAGAATGCGGGTGGCAAGCTTCTCGGGGAGTCCCAGCTTGTCGGTAAGTTGCTCCTTGTCGTAGGGGAGAGCGAAGTACTTGCGCTTCTCCGCAAGTTCCTTTTGGCGTTTCGCCTCCTCCTGTGCTGCTGTATCCGCTGCCCGCATGCCCTTTTCAATGGCTTCGGTCTGTTTTTGGATGGCGTAAAGGTATTCTTCGTGGTCTTCTTCCGCCCGTCTCTCCGTCACCTCATCCAGGGTTTCGACAGTGCCGTTGACGGGGTTCACTTTGATGCTGGTGCGCCGGGCAATATCGATGGCGTCATCATGGTTCCAGGTGCCGTAGTAGACGAAGGTGGGGGTGTCGTCGTCTTGGTCTTCAAGCTGGAAGAGGACTGCGCGGAATTGCTGGTTGACGCGGGCGGTGCGCGCACGGGGATCAACACTGTGGTGGATGGGCTCCACATGGAGTCCGTTGGTGGTGTGGTCTTCGGCCAGCTTGGTCATGAAGTTGAAGACAGCAGTGCGCAGCGACCCGTCGGTCTCCGACATGTTGTTGTTTTGGGAGGCGATAACAATGTTTGCCATGTTTACTGCGTCTTCTCCTTGATGGTGGCGGCAATGGTTTCACTGTCGAAAGGAACAATGGTCCATGCCTCTTTGTGGGCTTCCGGGTCACAGAATTCTTCGTCCCGGAAACTAATAATGTGTAGGTCTGGCCAAACCAGGTCGGCGACGTCCCCGTTGGAAAGTTCGGCACCAACTTTTGGTACCGGGAGGCCCTGCCGAGCAAGTTCTTTGAGCATGTTTTCTTCGACGTCGTCGAGGGCGTCGTCGATGAGCGGCTGGTACGCGACATCGAACATGGGGCGTGGTTTTTCACCGCGACGGTAGATGAGGGGCTCGGTTTCACTGTCCACATTTGCGAGGGTGCTGATAACCGTGTTGTCGAGGAATCCCACAATATTGGCCAGCCGCAGCCACTGTTGCCACGCTGCACCCTCATCCTCGCGAAGCTGATCATCGGAACCATCTAGCAGGAGAGTGCAAGCAATGTGGGTGGGTGCCAGCTTGTTTTGGTCACGTAAATCAATTGCGTTCAGGGCACATCCGATGGCAAGACCGGGAAAGCCAGTGTTGTCGTACCAGCTGGCGTATTGTTCCCCTTCGCTCCTGTCGTGGGGTGGGGTTTTGTGGGTGAGCAGAAAATCCTTGGTGAACTGGTTGAGATGGATGGGGTGGGGTGTTCTCTCATTTTGTACATGCCCAGCCAGTGTTCCTCCGGCACGTTTCGCACGGTTGAGAAGGTGCACTAAGACGCGGCTGGCATAGTTCTGCCATTCGCTAATGTCCGGCAGATTTATGAGTTCAATGAGCTGGCTGATGGCGTCTTTTTTGAGGATTCCTCGCAGCTTGCTGGGAGCATCTAGGTTGTGCAGTGCTTGGTCAATATTGGTAAGCCAGGGAAGGTTGAGCTCTTCTCGATCCGCGGTGAAGTGTTTAAGATCGTCGTAGGTGATGTTCCATACTAATTCGTCGTCTTCCAGCCGGATGCGTTGACGTTTCATGGCGTCGTCGTCAATGTTGTTGCAGCCAACACTGGCATGGAAGGCTTTGCCGTCTAGATAAATATTGATTGCCGGGAACTGCCCAGTGCGTAGCTTCAGCTGGAAGTCGGGCTTGGTGTAGCCCTTATCTACTTGGGGTGTCAGCATCCATTCATGCTGACCGGCGGTGATGATCCGGGCGGTAGGCATGTAGGGGCCAGGATCCTGGTCAACAGTGCAGTTGGCGGATTGCAGTTCTTTTAGAAATGCGAAGTGGAATTGCTGCTCGAGGGCACTGGCAGGTTCCGCTTCTGCCACTTCTTCCGGGTTGCGGCGGCCTTCTTCGACATCCCAGTCTGCAAGGGTAGGTGTTTCTTCTTCAGCTTCGCAGCCCAAAAGCGTGTTGATTGCTTTCAGCCCAGTTACGCGACTTACGTGCTGGGCGTCGAGCCCCATGGCGAAGGGAAGAAGGCACTTGTGGCAGGCGTTGCGGGCATCGTTTTGGCATTCGCATTCTTGCAGGATGCGCCTGGCGTTCGCCAGAACAGCATGGATTTTCTCCGGGTTGGAAAACTCTGCCAGGTAGCCGGTTCCCCCGGGGACAGTATCAATGATCATGAGCCCCTGGTGACCAGGATTGTTGAGCGCGTCCCCCACGGTGATGACATCCAAGTGCTCTGGGCTGCCACCAATAGTTTCACGCAATCCCAGTTTGATAGCGGCAGCTAGCGAGGGATAGGCGTAAGTGTCCCACAGCAGTTGTTTGGGCAGATGGAGGAGGACCGCCTGGGTTTTGAGAGTGCGGCTAATGGCGATGGTTTTGGTGGGTTCTTCGTGGGTGTCACGGTTGGGGCACCAGCTGCGGTGTTCATTGAATCTGTTTTCGCCAGCATAGGTGTCGAGTTGGCCGCAGATGGGACAGACCCGGAATAGATCGCTGGTGTAGGTGTTGCTACCATACGTGCGTTGTTGGCTGCCGGTGGTGGCGCGGCCGAGGTTGAGCCACCGGACGGTGGTGTCGCGGAAGAAGTCGACTTCTAGGTCCCCATAGTTGGTGTGCCAGGTGTGGGTGACGTTTTGGGGTGCGAGATCGGGAAGGGCGGCCACGCTGTAGTGGCTGCGGCGTCGTTGTTCTTCTTTGTCGCCAATGTAGCTGCGGTCGCGCGAGATGTCGGCGGAGACGCTCTTCATTTCGACGACCTGGAGGGACTGGCCTTGGTCGGCGAAGGCGGGACTGTTGCAGGTGGGGCAGGTGTCCGGCATTTCGCGGTGGTCACCGGAGCGGAAGATCTCAACATGTCCGCAGTCGGGACAAATCTGCCAGTGTTCGACGGCGTTGCCGTTTTTGCCCATGTCCACAGCGTTGATGCTGATGCTGAGACCTTTCGCATAGAAGGTACTGCCGGGTGCGAGTTCGTAGAGGGCGGTGGCCTTGTTGCGGCTGTAGTCGAATTGGTCGGATTTGAAGATGCCGGTTTGGTCGCCGTCGTTGTCATCTATCCAGCTGATGCTGACGTTTAGGGTGACGTCATCATCGAGCAGGGTGTAGTTGGGCAGCAGCCCGTAGCGTTCGAGTGCTTGTATCCAGGTGTCCCCAACGTTTTCGCGGTTGAGTTGGGCGCGCAGTAGTTTGCGGGTGGCGAGGGCACTCGCGTACTGGTCTTTTTTGGACTTGTCGGGGGTGTTGTTTACTTCTTTGTGGAGTTCTTTGAGTTTCTGGTCGACGAGTCGCAGCTCATCGTTGATGCGTTCTATGTGCAGCGTGTGGCGGTTGATGGCGTCCTGCAAATAGTTCTCAAGTGGGCTGAGGCTCCCATCGTCGGGAAATGTTGTCCATTCCCGAAGGTGTGTTTTCGCCCCTTCACTCAAAAGGTCGCCAAAGCTGTCAAGGAAGACCTCGACTCGTTTCTCGGTATTGGCTTTGAGGTCGTCGAGTAGTTTGTAAAGCCAGCTGCCTTCCCCGAGTGTGAAAATGTGTTTGGCACGTTTGGGGATGTTGTTGACTTCGTTGGCTGCCAGGTTGTCTAGTAGGTAGGCGATGAACTGCCGTTGCAGGATTTCTTGTGCATCCAGAAATGTTGCTGGTGGGCGGACTTCCCCCGCAATGGTGTTGAGCGGTTCATGCAGTTTGGTGAGGTTTTCTCCATAGCCTGCAACGTGGGTGATGGCGAGGCTGCTGCCGTCGCGGCGGCCGGCGCGACCTATGCGCTGGAGATAGTTGGCGACCCCTTTGGGAAGACTGGAAAGCATGACGGTGGAGAGGTCCCCAATATCGATGCCCATCTCTAGGGTGGGGGTGGCGACCAGCACGTTGGGGGCGTTGGCGGCGCTGGTTTCGTTTTTGAAGTGGTCTTCTATTTCTTTGCGTTCGTCATTGTCGAGGAGTGAGGTGTGTTCGTGGGCGATGACGCGTTGGCTGTGTTTGCTGTTGTAGAAGTCTTGGTAGAAGTTGGGTTCGGTGATGGCGCGGTGAAGGGTGCCGATGCAGTCGGGCGCGTGGCAGGGTGCACCGTCTAGTTGGCTAAGGCTGCAGTCTCCAGCTGGATAGATGCTGCCACAGGTGTCACATTCCAGGACTTCTGCAGGTTGCCCACTGGGGGTGCTGGCAACAAGTATGTCTGCTGGTTTGAGGCTGTAGACGGTAGCGCCGCTTTTTGTGGTGTGGGTGTTGAGGACACCTTTTTCACTCAGAATGTGGAGCAGGCTGCGAGTGTAGGCGGGGGCGTCGTGCCGGTTGATGCCCAGGCAGGTGCTGGTCCAGTTGCTGTACCAGCTTTGGTAGGAGAGCGCATTGTCGAATTCGCTCTTTTTGCGTCTGTTTCCGCTGGTGTAGGGGAAGCTGGGGGTGGGTCGTCCGGCTGGGAATGCGGGTACTCCGCGGCTCAAGTTGCGTCCTCCCCATAGGCGCCAGCGGTTGCCTTCTTCATTGATGAAAGCTTTCAGGTAGGGGTGGTTGATGCCGCCTTGGATGCGTATGCGGTAGACGGTTCCCCGCACCCACGCTGCTAGGTGCTGTGTGTTGGGTTCGTAGTTGTGGAGGCTTTGTTGCGTGGGGTTGTTTTCTTGGCAGTGAGTGAGTGCTAGCTGTCCGAATTCGGCAGGGTCTCCGTATTTGTCGACGTCGACTTCGGCTGTGGCGCTGCCGGTGATTTCGAGGGTGCGTCCGTAGCGGCCGAAGAGCCCGAATTCTAGTTCCGCGTCGAAGAGGATGCGGTCTTCGATGAGCCGTTCAGTACCTTTGGGTACTTTCCCGTTTTTCTGTTCGGCAGGATCCCAGTAGTTGTTGAAGTTTTTACGTGCCGCAAGGTCGGGTGGGAGTAGCTGGTAGCGGGCGTAGTTGGTGGTGGCGCCGCTAATAATGTTGTGGATGATGTCCGGCAGTGGAGTGGGGGTTTCGGGGATGCTGCTGCGGAGTTTGGTGCGGAACCCGAGGGTGTGGCTACGGCTTTGTACAAAGCTGGCGCGGTGAGCGGCGTCTTGCACACTGTCGGTGAAAACGAGTGCTTTCTTCTCGTTGTGGTCGAGGTTTTCGTCTCCAAAGAGGGTGCTGAGGTTGACGGAGAGTTGGGTGGCGATGGCGGAGCCTAGGAAGCGGATGCTGTCTTTGGTGCCGCAGCAGGGGCAGGTTTGGTCTTGGGCATGTTTTTCGGCGTCTGCGCTCATGTCGCAGATGACCGGCAGAATGTTGCCTTCCTCTAGTTCCGGGTCGGTGGTTTTGGGTGGTGTGAAGTTGAGGCTGCCAACACTGTTGTTAAACCACATGAGCCCAGGGATGTGTTCTTCCGGGTTGTTTTGTTGTTTTTCGCCTTCCAGTGGTGCGTTCATGAGGGCCCGGAAGCGTCCATCTTTGGTGACGCTGGCGCGACGCGGATTGGAGTAGGTGAGGTCGAGGGAGTTTTCCCCCGGTGTGAGCACGGCCCCCCATCCGGAGCGGCCACAGCTGCGGCAGTAGAGGGCTGGTAGCCACAGTTCGTTGTCGCTGGTGGTGCCGTCGTCTTTCCACCGGAAGTGGGTGGTGGGGGTGACGCTGCGGTCTATGCGGCTGAGTTCACGGAGCCAAAGGTGAATGTTGATGCTGGGGGCGTCGCGGCCGGCTTGTTGGCGAGTGTAGGAGAGGAAAGCAAGTAGGTAGTTGAGGTAGCTGCGGGCTTCTTGATCCCACGTGGTTTGGTCGCGGCGACTGGGAGGGAGCGGGAAGAGTTTCTGGGCGAGTTCATCCATGTGGATGGTGCCGCCGGCGCGTTGTACAATTTGCAGCAGACTGTTGATGAGGGGATGGGTGCGTGCCGTGTTGAGCAGGTTTTCCGGGTGGAGTAGGTTGGTGGTCCACTCGTCGCTGTTGTCACCTATTCTGCTGGGGGTGTAGAGGGTGTGGAGGACGGCTCGGGTGACTGCTTCCCCATAGTTTTCGCGAGTGTGGTCGGTTGATTGGAGGTGTTCTTTGATAAGAATGTTGGCGTCGTCGGCACGGGTGGTGATGGGGTCGACGTCATGTTGTTGGGCAAAGTCGAGGGGTGCTTTGCTGGACCATTCTTGTTGGTTTTGGCGGGTTTCCCGAATGACGCTGTCTGCTGGGAACTGTTGGCCGAAGACCGTTTCGGCGAAGTGCAGCATAGTGTCTGGATCGTCTTCACCCAAAGTGGCACTGGTGGCTACGGGGGTGACGGGGTAAAGAGGGTTGCTGCTGGGGCTGGGTTTGGTGCGGTGTTGATTGAGGGTGTGGCCGAGGCGCCGCAGTAGCATGGCGACGTCTGTGCCTTGGGCACCATCGTAGGTGTGGAATTCGTCGAGTACTAGGTATTGGAGGCTGTCTGCGCTTTGTTTCCAGAGGCGTGCGTCTGCTGGGCGGAGGAGGAGTTGGTCCAGCATTTTGTAGTTGGTGAGGAGGATGTCTGGTGCTTTGTCCCGGATGACGTCTTTGTTGTTGATGAGTCCGCGGCGGCTGACGGCAGTACGGCTGTTGTCTTGGTCTCCGGTGTAGATGGCGGCGGTGATTTGCCGGAGTTGGTCCTGAGTAGTGAGTAGTTCGGTGAGTCGGTCTGCTTGGTCTGCTGCAAGCGCGTTCATGGGGTAGATGATGAGCGCTTTGGTGCCGGTGATGCCTTCTTTTTTGGCGCGGAGTACGTGGTCGAGGATGGGGTAGAGGAAGGCCTCGGTTTTACCACTACCAGTACCGGTGGTCACGAGGGTTGGTTGGGGACGATTGTTTGTTTTGCTGCTAAGTCGGCTGTAGGCGGCCGCTTGGTGCCCGTAGGGTGGGTACCCTTCGTACCAGTCGAATACCTCGCTGGTGTTGTCTTCGGTTTGGGCGAACGGGATGCTTATGTTGAGGTAGGGGCCAACATAGATCCCGTCGGTTGGGTGGGTGATGAAGCTGGTGGCGGCTTCCCGTGTTTCTTTGTCGGTGAGAGCAAAGGTGGTGGTGAGGTAGTCGGTGAGTGCCTCTTGGAGACGCTCAACCTGGAGGCTAGGTAGCAGACCACTCATTAGTTCTCACCAGCCTCGCGTTCTTTGAGAATCTTCGTGAAGTGGTTGTAGGCGAGTCGCATATCGCGCACGCGGTCGACAGTTACGTGATCTTCCGGAAGGGGTTCACCATCGTTGATGTAGGGTTTGGCATCTTCCCAATCCAGTTGCCGACCATGTGGATCAAAAACAGTTCTGTCTTCGTAATTTTGTTTGAGCACTGGGAAGAAAGTTAGATAGATTGCTTCGAGATCGTCGGCATCTAGACCAAGCATGATGGCAGCAATTGCATCAATCTCCACCTGAGCCTGCCTACGATCTTGAGCTATGCGTAAGGGGGTAGCCATATTCCAGTTTCGTTCTACTTTTCCTACGGAGCTGCGGTTTCTGCGAGTGGTAGTTATTTGTGGCACCCAGTCATCTTTAAGCCATATTGGCTCGAATAGATTATCCCAAAGGTCTTTGTATGCAGTGGTTAAGCTATTTAATCGGAGAACTCTGAGAATCATTTCAGCTTTGAGGGGATGTTTGTTTACTACGGGAAGTAGTTTCATAAAAGCATCATTTGCGTGTGAAGCTGAAGCAATCTTAAAGATAAAATCTATGCAGATTGATGACCAAATGCCTGCTGTTAATGCAAGTATTTCTTGCGAGGAAAAAATTGCGGTTACTACACCGTGCGGATGACGAATTCCGGGTGCTAGTAACGCGGGCTGAAATGTCCTAAATGCGGCAGGGCCCACCATTGAACGCCAAGCAATTGTATAGAAGTTAGTGCTTGGTACTTTTTTATTAGTTTCAGGATCAATCCACTTTGGGTACAGCTCAGCAGCTTCGTCTTTACTTATCGATAGTGCATAGTTTGTTCTAGGAATAAAGTCTTCAGGAAGTTCCTCAAGATTTAGCTCTGTGTAATCCTGGTTATGCTTCATCGTCGGATTTGATGTTCTGAAGAAGGGCTGGTTAATCGTGAAATGAGGCCCTAAGATAATTAGCTCATCTAGCGAATTAGGGATGATGCTTTCTCGATGGAAGTATCCTTTTCTTCGATCCGTTGTTTCATTCCACCCACTTGTCCACTGATAAGAGATTTCCCAAAGACGCGGATTCTGGGAGAGCTTTTCAGCCACATGTTCAACTTCATCTGTGACAAGGTAAAGCATCCTGGTTTGGTTTGGAGCAGTATTTTCATCCTCGGTTAAAGACGCCCAAACTTGTAGTGTGTTCAGGTCAACGTGTGTAATGCGTTTCTTATGGGGTCGTAGATCCCAGTTACCGTCAGGATCTTTAATTCCGGGAAGGTCACCAGTCCCGTCATGTTTGAAGGATCTTTCAGCTGTGTCGGGATGATAAAGATGGGTTAGTTGAATGAATTTTGGAGTCTGGGGTGCACCATAAATATGTACTCCGAAGTCAGTTCGGTGGTCGACGTCAAAAAGTAAAAGTTCATTGTGGAAATGAAAATGGCGGCGTAATCGCTTGTACGTATTACTGCGTAATCCCTTAGCTCTTTTTTCACTGAAATGACTCTCAGGGTGGATAAGTCCGATCGCTCCCGTAGAGGCTGCATTATGCGATGTCATAGTCATAAAACAGCGATAAAGATCAGGTCTTAAATTCGCCAGTAAAGGAAAATCTGCTGTCGCTTTAACTGTCGTGATAAGACCAGTGTTGCTGGCGAGTTCCTCTAAATAAAATGTCCTATTTGAGGGTATCTGTAACAGTTTTTTCTTATTCTGACTCTTTAAAGGTGCTGAAGCTTTTTTATTGAGCTGCCACCAAGCATCGAGCTCCGCAAGAGTGCCTTGTTCGTCCCAATCTGGTCGAACCCACGGTGGATTACCGATCTGAAAATCGAAACCACCCTTGTCGAACACGGGAGCAAAGTCAAGCTCCCAATGGAAGAATCCTTCCCTCTGTGTCAGCTTTTGGGTGATCCGGAGCCAAGGATATTTCTCGTTTAGTTGGTCTCGAGAAAGTGCGCCACTAAATGCATGGTCGAGTTCTTCAAACTCATTGAGCGCATTCCAGTCGGTTGCAGTAAAAAGATCAATCTGGTTGTCATCTTTGTTTTTCTTGGAGCTAGACTTGCCCAGCGTGTCTTCTAGAAAGTCAACCCACTCCTCAAACGTGGGAAGGATTTTGCTATCGACTGTGGTGGGCCAGAAGGAGAAGGCCATCCAAGAATCCATTACCAGGCGTAGACGTTGATAAGCGCTATCAGGGTTCCCAAGTGTTGTTTCTACCTGTTCACGACTGATGCTTGTTTCGTGATTTTGTTTCGGGTGCCCCCAAATATCAATCTCGCGATGAATTTCCCGCTCTGCAATTTGCAGGCGTAGAAGTGTGTGATGCCAGAGGACATCTACACGTTTTGAAAGATTATGTAACCGCTTAAGATTCTTTGCACTTGGGTTGCGAAGCATGGAATTGCGCCAGTCGCGAAGTGTCTTGCAATCATCTTTCGCTAAGGTTTTCGCTTCTTTATGATTAGCAACTGCAGCCCAATCAGCACGGGGCAGCAAAAAGTGGTAAACCTGACCCTCTTGTACAGGTTCAGTAATCGATGTCGAAATTCCTGGATACTTGGTCCAGTTTTTGCTCTTGAGAGATTTCTTGTTGTAAACCTCATGACGCGCACCTAGTAGCGAATTGCCGCGACGTAGATGGAGACCAAACCAAGGGGCGCGCAGTCCGGAAAACATGGTGTCCAACCAGAGCGAAATTTCTGCTAGCTCCACAGCAGTCGAGTTGAGGTCGACGCCATAAACTTGGTGCAAAGCAATATGCGCTTTCACTTTTTGCAGCTCAACCGGATAGTCTTCGGCAGGAATGATCTCGCCTAGTTCTTCCTGTTTGCGCTTCAGATACTCGGTAGCAAGCTGCCGAACGGCTTCAATCGCGAACGCGCCCGAGCCCAGTGCAGGCTCACACACAGTGAAGTTGAGAATCTCATCGGCAGTCGTTTGTTTGTCGTCTTGATCCAACAGTTCTGCCAAGGTCTGGCTCACCACAAATCGTGTAAGCACTTCGGGTGAGTAGTAGGAGGCAGAGCGCTGGCGTTCCCGGTTAGATAAACGATAAACAAATGCGCCTTTGGGGTGGAGGACAGGTTTGGTTTCCCCAGTATTTGGGTCAGTCTTTTTAACGAAGTCTTTTTCGTCTATGGAATCTGCTTGTGTAACCGGGACAACCCAACTTCCGTGTGTCGCGTCTCCTTTGGGTGCGACTTCGTAGAGGTCTTCATTAGCCAAGAATCCGGAATAGGACATAAGACCCTCATACACGGATCCCAGCTGGTTAATACCTAGTTCGGCATAGCTAATGAACCCGCGGTCTTGGTTCTTGGAGTTGGGATCCGTGAGAAGAAGATTTTGGAGTACGCGCTGTGCGGCGTGGTTTCCAAGCTTCACCTCATCAATAAGTGCTGTGGCCTGTGGAGAGAAGAGATCTGCTCGGAGGCTATTGAATTCCAATCCAGGGTTATTTAGTTCCTCTGCATCATGTTGTGGGGTGTGTCCTTGGTCCACAAGTTTGAAAAGGAGAGCTAGCGACTCATAGATATGCGTGCCATTCTTGGAGTTAGGTGAGGTGAGCTCGACAAGAGTGAGTTCCCGCAGCCGATCCAGACCATAGCCTTCGTCATATTCAGGAGCGCCCGTGGGGAGCACTTCCAGCTCGGGTGATGCTTCGGCGAAAAGAATGAAAAGAATTCGATAGAGGAAACGAAGTGCTTGTTTAGCTAGTTCGTTCGCATCCAGGGTGGTGTTATCTAGTCCGGCAGCTGAGCGACGTTTCACTACGTCGTTGGCGATAATTTCTACTGACTCGCGAATGCCCCGGCGGAGATCCTCGGACACACCAACTGTGTGTTTGCGGGATTCTTCCAGAACTCGGTTCCACCAGATTTCACCGTCGGCGTAGGAGGGAAAGAAAGCTTCTTGGCGAAGGCAGGCGTAGGCGGTTTCCATTTCGCCTGCCACCTTGGAATCTTTACGTTCTGCAACTAGCTGCAGGTTTATAGCGAGGTAGCGACCTTCTGCCCAGCGTTCCGCTTCGGTAATGACAACCCAACTACCTGCGAACAGCACGATAAATTGTGGTGGTTCGTTCATGCGGTAAAGCTCAGAAAGGGCTTTGGTGGTGCGGGCGACTTCTTCCCCGTCAACCTCTATAGGGTCTAGCAGCAGTCCAGTTTCCTCATCGAAGAGGTCTTCGATGGTGTTGAGTGGATAGGCCTCCAGGAGAAGTACTTCACCATCGGGAGCAAATTTGGAGTTTGGTGCGCTGACAGGAATGTCAGCACGGTGTCCGACTGTTTCGGGTAGTTCCTGTGGGTAGCCGAGGGCTTTGCGGACGATTGCATTGAGTTCGCGGGCGGCAGTTATGTCGGTGCGATCTGTGGTGGAAACTGTGTCCAGGAGTTCACTGAGTCCGGTTTCAAAATTGCTGAAGGGTGGAACTTCGAATGAGTCGTCTTTCCATTCTTTGCGGGCGATGCGGACTTCCTTGTTGAAGGATTCTTTGCGGGAGTCGGTGGTGAAGAAGTGTTCACTGATCCAGTCTTCACCAATGATGATTGAGTCGAATGAGGCCATGGTTACATCACCTTCGGTTCAGCTGGAGTGTCGGCAGGAACAATAACTAGTAGTGGGCGAAGGTCGTATTTGTCTGGGCTGAGAGAGTCCGCCAAGTTGCGTTCCTCTTTAATGCGCTGTTCAAGTCCTCGAACTTGGGTGCGGGAAGCGCCATATAGTTCAAGATCATCAGCATTTTGCTGCCACTCATCGAAGCGATCGCCCCACATCTTGAGGCGCTCATCCGCAAGCTCTTTTTGGGTTTTGAATACCTGTTGCAGACTTCCTTTAGCAGCTTTCATCGCATGCGGAAGTAATTTTTGGTACTGCGATGCGTTCTCGATTGCTCCAGGGTTGGGGAAGCCTTCCTTGAAACCAGTGGATTCGGTAAGGAAGCGAAGATCTTTGAGGACTTCGGTGGTGAATAGGTTGGGTAAGTTGGGGTCGAGCTGTTCGGCACGGTAGAAGACGCGGGAAATAGTTTGTCCACGTTTGTTGGAGATTGTGCCCATGAGCAGAATAGTGGTTCTCTCTACATCTCCCCGGATGGCGAAGATTTGGTTGCGACCCAGGTTGGCTAGTGCGCGGTCGGCCGCCCAGTCGATAACGGGATGGAGGGGACCCAAGAAGTGGGTTTGCGGCCAGGTGGTGTTGTTGACGCCTAGTCCTTCGCGCGCTTTATCAAGTTGGTCTTTACCTACCTGCTTGGAGGTAGCAAATTTGAAGGTGTCCAGAACTCGGCCTTCCCGCAGGTAGTCTTGCGGGAGTTTGAGGAGCCGCTGTTGTAGATCGATGGGTGGTTCCAGGCTGGCGTAGCTGTGGCGGGTACTTACCTCCCAGTTCACACCACCGTTTTTGAGGGGACGCTCCGGCACATCATCGAAGGCTTGCTGCAGGGCAAGCTGAAGGAAGTCGAGGTCGCTGTTGAAAAGGGACCAGACACCTTCTTCAGTGGTTTTTTGTTGGGTGGGGGTGGTGTCTTCCTCGGGGTTTTCTGAGTAGTCGTCAAAGATGCCGAGGGCAGCTAGTACATCATCTTGTGCTTGCTCTTTCTCGGCCTCCGCGAAGAGTTCATCCGGGTCACGCTGATCCATGAGCGCGTTGCGGATTTCTTTCTCCTCCGCGGCAACTGAATATTTGCCCATGATGGAGGAAGCGTCACCTAGTGTTCGGTGGGCTTCGCCTTCTTTAGTAAGGAGTGCCGAGAGGACCCGGATGTCACCGGAGAAGGACTCATCTTCCGGGGTCAGGATGAGGGAGGCGATCACTGGGGGATGTTCTTGTCCGTAGCGATCGATGCGGCCATTGCGCTGCTCAATACGGATGAGCGACCAAGGAATGTCGTAGTGGATAAGGTGGTGGCACTGCGCGTGCAGGTTGACACCTTCGGAGGCGACATCGCCGGTGACCAGCACCCGGATGGGGGATTCGGAGAGTTTGAACTGTTCAATAATCTCCATCTGGCTGGTGTCCTGCATACCGCCGTGCATAATTTCCACGGCCTTCTTGGGCAGCCCGAGAGCTTTCGGTAGTTGCTCTTGCAGCCAGTTGAGGGTGGCGACACGTTCTGCGAAGACAACAGCGCGAGTGGGGGAGTCCTTGCCGACTCCGATTTCTTTCAAGTAGTTGACTAGTGCTGCGAACTTGCCGGCTTTGGGGGAGAAGGCTTTGGCATTGAGTTCGTGAAGATTGCGCAGAGCCTCCATCTCGTGGCGCACGGCAGCGACTTGCTCAACAGGATGGTCAGCCGGATTGCTGAGAATGGGGCTAATATTTTTCTGCCGGTTTTCAATAGATTCCTGCAAAGCAGCAGGGGAGGAAAGGAAAGCTTTAGCAAGGGTCCAGGGAAAAAGCTGCTCGGTTTGGCCGGAGTATGGGGAGCGGCCACTTTCGGGATGCAACCACCTGGTGGAGAGTTCCGCCGCGACCGCGTTTTCTGCAGGGGAGGGTTCGACCATCATATTGACTGGCTCAGCGCGTTCGGCCCAGCGGTCGCCCACCTCATTGGCTACTTCGGGGCTGTGGCGGTGCCGGCGAATAACTAAAGGCTCCACGTCCTCTTTAGTGAAGTCCCCATCAGCAGATACGGCGGAGGGATCCAGCAGGCGGAGAAGCCGGGCGAAAGAATCCTTTTTACCGTTGTGGGGGGTAGCGGACGCGAGAATAAGAGATTCAGTATTGGGTGCGAGAACCGTTGCTAGTTCATGGTTTTGGGTGTTGGAGTTAGTTACGTTGTGGCATTCGTCAATAACCACAATGTCCCATTTTTGTTTCTTCAAATGGTGCTTATAGCGGGGCTGCTTGAGCGTATCCAGCGAAATAATGGCCCGTTTGTAATAGGTGAAAGGGTTGCGGGTGGCAGGGAGTTGGCGGCGCACCTGCTGAATACCGGCCGAGTCTAGGCGCACAAACGGTAGTGCAAAACGGCACCAGAGTTCATGCTGCATTTGCTCCAACACGTGGCGGGGAGTGACTACCAGGATCCGTTCACCCCTGCCGCGGCGCACCAGCTCGGAAAGGATCATGCCGATCTCGAGGGTCTTACCCAAACCAACAGTGTCGGCGATCAGGATACGGGGACGCAATTGGTCATCGCTCAGAGCCTTACGGACTGCCATCTCCTGGTAGTTCAGAGGATCCAGCAGCATGCCATGGGAGACAGAAAGAGAGGTGTCGCCGTAGGGGAGAGGCGTCTTTCGGAGTAGAGCCTCCAACCAGAGTTTCGACATGCGGTAGTGGGAAGAATCGTCACCCACCACTTCGGCCGTAGCAGGGTCAAGCAGCTCAATATCGTCCAGTGCTGAGTAGAAAACAGCCGTGGTGTCTTGGACCAGTTCCGACTGGCCGCGCACCGTCACCATCCACCCATCCGCGCTGGGTTCCACATTGGTAACAAGCCAGGTTTCGTCACGCACAACAACGGTTTTACCGGGGGCTAAAGCATCCAAGGAATCCTGATCCTCGGGGGAGAAAACGGCAGAGGAAGTTCTCGCGGGAGAATTTGGCGTAGTCATTGAATCCCTTGGAAATAAAGCTAAAACTAAAGTCTTCTAGTTGTACATCGCATTATATGCGGCCGGCGTAACAGTCGCGGCAGCAATAAGAAATGCCCTCGGGGAATACCCTGAGGGCATCACAAGTTGCCAGATAACCGACAACAGTTCAGCTAGCTGTCATGAAAAGTTAGCGGAAATTAAAACGCTAGGCGTCGGCCTCTTCCAAACGCTTCAACACGCGCACCAAAGTCCCATTCTTCACCCAGTCGGCAAGAGTGCCGCGGTGGTAATCCTCGTTGGAGACCAGCCAAGAAAGAGTGAGATTCGCCTGATGTTCGGTAAGGTTGTCTAGCCATTCGTCGGAAGAAAAATCTTCCTTCCGCATGGTTTTAGTTTCGTCCCACACTGTCTTAACAAAATGATCCTCAGACCACTTATTCAGGCACTCCCACAGCATGGGGTTGTATTCGTACATGGTGCCTTGGTTGCGTCCCATGATCTGTTTGCTGGGACGTTCCTGGAAATGGTGGACGATGGGGATAATCTCGTCTTCGCTAAGATTTTCGATCTTTTCAATGTAAGCAGTAGCTTTTTCGTACATGCCTTCAGTCTATAGACGCGGAAAACCCTGCACAGCGAAATGGGAACAATTGCAGCAGCGAATAGAGACCGTTTAACCTGTGGATTCGCAACTTCCAATGGGGTGACTGATTAGTAACACCCAGACAGTGGAATACTGGACAGTATGAAAACTCGCGTACTGGATCTAGCAAAGTGGAAAGAAGAAGGCCAGCACTGGGCAATGTTGACCGCCTACGACTACTCAACTGCCCGCGCATTCAATGACGCCGGAATTCCGGTGCTGCTAGTGGGGGACTCGGCAGCCAACGTTATCTACGGCTACGACACCACCACCGGCGTGAGTTTAGAAGAACTCATCCCGCTGGCTCGGGGAGTCGTGCGGGGCGCCCCCAACGCTTTAGTCGTTGCGGATCTACCCTTCGGCACCTACGAAGCCTCCGATGAGCAGGCCGTCATGAGCTCCGCCAAAATGATGCGGGAATCCGGTGCCCACATGGTGAAAATCGAGGGCGGCGAACGCATCGCACCCCGCATCCGGGCGCTGGTGGATGCCGGCATCCCCGTCATGGCGCACATTGGTTTCACCCCGCAATCCGTCAACGCCTTAGGTGGATTCAAGGTACAGGGTCGCGGTGCGGCGGCAGAACAATTGCTGCGAGATGCGAAAGCGGTGGAAGCAGCCGGTGCGGATGCGGTAGTTCTCGAAATGGTGACTGCCGATGCTGCCACCGAGGTAACCAAAGAGCTGAAGATCCCGACCGTGGGTATTGGTGCCGGGCCGAACTGTGATGGCCAGGTGCTGGTGTGGCAGGATGCCATGGCGGTGCCGGCGGAAGGATATCGCCCCAGCTTCGCCCGAGTATTCGGTGAGGTGGGTAAAGAAATTACGGCAGCAGCGAAAGCCTATAAGGATGCTGTTGCGGATGGATCATTCCCCGCAGAGGAACACTGCTTCAAGGGCTAGCGCGGGTCTTTCAGGCCGGAGCCTTCCGGAACATTAGCCGGATCACTGCCGGTCTCCAGGATCTTGTTGTTTTCATCAACGAAAACCACATTCGGCTGGAAGTTGCGAGCCTCGTCCTCGTCCATCATGCCGTAGGCAATAAGGATGACCAGATCCCCCGGACCAATAAGCCGCGCAGCTGCTCCGTTAATGGAGATAATGCCGGATCCCGCCTCGCCTGCAATGCAGTAGGTGGAAAGGCGCGCACCATTATTAATGTCGACAATATCGACCTTCTCGCCCTCCCACAGGTTAGCTGCCTCCATGAGGGTAGAGTCGATCGTCACAGAACCCACATAGTGCAGGTCTGCTTGAGTCACCGTTGCGCGGTGAATCTTCGACTTCATCATGGTACGAAGCACAATAAATCAACCTCTTTAAAGAAGTAGGAACGTGTGCGAGGGGACAGTTGCGTAAATAGTGTAAGCAGCCAGCTAAAACTTAGGCAATTCTCGCTGGTTGTGAGGGGGTAGTAGGGGTGGGGTTTAGCGCTGCAGTGTGACACCCATATTGTCGATTAAACGGGTGCTGCCGATACGGGCGGCCAGCAGCAGGCGACACTCCACCTCTCCGGTGTCTGTAAGGTCTTCAATTTTGCCGAGTCGAGCATCCCGCAGTTCAACATATTCGATATCGATTTCGGGGAATTGCTCCAAGTAGCTGAAAACAGCTCCCCGAATCTCACCAGCAGTAAGACCGTCATCCGCTGCTTTTCTGCCTGCGTAGAGAGCTTCGGAAAGCTTGGTGGCGAGTTCGTTTTCTTCAACCGATAGGTAACGGTTGCGGGAGCTGAGTGCCAGTCCGCTGTTCTCCCGCACGATTGGGATGGGGTGCAGGGTGAGGGGAAGGTTAAGGTCCTCCACCATCTCCTGCATGAGGATGAGCTGCTGGTAGTCCTTCTCTCCGAAGAACGCATCCGTGCAGTGGGTGAGGCTGAAAAGTTTTGTGCATACAGTGAGCGCACCGGCGAAGTGACCCGGGCGAGTGGCGCCCTCCAATTCTTTTGCGAGCGGGCCCGGGTCGATGGTGGTGCGGAAACCGTTCGGGTACATGGTTTCGGGTGTCGGGGTGAACACCATATCCACGCCTTCTTCCGCAAGTTTTGCGATGTCGTCTTCCATGGTGCGGGGATAGGTGTCGAGGTCCTCGTCCGGTCCGAACTGGAGGGGGTTCACAAAAATACTGACCGCCACAACCGCGTTCTCCATCTTCTTGGCGGCGCGAACCAGGGTGAGGTGCCCCTCATGCAGGGCCCCCATAGTAGGGACAAGCGCGATTCTCTTTCCGGAGCTACGGATTTCTGCCGTAACTTCGGAAAGCTCTTGGGGTGATGAGAAAACTTTAGGGGTGCTGGAAGAACTACTCACAGGTTCCATTATGGAAGGGAGGAATGCCTACGACAAGTTTTAAAAGTAGCTTATAAGTATCGAGAAGTAAGGCTTTAAGAAATTGTAATAAATTCACTGCTAGTTTGAATTATAAAAAGTCAGATAATTTTCTCGCTGAAAAGAGATTGGAGACACGATTTGGTTAATTTGCAGAGTGCCCAAGGAGTATCTTGCTAATTTCGCAAATTACTAATTTCCAATCGACGCCAGCCTATAGGTCAGCAAAGCTTAGTTTGATGATTGACTATAGGTAGTAATTATTAATTTTCATACTTCTTAGTCTCCAAAATCAATTTCTGCCGTTTACGTCTCCTATCAACTTGGAAAGTGAATCAAATTGTCTGTTGATTTTAAATTTGGACAGCATAAAGAATTTGGATGTTTGAGTAAGAATGCTTTGTCGAGCGTAGAACTCAAAAAATGAACTGTGATTTATGGCGTTAATGGCAGTGGGAAAACGACAATTTGTCGATTGCTTGATAAAAATCCAGAAATAGTAAATTTTACAAAAACTGATACAAAAACCGATAAAAAAGAAAAATTCCCCCTTTATATTTTTGATCAAAATTATGTAAATAATGCCCAAGAGTTTTTAGAAGGTAATGGTGCCGATGGGATTACGCTTATTCTTGGTGAAGAAAATACAGCTGCTAAAAGAGAAATCGTTAAAATCTCTAAAAAACTTCAGGACTGTGAGTCCGAACTGAGTGAAATAAATTCAAAACTCAAAAATAATTCTCAAGATGTCAAAAAAATTATCGAGGCGATTTCAAATGATTTAGAAAGTAAAAAAATAAGCGAGCTAACTCCTTCTCGATTTAATAGAAGGGAGAAAATTAAATTTTTAGAAAAGGAGGAACAACTTAAGTCTCTTGAGAATGAGGAAATTCGTCGATTATTAAGCCAGCTAAGAACAAAAGAAATACGTCTTAAAAAACTTCCTTCTCTTCCGGATCTGCATCTATTGACCGAAGAACAAGTCGAACTAATTCTCAAACCTCAAAACCAGCGAGAAGTTGAATCCAGTAGCTTGATTGAATGGCTTGAAAAAGGTGTGGAATTGCATGCTGAATCTAAAAAATGCAAATTCTGCACTGGGAATTTGACCGAAACAAGGATTCTCGAGTTAGAGGGCATACTCGCTTTACCACGTGAAAATATAAAAAATGCGATCAAAAAGGTAGTCAATGAATTAAGAGAACAGCATAACCATTTAAATAACTGGGTGAGTGAATTTAATGGTCTAGAGAATCCAACGCTAGTGATGGATGAAGAGTGGGAAGCCAGTCAAAATCGAGTGGTGGCTAGTGCAGAAGAATTACGTAATAAGCTTTGGAAATGTTGGGAAGCTGCAGGGAAAAGATCAGATGATTTGACTTCTAACAAAATTGAAATGCCTGCGCTTAGTGTCGATGAATGGGGTGAAGTTAAACAACATTATGATGACTTTTCGGATATTTACTATGCCGTAAAGAAAAAAATAGATAAGGAAGTCAACCTTCGTGAAGACTCTCTCCGTTCATTAAAAGAATCCGCCTGTTCTCGTTACCAGGAGAGGTATAGACTCCTTCGATCTCAGCGGGAACAACTAGAAAAAGATAAAAATAATTTTGAAAAAGAAAAATCTTGCTTAGAACGACAAAAGCTTGAAAAAGAGGGAGAGATTTCGTCGACTGTTGAAATCTCTCAACGAATTAATCAGCAACTTGCTGTAATTACTGGCAGCGAGAGACTACAGATTAGACTTTATGATGACGGAAAATCATACCGAGTAATGCGCCGAGATGAACCAGCCGAAAATATGTCGAATGGTGAGAAAAAGTTAATTGCATTTCTTTACTTTTGTTTTCAGCTTTTAGATGGGTGTGAGAAAAAGAACACCGGAAAATGTCTAATTTTGCTAGACGATGTCATCTCTGAAATTGATTCAACGCGTGCTTTAATGATCGACATTTTTATTACTCAATTTTTTAGTGAGTACGTGCCTAACGCGACAATTTTGTTTCTCACCCACAGCAACCTTCATTTTCGCTATTTGGCTGAAAAGCAGCTACGAAAACTTATCCGCAAAAAGAAACCTAAGTCTCCCAAAACCAGCAAAAAAAATGATGAGCACACCGGTTTTTATGTGCTCAGACGAACTCCTTGTGCCGATTCAGCCGATGGATTAACCGTTATAAACCCATTACCAAAAGAATTGCTCATTAAGCCAACAGAATACTTATTGAGTATGTGGTTTTTATTAACAAATGAATTGAGAAGAATCGAAAATAAACCACTCGACTATGGCATAGGCAATCAAGCTCGAAAGGTAGTAGAGGGATATCTAAGCTTTCGGTTACCTGGCGAAGAGCATATTTTAGATCAGATTGAATACATCGATAAACAATATGGACAGGGGGATGGCACCAAGAAGTTTTCGTCCGCTATTTTTAAAAAATTACTTAATGAATCAAGTCATCTTGAAAATGAAAAATCTGCAGAATTTTTAGAAATCGATAGCTCACGCATATTACAAGAGGTAATGAAATTTTTTCATGCTGTCGATGAGGTACATATTGATCAGATGATGAAAAGGTTGTTGCCTGCTGAAAAACATGAGCTTCTCAAAAAGATGTATTCACGAACCAGTTTTTCCTAAAACTAATCTTTTTATCACCGTCACCACCTCCACGCCGCACCCACCGCCGTCACCCGCCCACGCACCGTTACAGTCCACTAACAGTTAGCTAAATCTTTTGGAAACACTGTGTGCAGGCCCCTGTTGGTCGTTCCCGAACGGCCTGTGAGGCACTAGCGTCAAAGGTGACGGCAACTAGTCGAGGGAGCTCGTAGTGGACGACGGCACCAAGCCCCTAATCTGGGACAACCGGGTCGACAAAGAAAAACTCAACCTCCTGCTGCAGTGCGCAGAAAGCCAAGAACTCGAATTCAAACGCGAACTAGACCTCAGCCACAAAAAAGACGAACTCAACTTCGTTAAAGACGCCATCGCCATGGTGAACAACCCCCTCGGCGCCGGGTACTTCCTCATCGGTGTGAATGACGACGGCACCATCAACACCGAACCGTGGCTAGACGACCCCACCCAATTCGACGCCGCCCGCATCGCCGACAAAATCGACAAATACGTGGACGCCAACATTCAGGTCGTCACCAAAATCCACGACGTCGACAACCACCCCGTCATTATCATTTCCCTGCAGAAAGACAGCCTCGCCCTCCCCATCCCCATGGGGAAACACGGCGGCCTGCCCGACAGCAACAACTACGCCTTCCGCAAAGGCGACCTTTTCGTCCGGATCAGCGCCCGCAACGAACCCTTCGCCTACAAGCACTGGCGCCTTCTCCTCGACCGGCATGACAAAGAAATCCGCCGCACCGAACGCCAAAACGCGCAGGAACTCTTCCGCAGCTACCTCGCCAACGAAAGCAGCCAACAAAACTCCCCCTACGAACAAATACCCCTCACCACCAACGTCGACAACGACCTTTTCCTCCAAATCCTGCGCGCCGTCCTCACCGACAAAAACGACAACAGCATCACCGAATTCTTCAGCACCATCAAGGAACACATCCTGGAGGGTGACGCCGCCACCGACGCGCTCAACAAACTCACCATGGTGGGCTGCCAGGCACTCCGCTTCGGACGTACCGACCTGGCCCTCTCCGCCGTCGACGAACTGCACCTCACGTTCCAAAAAACCATCGACGAAAGAACAGACCTAGTCCGCGAGATCATCGTGCGGCTCTATATTCTGGGCGCAACCGCGGTTCGCTACCGCCGCTGGTCCGCCCTTCCTCGGATTGTGCTCCGGCGCCAACCTTCGCCCGAAGTACCGGATTACGTGTACTCCTCCTGGATAAGGTGCGGTCAAGTGCAGGCCGCTCGCGCCGGGCACACCGAGACTAGCCACAGCGGATACCTGGTGTCCCGCGCCCGTGCCGTCGCCCTCCAAGAAACTGGGCTGCGACCCGGGCTGGAAGACTTTCCCGACCACACTAACGAGCGCCAGGGAGCCGGTGACGGTACTGGTGCTGTTGGGGTGCGCAACGGCGGCGACATTTCACCCCACGAAACGCTACTGAACAGTATTTGCCACTTCGATTTCCTCTACGCCCTGATCGTGAACGTTGCGGGGGAGGGGGAAGCGGGGGCGTTCCCCAGCTCGGCCGGATTCGCCAGCAGCCGGGTGCAGGAAATTGTGGACGTGCTGTGCCGCCAGTCCTATATGCGTCGGCAGATTTTCCCTGGGGTTCAGGACGCTGACATTGCGCTGGGGTTGCAGCAAACCCGGCTCGACTACAACAAGGTCGGCAATGAGCGGCGCTTTCGCGACCCGCTGCTCTACCCCTTCGCTGCCGCCGAATATTTGCAGGCCAATCTGCCCGAGGACGCGGCGTAAAAACGGGAAGTAGGGCGAACTTTCCTACTTCCCGCTTTGCTGTTTAGTTTTTCTATGCAGTTTTAGCTTTGTGTAGCTTTCAGTGCCGTCACCAGCCCCAGGGATTTTCGCGACGGTGCTTCTCCTGGTGGTAAGCATCCACCACACGGGAAGCCATATGTTTCTGTCCAGCCACAGTCGGGTGTCCGGGCAGTGAGGAGGTGTCGAAACCAATCGCGCCAACCCACCGGTCAGCAGGGGCGGCGCACACATCGTGGCCGGGAATCATATCGGTACCCACCGCCAGCACACCGTTCCGGTGAGCGGCTTCCTCCACAATTCGGTTGATGCGTTTTTGCCAATTGACGACATACTCAACATCAACAGGGTAAAGGCCCTCGAAATACTCGCACATATTGCCCTCATCCAGCACGTTCATGTAGCCGGTAAGGATAATGATGGCGTTCGGGGCACGGTGCTTCACGTCCTGCAGCATGCGGTCCATCTTTTCGGGAAGCATGGCGAACCGCTCGTTGTGGGGTTCCTCCAAGAACCAGGCGCAGGCGCTATTGTTCAGGTCAGCAATCAAACTGCCCGCGATGCAGCCGTAGCTGAGCCACGCCACGCGCGCGTCGTTACCTCCGAAAGAAATCGTCACCAGATCCGTCTCGGGCGTTAGCGCCAACATTTGGGCTTTGGTGATGCCGGGGAACTGTTCCCCAAAGTAGTGATCGGTGTCTGCCGAAGCGCACGACACGTCAATCACATAGGCCCCCAGTGCTTCTGCCACAAAGGAAGGGTAGTTTCCGAACGTGTTGAGGCAGACCGAGCGGGACAGGGGATCCGGGTTCATGTAGTTGCGGTAGGGGCGGGGCAGGTCGCCAGTGAAGTTGTTTTCGGCCGACGCGCCCAAAGCGGCGTACGAATCGCCGAGCGCAACATAGCGAAGGACAGAGTCGTCGGGTTCAGGGCCGAAAGGTGGACCCAGTACGGGGGGAGCATCAGCACGTGCTGTGGGGGCGAAGACGGACGCCACCATGGCGAGTGCGGTAAGCACTCCGAAAAGAAGTTTGGAGACGCGGAAGCGTTTCTTCTCGACGGCGTATTTCTGACTATCTACATGCAGGTTTTTGTTCTTTTCCATAATTTAAGCCTAAGAAGGATAGTGCATATGAGCTGGTCTTCCATGATTTCTGAAGAGTGCAGTTGGACACATTTCTTTGTGACCTTGGATGATTTTCCAAAAACTATCCCTAGTTGCCGTTATTTCCAGTTGTGTGAGCGGAAATGAATGTTCGCTCAGAGCAATTTTCGCCGGTCAAAGACTGCAAAACAACGCATACTAGGTAAACCTTCACCGAAGAGCGGGTGACGGAATGTGCCGTTGGTTCAACGAATTCGTAGTGAAAAGAACCTTTCCGCATTTTGAAACGTCATAGAAGTAAGGACTAAACCAATAAGTAGAGATCCCAAAAAATGAGGAAAACAATTAAAGTGGGAACATCTTCTTCCCTCATATAAGTGGGATGTTTTTCATGACGCTGGAGGCAGAATGTCGGCATTGGCTACCGCGAGACTTTCGACTGTGCGGCGCATAATCGCGGGGGTATGCGCAGTAGGCTTAGCTTTTGGTGCCACAGCTTGCCAGCAGGATGCAGAAGAACCATTAATTCACGCACAGCATGATAAAGGTGCAGCTTTTGGCAGGGAGCTAGAGGATATGAACTCGGTTGAAGAGTTTCGAAAGATTGGTGAGCAAACACGTAAGTGGGGAGCCGAACAAACTCCAGAATGGCTAGAGATTTGTAACACAATCAATCGGAAAGCTCTCCGTAACTTGGGTTTTGATCCACAAAATGATCTCGAAAACCGTGATGGTGAGTTCAAAAATGTTTGTGCCTGGAGTAACGCCAGTGGCGAATACCGAGTGACTATTGGGTCCATGGACGCTGAAATGGACGAAATTAACCGGCGTTCCAATTTCTCATATATGAGAACAGTCGAGGTCGATGGTCGAGAAGTTTCTCTAGGGAGTATGCACCACAAAGTTACGGGTGCGATCTCTTGTAGTGGAAGCTTTAGCAAAAACGATACGAATTTCGTGATTGCTTATATAAGCCGTGTGCCTGATCAAAACATCGATGAGTTGTGCGATGGGGTAGTTCAGTTGGCGAAGGACAATTAGGGGGAGTCATGTCGCAACGGTTTGGAATTAACCTTGATGAGCTTGATCTAGCAGCAAAAAAGATAGCAAAACTACCGAGTAACTTTAACGAAGCTCGGAAATTTGAATTAACAGACATATATTCGACCAATACTGAACTAGTATCTTTAAATTCTTTTAATCAGCAGTTATTACAACTGATAACTGGATCGAATGGGATATTGACAACTCTTTCGTGGCATATTGACGAGTCAAAGTGTATAGCTCATTCTCTTCAAAAAGCGGCCGCTGATGTTTGTTATGTTGAGCAAAATTTAGAGTCTGTTTTTCGGGGGTCTTATGATTCAATCGCTGAAAAATCTTCACATGTAAGTCCACTCGTCAAAAAAGAAATCGCCACGGGAAAAGGAATGCGGTTTCGCGATGGACGAGTATTCCCATCGTTCGCGAATTCCGCTAATCCTCTAGTACCAGAACCATTGGGCAGACAGGTTGAGCAATTACTGAACCAATTCGGGCAATTAGATGTTGTGACTATCAACTCGTTGGTTAATAGCTGGATGTCACTGGAAAAAACACTTGCTAGAACCGTTGAAGATATCAGAAAAATTGCCTTTCAAATTCAGAATGCAGGCACTGCGGATACTTTCACATACCAAGCGGGACTGGGTGTATTCCGTTGGGCTGATTCGATATCAGGTTTACGACATGGTGTTCGTACATCGGTCCAAAAACAGAATCACTTCATAGAAAATCTGATCGACACAAAGAATCAGCTAGAAGAAGTTGCTGCAAAACGCAGCGCAGCAGCTGACAACCCTGCGTTCAGTGAATTCTCCTTCCCAGAAGGCCAGTTCACAGCCCGTGCGGACCAAGTGTTGACCGCCACATACAACCCGGGCCTTGCAGCTGCGGATACTAGCTCAATTGAAATTGCAGTTCCGATGCGTGCTGTGATTACCGAGAAAGTGCGTGAACCGGTCATCGAGATTCCTGAGGCCGTTGCGCCACTGCGCCCCCAAACGCCCATCCAAGCAGACCCCAGCAGACTGGCGGCGGCACAGGAAGCGAAAATGCCACAGCCTCCGGCAGGTTCCCAGCAGGGTCCCGGCAGCATTGAAGCACCAGAAATCAAGGGAGCTGAAGAACCAGCAGAAACCAAGAAAGCTGGCATAGCTCCCACACCGTCAACCACCACCCCACCGAGCGGCGGCAATCCCCAAGCACCTAGCTGGGGAGGAACCCCCAAAGCCCCACCGGCAACCACCAGAACTGCCGGCTACGTGCCCTACGCGTATGGACAGCCCTACCAAATGCGGGGCAGCCGCGGCGAATACATCAACCCGCGCACCAAACTACCCAACTCCAACATTCCGCTGTCTTTCTTCCAGGAGCAGCAGCGACGCCGCTTCGACCTCGACTACTGGCACCAACACCCGCACTACCCAGGAAACAACGGGCAAGTGGGAGGAAAACTCCGGGCAGAAAACGGGAACATTTCCGGAGCCACTCGCAGTACATCCCCAGGAACCGGGAACACCGCCAAAAACAACACTGGAGCCAGTGCTCGTGGAGCCATGATGCCCGGTGGTATGGCTGGAGCTGGCAAAGAGAAAAACAAAAGTGGCGGACGGCGACGCCGCGCCCGCAGATCCGCCAAAAACACCCACAAAATTCTCCAGTTCGATGAGAATGGTGCCATCCGTGGAGTGATCCGACACCCCAGTGATCCCCTCTTCGGAACTGGACGGTAAAACTCCCCTGAACAAAAATGTACGCGCTAGTCTAAATAGTGCGAAAAACCGAAACAGCCGGTAATTTGGGTATATCCCTGGCCGCCCGACGGAAGAGCCCACCATGGCAAAAAAAGACGGACAGCGCAGCAGCAAACTAGCTGAAGACATCACCAAACTTGAAAACGATGTCGACAAAAAGCGTGAAAAAACCCTCGAAAAGAGCATGGAAAAGCTCAAAGACGAGGAAACCTTCCACCACGAAGACGCCCTAGACGACGCCTTCACCAGCCAAATCAACGAAGGGCGCCAACGCCTCGCCCGGCCCCGACCCCAACAATTCATCACCGGGTTCATGGGCGGAGTCGAAATTGGCCTCGGTATTCTCGCCGGTGTTGCAGTCACCCAAGCCAGTGGTAGCCAACTCCTCGGAGGTGTCGCCTTCTCCTTCGGCTTCATCATCCTCCTACTAGCCCACTCGGAGCTGTTCACCGAAGGCTTCCTCATCCCCACCACCGCCTACATTGCGCGGCGCGCCAAACTCATCCAGCTCATCCGATTCTGGTTCTACACCTTCCTCGGAAACCTGGTAGGCGGATTCCTCGTCATGTGGATGACCGTCACCGCCTACCCCCACCTCAATGCGACAATCGCCGGATTCGGGCAACACTTCGCCGAACTTAGCCCCAACCTCGAAAACGTCGTGCTCGCAATACTCGCCGGCACCTCCATAACCCTCATGACCCGCATGCAGATCGGGACCAAAGATGTGGTCGGCAAAATCGTCGCCTCCCTCTTCGGTGGTGTGCTCCTCTTCGGTGTCGGTATGCTCCACTCCGTCCTCGATACACTCCTCATGTTCGGTGGATGGTTCGCAGGTGCGCCCGACTCCAACCCGCTTGCCATCATCCAATTCCTGTGGTGGATCATCCCCCTCAACATGATTGGTGGCATCGTCGGCGTCGCCATCCCGCGCACCCTCCAAGCCAAAGACCGCGTCAAAATTGAGCGCCTCCGTGTTGCCCGCGACCTCCTCGCCGGCAACGAACTCGCTGGGGACGCCCGCGGAGCCCTCAAAACCGGTGCAGATGTGCGTCGCGAACTGGAACAAGAAGTCGAAGAAGCCCTCGAAGAGCAAGAAGAGGACGAAGAAAAACACCGCGACTTCCTGGGTCGCATCAGCAGTGCCTTCCGTCGCATTGGGGGACCCCGCTTCTCTGGTCCCGCTGAAAGTACCCCCACTGGTGCCAAAAAAGGATCCGTCAGCAAAACCACCAAACGGCCCAATGGTGCCGGCAACAGCAACAGCTCGAGCCAAGCAAACAACAGCCAGCTAGTGCACAGTGGTGCCCGCAGCGGAAAAGGAAACGCCGCCGACGCCGTCCTCCACGACGCCCAACAGCGCATGGCATCTGGCAAAAACACCCGCAAAGAGCGTGGCGCCAAACTCATCAACATAATAAAAGAGCGCGTCAGCCAAAAGAGTGGGAACGGGAACAACGGCGCCGAGCAACAGCCCCGCAGCCAGCACTCGCAAGAAACACCTATACTCAAAGGTAAAGCGACAAAGGGGAAAAGCGACGCCCCAAACGACAATGAAAGCAGTGATTACTAAGTGACCAAGAGTGCCTCCAACCCCACCGAACACAATGTGCTCCAGCCGGGGGTACCGAACCTAACACCGGTCATGAAAGCGGACGATGTCGTCCAGCTCCTCCACAACCGCTACACCGCCAAAAAATACAACCCCGACATGCCCTGCTCTGAGGAGGACTTCCAGGCCATCATCGAAGCTGGCCGCATGAGTCCCAGCAGTATGGGCTTCGAACCCTGGCACTTTGTTCACCTCAAAAACCAGGATGTTATTGACGAAATCATGCCGCACCTGTGGGGAGGCCAAGGAAAAGTAGAAGGCTCCAGCCACCTGGTGCTGCTACTTGGGCGAGACCAGAAAGAAATGAAGCCCTACTCGGACTACCTCACCCACATCCACGAAGACGTGCAGCACTATCCGGCCGAGAACCTCGACAAGCGGATGAAAAAATACACCAAATTCATCAACGAGGATCAGGACTACCGGACCGAACGGGAGAAAAACCTGTGGGTTGATAAGCAGGTTTATATTGCGCTCTCCAACATGCTCACCATGTCTGCAGCCCTCGGTGTGGATTCCACCCCGCTGGAAGGCTACGAACGCAAACCCATTGAAGAGATCCTCATCAAACACGGCGTCTACGACCCGGAGAAATTCCACCTCTCCGTCATGGTGTGCTTCGGACACTCCGACTGCGAACACCGCGAAAAAACACGCCAACCCATGGAAGAAGTCTTCAGCGTCTTCGAGTAAAACCTGAACCCCAACTCCAACCCCAATAACTGCATAAAACAACATCCTCCGCATTCTGCACACCGCAGGAACGGAGGATGTTCAACTCTAGGCGCCGGGCGAGCCGGCAGCACCCTCGCTAAAACAGCGACTCTTGGGTGGGGGTGCGAGGAGCGTGCGAATTACCGGCACCCGGGAAACCCGGCCCCTCCGGAATAGGCTCACCCTGCTGGAAAGCGGTCGCCACAGCGCGGGCAGCATTATCGGCCGCCTCATTGAGCTCATGGCCAGCGTGGCCCTTCACCCAAGTGAACTCCACATCGCGACCCTCCATGGCCACGTCCAGCTCCCGCATCAAATCTGCATTCAGAACCGGCTTCCCGTTAGCTTTCTTCCATCCGCGGCGCTTCCACCCCGGCATCCACTGGGTGATTGAGTTAATCACATACTGCGAGTCGCACAACACATGCAGCTTTTCGTCAGCAACGTGCTCGGTCGAGCGCAGCAAATCCAACACCGCCATCAACTCGCCCATATTATTGGTGCCCTGCGGCCAGCCCCCCGCGTGCCAACACTCGTCATTCACAAACCAAGCCCAACCAGCCGGGCCCGGGTTACCGAGAGAAGAACCATCTGCTGCTGCTGTAATAGTCATGGCATCATCATTCCACACAAGTGCCCAAAAAAGTCGTCCCACCACGGGAATGTGGCGGGACGACAATCAAAACCAGTAGCAGCTGCTAGTAGAGGCGCTTCCAAGTGTTGATGGACTGGTTAATGTACTCCAGGAGAGTGTTCACGTAGGTCACCCAGGTGAGGTGGTCGGACGTGATGTCGTGGCGGATGTAGTGCGGAGTCCGCTCCTTCAGTCCCTTCACCAGGTAGTCCGTCTCGATGAAGTCATTCTCCATGTGGATGAAGTGAACAACCGGAATGTGGAGATAGTCGTAGGCGGGATTCTCCCAGTGGTCAATGAACGCCTCACGGTACAGGTAGATACCGTAGCGCATGTCCATCCAGTTGGTTGTCGTGTTGAAGTCGCCAGACATGTAGCTCAGGGGGCCGTTCATAATGTCGGCCACCAGGCCACTTTCCAGCAGGGTCTTCTTCAGGAACTGCTGGGCAGCACTCGGGTTGTCTTTGCTGCTACCGCGCATCAGCCAGATGTACCAGAGGCCAGACATTTGTTTGGCGGCCTCCATCCGGTCCTTCAGGTTGCCGGATTCCTGGTCACGGGCATAAATGTTTCCGGCCAGGTCGATGCTGGGGGCACCCAGACTGGTGAGGCTGCGGATACTGCCCCGGTACTGGTGCGACACTTGGCTGGCAATGAAAGCACCCCACGCTTCACCGAAAACGTGGACGGGTTTCTTGCCGGCGGTGTGGCGGATGACGTCATACATTTCGTCCGCCAGGCGCTCCAGCTTGTACATGTTGGCGTCCTTCGGGTGGGAGGATTCGCCAGAGGCACGGTGGTCGTAGCGGACCACATGGTACTGGGTGGCTAGGATGCGGGCGAACACGTCCAGACCATTGGAGGCCCATGGATAGCCGCCGGTCATTACGATAGTTTCGGCCTTCTTGGGGGACTTGCCGTACTCCCACACCTTGATGCGCACTTTGTCGCGGGTGTAAAAGTTGTACTTTTTGCGGGCACCCGGATAGAGGTGCTCAATGTTGTCGATTTCTGGTTGAGTCGGGGTGGGTACCGTCTCGATTCGTTCCGGGGCCGGCAGTTCATCCTCCGCCGCCCAGGCGGGGGTAGCGCTGAAGATGCTGAGGCCCATGGCGACGCTCGCCGCAAGGGCCACGCCTTTGCGTAAAATCTTGCTGTTTCGCATAGTTGTCCTTGGTGTTGGGTCGTAGATGGGGGTGGAGCGCAGAACGCGTTAGACGGTTTTCTTGATGCGTTCGCCTGCCTGCACCGCGACGTGAGTCCAGTTGGCCAGCGTCATGGGGTAGGTGGTGAGGAGGGTGCGAATGGCGTCCAGCTTGCGGTAGATGAGACGGTTCGTGTACTTGTGCATTCCCTGCAAAGCGAATTCGGTGGGGTAGGGGTCACTTTCCAGCTCAATAACCTGCAGTAGTGGCACATCCAGGAAGTCGTAGCGCGGGGTGATCTGGCGCTGCAGCATATTGGCCATCATGGTGCGGCGTCCCAGGATGGCGTCCTCCATAGCAATGTCGGCTTGGAAGTCACCCATACTTTGGCTGCTGCCTACGTTGGCAATCGGAATAATGCCGGCCAGGACTAGGTCTGCAATTAGCAGGTCGTTGGCGACCATGGTGCTGCCCAGTGCTTGAACTTTGAAGGCAGTGCCATCGACCTTTTCCTCCAAGGTGCCGCTCTTCAATGCGTCGCGGTACTGGATTTCCGCAATGTCAATGGAGGGGAATCCGATGGAGGTGAAGCTGACGATGCGACCCGGGTGGAGGAAGTTGTATTCGGAGAAGGTGAAGGCTCCCCATTCCATACCGAAGACATGGAATTTCTTCTTCTTGGGGAGTACGCGATTCACTACTGCGCCGAATTCTGCGGCCAGTTTGTCGAGGCCGTATTCGGTGAACATGTAGGGGTGGTCGCTTTCGCCGAAGCCGCGGGCATCGTAGCGCACCAGGTGGTACTTGTTGCCGAGGAAGCGGACGATGGGTTCAAACACGCCGGAATGCCATGGCCATGTACCGGTGAAGAAAATGGTGGGCGCTTTGCGAACGTTCTTGCCGTATTCCCAGTAGCGGACTTTGTATCCGTCGGGGGCGGTGACGACACCTGTGTTGCGGGCGCGCGGGGTGAGGGGTTTGGCTTCTGCTTGGGGTGCTGCTGCCAATCCGGTTAGCAGGGCTAGTGACAGGAGGCCGGAGACTATAGCTCTAGCGAACCGGCGTGGTTTACTAGTTGCATTCGTTTTCATATAGATAAGTCCTGAAGAATGATTGGGTACCCGAGGCACTACCTCGTGTTTGTGGCACTAGACAACTAGCGCCGTATTGAAACGTGCCTCGAGTGAACTCTATCAGCGGATTTTTTAATTCTGTTTAAATTTGAGAATATTTTTGTCTAACTGCAGGAAGCTACAGGTAACAAGCGCACGTGAGTGCCTCCAGGGGGTCTGCCTTTAAGTGAATAAATGAAGGTTTTGTGAAATAATAAAACCGGAGAGCATTGTAGAAAAATACTGCTCTCCGGCCTTATTTTAATTTTTATTTACAACTGTATAGATAGATGCTACTAGTCGTAAATCTCGTGGTAGGTCTCGATGGTTTCTTCGATGTATTCGATCACGCTAGTAATGGAAGTCACCCAGGTGAGGTGGTCCGATTTAATATCGTGGCGAATGTAGTGCGGGGTACTGGCTTCCAAATTGTCGAGTAGGTAATCCGTCTCGATGAGGTCGTACTCCATGTGGAGCACGTGCACTACCGGGACATCCAAGTAGTCGTACTGGGGATTGTTCCAGGACTGCATCCACGCAACACGGTACTTTTGCATACCGTGGACGATGTCGTAGTTGTTGGTGCGGCCGGGGAAGTCTCCACCCAAAAGTTTCACGCCAGTGTCCGTGATCCCAGCCAAAATGTTGGTGTCCACCGCGTATTTGATGAACTTCTCGGGGCTGCGTTCCAAAATGAACGCGTACTCGAGGACGGCAGCCTGTTTTTTGGCTTGAAACCGCGTGTAGGGATCTTTGCTCTCCAAAGCTTGACGGTGGCGAACCACTGCAAGGTCAAGGGAGGGTGCGCCCAGGCTGGTAATGGTGGCGATGATGCCGGGGTACATGAAGTTCAGCTGGCTGGCAATGAAGGGGCACCAGGCTTCACCGAATACGTGCACTTTCTGTCCAGGCAGGGTGGTGTGGCGAATGACGGCCAACATTTCGTTCGCCAATGCCTGGAAGGTGTACATGTTTTCCTCTTTGGGGTGAGAGGATTCACCGGAGCCGCGCTGGTCGTAGCGAACGACGTGGTACTTGGTAGCCAGCACACGGGCGAAAGCATCCATACCGCTGGAGGTCCAAGGCCAGCCACCGGTCATGATGATGGTTTCGGCCTTAGCAGGGGAGGGACCGTATTCAAAGACCGACACCTTCATGCCGTCCTTGGTGGGGACGAACTTGTGTACCGGGTCGGGATACAGTTTTTGGATGGTCGAGAGCTCAGGGGAGGTCTCGGTTTCGATGGTGTCAACGCTGCCTTCTACTGGCTCGGCGAAGGCGTTGGTGGGAGCCATAACAAGGGCAATGCTTGTGGCCAGTGCTCCCGCAACGGTGACTATGCGTCGTTTGAGTGACATTGTTTTTCCTTGAAGGTCAGTTGGTTGAAAAGAGCTACACTGTGGGGTTTTCGCGCTCGACTGCCTGGACAGCATGGTTGGTCCACTCCGCGAGGGTCACCGGGTAGGTGGTGATGTTGGTGCGCGCGGCACGCATTTGCCGATAGATAACACGGTGGGTGTAGTTTTCCATCGCCGCGTTAACGAAGGAGGCGGGCATGGGATCCCAGCGCAGATCGATAACTTGCATGAGGGGCACGTCGATGAAGTCGTAGCGGGGGTTGAGCTGGCGATCCACAATGTTGGCCTGCATCATCTTGCGGCCGTAGTAGGCCTCTTCAGTGGTGAACCGGCTGCCGTGGTGAGCAGACTTAGCGGTGTAG
>DUTM01000003.1 GCA_012842085.1 Mycobacteriales bacterium | reverse complement strand
TCAGTGTGAGCCCGCCTGACATATGCTTTTACTGGATTTTACGGCAGCTTAGGCACCATCAAACAGTGCGGTAACGGAGCCGTTATGGAAGATCTCATCGATAGTTGCGGCCAAGAGGGGCGCTATGGACAGCTCGGTGAGGTTCTCAAAGCGGTGATCATCCGGGATCGGCAACGTGTTGGTGCAGATAACTTCCTTGGCACCACAGTTGGCCAGTCGCTCTGCCGCCGGGTCGGAGAAAACACCGTGGGTGCAAGCGATAATGACATCTCCCGCGCCGGAGTCTTTAAGTACTTTTACAGCACCCGCGATAGTGCCGCCGGTGTCGATCATGTCGTCGATGAGGACGCAGGTGCGGCCTTCCACGTCACCAATCACACGGTGTGCCACAATCTGGTTAGCTACCCGCGGGTCACGCGTCTTGTGTACGAAGGCGAGGGGAGCACCATCCAAAATATTCGCCCATTTTTCAGCGACCTTTACGCGGCCCGCATCTGGGGACACCACGGTGATGTTCTTGGTGGTGTATTTGTTTTTAACGTATTGGGCTAGTTGTCCCATTGCGTGCATGTGGTCAACCGGTCCGTCGAAAAAGCCCTGCACCTGGTCGGTGTGAAGGTCCACAGCAACGATGCGGTCGGCGCCGGCGGCTTTCAATAGGTCTGCTACTAGGCGCGCTGAAATGGGTTCGCGACCAAGGTGTTTCTTGTCCTGACGAGCGTAGGGGTAGTAGGGCAGAATGGCGGTAATGTGTTTCGCAGAGCCGCGCTTGAGGGCATCAATCATGATGAGCAGCTCCATGAGCCATTCATTAAGGGGTGCCGGGAAGCTTTGGATGACGAAGGCGTCCGCGCCGCGGACGGATTCTTCGTAGCGTACGAAAATCTCACCGTTTGCGAAACTACGCAACGTGGTTTTGGTGAGAGTGACGCCTAATTCTTTGGCAACCTCTTTAGCCAACTCCGGGTGAGAACGGCCAGAGATCAGAATCAGGTTCTTTTCCAAAGGTGTGGATTTACTCGTCAACGGAATCTATCCTCATTCGCGATGGTGGTGACTTACTCAACGTTAGTAGAAGAGTGGTCCCTGAGATAAATTATGACTCATTCTCGGGGGTAATGGGCTTGTTCTTAGTTTTCTTAAGAGCTTCTTTGGCAGCTTCAGCCGCATCTGTATCGGGTCGGTTCTGCAACACCCATTCCTCCACAATGCGCTGTGGGGCATCGCTATAGGTGAGTGCCCCGGCCGGCACGTCCCGGCGGATAACAGTTCCCGCACCGGAGTAAACGCCGTCACCTACTGTTACTGGAGCGACATACATGGTGTCGGATCCCATCCGCACGTGCGAGCCAATGGTGGTGTGGTGTTTGTTAACACCGTCGTAGTTGACGAAAACACTGGCAGCGCCAATATTGGAGTATTCGCCAATGGTGGCGTCACCCACATAGGTCAAGTGGGGAACCTTGGTGCCGCGACCCACGGTTGCGTTCTTCATTTCGGTGAAGGTACCCATCTTGGTTTCGGGGCCTAGGGCTGTTCCGGGGCGCAAATATGCCCACGGGCCAACACTGGCAGATTCCCCAATGACGGCGTCGCTACCATGGGCGCGAATAACTTCCGCGTTCTTCCCAATATGGACGTTGGTGAGGGAACAATCCGGTCCGACGATGGCCCCCTCCGATACATAGGTATCGCCGTGCAGTTGGCAACCAGGAAGGATAGTGACGTCGCGCTCCATGGTCACATCCACGTCAATCCAGGTGTTGCGGGGATCGATAATGGTGGCGCCTTCCTTCATCCAATGTTTCAGGATGCGGCGATTCATTTCTGCCGCCACTTCCGCCATTTGGAGGCGGTTATTAACACCTGCCACCACGAAAGCATCGTCGAGGCGGTGGGCGCGCACCGGGCGGTCCAGTTTGCGGGCAATGGCGACCACATCGGTGAGGTAGAGCTCGCCTTGCTCATTGTCGGTATCTAGAAGTTGCAGGGAATGGCGCAGCATCTTGGCGTCGAATGCGTAGACGCCAGAGTTGATTTCCTGGATAGCTAATTCGTTGGGATCGGCGTCCGCCTGTTCCACGATGGAAAGGACTTCCCCGTTGGGGTTGCGCACAATACGCCCATAACCGGTGGGATCCGGCACCGTGGTGGTGAGGACGGTGACGGCCGGGCGAGGATGCTGGTCGTGCACATTCACCAGATCGATAAGCGTGTCGGTGTCGAGCATCGGCACGTCAGAGGTGGTGACGAGGATGGTGCCGGCGAAGTCGTCAGGGAGTGCGGTGAGGCCACATTGGACGGCGTGGCCGGTACCGTTCTGTTCTTCCTGTACGGCAGTCTCGATTGGGCGACCCAGCTTTGTCGCAAGGTTGGTGACCGCTTCTTTAACCCGGTCTCTTTGGTGCCCCATCACCACCACGATGTGTTCGGGGGAGACTCCAGCGGCGGCGTGAACTGCGTGTGACAGCATGGAGCGGCCGCAAATTTCGTGGAGCATTTTGGGGGTAGAAGATTTCATGCGGGTACCCAAACCAGCCGCCAGAATAATGACCGCTGTGGGCAGAGCAGGTGCTTGAGACATGTATTCCTCTGCGTTGGGGACTAGATAGTGTCCATCTTACGGCTTTTGTGGGGAGAGGAGCGAAACCAGCTCGCTCGCATCCACGTGAACAGTATGGAAAAATAGGGGGCACTGCTCTGCCCTTTGCAGCACGATCTGTGATGAAAGAGGATATTTAATGGCCATTTATAACGACGTGACTGAAACTATTGGCAACACTCCTTTAGTGCGGTTGAATCGTGTAACAGAAGGGTCAGAAGCCACTGTTTTAGCAAAACTTGAGTACTTCAACCCCGCCAATAGTGTGAAGGATCGTATTGGTTTAGCCATTATTGAGGCCGCCGAAGAATCGGGAGAGTTGCAGCCCGGTGGCACCATTGTGGAGGGCACCTCCGGCAATACCGGAATCGCACTGGCCCTAGTGGGTGCTGCGCGGGGCTACAAAGTTATTCTCACCATGCCCGAAACCATGTCTAAAGAACGCCAAATTATGCTGAAAGCGTTTGGTGCGGAAATCGAGCTCACCCCGGGATCTACCGGTATGCAGGGCGCGGTGGATCGGGCACAAGAGATTGTGGAGAACACTCCCAACTCTATTTTGGCCAGCCAGTTTTCCAACCCTGCTAACCCGGAACGCCACCGCAAAACTACTGCTCAAGAGATTCTTAAAGATACTGACGGCAAGGTCGATATTTTTGTTGCGGGAGTTGGCACTGGTGGGACCCTCACCGGCGTTGGACAGGTGTTGAAGGAACATAACCCGGACACCAAAATTGTTTTAGTGGAACCGGCCGGCTCGCCGCTGTTGTCGAAAGGCAATGCGGGGCCACACAAATTGCAGGGACTGGGCGCCAACTTCGTCCCGGAGGCACTGGACCGGGATCTCTACGACGAGATTGTTGATGTGCAGGATGAGGATGCTCTGCAGACCGCCCGCAAGGTAGCTTGTGAGGAAGGTATTTTGGGGGGAATTTCCGCTGGTGCCGCCCTGTGGGCAGCATTGGAGCAAGCTAAACAGCCAGAGAATGCGGGGAAAAATATTGTGGTGCTTATTCCCGATTTCGGCGAACGATACATCTCGACGTGCCTTTTTGACGATATTCGTGAATGACGTTCCGGTTCATCCTTTTCTTACTTCACACGAAAAACGGATAGGATCGAAGACGTTCCCTTCCTGCTATTTGCAGGTCGCAGAAAAGTGACGGAGCGCAGCTGACTACTTGTGAAAAGGACTCCTTAGTGAAGATTCTTGAACGCATTCGTGAAGACGTAGCGAACGCCCGCCTCCATGACCCTGCAGGTCGCGGTGACCTTGAAATCGCGATCGTCTATTCGGGGTTGCATGCTATTTGGGCCTACCGTATCTTCCACCGAATGTGGCAAAAGCCAGCGCTCCGATTCTTTGCCCGGTTGGGCGCACAGATTACCCGGTGGCTCACCGGGATCGAGATTCACCCGGGAGCTACCATCGGGCGCCGTTTCTTCATTGACCACGGAATGGGCGTCGTCATTGGCGAAACCACCGAAATTGGCGATGACGTCATGCTGTACCACGGCGTGACCTTGGGCGGGCGCTCCTTGTCTAAAGGTAAACGCCACCCCACTATTGGTAACCGCGTACAGGTTGGCTGTGGAGCCGCAATTTTGGGTCCGGTAGTGATTGGCGATGACTGTGCGGTGGGTGCAAACGCAGTCGTGGTGCAGGACGCACCACCCAAGTCGATTCTTATCGGCATCCCCGCAGAGGTGAGAAGCCAATCTACGGGCCAAGACCTCAACCTGGTGGACCCCGCCGAGTACATCGACCCAGCAATCTACATTTAGAGCTTTATATCTCTAGAGATTGGAAGGCCGCCCGCACGGGCGGCCTTCAGCTATTTGGAGAAATAAAAAAGCTCTCCCGCCAGGACTCGAACCTAGAACGACTGGACCAAAACCAGCTGTGTTGCCAATTACACCACGGGAGAATATCTGTAGGGTTTCCCCACAGAACTTTCTGCGCTCAAAATAGTAGCACGCTACGAGCGCCTATCCTAGTTGAGGTTACTTCGGGCCTTGCAGCAGTCCCAGCAAGTAATCCCCATAGCCAGAAGCATTCTCCTGCTCTGCTAAGGCGACTAGCTGGTCATCGTCGATGAGCCCAATGCGCCAGGCTACCTCTTCGGGGGCACCAATCTTTTGGCCTTGGCGCTGCTCAATCGCTCGCACATAGTCCCCGGCGTGCATCAGATCATCGACGGTGCCGGTGTCCATCCAGCAGGTACCGCGTGGAAGCACCTCTACGTGCAGTTTGCCTTGCTCCAGGTAGTGGCGGTTCACATCGGTGATTTCATATTCACCGCGTTCCGATTTCTGCAGGCCACGCGCCACCTCAATAACACTATTGTCGTAGAAGTAGAGTCCCGGAATGGCATAGTGGGAGCGAGGGTTCTGCGGTTTTTCTTGAATGGAGAGAGCTTTGCCCGTGTCGTCAAAGTCAACGACTCCGTAGGCTTCCGGCTCCCGCACCCGGTAGGCAAAAATAGCGCCACCATCCACTTGGGAGAAGCGCCGCAGCCGTGTTCCCAGGCTGGGGCCATAGAAAATATTGTCCCCCAAGACCAAGGCCACCCGGTCGTCACCAATAAAATCCTCGCCCAACACGAAAGCCTGCGCGAGCCCCTCGGGCGCATCTTGTTCGCAGTAGGTGAGGGAAATCCCCAGTTGGCTTCCGTCCCCCAATAATCTTTCAAACTGCTCATGGTCGTGCGGGGTGGTGATGAGCAAAATATCGGTAATCCCCGCCAACATCAGGGTGGAGAGCGGATAGTAGATCATCGGTTTGTCGTAGACGGGCAACAGTTGTTTACTCACGGCCGTGGTCATCGGTCGCAGTCTTGAGCCTGTTCCGCCTGCCAAAATTATGCCTCGCATAGTTCTAGTTTACGCTAGAAGGGTGACTAGCTTTCCTCTTCCCCCGATTCCGGGCGCTGCCCTCCTCAATTTGGCGAGCACCAATTCCGAAGTTCAACATCTGCAAAAGAGAGCTAGTGACGCGGATGTCAGCGAAATAACGGTGCACAGTGTGGATGCTGCGCGCCCCATTCTGTTGGCTGCCCTAGCACTGCAACAACCCCTCCTGGTGGTCACTGCCACCGGGCATGAAGCAGAAGAATTAACAGCAGAGCTGGAAGTGTTTTGGGGGGACAAAGTAGCGTATTTCCCTTCCTGGGAAACACTGCCGCATGAACGTCTTTCCCCGTCCATCGACACTGTCGGCCGCCGGTTGCAGGTGCTGCATCGCCTCCAACCGCAAGATCCCGATAGCCCCATCGATTCGCTGCGAATTGTGGTTGCGGCTACCCGCTCCATCATCCAGCCGCTCCAAAAGAACCTGCTGGATACGGATCCGCTGATACTGCAGCTGGATCAAGAAATAAACTTTGAAGACGTCCCGGAGGCACTCACCGCACTTGCCTACGAGCGGGTGGACCTGGTGTCCCGCCGCGGAGACTTTGCGGTCCGTGGCGGCATTATCGACATTTTCCCCGCAACTGCCGACAACCCCATCCGAGTGGAATTCTGGGGCGACGAAATTAGCGACATTCGCCCCTTCGCTGTTGCCGACCAGCGCACCATCCCCGAGATCGAACTCGATTCTGCCGTCATCTACCCCTGCTCCGAGCTGCTCGTGACGGAGGAGGTGCAACGCCAAGCTGCGGTGTTGAGCGACAAGCTCGCCGGCTATCCAGCCATCAACGACATGTTGGATAAATTGGCGCAAGGGGTGGCGGTTGACGGCAGAGAAGCATTTATCCCTGCCCTCACCGAAGATGAGCTGCAGATTCTCCCCAACTTTATGCCCTCCGGTGCGCTCACAGTGGTACTGGACCAAGAGAAAATCCGCACCCGCACCGCCGACCTCACCCGCACTTGCCGCGAATTTTTGGACGCCTCCTGGGAGTCCGCCGCTGACGGGGGAGAGGCACCTATCGATTTGCTGGACTTGGGGGCTGGTGTCTATCGCCCACTGCGCCAAGTTAAAGAAGACACATTGTCACATGGGGGACGCTGGTGGGTAGTCAATCCACCCGGAATGCTGAACACAGAAGTGGGCGACGATGTTGAGGTCGTGAAAATTCCGTGGCACGCTGCCCCTGCCCCGCGTGGTGACTTGGACCAGATAGATCAGCTGCTGGAAGATCTACAAACTCGGCTGTCACGCGCCGACAGCGCACCGGTCTATCTCATTGGGCCCGAAAACTTATACCGCCGCATTAGTGGCCAGTTCCGGGAACGAGCCGTCCTTACGCAGCTACTGCTTGACGGTGTTGCGCCCGACCACGGCAAAGTTAACTGCCTTATCGGCCAGACACGCAACGGCGTGGAACTGCCCGAATGCCTGATTCTCAGCGAGCCGGACATTACTGGCTCCCGCGTCGCCACCACCCAACGGACCCGCAGCCGCGTCTCAAAGCGCCGCAACGCTGTCGACCCCCTCGCACTCAACGCCGGGGACTTGGTGGTGCACGACCAGCACGGCATTGGGCGTTTTGTGGAGATGACGGAGCGCACCATTAAAACAGGGGAGGGAACCAGTCGGCGCGAATATCTAGTGATCGAATATGCGCCCTCGAAGCGGGGACATGCTCCCGACCGGCTTTTTGTTCCCATGGAGCAGCTGGACCAACTGAGCCGCTACGTGGGTGGCGAAAAGCCCACCCTATCCAAAATGGGCGGCAGTGATTGGAAGAAAACCAAACGCAAAGCCCGCAAAGCGGTCCGCGAAATCGCAGCCGAACTGGTGCAGCTTTACGCCAAACGACAAGCTGCGCCGGGCTATGCCTTTTCTCCCGACAGCCCATGGCAGACCGAGTTGGAGGATAGTTTCCCCTACGTCGAAACCCAGGACCAACTGCGGGCCATCAACGAAGTGAAAGACGATATGGAAAAACCCACCCCCATGGATCGCGTGGTGGTGGGAGATGTTGGGTACGGCAAAACTGAGGTCGCCATGCGTGCGGCTTTCAAAGCCATCCAGGATGGTAAGCAGGTTGTGGTGTTGGTTCCGACCACATTGTTGGCGCAACAACACTTGGAGACGTTTACGGATCGGATGGCGGGATTCCCGGTGACAGTGCGGGGATTGTCGCGCTTCACCTCCGCCGCAGAGTCGAAAGAAATCCTCGCTGGGATGGCTGACGGCACAGTGGATGTGGTGATTGGAACGCATCGGCTGCTGCAAACCAACGTCCGCTGGAAGGACCTGGGGCTGGTGGTAGTGGACGAGGAGCAGCGCTTCGGGGTCGAGCACAAAGAGCACATTAAAGCTCTGCGCACCCACGTGGATGTGCTGACCCTTTCCGCGACCCCGATTCCCCGCACCCTGGAGATGAGTTTGGCGGGCATTCGGGAAATGTCGACCATTATGACGCCCCCGGAGGATCGGCAGCCGGTTCTTACCTATGTGGGTGCCTATGATGCGAAACAAGTGGCCGCCGCTATTCGCCGCGAACTGTTGCGCGATGGCCAGGTTTTCTTTGTCCACAACCGGGTCTCTGATATTGACAAAATTGCACGTGAACTGGGCGATTTGGTGCCGGAAGCCCGGATCGCGGTAGCGCACGGGCAAATGTCGGAGCAGGTGCTGGAACAAACCGTTAACAGCTTCTGGAACCACGAATATGACGTTTTGGTATGCACCACCATTGTGGAAACTGGACTCGATATTTCGAATGCCAACACACTTATCGTGGACCACGCAGACCGGTTGGGGCTGGCACAGATGCACCAGCTGCGGGGTCGGGTGGGTCGCTCCCGGGAACGCGGATACGCCTACTTCCTGTACCCGTCTGGAAAACCGCTCACCACTTTGGCTTATGACCGCCTGAAGACCGTGGCCCAAAATAATGAACTGGGTGCTGGGATGGCCGTCGCGATGAAGGACTTGGAGTTGCGTGGCGCCGGGAACGTGTTGGGGGCGGAACAATCTGGCCATATTGCGGGGGTGGGCTTCGACCTTTATGTGCGTTTGGTGGGAGAAGCGGTGGACGCTTTTCGGGCGGCCGCAGATGGCAAACCCGTCACCTCACAGAGGCCGGTTTCCCGCGATGTTCGCATTGACCTGCCTGTGGATGCCCACATTCCGGCCGAATATATTGAGGGCGAGCGTCTCCGGCTGGAGGCCTACCGCAAGATTGCCCAAGCACCTGACCAGGAGCAGCTGGCGGCAGTGGTGGCGGAACTGCAAGACCGCTACGGGGAATTGCCTACCGTGACAGAGCGACTGCTGGCGGTGTCTCTGCTCCGTCAACTGGCCCAAAAACACGGTATTGCCGACATTGGTTTAACCGGTGCCACCTTACGGATTTCGCCGATCACGCTGCAAGATTCACAGCAAGTGCGGCTGCAACGACTCTTCCCCACCGCCCGCTATCGCCCCACAGTCCAGCAGGTTGCTATTACGGTTCCGCGTGAAGGTGAAGGCAGGGTAGGGGGCGCGCGGATCCGGGATGACGAACTCCTCCAATGGGTCGCCGATCTGATCACCGGTGTCTTCAGCGAGCCTCGTATATCGTTAAAGATTGACACCGAAAAGAAGCCACAAACCAAGAAATAGGCAGGGGGCTATGACGGCACACGCAGACAACCAGCCTGCGTCCCAGTTGCAGGTGGTTTGGCAAATGGACAAGGAATGCCCGGACCTACTGCCGGCCAAGCTGGCTGCCGATATCGCGCACGCAGCGGTAACTGCCGAGCTCGTCGAATTCTTTCCAGGGCTGCCGGTGTGGCCGAAGACGACGGCACCCGGATTGTGGGTGTTGGTGACGACGCTTTCTGCAGATGAACTAGCCGCTACTTATCCAGAGAGCACGTGTGATTGGGACGAGCTGGTGCAACCAGTTGAGTACCCCTCCGGAACTAGCATGGTGAAAGCTGCCCGGGTGATGAGCCGGGTGCGGGCACATGGGCTGTGGGAGCAGAAACAAACACACCAAAGCCTCGTTCCTTATCTGCTGGAGGAAACCTACGAACTGGCAGATGCAATTGCGCAGCTTCCGGAAAACCCGGAAGAAGCCGCAGAGGAGGTGACGGAGGAAACCACAGCCGACCTTGTTGCGGAATTGGGGGATGTTTTCCTAGAGGTTCTTTTCCATGCTGCAGTGGGGGAGACCGCAAGTGGGCCTGCCCATTTCGACTACGACGATGTAGCGGAAGCCTTTTTAACGAAACTGCGGAAACGGATGCCTTACGCCTTCGATGGGGGACAATTCCCCGCCTCCGAGGAGGAGCAGGATGCGCTCTGGCAACAGTCGAAGGCGCGCGACAAGAAATCCCCGTTGGAGGGGATTGTAAGAGCCCAACCAGCATTGGCGCTGGTCACCCAGATAGTGGAACGCGCGAAGCGTGCCGGGGTGCCTGAGAGCGACATTCCGCTCGATTTTCAGCGTATAGCTGCCATAAATATGGAAGGTGACGGTACTGCGGAAGAGCTGCTGCGGGATCGTGCGCTGCGGTTTTTGAAGCGAATAAGGGAAGAGTATTCGTAGAACTGTCATCGGGCCCAAAGATCGATTACTCTGAAACTGCGCTGCCCACGAGGCTCAGCTGACATTCACTCCTATAGGCTTTAAGGACTTTTGTGAAAGTTGTTCTGCGGACTTTTGCCGCCCTGGGCACCCTCCTTTTGGTGGGTGTCTTGGCTGTCGGCGGTATCTGGTATTTCAGTGCCGACGATATTGATATCGACTCAGTTCCAGGTGCCTATGCTCCGACTCCCCATGTCGATTTGTCAGCCCCGGGCGCTACCTCCTTGCAACTAGAAGACTGGGCGAACGGGATCTCCAAGAAGCTCAATATTCCTCCGCGGGCACTTATGGCGTATGGGAATGCGGAACAAACAATGCTGCAAACTGTGCCTGCATGTCACCTCCGATGGACCACGCTGGCAGGGATTGCGTTCGTGGAGACTGAGCATGGCACCCATGGAGATGCGCAGATCTTAGCTAATGGGGATACTCTTCCGGAGATTCGGGGCCCGCGCTTAGATGGCAGTGACAACACTAAGCGCATTTTGGACACCGATGGTGGCCAGTGGGACGGGGACCAACAGTTCGATGTCGCAATGGGGCCTTTCCAGTTCATTCCGGAGACCTGGAAATATTTCGGGGTGGATGCCAATGGGGATGGAGTAGCGGATCCGGACAATATTGACGATGCTGCCGTGTCAGCTGCCCGATATCTTTGTTATGGCGGCCGTGATTTGTTGCGACGCCGGGATTGGGGCGAAGCGGTTTTTGCCTATAACCATTCCGAGAAATATGTGCGACAAGTGCACTATGCGGCGAGTCGCTATGGAGAGGGTTTGCGCCCGAGGTGGGCCAATCTGCGGTTCCTGGACATTAATTTAAGATGACATTGAAGTTTCTCTTGAAGCTGAAACTGGTTTCAGTGTCGAATTGACCAGTGCTAATGGTGAGTTGCCTCACAGTCTTTCACTGTTTTCCCACGTCATACACATTCTCAGTGAGACAATTCGGGGTATTTCATGAAAGAATAGGCGCAACGCCCGCAATTCGAATGTTCTAAACCCAGCGGGCAAGAAGATACCAAAGGAGGGCCTCCGTAATGGCGGCTGTTATTGAAGTATTGGCTCGCGAGATTCTCGACTCCCGTGGCAACCCAACTGTTGAATGTGAAGTCATTCTCGAAGACGGATCTTTCGGACGTGCCGGGGTTCCTTCCGGTGCCTCCACTGGTCAGCACGAGGCTGTTGAGCTCCGTGACGAAGACGAAAAGCGTTACCTCGGCAAAGGTGTCCAGAAGGCTTGCGAAGCTGTCAACACCGAGCTTGCCCCGGCTGTTCTCGGCCAGGAAGCAACCGATCAACGCGCTATCGACGCCGCAATGATGGAAGTTGACGGCACCCCCAACAAGGGCCGTGTCGGCGCCAACGCCATCCTCGGTGTCTCCTTGGCAGTAGCTAAGGCTGCTGCTCAGTCTGCAGACCTCGAACTTTTCCAGTACATCGGTGGACCCACCGCTAACCTGCTCCCCGTTCCCATGATGAACATCCTGAACGGTGGCGAGCACGCTGACACCGGTGTTGACGTTCAGGAATTCATGATCGCTCCGGTCGGTGCCGCTAGCTTCAAGGAATCCCTCCAGTGGGGTGCCGAGGTGTACCACGCACTCAAGGCAGCCATTAACGCTAAGGGCCTTTCCACTGGCCTCGGCGACGAAGGTGGCTTCGCCCCGGACTGCGCCTCCACCAAGGAAGCTCTCGACCTCATCGTTTCCGCTATTGAAAACGCCGGCTTCACCATGGGCAAGGACATTGCTCTGGCCATGGACGTTGCTTCTTCTGAGTTCTACGACGAAGAGGGCTACCACTACGAAGGCAAGGCTCGCACCGCTGCCGACATGACCGCTGTCTACGAAGACCTCGTAACCAACTACCCGATCGTTTCCATTGAGGACCCGCTGGATGAAGACGACTGGGATAACTGGAAGGAACTCACCGCTGCACTTGGCGACAAGGTTCAGCTCGTGGGTGACGACCTCTTCGTTACCAACCCTGAGCGTCTTGCCGACGGCATCAAGCGCGACATCGCCAACTCCCTGCTCGTGAAGGTGAACCAGATTGGTAGCCTGACCGAGACTGTGGACGCTGTACAGATGGCCCACAACGCCAAGTACACCTCCATGATGTCCCACCGCTCCGGTGAAACCGAAGACACCACCATCGCCGACCTGGCTGTTGCCCTGTCCTGTGGACAGATCAAGAGTGGTGCTCCGGCTCGCTCCGAGCGCGTTGCCAAGTACAACCAGCTGCTGCGCATCGAAGAGCGCCTCGGTGCAGCTGCTAAGTACGCTGGACACGATGCTTTCCCCCGCGCCGCTGTTAACTAACACTCGGTAACCATAGTGAGGACAAATCTTCACTGATGGAAAGCACATAAAACCTTAATAACTACGCGGGCATCACTGTTTCGACGGTGATGCCCGCGTAGTATGTAGGAAGACCCGCAATCGGCAGAAGGACCACCACAATGGCTCAGAAGAACTCGGCGACATCACGTTTGCAGCGTTCCTCTGCTGCCCGCAACAACCGGAATAACCGCAACAAGGTATCATCCCACCGTTTCGATGAATTTATGCAGCGGTGGCGCCAATCGCGTTTCAACCCGGCACGCACTGTTGTGGTGGTGGTGATGGCTTTCGTTTTGGCTATCTCTTTGGCTACGCCGTTGCGTACCTATTACCGTCAGCAAACCGAAAAAGATGCTCTCATCAAACAAAATGAGCAGCTTATGAAGGATATTGCACGGAAAGAACAGAAATTAGCCATGCAAAACGATCCCCGTGCTATCGAAGAGCAGGCACGGTTACGTTTGCTGCTTATCCCGCGGGGTGAAACTGGCTTCCGGATTGTTCTACCGGGGAAAGAAGAACAGAATAAGCAGCAGGAAGTTGACCAGGTGGCACCGCTCACTTTGCGGGGTGGCGGACCTTGGTACCGCGACCTGTGGCGCAGTTTTTCGGTCCCCGACCCCGCTCAACATAGCAATTCATAAGGCAGCATCATTGGAAACACAATTTGTACCTCCCACCGATCAGGATCTTGAGAAAATCGCTGCTCAGTTGGGACGTAAACCACGAGGCGTGTTGACTGTTTCGTATTGGACTCCAGATGGAGAACCAGGAGCTATTTTGACTGCTCCGAAACTTCCGGACGGAACCCCGTTCCCCACGCTTTATTACCTCACTGAGCCACGGTTAGTAGCCGCTGCGTCACGTTTGGAAGCTGCTGGAATTATGAAGGAGATGACGGAGCGTTTGGAGGCTTCCGTAGATCTCCAAGCTAATTATTTGGCAGCGCATAAACATTATTTGAAAACTCGCAATGCTATTGAAGATCTTGGTACTGATTTTTCTGGCGGAGGAATGCCAGACAGGGTAAAGTGCCTCCATGTCCTAATGGCTTACGCACTGTCGGAGGAACCCGGAGTGGTACTGCTGGGGGACGAAGCAGTGGCACGTGCTGCTGCAGAAGATAGGACACTCCGTGGAACTGCGATTCCAGCGGAGTGGCCCACTCTCGAAGATCTCGGGGTGGCTAATTAAGAAAGGATCCTCTACGTGCCAGTAGTAGCTGCCGTAGATTGCGGAACTAACTCAATCCGACTCCTCATCGTGAAACGTTTGGCGGACGACACAGTCCAGGAAATTTCGCGACGAATGGAGATTAACCGACTAGGCCAGGGTGTGGACGAAACCGGTCGCTTCCACCCTGATGCTTTAGCGCGCACCCAAAAGATTCTTGCCTCCTATGTAGACGAGATGATCGATGCTGGGGTGCGGCGGGTCCGGATGGTTGCCACCTCCGCTTCGCGTGATGTGGAAAACCGGGAAGAGTTCTTCGAGATTGCCAGGAAAGAACTAGGACGCGTCATCCCAGGAGCGGAGGCGGAAGTTATCTCGGGACAGCAGGAAGCCCGTTTGTCTTTCGCAGGTGCAGTGTCTGATTGCACATCCGCTGATGGTTCCTTCGGTGTGGTTGACTTGGGAGGTGGATCCACCGAGATAGTTGTTGGTGACAAATATCAGGCTGACGGTTCCGTCTCCGGGGTTGACGGTGCCATGTCCCTCAATATTGGCTGTGTGCGGTTGACGGAACGATGCCTACATAGCAAACCACCAACTGAGGCCGAGGTTACGGAAGCCCGCGCGGTGGCAGGCGAATACCTCGATAAGGCTTTCGACATTCTTCCGTTGGACAAGGTAGAGACGTGGGTGGGCCTCGCCGGTACCTTCACCACCATTGCCGCATTGGTGCTGGGTCTTAAAGAATACGATCCGGAGAAGATCCACCAAAGCCACATCTCTTTTGATGATGTTAAAGAGGTAACCTCCAAGCTGCTTACCCAAACTCCCGACGAACGTATGGAGGGGGGTCCGATGCACGCAGGTCGCGCCGACATTATTGGTGGCGGCTGTGTCATTATTCAAGAGCTCGTGAAGCGGATTGAGGCTAATTCCGACATCACTGAAATGGTCATTAGCGAGCGAGATATTCTGGACGGAATGGTTCACGATTTGCTTCACCGTCGTTCTTAGTAGAATCTTTTAATAGTTAGTTTCACGCAGTGAAGTAACTATTACGCCCCCATAGCCCAATCGGCAGAGGCAACCGGCTTAAAACCGGTCCAGTGTGGGTTCGAGTCCCACTGGGGGCACTTTTTGTGCTCTAAAGCGGCTAGAATTGGCTCATTTCGTTAAAGTAGACGTTGTCCGGGAACTCTTTACCCTGTTCCTTCGTTATGACTAGTGAAAGACCTTACGAAAGGAATCTCACACTATGGCTCTACGTTCCACCAACCCTGTGATGAAATCTGTCAGAGAACTGGAAGGAAACCAGTCTGGGCAGCAACAGCAGGGAGCTCCCTGGGGACAGAATCAAGGTCCTTACCAGGGATACAACCAGCAACAGGGATACGAGCAGTTCGCTGGTGCACAAGCTGGATTCTCACAAGGCGCAATGAATTATGGCCAGGAACAAATGCGCCAAGAGTTCCAAGGGTATTCGGATCGTCCAATCCCCACTCAGGAACGCGCCATCACCATTGATGATGTGGTTGTGAAGACCGGCATCACACTGGCCGTTATTGTGGCTTTCTCCGTTGCCTCGTTTTTCCTGGGGGCGAACTTCCCCGCACTTCAGCTGCCGTTTATCGTGGTGGGATCACTAGGTAGCCTCATCACGGTACTGGTCGCTACTTTCGGTAAAAAGATGAACTCCAAGGTGGTGACCTTGGTCTATGCCGGTTTGGAAGGTACCGCGCTGGGAACATTCTCCTTCCTGTTGGCGGGCATTGCAGTAGGTGACGTAAGCGCCGCCTCCCTTATCTTCAGTGCGATTGCCGGAACCATCGGTGTGTTTGTGGGAATGCTAGTCGTTTACCGGAGTGGTGCCATTCGGGTGACCCCGAAATTTACGCGCTTCATTCTGGCCGCGCTGGGAGGCGTGATCGCAGTCATTCTGGCCAACGTGGTCATCTCTCTCTTCACCGGTAACTACGACATTTTCGGTCTCTACGCAGGTGGACCAGTAGCGATCATCTTCTCGCTATTCTGTATTGTCCTGGCTGCAGTGAACTTCCTCATCGACTTTGACCAGGCTGATAAGGCCGTGCGCGCCGGAATCCCGGCTAGCTATGCGTGGGGCATTGCGCTTGGTTTGGCAGTCACCCTGGTGTGGCTCTACACCGAGATTCTGCGTCTGCTTGCTATGCTGGCAGCACGCGACTAGTGAAGCTGCGACTAACAGCTAAGTGGAGTCTTTAAAAAACTATTGTGCGTTGGCGACGGTGGATCCGTAATTAACCCAACGTAGTAGAGCATTGCGGATAAGGCGGGCGTACAAACGTCCGCCTTTTTCGCCGGGATGAATACCGTCTTCGCGCACTACCGTGGGATCTTTAAGGACAGCGCCATGCCAATCCGCCAGGTAAACATTCGGATACTTGCGCGCAGCATCCCTAACTTGCTGCTGTGATTTGTCCATCCACGGACGATCCCCGTAGGGAGTAATCAGCACAACCACCCGGTCGCTGCCCAATTCCCGCATAACAGCATCGATCTCACCCGGAGCAGCCACGCCGTTGGTACCCAGGCCAATAACCACGAAGTGATCCAGCGTCTTGGCTTGCTTCATTTGCGCGATATGTAGCGGCGCCCAGGACCAGAAACGGGACACGTCGGCATTCACATAAATGCCGGGGAAAGCTTTTTCCAACTCGGGCAAACTCGCCAACATCACCGAGTCGCCCAGCGCCGTAATATCTTCACCCGCAGGGAAGCTGCGTTCCTCCAAGTCAGGCTGCCAGAGCCGAGCCAGACCGGGGCGGCCGCTGGTGCCACGTGCCCGCAGTGCCTGCAGATCGCGCTCGATTTGGGATTCGCTTGGGGCGGTAATACCGGAAGCGATACCCAATCCGATGGTGAGTAGGGAGACCAGGAAAATAATTATGCTGCGCACACCCCGCGCCTTTTTGTAGCGCATGTGTGCAATCGGGGCGAAGAGAGCCTTAAAGGTAGCTTTAATTCCTTTCCTGCGGAAAGGAGTTTCGATGTATTTGTACCAGAAGGCGGATAGTGGCACAGCAATAGCCAACGCAATAAAACCAGCTATGAGGGAGTACTGTTCACCGTGTGCCCGGAACGGTTCGGAGATGATGACGATGAGAGGCCAGTGCCACAGGTAGAGGCTGAAGGAGCGGACTCCAATCCAACGCAGCACCCGTGATTGGAAGATGTGATGGATGGGGCCAATCTCCTGCACGATCGTAAAAAGCACAAGTGCCGTCAACAGCGAGGCAACTACGATGCCACCGCGGTAGGTGATGGCACTTTGGTCGGGGAGGAAAATGCACAGTGCGATGAGGGCAAGCAGCGCGATGACGGAATTGACCTGGAGAGTCTTCCGGAAGCGTGGTTCAGTCTGATACTTGGGCCAACTATCTGCGAGCGGCGACGCACTTCTAGACGACATCCAGAACGCCAGGAAAGCCCCCAAAATAAGTCCAAAGGCGTGCGTGTCAGTACCGTAGTACACCCGCGTAGGGTCCACTCCTGGGGTGTAGAGGATAGCCATTAGCGTGGCCGACATTGTGGCGATGAGGGCAGTTATCACTAGCCAATGTTTGCGGCGTGCTCCCAGTGCACAGAGGCCTACGAAAAACAGCGGCCACAGCACATAGAATTGTTCTTCCACCGACAGTGACCAGTAGTGCGAAAAGACTTGCGGCACAGTGTCGGCAAAGTAGCTGTGCGACTGGATGATTTGCACCCAGTTGTTGGAGAAGGTGAGGATCGCCAGCATCTGCGATCCCATCTGCACCTGGCTGTTACCCGCGATAATAAGAGTAATTGCGGCCACCACGAACATAACGGTGAAGGCTGCCGGCAAAATACGTCTGATGCGCCGTATCCAAAAATTTTTGAGGGAGACGCGGCCGGTGGTGGCGCGTTCGCGAATAAGTAGCGAAGTAATTAAGAACCCGGACAGTACGAAGAAGATATCGACACCCAAAAAACCGCCATCAAAAGTAGGGCGGAAAAAGTGATAGAGCAAGACTGCTATCACTGCGAGGCCGCGCAGTCCGTCAATACCTGGAACGCGACGGAGGCGGGCGTGCTTGGGGCCGGGTTTCATGATGCCTATAGTAGCGCGAAAGCGAGGGATACTGATATAACGTCCCTCGCTCGCGTGAGTATCTGTAGGGATTTAATTTTCGTGGTACGGCTCGGCTGAAACGAGAGTAACTTTCGTGGTTCCACCGTTCGGGAGCTTGTATTCACGGGTTTCGCCCTCTTTGGCGCCAAGCAGAGCAGCGCCGAGTGGCGACTCAGGAGAATATGTCTCCAGTTCCGGGTCACGTCCGCCTTCTTCGCGAGTAGCGATCAAGAAAGTTTCGTCGTCGTCTTCATCGCCGTCATAGTAAACCTTCACCACGGAACCAATGTGGGCAACACCGGATTCTGCCGGCGCTTCACCAATGGTGGCGGTGGCGAGAAGTTCTTGTAGCTGACGGATACGAGCTTCTTCTTGACCCTGTTGTTCACGGGCAGCGTGATAGCCGCCGTTCTCCTTGAGATCCCCCTCCTCGCGGCGGGCATTGATCTCAGCGGCCAGAAGGGGACGATTCTCGATAAGTCCATCGAGTTCAGCCTTCAAGCGGTCGTAGGCTCCTTGAGTGAGCCAATGCTGCTGAGGTTCCGTCATAGTTGTGATCTCCGTCTTTCTAAATAGATAAGCACGGCCCGGTGGGGGCCGCGCAACGTTTCACAGTTTACCACGTGCGCCATAACACTATAGGGCAGATGTGACAATCGTGCTGTCGAGAGCAGCAAGTGCAGTGCCTTATTCGCTGGCAGCTGTCTTTTAAAAAAGCCTTATAGCTAGGCATTCTCCAGAAAACTGCCTATCCTAGATAGGCAGTTAAAATTTTCAAAGCATCATCGGTGCTGGATAAAAGAGGGTGAACTTCATGGCGCATTATCGACTACTGGCTATTCATGCTCACCCCGACGATGAAGCGTCTAAAGGTGCCGCCACTATGGCGCGCTATTCCGCCGAGGGGCATGACGTCATGGTTGCCACACTCACCGGGGGAGAGCGCGGTAGCGTCCTCAACAGCACCATTACAGATCCCAAGATTTTTGAGAATCTGCAGGAGGTCCGTGTCGCTGAAATGGCGAAGTCGGCGGAAATTCTGGGTGTACAGCACCGCTGGGTGGGGTTTGTGGATTCGGGTTTACCAGAGGGGGATCCGCTGCCACCGCTTCCGGAAGGATCGTTTGCAACCCTTGATGTTTGCGACGCGGTCGAACCCTTGGTGCGCTTGATCCGCGAGTTCCGTCCCCACGTTTTGATGACCTATGACGAGCGTGGCGGATACCCGCACCCGGATCATATTCAAACCCACAAAGCGTCCATGTTGGCGTGGCATATTGCGGGTAACCCACAACAGTTCCCCGATAGTGGAGAACCGTGGGCACCCTACAAGTTCTACTATGATCGCAACCTCACCAAGGAGCGGTTTGCTGCATTCCACAATGAAATGGTGAAACGTGGCATGGATAGCCCGTACGCGGATCTGCTGTCGCGGTGGGGTAAAAACCGCGAAACTGGATACGACAGGGTGACGACTTTCGTGGAATGCGCCGACTATTTTCCCCACCGGGAAGCTGCGCTAAAAGCTCACGCCACTCAGGTGGATCCAGGTAGCTCCTTCTTTTTTGCTCCTATTGAGATCCAACAGGCTGCATGGCCGGTGGAAAACTTTGAGCTGGCGGCCACGCGGGTCCCCGTGACTGTTCCCGAAAACGGGCTATTTACTGGGATTCCCGAGAACTAGAGTGCACTTCTCTACATATTCGCTAATCTAAAAGAGTGAGTTTCTCTTTGATTCGTAAAGGCGTGCGCGACGTATTCGAGGGCGCAGCCGGCATGGTGCTATATCCGCTCTATGAACGTCGTCTGGTTAAAGAGATCTCGAAAATCCGGAAACCCGCCCACATCGCCATCATGTGCGACGGTAATCGCCGGTGGGCACGAGCCGCCGGATTCACCGATGTGGCTAGCGGGCACCGTGCAGGTGCACTCAAAATTGTTGAAGCCCTGGGCTGGTGTGGAGAATTCGAAGAAGTCGAAACCGTCACCCTCTACTTGCTCTCTGCGGAGAATCTTGGGCGAGATGCCGAAGAACTCGAGGAGCTGTTAGAAATTATTGGTGACGTCGTAGACGAAATTGCGGCTCCCGGTCACGACTGGCATATCCATCTGATGGGGCATATGGATTTGCTTCCCAAGTGGCTGGTGGCACGTCTCAAAGCTGCGGAAGTGCGGACTTCGCATCGCGATGGCCTCACCATTAACGTGGCGATCGGCTACGGTGGCCGACAAGAAATCGTGGACGCCGTGCAAGCGCTGCTCGACGACAAAATTGCGGAGGGTGCGACTCAGGCGGAACTTCGTGATGCCGTCACCATCCCCGCCATTGGGGAACACCTATACACCTCTGGCCAGCCGGATCCAGATTTAGTGATTCGAACCAGTGGTGAACAGCGACTATCTGGTTTTCTCTTGTGGCAAACCGCCTACTCAGAAATCTGGTTTACGGATGCCTACTGGCCGGAATTTCGGCGAGTGGACTTTCTGCGTGCCCTGCGCGATTTTGCATCGCGAGACCGCCGCTACGGCAAGTAGCTAAATTTTGCGGAGTAGTACCTGCTCCACCGTGTGATCAATATTTTTTTTGAGAATAAGGTTTGCGCGAGGTTTCGTCGGCAAAATATTCTCCACCAAGTTCAACTCGTTGATCGATTTCCAGATCCCGTGTGCCATCTCGTGGAGTTCATCATCACTCATGTGAATGAAGCGGTGGTAATAGCTGTCCGGATCCTGAAAAGCGGTATCGCGCAGCATAAAAATTCGCTTCAAAAACCAGCTCTCAATATCTTGCGTGTCAGCATCGACATAGATGGAGAAGTCGATGAAGTCGGACACCATCAAAGTGTGGCCGGTTTGGAGAACGTTCAGCCCCTCCAGAATAAGAATGTCCGGGCGGTCAATTTCTTGGAACTTTCCCGGAATGATGTCGTAGGTGCCGTGGTCGTAGAGGGGGGCGCGGGCGGCATCACCGTTTTTAACATCAGACACAAACTCCAGCAGGGCGCGCCGATCGTAGGATTCCGGGAAGCCTTTCCGCGCCATGAGGTTGTTTTCCTCTAGATACGCGGAAGGGTAGAGGAAACCGTCGGTGGTGACGAGATCCACGCGTGGCCGGGGCTCCCAGCGCGACAGCAAAATCTGCAGCACGCGCGCGGTAGTGGACTTGCCGACGGCAACAGAGCCAGCAATTGCCACAATGAAGGGGGATTCTTGCGGGGTATAGGTGTCCCCAAAAAACTCATGCGAAGTGCGGTAAAGCTTGTTTTTGGCACGTACCTGGAAATAGATGAGGCGAGAAAGCGGCAAGTAGATCTGGGCGACTTCGTCCAGGTCAATTTCATCCCCGAGGCCCCGGATCGACTCCAATTCTGCCTCAGTTAAGACCATCGGCCAGGAGCGCCGAAGCTCTTGCCAATCTTCGCGTGCAAAGCTGTGAAATGGGCTAGGTACGTTATCCTGATTCATCGTATTAACTATAGCGGGTTTAACCACGTAAACTATACGGTGCGAGAAGTGCCCTAGCGTTAAAGCACTTAAAATTCCACATTGAGGAGTGAACTGCCGAATGAGCGAACAGAACGTAGACGACATGGACTTGCGCTATGCGTCGCTAGGTGAGTTGGATCCAGAGCTTTTGGATGTAGTGAAGGGTGAACTAGCGCGTCAACGAGACACCCTCGAAATGATCGCCTCCGAGAACTTTGTACCCCGTTCAGTGCTCCAGCTACAGGGTTCCGTACTGACCAACAAATATGCCGAAGGATATCCGGGTCGTCGCTACTACGGCGGCTGCGAAAACGTCGACGTTGTAGAAGACCTTGCCCGCGACCGCGCGAAGTCTCTTTTCGGTGCTGAATTTGCTAACGTGCAGCCCCACTCCGGCGCACAAGCAAATGCCGCGGTGCTGTCAACCCTTATGAAACCAGGCGAAAAACTGTTGGGTCTTGACCTGGCACACGGTGGTCACCTGACCCACGGCATGAAGCTAAACTTCTCCGGCAAACTCTACGATGTGGGCTTCTACGGGGTTGACCCTCACACCATGCTGATCGACATGGACAAGGTGCGGGAAAAGGCACTAGAGTTCCAGCCCAAGGTAATTGTTGCCGGCTGGTCCGCTTATCCCCGACATGAAGACTTCGCTGCTTTCAAAGAGATTGCGGATGAAGTCGATGCCACCTTGTGGGTTGACATGGCACACTTCGCTGGACTGGTAGCGGCAGATCTGCACCCCTCCCCGGTTCCGCACGCCGACATTGTCTCCACCACTGTTCACAAGACTCTGGCAGGCCCTCGCTCCGGCATGATTCTCGCCAAACAAGAGTGGGCTAAGAAACTTAACTCCAATGTCTTCCCGGGACAGCAGGGTGGACCGCTGATGCACGTGATCGCTGCGAAGGCTGCAGCCCTCAAGATTGCAGCCAGTGAGCAGTTTAAGGATCGTCAGGAACGCACCCTGCGGGGAGCCAAGATTTTGGCTGAGCGCCTGATGGCTGACGAGGTGCAGCAGGCGGGCGTGTCCGTGCTGACCGGCGGCACCGATGTGCATCTTGTTTTGGTTGACCTCCGCAAGTCCGAGATGGATGGACAGGTGGCGGAAGACCTGCTGCACGAATGTGGAATTACCGTCAACCGCAACGCAGTTCCGTTCGATCCCCGTCCGCCGATGGTCACTTCTGGTCTGCGTATTGGTACCTCTGCTTTGGCCACCCGCGGATTCGGTGACGAAGAATTCACCGAAGTTGCTGACATTATCGCTACTGCACTGACTGCAGGAAAGGCCGCTGACGTGGATGCACTGCGGGCACGTGTCGGCAAGCTAGCCGAAAAACTACCGCTGTACGACGGCCTCGAAGATTGGAAGATGCTTGACTGATCCGCAGTCAACTGAACTACCTATGAATGGGGAAGCGTCGCAAGCCACAGAGCCTGCGGCGCTTCTCCGCATTGGGTGTGTTTATGGAGTATTGCCTGACAAATGGCAGCGCCGCTGGTCGGAGAATCGCCCCGATGTCACTACTGAGTGGCATTTTATTGATGCAGCAGAGCAGTGGAAGAAACTGGCTCAGCAAGAACTAGATATTGTGCTCGCCCGCACCGTCACCGACCCAGTGCAGCGGAGCTCTATCGACTTGCTGAGTTATGCGCCAGCAGCGCTATGGATCCCCGCGGATGTGCATAACCAGATCAACCTGGTTGAGCTGTATGAAGAAAAACTGGCGGTTATTGCTCGCAAAAAACACGACTGCACATTGGTGGATGTGGTGAGCGAAGCCGATTGGGAGAGCTTTAGTGACCCACGCATTGGTGCAGGCCAGCTAATTATTCCGGAAGGGCAGCCAGAACTGGCCCTTATCTATGCAGAGTCCGGTGCCGGAGTGGGGGTGCTGCCGGAAACTCTGGTGAAGGCATTGGGTGCCGAATACACCGGGGTAGCGCAGCCGCTGGCGGTACCTCCAGCTACACGTATCTGCGCAGTGTGGTTTAAGGAGAGGACTGCGCAGTGCCCAGAGGCTGTCATTCAAGATTTTGTGGGAGCTTTACGGGGACGTCGTGCTCGATCATCGCGGACTGAAAACGACACACAAGATGTTGAACAGCGAAGAAAAGCTAAACGGCAGCAAAAAATAGCAGCAAGCCGACGGAAAACACGGGCATTTAACCAGCAGCAAAAAGCTGCTCGCAAGAGGCCGCGCCACCGTCGGCGTCGCTCCTAAAAATCACTATTGGTTTAGAGGGAACCAATCTGCGGCATTCCGCGCTTGCCGTATTCGGTGAAGAGTGCCTGCAGTTTCGCAGCGCGGTGGAATCCCTCAATAAACCGTACGGTGCCTGACCTGCCACGCATCAGCAGTGAGCGGGTGTAGGCGCCGCGGGAGCGGAAGGAAACACCGCCGGCCAGGTCACCGTTGGTGACGCCGGTGGCACAGAAGAAGCAATTGTCGCTCTTACACAAGTCTTCGGTGGTGAGCACACGATCCGTGTCGTAATTGCCGCTTTCGGCTCGCTGCCGCTCAATGGGGGAGTCCGGCCAGAGTCGACCCTGGATAGAACCGCCCATGCAGCGCATAGCAACAGCGGTAATGATGCCTTCGGGGGTTCCGCCAATACCCATCATGAGGTCCACTGAGTTTCCGTGGCGGGCGGCTGCGACTGCACCGGCGACGTCACCATCCGAAATAAGGCGAACTTTTGCGCCGGCTTCCCGGATAGCGGCTTGTAGGTCATCGTGGCGTGGACGGTCTAACACCACGACGGTAATGTCACGAACGCTTTTTTCTTTCGCTTTGGCGACATTTTTAATGTTGTCTTCCACAGAGGCATCAATGTCAATGACATGTGCGGCTTCGGGGCCGGTGGCGATCTTCTTCATGTAGAAGAACTTGGAGGGATCGTACATGGCGCCTCGGTCTGCCACTGCCAAAACGGATACAGCGTTGGGGCGTCCTTCTGCACATAGGCGAGTGCCGTCGACGGGGTCGACTGCTACGTCAACCTCGGGACCCCAACCGTTGCCCACTCTCTCTCCGTTGGCCAGCATCGGGGCTTCATCTTTTTCGCCCTCGCCAATGACAACTACACCACGCATATTTACGGTGTTGATGGCATCGCGCATGGAACGAACTGCGGCGGCGTCAACGCCTTTCTGGTCACCACGACCAGCCCACAAGCCGGCGGTGAGGGCAGCTGCTTCGGTGACGCGAATGAGCTCCATACCAAGATTTCTATCCAGGTAATCATGTTGGAAGCTGGGATTATTTGGGGAGGACATTAACGCTCTTTTCTAGAGATCAAGCTTGTGGATTGTGTGCAGAAAACTAAGTTTTCTTATTTTTTAATTGTGTCATTTCTTAAGAAGAAACCTCAATAGCCCGACCGGCGAACTCTGCCTTTAGATTCGAGCTATTAGATCCAACATACCTAGGAAGCTTCCCAAAAGAAGCTATCTTTGCTGTGCTTCAGAGATTTTGCGAAATTTTGAGCAACTAAATCGATACGGGGAGGGCAGTAATTCGACATTCGCAAGCGCTGACTGGGCGAAAAGTGGCTTTATCGAGTGCAAACGCAAGATAATTGAATCGCCTAGTTAATCCATTCAGCGTCTTTTCATGTCAGAATAGTTGTAAGAGATTACATATGCGCAAAGGGAGGATGAATTGTCAGGACCAATAGTCGGCGTCTGTAAAACTGACGATCAACCTTTGTGCTATTTCCGGTGGGATGCGGAAGAACCGCGTGGAGTTGTGCAGATCGAGCATGGTTTGGGGGACCACGCCCAACGCTACAACTATCTTGCGGAAAAGTTAGCGGCAGCGGGTTATGTGGTTTACGCTGCGGACCATATTGGCCACGGTATTACCGGCCACATGAACGGGGATTTCGGAAAACTTCCTGCGAATGCTCACGAAAAAATCTTGGATGGTTTTGAAGCCATGACGCGACTTGTGCAGAAGGAGTATCCTGGGCTGCCCCTTATTTTTATTGCACATTCGTGGGGTAGTTTTTTGGCGCAACAGTATTGTTTGAAGACCGCCGCTAAGATTCAGGGTCTTGTCCTTACTGGGACGAGTTTTATTCCGCTGGAAGTCCCTCCGGATTTCTTTGATTTCAACCGCCAGTGGCGTGACGATCCTGATTGTGAACCCAACGAGTGGTTGACGCGCGATCCGGAGGTGCGGAAAGCAGCGCGTGAGGATCCCAACATGGTGGATATTCTTACGAACTTTATGTACGAAAAACCGGAGGAAGCGTTAAAGCTTGTTACTCCGATTCCGGGGCCCCAGGAGCATCCATTCTCACTGCTTATTCAAAGTGGCGAATATGATCCCATGTCCTATGGAATTTGTGCCGTCGAGATTCTCGCGGAGGGATATAAGCGGATCACGAAACTGGATGACATTACTCTTATCAAATATCCGGGTGCGCGCCATGAGGTTTACAACGAGATCAACAAAGACGAGATAATCGCGGACCTTATTGAGTGGTTACAGGAGCGGTTCTAGGACTCGTCCGTGCTGGCGTTGTCGTCCGCCTCATCCTCAGTTTTCTGGAGGGTAGCTTCAATCCGTTGGTGCGCGCCTTTAAGTAAACTTTCGCACCGTTGAGCAAGTTCTTCGCCGCGTTCCCACAGGTCGAGGGAATCATCCAGACTCAGTCCGCCCTCTTCCAGTGCGCGCACAGTCTGGGTGAGTTCCTCTTTAGCAGCCTCATAGTCGAGAGTGTCTACAGCGGGGCGTTCCTCGGTTGTTTCGTTGTTTTTAGTCTCTTGAGTCTGTTGAGCCATTGTCTTCCTTATGGGTTGGGGAGGTAGTGGATTTGTGGGTGGTTAAAACGGCAGCGGTGAGTGAACCGTCGAACGTTCTCACCCTCAATTCGCTACCGGGAGGGGAGTCATCGATGCTTGTTAGTGTTTTGACAGCGCCAGCGGGGTCGCGAACTTGGACCACAGAATAGCCGCGTGCCAACGTTCGCAAGGGACCCAATGCGGTGAGTTGGCTCGCCGCATTGGCTATCTGGTTGTCCTCATCGGCAAGTAAGCGTTCTATAGTGTGCGCTAACTGTTGGCGGAGTAGCTCATTGTCCTGCAGTCGGTCGGTAACGATGCGAAGCGGTTGAGCCAGTACGGGGCGGGTGGTGACGGTCTGCAGCAGATTCCGTTCCCGGGTTACCCAGTTGCGCAGTGCAGAAGCATTGCGGAGACGTAATTCTTGGATGAGGGTTCGCTCCGCGGAGGCATCTGGCACTACTCGTTTGGCCGCGTCTGTCGGTGTCGCTGCCCGGAGATCCGCCACATAATCCAGTAATGGGGTGTCGGGTTCGTGCCCGATAGCAGACACCACGGGTGTTGTGGCACGGTGGACCGCCCGCACCATTGTTTCGTCGGAAAAAGGCAGTAGGTCTTCCATGGAGCCACCGCCGCGCGCAATGATGATGACATCAATGCTGGGATCTGCGTCTAAGAGTTGCAGTTGCTCCACCACTTCCGGAGTGCAGCGGTTTCCCTGAACAGTGGCATAGCGCACCGTGAAGCGGACATTCTCCCAACGGCTGCG
>DUTM01000151.1 GCA_012842085.1 Mycobacteriales bacterium | reverse complement strand
TTAGATGCAGATAACTTAGATCAGTCATCTAGGGACTTTTTAGAATCAGCTATAAAAGATTATAATAAACATTTTTCTACTAACTTTGATACTTCCTCAGACAAGTTTCAAAACTACTATAAGAACCTGTCTCTAAGGGTTAAAAATAGAGAAGTTGATATCTTAATAGTAGTTAATATGTTCCTAACAGGTTTTGACGCTACCACTTTAAATACCCTATGGGTAGATAAAAACCTAAGACAACACGGTCTAATACAAGCTTTTTCAAGAACAAATAGGATTTTGAATAGTGTAAAGTCCTTTGGAAATATAGTTTGTTTTAGGGACTTGAAGGAGGAAACTGATAAGGCAATAGCTCTTTTTGGTGATAAAGATGCAGGAGGAATAGTCCTTCTTAAAACCTATGAAGAATACTATGAAGGTTTTGATAAGGATGGTAAGCATCAAGCAGGATACAGGGAGCTAGTGAGTGAATTAGAGGAAAAATATCAATTAGGACAACCCATCATAGGCGAATATAATCAAAAAGAGTTTATAAAACTATTCGGTAAAATCTTAAGGGTTAGAAATATCTTGACATCCTTCGATGAATTTGAAGATGATAGCCTCCTAGCAGAAAGGGACCTTCAAGACTATCAGAGTATTTATATAGACCTTTACCAAGATTTCAAGGGAGAGAAAACAGGTGATAAGGAAAATATAAATGATGATATTATCTTTGAAATGGAACTTATTAGGCAGATAGAAGTTAATATAGATTATATTCTTATGTTAGTGGCTAAGTATAAGGATTCTAATTGCAAGGACAAGGATATTTTAACTACTATTGATAAGGCTATAAATTCATCCATAGAGCTTAGGAGCAAAAAGGATCTTATTGAAAGATTTATAGCCCAAGTTAATGCATCTACTGAAGTAGACGAAGAATGGAAAGTCTTTTTAAGTGAAAACAAAGAAAAAGATATGGATAAGCTTATCAAGGAAGAAAACCTTAAGGAAGAGGAAGCAAGAAGATTTATTGAGAACTCTTTTAGGGATGGCCTTATGAAGACAACAGGAACTGATATAGATAGGATAATGCCTCCTGTATCTAGATTTGCATCTAATTCTAGAACCATTAAAAAACAGACCATAATCGATAAGCTTCTGGCCTTCTTTGAGAAGTATTTTGGATTGGTATAGTTATTAATACTATAAAGATATAGAAGAGGAAATTGAGTATGCAAAAGATTATTTAGAATAATATCAAAAGACCACACCAGAGAATTTAGTCTCCAATGTGGTCTTAATCTTGCTAACCCTTAAAGCTGTTCACTTAAGTTTTTATCCAATCCCTATGTGAAAGCTTCTAAAGGCTAAGGATTTACCCAGTAGCTGAAGAAAAATTAGGTTACATTGAAAGGAGAAATCTATAATGGCTGAACAATCTAAACATGAAAAAAGACAAGCTAAAATTGAGAATTTGCTTAATATGGCTCAAGAAGGTATTAAAGATGTATTTGAAAGTGAAAAATACAAAAATTATTTAAAAGTAATGTCTAAATTTCATCATTATAGTTTTAGAAATAATTTATTAATAGCTTCCCAAAAACCAGATGCTACATATGTAGCAGGTTATCAAGCATGGAGAACAAAATTTAAAAGACAGGTTCAAAGAGGGGAAAAAGGGATAGAAATATTAGGTTATACTCCTTACCACAGAACAGAAACAGTACAGGTAAAGGATAAGAATGGAAACCCTGTTTTTGATGTTAATGGAGAAATAAAAACCGAAAAAAGAAAAGTTTTAATACCTGCTTTTTCCCCTGTAAATGTTTTTGATGTATCACAAACAAAAGGCGAACCTTTACCACAGCTTATTAACGAACTAGATGGCTCTGTAGAAGCTTACAATGACCTTTTCAATGCTATAGGGTCAGTATCTAGGTATAAAGTAGAATTTGAGGATATAAAGGGTGGTGCTAAAGGCTATTGCGATTACCTAAATAAAAAAATTGCTATAAATAATGGTATGAGTGAAGTCCAAAATATAAAAACACTTATACATGAAATTACCCATGCAGATCTCCATGTTCCAGAAATAGAACAATCTAATAAAAAGGATAGTAGAACAAGGGAAATTGAAGCTGAAAGCACAGCCTTTGTGGTATCTAATCATTATGGAATAGATACTTCTGATTATAGCTTTGGGTATCTTGCCAGTTGGAGTAGTAGCAGAGAATTAGAGGAACTTCAAAGCTCCCTAGAAACAATCCAAAAACAAGCAAATGAATTAATAGATAGAATAGATGAAAAATTATTAGAGTTGCAAAAAGAAAAAAATATAGAAATTGAAACTTCAAAAGATATAGAAAAAGAAATAACTTTAGAACATAAAATTGAAGAAAAAACTTCTTTTTCAATATATCAAATACCAGAAGGAAAAGACTTTAGAGATATTAGATTTTTAAATTATAAAGATTTAGAAAACCAAAATTTAAAACCTAAATCAAGTAATTACACTAAAGTTTATGAAGGCAATTTATTTAAAAATAGAACTTTGGAAGATATTTTTGTTGAATTTAATACAACCCTACCTACCGACTATAGAGGTAGAAGTCTTTCTGTTAGTGATGTAATTGTAATAGACAATCAAATAAAACCAGAAGCTTATTATATAGATGATATTGGATTTTTTAAATTACCTTCTTTTGAAGTTCAACAAGACCTAAATCAAAATATAAATCATGGAGAAGCTAGAAGAAAAAGAGAAATGTTAGATAATATAGTCTTTGATGGAGAAATTGATTTAGACAAAGAAAAAGAACCTGATAGAAATAAAATATCTATGGAAGATAGATTTAAAAATGCTAGAGCAGAAGCAGAAAAAAGGAATAGTAGTATAGGTGAACAAGAACATACTAAAGAATTTGAACATCAACGATAAAAGGAGTGAAAAGGTATGAATAATAGTAATTATGATGAAATTAAAGCTTCTTTAAGTAAGTTTATAGATAATAATTATAAAGATTTTGTAAAAGCTTTAATCTCAATAGAAGAAAATATAAATAATGAGGATCATCTTAATAAGGCTTATGAGAAATTTATAAGTAATGATGATATGCACCTTCTCAATAGTGAGTTTGAAGATATATTATATGATATTTCTGTTGAGGATAATTATAGATATACAAAATTCGACAATATTGAAATAATAGATAAAGAAAAAGCTTCAAAAATATTAAATTCTTCCCCTTTATCCTCTCATGCAGAATATGAACCTTTAGGAAGCTTTTATTATAAAGATGATGATTTATATGTTGCTATTGATAATACAGGTGGAAATGCTTTTGTAGAAGAATTTGATAACTTAGATGATTGTATTGATTGGCTAAACCATAAATTTGAAATGTCAGATTACCTTGAACAAAAAAACACCAAAACATCTATTCAAGATAAGATTTCACAAGCTGTAAAAGAAGCAGAAAAAAGAAATAGTGATGTAAAGCCAGATATGTCAAAACCTAAAGAACATCAATTATAGAGGGGGCAATTATTATGAAATATGATATACCAAATCCAGATCAAAGGGATATTTTAGATGATAGTAGTGTAAAACAAACACTAGATATAATTGAAAATTTATTAGAACAGAAATTAAATCTTAATATTACAACTGAAAGTGAAGTAGTAGAATTATTAGATTATCCTGAAAGATTTATAAAAGATAAAAAAGCTATAGAAGAAATTAGAAATCTAAAAGAATTGATAATTGAAATGAGTGATATTTACTATGCCTAATGAAAAGTTTATTGAAAATCTTAGTAAATTCACAAAAATTTCAAAAAGTAAAATTCAGGAATATTTAACATCTAATGATTTATCTAACTTATTTGAACACCCTGAAACAATGGATATTACACAAAATCAATTAAAAAATCTTAAAAATTTGCTGAAATTAAATAGTTTTTATAGTAGAGTATCTAATTATAAAGAGTATAAATTTGAAAAGACAACAGATATGGTAGATTACTTAGATAGTCATTTTTATTCAAAATTCGACAAAGAATATTTTTTAACAGCATTTTTAGATAAGGAAAATAAGCTGTTAGGAATAGAAACCATATCTACTGGTACTGTAAATGCTTCTATAGTCCACCCTAGAGATGTGTTTAAACAAGCATTGATATATAAAGCTGACAAGATAGTGTTATCCCATAACCACCCATCTGGAGAGCCAGCTCCAAGTAATGAGGATTTGAGGATTACAGAAAGACTTGAAAATGTAGGGAAACTATTTAATATAACTGTTTTAGATCACATTATTATAGGTAAAAATGATTATTATTCTTTTAAAGAAAAGGGACATATAGTTGCTGATACAACTATTGAAAAAACCTCAAATAAATTTCATAAAACCCTTTATGAAAAAGATGTTGAAAAGTTTTCTAGTTTATTAAACAAAATTACAAAAATACCAAAAACAGAGTTAAAAAATATTTTAAGAGAAACAACTGTAAAAAACTTTATACAATCCCCAGAGCTTTACCTAAATAAAAAAAAAGATATAAATTCTATAAATATGTTAAAAGATATTTCTCTAAGATACAATAATGCTTCTTATTTAGCTTCGCCTAAAATAAGAGAACCTAATGATCTTCAGGACTATGTTAATGATAAATATAAAAACATGGATAAAATAGATGTTGTTATGTTTCTTGATACTAAAAATAAAATAATAAATAGTTCCATAATTCCTGAAAATTTATCTAATGATGATAAAATAGCTTTTATAATGAAAAATGCTATTTTACATGATAGTAATTCTTATGCTCTAGCAACAAAAGATAAAAGCTTACCATCTTCAACTAATATTGATAGAATAAATGAAATTCAAGATATTAGTTCAAAAAGTAAACTTGTAGGGATTAATCTGATAGATAAAATTGATATTAAATTATATAGTGGTGTGTCTTATAAACAAATGAATTTCTTAGAAGAAAAAAACCACTATAAAGCTTCACCTAAAAAAATGTCAATGGAAGATAGATTTAAAAATGCCATAGCAGAAGCAGAAAAAAGAAATAATAATCAAGAAAAAAGCAAAACAACCAAAAATAAGGATCATCAGCTATAAATTAAGCAATAATGTTAAACTATATAAAAATAGACCTTTTAAAATCAATTCTAAGCGACTTTAAGTAATGTCTTAATGGTATTGCATGGCTACATTGCAAGGGTTGTAAGAATAGTCATTAAGTAGCTGAAAAGCATTTAACTAAATATTTTATATTTGTAACCCAAATTAAAAAGCTACAGGTCGATACCTGGATAAAAATTGGGTTACATTGAAAGGAGCTAATAAAATGATTACCTTTAATATTGATGAAAGAAGTATTATAAGTATTTATAAAGGAATAGAACCTAATAGAGTTTCTACAATTAATAGAATACTATCTAATATTAATTATGTGGAAGAAAAGGATCTAAAGGAATTAATGAATACTACAGCTATTAAATTAAAGAAAATTGATGATGAAGAATTTTTAACTTTAGATTTAGAAAATACCCTTAATGAAGCTTTTATAGAAAACAGGGCTGATTAAACTTCAACTATGGATAAAGATCTAGACTATTTACAGCAATTAACAAAGGATCACTTAATAAATAAATTTATTACATTCAAAATTAAATATAATAAATAAGAAAAGGTAATATTAATTTAATAATTAATATTACCTTTTTATAAATAAAAATCTTCTATTGTCCTATCCATAATATCCTGATTAATACCTATGTACCTTAATGTTATTGATGGTGCTGAGTGATTAAATAATTCTTGCAATAAAGCAATATCTTTGTATTGTTGATAATGCCAATACCCAAAAGTTTTTCTTAAAGTATGAGTACCTATCTCTTTAAGACCAATTTTTTCAGAAGCATTATTTAATATTCTATATGCTTGTACTCTGCTTATAGGTTTATTATTTCCTTTCTGGCTTTTAAATAGATATTCTTTATCCTCCATACCTTGAATATATTTATCTATTTCCTCTCTTAATTGACTATTTATAAAAAACTTCTTAATCTTTCCTGTTTTTTGTTCCTTTAAAATAATATGAGTTTTGTTTTTTACATCTTTAACTATTAACTTTAATAGATCGCTTATTCTTAATCCTGTATTTATCCCTACCAAAAATAATATGAAATCTCTATAACAATTTTTTAGTAACTCAATTTTCATTTCTTCTATTTTATTTTTATCTCTAATTGGCTGTACTTCATTCATAATATCCCCCTCTTTAATATACAGTATAATACATTATATGTTACTTATCAATCTGTTATGTTACATAATTTATTTTATTATTATGATGATTTATGATGAATGGCTTAAAATCAAGGTTTAAAAGGGTTTTCTAAATGTAACAAAATATCTATTGTGTTACATTTGTATTAAAACAATATAAGTATATAACCTTATAAGGTTATATACTTATATCTTTAGATTTATTCAATTCTTTTTCTTTATCTACTCTATTTATTTCATCTACAAGATTTTTAGCATTTCTTATTTTTTCAATTCTATTTTCTATAAAATTTATTTTTGAGTGCATAGTATCTATTTCCTTATCTTTTTCATTGACTAAATTCATTACCTTATCTGGATCTACATTAACATTAACATTAATATTATTTAACATATCTACAGCATGGTTGAAAGCTCTAATTTCACTTTCATACTTATTAAAATATTTTTGCTTTGTAAGAATACCTTTTTTTTGATATTCTTCATGATATTTCAGATAATCATTATAGGCAACTAAATATTTTACAGCATTTTTATATTGAATGTTTTTTTCATCTAATATTTTCATAGAAGATTTTATTTCTCCAACTATATTTAATAGATTGCTAATCTTATCATCAAAGTCATTATAGTTGTTAATTTTTTCGTTTCTAATAGTAGTTATAGCAGAAGCAAGTTCTTTTGTTTCAGCAAGTTTTGTATTATAAGATTTCCACTCGATTTTTTTATCATAAGAAGCAGATTCCATATTAATAGCTTCATCTTTTTTAATTGTTTTTTCAGTATTTTTTAATCTTTCAATTATGTTATCTCTAGTATATTCATTTCTTCCCCTTGTAAATCTTTCCTGTCCTATATCTTTCAATCTAAACTTTATATGCTTTCCTTCTTCTTCAAAAGCATTACCTATTTCTACTCCATAATTTTTTAATTCTTTTAAAAAATCTTCATATGTTTTAGTATTTTCTATAGCTTTATCTATCAGATTTTCAATCTGTTGTTTCCAAGATGTTCCCTTTTTCCTATTATTCCATTCTGCATAGTGCATACCTTTTTGTTGCGGTTCTTTAATTACACTTAACTCATTTTCCATACAAAGATCATCACTAATATTTCTTATTTTTCTAATAGTTTTATAAGGTTGGCTATTAAATTTTGTTAAATCATAAAATGATGTTGCATTGAAAATTATATGATTATGAATGTGTCCTCTATCAATATGTGTAGCTATAATATATTCATGCTTCCCCTTTAAAAGTCTATTTGCTAATTCCTTTCCTATGCTATGTGCTTTTTCTCCATCTATAACCTTACTATCTTCTAAGCTGAAACTCTGTATTATGTGATGAGCCTTAATATCATTTCCACCAGTTTTTGTATAATCTCCCTTAACATTCTTAGCCAAGTTATCAGTAATTTCAAAATCAATATAAGCAGTATTTTCAAAACAATTATATCCACTTACCAATAGTAAATCATCTGTTTTATTTGGATTAGTTATATAAGCTATTGAATTATAAACAGGTGTATTAATTTGATGTATCTTAGTAATAGCCATTTTAATAACTCCTAATTTCATTAATTAATTCTGTTCTGATAATCCTTTCAACTTCCTTATAGTAATCTTGAATATTTTCTAAGTCCTCTTTATAAATACTATTTGTTATGTTGGCTCTTTTAACTATTTGATGAATACTCCTAGATAAATAACCCAACTCATTGGCAAGTGCTTTTAAGTGCGAATAATCTTTCCTAATAATATAACCATCAATTAAAACCTTTCTAGCATATCTGGAAAAGTTTTCTGTACCCGTTTCTTTCATTTTTCTATCAATAATATTTTTTTCTTCTTCATTTACATAAACTTTTAAAAGTTTATCTCTACTTCTATTTACTGTAGTATTTGATTTATTGTTTGCTGTCATAATTATTATCACTCCTTTATTTTGATTTTGACTTTATCTTTTAAGGGGATTGGGGGCTACCCCCAACAAGCAAAAGAAGAAAAAAGGATTTTTTCTCTTTTGAGGAAGTGTGGACACACTTCCAATGCTTGCTTCATTTCTTATTATATATTATATAGCCTTCGGCTATATAATTCAAGAAAAAAGACAAAAGAAAAAACAACCCTTAAAGTTGTTTTAACTTATTTATTATTAATGTTTAAAGTTTGGTATTTCATCTTCATAATTCAGTCTTTTTCTTTTTTCATACTTTAATTTTTCATCTTCCTTCAATCTCCTTAATCTATTCTGTCTTTCATTTTCCTGCTCTGCTCTTTCCATAGCACTTTTAAATTTTTCTTGTATATGTGGATTGCTGTCAATATATTCTGTGGCTTCTTTTTCATTTTCAAAGGATTTAATCTCATTTCCTAATTCTATAACTGTGTCTGGCAAAAATATTATAATATCATTTTTAATTAGTCTACTAGATCCCGTATTATCTGAACTGGCTATCTCTATATCATCAATTTTATAAATTTGATATTCTTTATACTCTTTTAGGAATTTCATTATACCACTCCTTATATATCATTTATTAGATTTTCTTCTATTACATTCTTTACATAACATCTGACAATTTTCTTGAATTGTTTTCCCACCTAAATGCCAAGGAGTAATATGATCCGCTTCCATTTCTTCAATTTTAAATTTTCCTTTACATATTGGACAGGTACCTTTTTGTTCTGTATAAGCCTTTCTTTTTTGTCTATTATCAAAAGTTCTTATATTCAAATATCGTTTTTTTCCTGTAAGTAAATATAAGTATATTCCTTTATTATTCGTTACATCATCATCTTTAAATAATTTTATAATTTTCTTTTCTAACTTATCAGAATCTAATTTTGTATCTTTATATTGATTATAAAGTTCGCCCCAGGGCAAACCTTTCATTTCTCTCCTATACTTTGGAAAAACAGACTCTACCCATTCAATTACATTTGTAAAATAAACCCAAAGATCTTGTGCATTATCTTTATGTTGATTTCTTCCCATAAAATCTTCTATTTTGTTTTTACTAACCCATTTAATAACTGTTTCTAAATAGTCCTGCCTTATAGCACTTCCATTTAAATATCTACCACCTATTTTATAGGCAGGGCAACTATTTTTAGAAAAATATCTTTTTGCGTCTGTTACCCAAGATCCATGATATACAGCATTTCTTAATTCTTGACTTGTTAATTCTTCTCCTGCTATATTAATCGTTTTAAACCATTCTAACTTTTCGCTATCAGTTCCAGAACATTCATAGACAGTTAATTCATAATCTAATATTTTATCTTGTTCATCATCACTTAAATTATGGAAGTAACGATCCTTATATGAAAAATCACTATTTACAAATTGGCAAATTGAGATAGTTCTTTGTTGTCCATCTATTATCTCAAAATCACCGTTATCACGAACAGCCCAATACATGACATTTAAAGGAAATCCTTTTGAAACTGTATCAATAACTGCTTCTCTTTGTTTGTCATTGTAGACAAATTCTCTTTGAAAAGGTGGTCTTATATCTAACCTACCACCATACCCAGTTACACCTTCATCAGCTTTATCTTGATAATTTTCTACTAAATCTTTTATTTTAACTTCTTTTAATTTTATTTCCACTATTTCACCACCTTTTTATTTTTAATCAAAATCCTTGCATATGGAGCAATTAAAATATTATCTTTTCCATCTTCCTTATAGTATGTTTTGTTTTCTGGAATACTATCTACAACCAAAGCAGGACCATCATTAATTTTATTACCAGAAGATTGTTTCCCAGATTTACTATATTGAACTACATTCTCATATATTTTAATTCTTTTAGCTTCTTCTTCGTTATCATAACAAATAGGAGTTTTAGTCATTCCCAATATTTCAAATTGATTAGGATTAAATTTATTTAAAAATGTTATTGGTACACCCATAATACCTTCATAGTCCATAGGTATATCATTTGTTTTATCTACATTGATTGCATTGTAATTATCATAATCAGGGTATTCTTCTTTGTTATATTTCTTATATAAAATTAATTCCTCATGTCTTTTATCAATGTCTAAATTCGTAAACCATACAACCCCTGATACTCTTATCATTCCTTCTTTTTGATTAGTTGAAGTTGCATAATTTTCATATTCTTTATTTATAAAATGTCCATATCCACCTTTAAATCCATAACCTAACCACATTTTATTGTCCTTTAACAAAGGAAATATTTCTTTATAAGTTATAGCATTTTGATGTCCTATAATAATAAAATCTTTTTCATATTCTATTAATTGATTTACATATTCCCTAAATAATGAAAATGGTGGATTAGTAACCACTATGTCTGCTTCTTTTAAAAACTTAATCGCTTCAGGAGATCTAAAATCTCCATCTCCACTCAATTCAATAACTCCTATATTTTCTATAGTAGGTACTCTACCATTGTCTTTTTCCCCTTCATATACAAGTGCAATCGCACTTTCTTGATCGTGCATAGAAAACAAGTCCATTTCTTGATTTTTATAACAAGTTGTTATCAGTTTCTTTAATCCTAAATGTTCAAAGTTATAAGAAAAGTAATGAAAAAAATTACTTACTCTTGGATCATCAGCATTACAATAAACAACCTTTCCTTTAAAATGATCTTTATAGTGTCTTAATTCATTTTCAATGTCTTTTAATTGAGTATAAAATTCATCTCGTTTATTTCTTTTTGCCTGTGTTAAATTAGCTTTTAAAGACATTTCCCAATCCCTCCCTATCTTTTATTCAAAAATTGGTCTAATGCTTCCCTTACCAAAGAAGATGTATCGGTATCATTTTCGACTGCTAATATTTTTAATTCTCTATATTGTTCATCTGTTATATAATAAGCTCTTTGAGAATAACCACCATCTTTTATAAATGGTCTTGTTTTTTTAACTTCCTTTTTTTCAGTTTTTATCTCAACTCTTTTTTCTTCAACTTCATTTTCCCTTTCATTAGGTATAGAAGATATAAACCTACTAGCAATTTCTTGTGTATTAATTCTACTTTTTTTAGACATTTATTTTCTCCTTTCCTAACCCACTTAAATATTCGTCAATAAAAATCATATAATCCTTTGACACATTGTTTTTTTCATCATAAGAATATATATCAATCCTATTAGCTTGAGCTTCTTCTACCATAACAGAATTTCTAATTTGTGCCTTATATACCTTCGTCTTAATCTCTTTACTTATTATTTCAGTTAATTCTTTTATTTCAGAAGCAATTATTGTTCTTTTATTAAATTTCGTAAATAATATTCCATCTATTTTAACATTAGGATTACAATATTTTTTTACTGTTTCTATAGAATTAAACAACTGCATTATTCCACTTGAAGCAAATATACTAGCATTAGTAGGAATAATAATATCGTCTACATAAGTAAAAGCATTTACTGTTAATATTCCCAATGCTGGTGGTGTATCTAATATAATAAAATCATAGTTTTTTTCTATTTCTACTAAAGTTTCTTTTAAAATATATTCTTTTCCAGTTTTAGCAAATTCCAAATCAGCAGAAGCTAAATTTAAGTTAGAAGGTATAATATCAAAGTATTTAGTTTCTCTTATAGCTTCATCAGCTTTAATATCCCCTTTCATAACTTCATAAATGGTATTATTATTATAATTATCAATATCTGCATTATCTGTTAAATTTGCTTGTGGATCTAAATCTATTAATAATACTTTATATCCTTTTATTCCTAATCCTGCTCCTAGGGCATGAGTTGTTGTTGTTTTAGAAACCCCCCCTTTTTGATTTGCTATAGCAATTTTTTTTATCATAGCTTTGCACTACCTTTCTTTATTTTTATATTGTTTATATGCTCGTTTCTTGCTTTTTTATCAACTATATTATTATTTAATATGGTATTATAAATAAAATCTACTTGTTTATCGTTATAGATTATTTCTTGATAGTTACTAATCCATTTTCTTACTTTTGAAAAATAAATAACATTATTTATTTCATTCTTTAATGTTGCTTCCCCAGAAAATAGAATTAATGATATAAAATCTATTTCTTCCAATCCTTTTATTTTTTTCAGATTTTGGATATGTCCATAATTTTGATGTAGTGGATTTTGAAAATAATATTTTTTCCCATATAGGTTTTGTGTCCATTGTTTTTGTTTTTCGTTCCCATATATCCACCCTTTATATGTTTTAGTTTCTATTACAAAAATCCCAAATTTTGAAACAATAATATGATCTATTTGACTACTCCAACCATCATTTTTTATGAAAATATCATTCATAATCTTATAATCTTCTGGAAGCTTTTTTAACATAAAGTTTATAGTTTTTTCCCCTATATATCCTTTTATTTTAGGTTTAAATATTTTTATAATTACTGCAATCACAACTAATATTCCTAAATATTTGAATATATTATTAGTAATGACAATATTGAAAATATTTTTTATCGTTTCAATGAGTATATTTTTTAAAAAATCTTTTTCCATAATCTCAACTCCCTTTGTAACCATATAACATTATAAGGTTATATGGTTATCTTGTTAAACCTTAACTTAATGCTATTTAAAGCTAGATTAAAGTTATCTTCATCTAGTACATAAAATGTATCTATAATATCAGCAGGAAAGCTGTTGAATAAATTATAAGCTAATTTTACAAGTTTTCTTGAGCTACTACAAAAATCCACCATTCCATTATCTAAACATTCAGGAGTAATAGCTCTTTCTTTAAAATTATAAATATGGTCTGCTTTTGTGTATAAATCAATATTTCCTGCTAAAATATAAAATAATGCTTTCCTTTCTGTATCTCCTTCACTTGTGCCATCTTTTTCAATTAACTTTTTATATCTTTCTTCAAAATCATATAGCATTTTTTTCACTCCTTTTTTTAATGTTATAACTTTATAAATATATAATCATATAACCTTATATATTTAATACCAAGTGCCATCTTTTAGATAATGAAACCAATCCCCATTTTTAAGCCTTACGCAGACATTATCTCTTTCATCAACCCAAGCTTCAATTATTTCCATTCCTGCCTTATAATCAAGTCCTACACAGTCTGTATGGTGGTTATTTACCCTTTCCATATGTTCTATTTGCTTTTCTGTTAATTTTTCAATACCTTTAATCATTTCATCAACTCCCTTGTCTTTTTTTCTAGTAAACTTATTAACACAGTTAAAATTTCAGTAATGTCAGGTAATTTAATTAAAATATCCTTCATACTATTTCTTTTCATGTAACCCAATTTTTATCCAGGTATCGACCTGCAGCTCTTTAAATTGGGTTACTTTTTATAATATCATCAACATAATTTTTTATTCTATCTAATTTAGTAAGTAGTGAAGCTTTTTCAGATATTCTTTTATCTAAATTTTTGATAGTTTTTTCTTTCTCAACTATATTGATTTTTAATTGTTCTTCAACTTTAGAGAAATATATAACTAAATTCTCGAATTTTTGATTAAAACTTTCTCCCTCAAAATTATCTATAACGCTATGTACATAAGGTGTCATTCTTATAGATCTTTGATGGCTTTTCTTTTGGTTATCTGAATACATAAAATTCCCCCTTTATAATAACATTATAATTTTATATGCTTGTAATGTTATAACCTTATGTGGTTATAATTTTATTATATCACACTATATTGACATTTACAACATGGTTTTCACATTAAATAATAAATTTATATGCTTATAACCTTATGTATAGTATAAATATAAGAACTGTAAATTAACAGTTCTTATATTCTAATATCCAAAATCTTTCCTTATGGAAGCACTAACAGATATGTTTCCTGTCTGTAAACAGTTCCATATTACAGATTTCATATAACCCATTGGATTTTGTATTTCTGTATTTCCACAAGCATTTATATAATCAGCTATTGCATTATCCATTATCCAACCTATAGTCATATACTGATCCTTTACTTCTATAAATTCAGACAACCTATCGTAAACTTTAGCATAAGTTATATAAGCACCTTTCAATATCATTTTTTCACTTGTAAGCATTTCTATTAATGCTTCATTAAATAACTTAAAGGTATCAAATCTTAAAGTACTTTTATTATTCAGATTGTCTTTATTATCTAAATACCAATTTAATTGAGCTTCATATTCAGTTAATAAATGTATTGCTATCTCCATATTATCTCTATCAGCAGTATATTTATAAGGCAACTTTCCCTGTTCTTTTATTTCTTCTTTAATAGTTTTTATTTTTATCTTTCTTTCTATCTCTCTATCTATTTTAAGATTGTCCGACTTCGTCGGCTGTTGATTGATAGATTGATTATAATAAATACTGTTAGTATTAAAGCTGTTAGTATTATTGGTGTCCGAGTTCTGTGTGTCCGATTTTTGAGTGTACGGTTTTTGTGTGTACGGTTTCTGTGTGTCCGAGTTTTTACTGAACGGTAAAGATGAAGGATTATCAATACTTTTCTCTGTGTCCGAGTTTTTACTGAACGGTTTACTCTCAACTAATTCTTCATCAGGAGTTTCATTTATATAATAATCATTTACTGAAAATCTTCCCTTAATATTTCTTTGTATTGGAGTAATATAATTAAATTTAACTAATTCCCCATAATATTTATAATATGTTTTTTCAGATATTTGTAAATGATACAATATATTACTAAGCTTAGGAAAGGCACTATTACCAGAACCTGCAAAACTACAAAAATAAGCATATATACCCTTTGCTTGTAAAGGTAATCTATTATCCAACATTGGAGCTTTAGCTATAGTTCCATAGCCTAAAGATTTCATTCCACTATTTCTAATTCTGGAATAACCCTTATCCTTATGTAGATCTTCCTGCTCTCTTTTTTCGACATATTTTTTAGGGTTGGCTATTAGGGTATAAATATTATTGCCTAAATATACTTCACCTGTTTTTTCATCTTTTCTTCTTTCTTGTTCAGCAGAAAGATAGCCATTTAATATTAATAGATTATAATGTTTATAGTATCTATCTTTTCCTATACTTAAATCTTTTAATATTTTATCCCTTGAAGGAAAGGCACTATTACCAGAACCTGCAAAACTACAAAAATAAGCATATATAGCTTTAGCTTCAATAGTTAAATCAATATCTAACATAATAAATTTTGGAATATGCCCAAATCCTTTAAATAAAATCCCTTCAACTCTTAATTTATCTGTAAGCTGTTGCATAGATACAACCCCCTTTTAAAACAGCTGTAACCCTAAAGTCTTTGTTGAAACCCATTTAGAAAGCTATTTATAACTTCAATCCTTTTTTTTCCACAAATTCGCTGAACTGTAATATTTAATTCAGCACCATCAAATAACTTATCTGGTTGAGAGTGTGCATAAAATCTAATAATTTCCTGAATTTCCTTGTTGTTAATTTTCCTAGCTCTGTAATCATCTATTGCTTTTTTTAATTCATTAGCAAAATCCAATATAGTTACTGGATAAGCAATATAATTGTATTTATCAAAAATGTTTTCTTCACTCATTTAGAAGCTCCTTTCCTTATTTTTATATTAATGTAAAATCAACTTTCTTTCCTAAATACTAACATAAATTTCACAAGAAATCAATATAAATTTCACATTTACTGTTTTCAAAAATTGTATTACTGGAGCTTAGCCTGTGAAATAATAAGATAGAAAAAGTAAATGAACGATTTTATTTGCTACAATATCTAAAAGGATCAAGTGTGCAAGGATTAATTATATTACTGTATGCTTGAGCCTTATAAAGAACAAAGCAAATAAAAAAATATATATCAAGGTGGAGATTTTTTAGATGGGTTTCCTAAAAAATACTACCTTGATATATATTTAGTGAATGGATAAATGCAAAAAAAGTTGAAAATATAAAAAATATTAAATTCGTATAAAAATTATGTACAAAATATTAAATTTAGTGTATAATGATTATATAGTCCATAAAAGGTAGTTCGTAAACTAAAATTATAGTATAATTGGAAAAGAAAGGTGGTGAAAAAAATGGCAGGAGAACTAGATCAACAAGCAATAGAAGTGTCTTTCAAAGCAACAAAAATTTCTTATAATTTATTAGTAGCTCTATCTAAGTCTATAGTTGAAAATAAAGATAAAATTGAACATGGGGAACAAAGTCTAAAAAAATTAAATATGCAGGGAAGAAAGCTAGAAAGTATTGATTTACCAGATAGTGATATTAAGTCTTTTAGAAAACAACTCAATAAACATTCTGTGGATTTTTCTATAATGCAAAATAAAGCTAAAAGACTTAATATCACTATCTGGTAAATCAATACTTTCTAGCTTTCTTCCCTGCATATTTAATTTTTTTAGAC
>DUTM01000149.1 GCA_012842085.1 Mycobacteriales bacterium | reverse complement strand
TGAGCAATCGGCTCTTTTTTATTGGAGGTGAAAAGCTATGGCGACACGGGGAAGAAAACCCAAACCGACTGCACTTAAAGTTTTGGAAGGTAACCCCGGCAAAAGGCCGTTAAACAATAAAGAACCCCAGCCAGAAAAGAAGGCACCCCGCTGCCCGTCATGGCTAGAGCCGGAAGCAAAGAAAGAATGGAAGCGGATGGCCAAGACTTTAGAGGCTATCGGGGTTTTAACTCAAGTGGATAAGGCTGCCTTTGCCGGCTATTGCCAAGCCTATGCCAGATGGAAGGAAGCAGAGGAATTTTTATCTAAACACGGCACCATCTTTAAGACTCCTTCAGGCTATATCCAACAAGTGCCTCAGGTGTCCATTGCTCAGACTTATCTCAAGGTGATGAAGGATTTTTGCTCTGAATTTGGTCTTACCCCTGCTGCCCGAACTAGAATCAGGGTGGACACTACAGAAACCCCAACGGATGATCCAATGGAGGAACTTTTAAGGGTGAGCAAATAATGCTCTTTGACCATGAAAAAGCAGAGCGGGTAGTGACCTTCATCAATAATTTGAAACACACCAAGGGGGTATGGCGAGGTGTGCCTTTTGATTTACTACCTTGGCAGGATAAAATTGTTCGGGATATATTTGGTACTGTTAAAGAAGATGGCTACCGGCAATATAATACTGCCTATGTAGAAATTCCAAAGAAAAATGGGAAGAGTGAACTAGCTGCTGCCATTGCTCTATACCTTACCTGTGGCGATGGGGAATGGGGTGCAGAAGTTTATGGCTGTGCAGCTGATAGGCAGCAGGCTTCTATAGTATTTGATGTAGCAGTGGATATGGTAGATCAGTGCCCAGCCTTAAAGAAAAGAATAAAACCGGTACTATCCCAAAAGCGACTAGTCTATATGCCGACGGCTAGCTTTTATCAGGTGCTGTCAGCAGAAGCTTATACTAAACATGGCCTTAATGTGCATGGGGTGGTATTTGACGAACTCCATGCGCAACCTAATAGGCAGCTTTTTGATGTGATGACCATGGGTAGTGGTGATGCTAGAAAGCAGCCACTATTTTTTTTAATTACCACTGCCGGAACAGATAGACATTCCATCTGCTATGAAGTCCATCAAAAAGCAGAAGATATTTTAAGAGGAAAAAGGGTTGACCCTACATTTTACCCGGTCATTTATGGGATTGATGACGATGATGACTGGGCGGATGAAAAAGTGTGGCGTAAAGCTAACCCTTCCCTTGATCATACCATTGATATAGAAAAAGTAAGAGCGGCTTTTCAAAGTGCCAAAGAAAATCCGGCAGAAGAAAACCTATTCAGGCAGCTTAGGCTTAACCAATGGGTAAAACAATCGGTACGCTGGATGCCCATGCACCACTGGGAGAAATGCTCCTTCCCTGTTGACCCGGAAAAACTTAAAGGTCGGGAGTGCTACGGTGGCCTTGACCTTTCAAGTTCTATTGACATTACAGCCTTTGTGTTAGTTTTTCCACCAACGCATGAGGATGACAAATACTATGTTCTCCCCTACTTTTGGCTCCCGGAAGAAACGCTAGAGCTTAGAGTAAGGCGGGATCATGTTCCTTATGACATTTGGGAAAGGCAAGGGTATCTTAAAACAACGGAAGGAAATGTCATCCATTACGGTTTTATTGAGAAATTTATCGAGGAACTTTGGAAGGATTACAACATTAAAGAAATCGCCTTTGATAGATGGGGTGCAGTGCAGATGACTCAAAACCTGGAAGGGGCAGGCTTTACCGTAGTTCCCTTTGGTCAGGGGTATAAGGATATGAGTCCACCTACTAAAGAGCTGATGAAACTGACACTGGAAAAACGCATAGCCCATGGAGGCAACCCGGTACTTAGCTGGATGATGGACAATATCCATGTTAGAACTGATCCAGCTGGTAATATCAAACCGGATAAAGAAAAATCCACGGAAAAGATAGATGGTGCTGTGGCTATGATTATGGCTTTAGATAGAGCAATTAGAAATGAAGGCAGCAAATTTGACTTAAATGAATTCACTTCAGAAGAAACGCTAGACAAACTTTGGGGTTAGGGGGTGATGGATTGCTTGGTAAAATAAAAAACATCTTTAGGCCAAAGGCCCAGGTGATGCCGGAGGTAGTAGAAATAAACGATAGAAGGCTGTTAGAACTACTAGGGATTGAACCAGATGAGCTAAACTTCCGGGGTAAAAATGCCTTAAAAGAAGCTACTGTCTTTGCCTGTATCCGCATTTTAGCAGATGCGGTGGGGAAATTACCGGTGAAGGTATATTTAAATAACGGCACCGTAGATCATTACCTTACTCCCCTTTTAAAGATTAGACCTAATCCTTGGATGAGCGCCAGAGATTTCTTTAAGGCCTTGGAAGTAGAGCGGCATCTTTACGGGAATGCATATGCTTGGCTGGAGTTTGGAACCAAAGGTAAAAATGCCGGTAAAATAACAGGCATTTATCCTTTAGATAGCTCCAAAGTTCAAATCTATATTGATGATGTAGGTTTACTTCCCGGTAAAGGAAAGCTGTGGTATGTGTATACCGATAACACAGGCACAGAATACCGTATTGACCCTGATGAGATGCTACACTTTAAGGGTTTAACCAGTGACGGTATTGTAGGAATTACTCCCCTAGCCCAGCTTAAAAACACCATAGAAAATGCCGGAGCTGCTAGTCAGTATCTAAATAACAGCTTCAAAACGGGGCTCCAAACCAAAGGGATTATCCACTATGTAGGGGATTTAAGTCCGGAAGCTCAACGGATATTCAGAGAAAGGTTTGAACAGATGGCCAGCGGCCTTAAAAACGCCAACCGGGTATCATTACTCCCTTTGGGATATCAATTTCAACCCTTAAGCCTTACTATGGCGGATGCCCAGTTTTTAGAGAATACCCAGCTGACGGTGAAGCAAATTGCTGCTGCCTTTGGGGTGAAAAACCACCAGCTAAACGATTTAGACCGGGCCACCCACACTAATGTGGAACATCAGCAGCGGGAGTTTTATGTAGACACTTTGATGGACATTTTGACCGGCTATGAACAGGAATTGACCTATAAGCTATTCACCGACAAGGAACTGGAAGCCGGATATTATATTAAGTTTAACGTCAATGCCATCCTGCGAGCCGACCCTAAAACTAGATACGAAGGCTACCGTATTGCCATCCAATCGGGTTTTATGACGGCTAATGAAGTAAGGGCCTTAGAAGAAATGGAGGCACTGTCGGGAGGAGACAAACTTTTAGTTAACGGCAATATGATGCCCATTGAAATGGCGGGAGAACAGTATAAAAAAGGTGGTGATGAAAATGGGGAGTAAGTTTTGGAAATTTAAAGCACTGGATGACAACACCGGGGAGCTTACCCTTTACGGGGAAATTGCAAATGAAACCTGGTGGGGAGATGAAATAACGCCGAAAGAATTTAAGACTGATTTAGATGCTTTAGGGGATATAAATACATTAAACATCTACATCAATTCTCCCGGAGGGGATGTATTCGCCGGGCAAGCAATCCACAGCATGCTTAAAAGACATAAGGCTCATAAAAACGTATACATTGATGGACTAGCAGCAAGTATCGCAAGTGTCGTAGTCATGGCCGGCGATACTATTTTTATGCCCAAAAACGCCATGATGATGATCCACAACCCCTGGACTTGGGGGATTGGGAATGCTGCCGAGTTTAGAAAGCTGGCGGAGGACTTGGATAAAATTAGAGAAAGCTTAATTGCTGCCTATGAAGGCCGCTCTGCTTTAACAAGGGATGAAATTATAGAGAT
>DUTM01000150.1 GCA_012842085.1 Mycobacteriales bacterium | reverse complement strand
GGGTTCGATTTTGATGGTGCGCCAGCGGTCGACATGTTCCGCCTTACTTTCAGGGATTGCTCAAATCTGACGGGTCCGATTCCATCCGGCTTATTCGGCAACATTTCCGGCGCACCTGCGAGTTATATGTTCGACTCCACTTTCTATGGTTGTGGAAATTTGACGGGTTCGATTCCATCCGGCTTATTCGGCAACATTTCCGGCACGCCAGCAGTCAATATGTTCTATGGCACTTTCTACAATTGTTCAAATCTGGCGGGTTCGATTCCGTCTGACTTATTTGGTAACATTTCTGGCCCACCTGCGACTTTCATGTTTTGTAACACTTTCAGTGGTTGCGGTAACCTGACTGGTTCGATTCCATCCGGCTTATTCGGAAATCTCTCTGGCGCATGTAGGTTTTACATGTTTTATGGCACTTTCGATGGTTGCGGTAACCTGACTGGTTCGATTCCATCCGGATTATTCGGCAACATTTCCGGCGCACCAGCGACCGGTATGTTTTTTCACACTTTCAGGGATTGCTCAAATCTGACGGGTTCAATTCCGGTCGGTTTGTTCGGTGATATTTCCGGCGCACCTGCGAGCACTATGTTCCGTGAGACTTTCCAGAATTGCTCAAAGCTGACGGGTTCGATTCCGTCCGGCTTATTCGGCAACATTTCCGGTGCGCCAGCGGACGGTATGTTCAGCGGCACTTTCCAGAATTGCTCAAATCTGACGGGTTCGATTCCGGTCGGGCTGTTCGGCGATATTTCCGGTGCACCTGCGGGTTACATGTTTTATGGCACTTTCCAGAATTGCTCAAATCTGACGGGCGAATCCGCGCTGATGCCCGACGGGACGACTCACTTGTATGAGCAGTTTCCGACAGCCAGCGGAACCGACTGTGACAACTGCTATAACGGCGCAACCGGGCTTAGCGATTACGCGACAATTCCGGAAGCGTGGAAATAATGCGCGGCGGAGAAAGCCGCTAAGGAAGCGAATGAGAAAAAGGGCAAAACCACGCCATAGACAAGGCCAGATTTGGACTATAGAAAGGAACCGGCAATGGGCGAAAATGATTTGAAAGAGGTGTTTCAGCGGCTGAACTCCATCGAGAAGGTGCTGGTCAAGGTGGAGGCCAACACGAGCTACCACATCAGCACGATGGTAGATCACGAGCAGCGCATCCGGCTGCTTGAAACGTGGCAGTGGAAGGTTATCGGATTCAGCGCAGCAATCGCCTTCCTGGTGAGCGTGGCTGTGGCGTTTTTTGGGAAGTGACATGGAGACATCGGGCTGATGACGGGTAATTTCAACTCCGGCATGGTGCCGGACTAAGGAGGGAACATGAACGAACTACTGAACAACGAGCAGGTTCAAGCAGCGCTGATCGCGCTGATCGTGGTCGCGCTGAACGCGCTGGCGCAATGGGTGCGGAGCAAGGTGAGCTACACCAGGATCGTGGATGACTACTGGTGCTACGTCCAGCCTGTGGCCGAGGCGGTGCGGGCCGAGGCGGTCAAGGCGTTGGAGGCGAGTCAGGCCGACACGCCCACGCTGAAGGCGATCTTGACGCGAGGTCTGGCGCAATGGGCCGACAGTTTCCGTCTCAACGAGCGCAAGGAGCCGACGGCGACGCAGATCGCGGCGGTGGAGACGGAGCTAGCGCAAGTCATCGAGGCCGTGCTGAACGGGGGCAAATGATATGACCGGCATCATCGACAGATACGAGATTCTGGACGAGCCTGACGGGCGCGGGCACGTGACCGTTAAGCGTCTGGCGGACGGCAAGACGGCTACGTGCAAAGCGTCGTGGCTGAAGCCCGTGCCGCACAGCGAGAGCCCGACCCACGTAATGCCGCGCAGCCGGACGAAGGCGTTGCGCATGGCGATGTTGAACTGGGAATGAGTTTTTGGTAAACAGAACGAAAGGAAAATGCACATGAAGAAACTGATTATGTTTGCGGCTATGTTGACCGCTGTTGGAATGGTGGCCGGGTGCTTCACGTCGGCGACGGCGTACACGGAGAAAACAAACCCCGACGGGACGAAGACTGTTAGCAGGGTGTCGGTGATCGGCACGGGCGACAAGGCCAGCCAAGTCGCGGCGGAGGGCCTGTTCGCGGACGGCGCG
>DUTM01000006.1 GCA_012842085.1 Mycobacteriales bacterium | reverse complement strand
GTACCTTTACCCAGCCTCAACCAGTGGGGATCATCGGCGCGGTGGCTCTGGGAAGACAACATGGGCTGGGTAAAGGTACTTGGGATAGCCGCGGACGGGTGAGTTATGTGCGCCTGGATCGTGTCCTAGAGGTGCCCGAACAGGGTATTCGACGGGAAGGCGCGGTACTGGATAAGGAGCGATTCGATAAGGTCGCGGAGCGTCTACGCACTGACTATGGCTGGAAGTAGCCACTATTCTTCTTTTTGAGTGATGCAGTTTCTTTGCTAAGCTGTACTTTCGATGATTGCGTAGCGCACCCGGTGACTTTTCGTCAGGATCGTGGCCGAGTGAACTGCCCCGGGGCACACGCGCCGCAGTCCCTAAACATTCAAGTCCGTATTCAACAACTTACAGAGGTTTCCACGTGGCAAACATCAAGTCCCAGAAGAAGCGGAATCGCACCAACGAGCGTGCCCGTCTTCGCAACCAGGCAATCAAGTCTGCTCTGCGTACTGATATTCGCGCCTTCCGTGAGGCTGCTGAAGCTGGCGACAAGGAGAAGGCCGCTGAACTTCTACGCGTCGCAAGCCGCAGCCTAGACAAGGCTGTTAGCAAGGGCACCATTCACAAAAACCAGGCGGCCAACAAGAAGTCCGCTATGGCTCAAACCGTGAACTCCCTCTAACTCGAGCATAAGAAAACGCCGGTCAGCGAATTGACCGGCGTTTTTTGTTGCGCATTTAGCCGTTCGCTAATTCTGATACTTGGCGCACGGCTTTCTCCAACGCATATTCGGCGTCGGCGGATTGCCCCTTCACATCCCCATTCAGCTGAGTACAAATCTGCACTGCACGCGCTAGCCGACGCGCATCCCAGCCCCGCAACTGCTGCTGTGTTTTTTTGATTTTCCAGGGCGGCATACCAAGTTCCCGGGCGGAGCTATAGGGATCAACGCGGCCCAGTGAACCAATGCGGGCAAGGGTAAGAACCGAGTCCCCCAAAGCATCCGCGATCGGTACCGGATGAAGGCCACCGACGAGTGCCCACCGCAGTGCTTCCAACGCTCCCGCGGTATCACCAGCTAGTGTTTTGTCAGCCACTTGGAAGCCGGTCACGTCTGCTTTACCTGCATAATATTTGCGCACCGTGTCGGGGCTTACCTTCCCGCCAGTGTCGGACACCAGTTGGGACACTGCTGAGGAAAGTTCCCGCAGGTCTCTCCCAACGGCATCCAGTAAGGCGTGGACGGTGTCAGCCGTGGGGCGCACATTGTGGTGGCGAAATTCATTGCTCACGAAGTCTTCGCGTTCCGAAAACTTGGTTACTTTCGGGCATTCAGTCACTTCCGCACCGGCTGCTCGCAACGTCTTCACAAGGCTTTTCGCGCGACCCCCACCACTATGGACAACCACCAGGACGATGCCCGGCACAGGTGACTGGACTGTGTCGGCGATTATTTGGGCTGGTTCTTTTCCTGCTTGGTGGGCGTCACGGAGCACCACCACGCGGTCTTCTGCGAAGAGGGAGGGGCTCAAGAGCTCTGCGATCTCGGCGGAGGTTACTTCCCCTGCCCGTAGTGTGGTGACCGGCAGGTCGTCGGGGTTTTCTTCCATGGAGTCACGGACCGCCGCCACAATAGTGTTGATGGTGCGGTCAATGAGGAAGTCTTCTTCACCGAGGATGAGTTGCAAAGCGTTCACTCTTCTATAGTGCCATGCGGGTGGCACAAATCCTGCCATCTTTGCCTTGCGTTAATGTTTCTCCTGGTGGGAGCCGTAATACTGGTATTCCATTGGGGGTGAGTATGGGGCGTTTTTGGGGTGTGCTGGTGCGCTGGATGTAGAGGGTGGCGGGTGGCAGTTCGGCGAGTTGGCTGGCGGGTAACGGGTAGGGTATTTCGACTGTGGTTGTAGGGTCGGCTGTGAGGCAGTGTGTGGCCGGGGCTTGTGCGAGTGCGTGCCAGGTGGTGACGCCACTTCCCACCACGAGCAGGATGGCCAACATGGTAAGGGTTTTGGGTGCCGTTACGCATAGCACAACTGTGGCGACTACTGCCGTCACCAGCAGTGCGCTTACTGCACCTGGGGGAAGGATAATCTGGCTCCATGTGCCGCTGCCGAATATGGTGCCGACAAGGTCTACCCAGCGGACTGCTGGCCATGCGGCCGCTGCAGCCACTGCCCCTACTAGTGGGTTGATGCAGCTGAGTGTGATTCCGATGAGTCCGGCTGCGGTGATGATGGGCATGAGTGGTGCCACCAGTATGTTTGCGATGATGCCGAGGGTACTTATGGTTCCGAAAAAGTAGGCGGTGAGTGGGGTGGTGACGAGGTGTGCGGTGATACTTACCGCCAGAATATCGGCGAGATATGTGGGTACGTGTTGGGCCTGCAGTAGGGTGTTGAGGGGCCGCGCTCCCAAGATGAGGCCGGTGGTGGCGACTACGGAGAGCACGAATCCGGGGCTAACTGCGAAGCTGGGGCGCAGAAACAGGAGCAGTATTATGCCGGCTCCGAGTGCGGGGAGGGCTTGTTTGCGATGTCCTAGATAGAGTGCGAGCACCCCTACGGATCCGCTGACGGCGGCCCGCAGAATTGATGGTTCGGGCCCGACCACCGCCACAAAAACAAGCAGCAGGCTGATGCTGGCTGCGGCTTTTCGGCGGGGTGTCTGGTGGCGCAGGAGGGTTCCCACAAAGATGAGGAGGAAAGCAACATTGGCACCACTGACGGCTGTGAGGTGGGATAGTCCGGCTGCCCGGTAGGCGTCTCTTTTGGGGAAGCTTAGCCCGGAGGTGTCCCCTATGGTGAGGCCGCGCGCAAGTGCGTGCGTGTCGGGGGTGTAGAGCTTTCCTTGTTCGGCGATGTTTAGGGCGTTGTCCCACCGCCTGTAGATGGCGTTGGAGAGGCGCCACACTCCCCGGGTTTTGCCAACGCTGCGCACAGTGATGAGATTCCATTCGCCTTGGGAAAGTTGATGTGTGGGAGGTTCAATGTTTTTGGCGAGCACTGTGACAGTGGCTCCGGGGACGAATCCGGAAGGCTGTTCACCCCGTTTAATGAGGGTGATTTCTCCTTGCGGGGAGGAGAGTAAGTATCTGGTGCGTTCTCCCCGGGTGTTCGGATAGGGGGTGGGATAGGTGGTGGGGCGGGTAATGATTTTGCCTTTCACTTCTGCGACGTCACCTGCTGTTACCTGGATCGCTAGTGGGAGTCGCAGCCCCAGGTTGAGGCTGCCGGCAAGGCTGGTGATGAGAAGCGGGAGGAGTATTAGCGCCAGTTTGTGGGGCTGCGCGGAGCGAGTTTTCCACAGTGTGATGCCGGCACCCAAAATACTCAGCCCAATGAGGACGGCATTGTAGGCAATCAGTCCGGTGACGCCCGTGTGAAGAACCGTAATGGTCATTCCCCAAAGGTAGAGTGCGGGGATGATGAGGCGAATGTCGTGTATGGGGTTGTGGGGACGGGTGACGCTGTAGCCGGTGGTTTTAGACGGTGGCGTAGTCCCGTATTTTGGAGAGTTTTCCATTACCGATCCCGTCGACAGCTAGTAGTTCGTCTACGTTCTGGAATTGTCCGTGGGTTTCTCGAAAACTGATGATGGCTGCAGCGGTGGCGGGCCCCACCCCAGGTAGTTGGGTGAGCTCTGTTTCGCTGGCCTGGTTGATGTTTATTTTTCCGTCGCTGGTGGCAGGCGCAGCGGCGGTGGCTGCAGTGCCTGTGTTGCCTGCAGTGCCTGTGTTGCCTGGCTGCGGGGCGGCGTTAATGGTGGTGGTGACGGTGCTGGTGGCTGCAGTGGGTGCAGCAGCGAGGGGAACATTCTGGTCGCTGGCAGTAAAGAGCCAATACTGTCCGATGAGCCCCAGCAGGGAAAGCGCAGCCACTAGCGATATTGCAATAATGAAGCCCCGCAATTGGAGGGTGTTCATAGTGCTCCACCAGTGGGTGATTCGGTCGCGAGCTGTGCTGGCGACAGCCCTGGAGCTGGAGGTGGCGCAGGCACCGGCACTGGTATTGAGTGGGGTGTGGTCCCATCCGCTGGAGTGCCAGTTTTCGGACCCCGTCGGGTAAACAGCTATTTGTGCACTTTTGGTAGTGGTGTGAGGCATGCGCCCACTGTAAGTGTCTTGTGGAGAGCCCCATCCGGGAGTGCTCTCAACCGGTGGGGTTATCCCCAGTTAGGGTTTTTGTGGAGTGTTGAGGACTTTTTGGAGAGCCTCGGTGATCGCTTCTGCCACCGTGGTATGAACATCGAATCCCCAATGCATTCCGTCGGGATTGCCCAGCGCTCCCTCAACATCGTGTTGGGTGAAGTCGTACAGGTCCACAGTGGGAATCCCATGTGCTGCAGCCCATTCAGCGACAGTAACCGCGGTGGTGGCACGGCCGGGGTGGGCGTAGCCATAGGTTTCGGCATAGGTCTGGGCAGGTAACGTCACCAGCAGTGGCACATCCGGGCGAACTGTTTTTATGGCTTTCCGTAACCGCTCCAGGTAGTCCTGCGTGAGGTGTGTTGGTAGTGCGGTGAAAGGGGTGTGGGGTGCCAGTTTGGGTTGGAGTGCAACATATTTTTTGCGAATCCAGCGGCGCAGCCGGGCGGGGCGAATATGCTTAATGTTTTCCCGGATCGCAGTGGGGAGCGGTGACTGCATCGAATCCATGGTGTTGACGGCAATCACAATTGCTGCCGCACCTGCGATTGCTTCCCACACGCGTGGATCGCGGGTCATCTCCCACCAGGCGTGGCGCGTCGTCCACCCTGCCTGCGCAAAAAGCTCCAGTTTGAGCCCCAGTGCAGCAGCAGTTTTCACTGGCCAGATCCCTTCATGGGAGGGCGGGAGGGCGCCTTTGGGGCCATAGAAACTCAGCGAATCCCCGAAAACCAGTAGCCGGTCGTGGGTGTGTTCTGCGGAGATGTCGTAGGCGGCTACAGAAGTGGATTGTGGGGTGCTGTTATCCATCTGCGCTATCTCCACACAATAGGCTCTTCTGAAAGGTGCGCCGTGTTGTTCCAAATGTCTAGACGCCACTGGTATCCGGGGTGGATGGGGTCGACGGCACGGTGGCGTGGCCCGGCGGTGAGCGGGTCAGCGTCCAGTTCCGCGTCGGTCACATATGCGGGCCATTCCGTCAGCTGCGCCCATGCGGTATTGCCAATTGCGGACAGTAGCGCATAGTTCTGCAGCGGAAAATCGAGCAGTGCGGCCGCCAAAGCGCAGATTGTTCCGCCATGCGACACCAACAACAGGGGCCTGTCGTCTTCTCCCCATTCTGGATGTTTCGGGATCAGCTCCCGCACCAGCTCTGCGACTCGTTCCGCCAGCTCAATGCGGTTTTCTCCTCCAGGTGGGGCATATGTTGGGGTGGCGCGCCATTTGAGGCGTTGCCCCGGCCAGCCTTCCTCCACCTCCGTGTGGGGCAGCCCAGCCCACTCCCCCATGTCTGTTTCACGGAGTCTTTTGTCGAGCTGCACCTCAACCCCCGCCAGCTCCCCAACTGCCCGTGCTGTCACTGCGGCCCGGCTGGAATCCGAACTGTAGATAGCGAATGGTTTCTGGGCGGCGATGACGGGAGCTACTTTGCGGGCCTGTTCTTTTCCGTTTTCGGTCAGCTCAATATCAAGCTGGCCCTGCATGCGCCGCTCGATATTGTATTGGGTTTCCCCATGCCGAAGCAGGATCAGCCGACGCTTCACTCGTCAGCCTCCCCTTCCTCTTCTGCAGTGTCTGCCTCTTCGGCAGGGTTCAGGCTGATGGTGGGACAGTCTTTCCAGAGGCTATCCAACCCGTAGAATTCGCGCTCGTCGGAGTGCTGAACATGCACAATGACGTCAATATAGTCGAGGAGCACCCAACGGCCGTCTTTATTACCTTCACGCCGCTTGGCTTTGATGCCGGCATTCAGCAAACTTTCTTCAATGCCATCCACAATGGCGTTCACTTTGCGTTCGTTGTCGGCCGAGGCGATAACGAAACAGTCGGTAATGGCGAGCCGACCCGACACGTCAATTATTTTTATGTCTTCAGCTTGTTTCTCGTCGGCGGCTTCAGCGGCGATTTGAGCGGTTCGTAGGGCTTCAGCGTGTGCGGTCACGCATTCTCCTTTTCTTCTTTTTCGGGGGAAGTGTAGGCGTCTGGAGGGACAGGGACGGGAGCGGTTGACGGTGCGGTACCATCCACGCGGCGTTCATCATCTGGCCGGTAGAGGTTCCGTTTAGCAATATATTGGACTACCCCATCGGGGACGAGGTACCAGACCGGTAAACCCTCTTCAGTCCGACGTCGGCATTCCGTGGAGGAGATTGCCAGTGCCGGTATTTCGAGTAGTTTCACTTTGTCTTTCGGGAGCTTCTCATAAAGCTCTTCGTCAATAGTGTATCCGGGGCGCGTAACACCGACGAAGTGTGCTTTTGAGAAAAGGTCTTCCCAATCTTGCCACGTGACAATCTTCATCAGAGCGTCCGCCCCAGTGATGAAGTAGAGCTCCGCATCTGGGTGCTGTTCCTGCATGTCACGGAGGGTATCGATAGTGTAGGTGGGACCTGTTCTATCAATATCGCAGCGGCTGACGGAGAAACGGGGGTTGGAGGCAGTGGCGATGACGGTCATCAGGTACCGGTCCTCGCCGGAGCTTACTCTTCTGCCCCGTTTTTGCCAGGGTTCACCAGTGGGGACGAAGACTACATCGTCCAGATCGAAGCGGGCTGCCACTTCACTAGCAGCCACCAAGTGTCCATGGTGAATAGGGTCGAAAGTACCACCCATGATGCCTAACCGGGGTGCTTTCTCGCCTTTTTTACCTTTTTTAGAGCTACTCAATACAGCTGTCTCCTTCGTCAGCAGTAAACGCACTAGGGCCGGGTTTGGCCGGTACCCCAAATGACCCACTTGTTGCTGGTGAGTTCCGGAAGAGCCATGGGTCCGCGAGCGTGCAGCTTCTGGGTGGAAATACCCATTTCGGCTCCCATGCCGTACTGCTCGCCGTCGGTGTAGGCGGTGGAGGCGTTGACGTAGACGGCAGCTGCATCTACCCGGTCCGTGAACTGCTGTGCCACCGTGACGTCATCAGTGATGATGGCTTCGGAGTGGCCGGAGCCCCAATAGTTAATGTGATCGACGGCCGCGTCGAGTCCGTCAACAACTTTGAGGGCAATGTCCATGGAGAGGTATTCGTCGCGCCAGTCAGCATCCGTGGCTGGTTCGAACCCGTCCAGGTCGCTGTGGATGGTGACGTCAGCTGCTTGCAGAGCATCCACCACCTGCTGGAGAGCGTCCTCCCCCAGGCCTTTATCCACCAGCACAGTTTCCGTGGCGTTACACACGGAGGGACGGCGGGTCTTTCCGTTCAGCAAGCAGGCAATACCCATCTCGAGGTCTGCTTTGTCGTGCAGGTAGAGGTGGCAATTGCCGGTGCCGGTTTCGATGGTGGGAATGGTGGCGTTTTTTACGACGGCGTTAATAAGGTTGGCGCCACCCCGCGGAATAACCACATCCACCAGGCCGCGTGCCTGAATCAGGTGGGTGACGGAGTCGTGGCTGGCCGAGCTAATAAGTTGCACTGCATCTACGGGCACATCGCATTCTTTGAGTGCTTGTTGCAGTATTTCAACCAACTTCTGGTTGGAGTTGGTGGCGGATTTGGAGCCGCGCAAAATGACGGCGTTGCCGGATTTGAGGGCGAGTCCAAAAGCATCGACAGTGACGTTGGGGCGCGCTTCATAAACGATGCCGATAACACCCATGGGGACTCGCACCTGGCGCAGCTTTAGTCCGTTGGCCAATGTGGAGCCGCGGACAATGGTGCCCACCGGATCGGGCAGTCCTGCCACCTGGCGCAAACCGTCAGCTATTCCTGCGACGCGGGAATCATCGAGGGAGAGACGGTCGATGAGGGCTTCCGGGGTGCCTTTATCGCGGGCAGTTTCGATGTCTTTCTGGTTGGCCGCCAGAATATCGTCCACATTGTTGAGGAGTGCTTGGGCAGCTGTTTCCAGGATGGTGTTTTTCTCGCTAGTGGTCAGCAACCCCACGACGCGGGAGGCGTCTTTGGAGCGTTGTGCTGCTGCTAAAACTTCTTCACGGAGGGCATCATTTGTAGTCATACCCCATAGCCTACCTTCCCTCTGGGCGGTAGTTTCCAGGGTATTTGGATTGTTGCGATTTCTGTCCAAGGGTTTTGCTGCGCTTTCTGGCAAAACTTGGCAATTCTGAATCTATTCGGGGCAACCGCAACATTTTGTGTGATGCAGCCCATAAACTGGCATTGTTGCTCACTCCCACATAATTCTTGGACTATATGCCTTCTGATTTTCTACCCGAAACTGTGCCCGAGAGCTTGTCTGAAGCTCTTCGGGAAGAGGATCGTGGCACAAAAAACACCCGCTGGCTACTAAGTGGCGGGGTAATAGTGCTGGCAATTTTGGGAGTGATAATTGGCTCCACGTTGAGCCCCACAGCCACTGACGACTCCGCGGCTTCCCGCATTGAGCAGGTCGTTGATTCGCTAGAAACCGGCCTGCAAACAGCAGATCCACAAGTGCGCGAACAGTTGGTCGCCAATGTTTTTTGCAGCGGGATGAAAGGCTCCGGAGCCGCCGCCATCCTAGCTAATCTGCCTGTGCTTTCCGCATCGGAGACCGATGCGCAAGGCCGGATCCCGTGGGTCGATCTAGAGGTAGAAGATTTAACCATGACAGGCAATACTGCGGAAGGCACACTGGTAAGCAACTACCACCCGGACGTCGTGGAAAACACCCAGCTGCCTTCAGAAAAAGGGAAAGTCTCCATTGGGTTCCGGCTGGAGGGCGAGCGGTGGTGCATTATTTAACGCCGCGTTTAACACCAGCGCAGCTGCAGTGAACTGCGGTTAGTGCAGTTTAGTCAGCCCGCCGACGGCCCTTATAGTTCTCAGTATTGGGCGGAGGGGTGGTGTCATCATCTTTGCTGCGCCGAGGCTTGTAATCAGTATCGGACCCTTGCAGCAAACGACTATCGACATAGCTGGGGCTGATGCGGCGTGCGCGACGGCCAGCAGCAGTATCCGGTGGGGTGGGTCGCCGAGGAGGCACCGGAGTGTCTACGATCTCCCCTTCAACTTCCTCTATTTCTTCTTCTACCTCAGCCCCGAACCTGGTAGTAGGTTGGGCCGGGGTAGGTGTTGACGGTGTCGCTACCGTGGAACCCGCTGCGGTGTCTTGTGTGCGCGATGCACGTTCCGTGGTGGCTGCGGTTGCAGGTGCGGGGGTGGTAGCAGTTTTGTCAGCAGTAACCTTTTGCGCAGTTTTCTCGGCGCCGTCATCCGCCCCACGCGTCCCTTTCGCAGCAACGGCAATCCGCTGGCGTGGTTTAGCGAGCCAGATGGCAATAGCGTTGGTGAGTGGGAAACAGAAGGTAAGCGCAATAACACCGACCAGGGAGCGAATAATCTCCACTGCGATGGTTTCCCCATTGAGCACTTCCCACATGCCACGGCTGGATTGCTGGATGAAGAGCAAAAGGGGCAGTACAGAACCGGTGTAGGCCAACACCAGGGTGTAGAGCATGGAGGAAATGTGGTCGCGTCCCACCCGCATTGCGGCATCGAAGACCCGCGATGGGGAGGCTTTGGGATCCATCTCAACAAGCTCAAAAACGGTGGCAGCTTGGCTGATGGTGACGTCATTCAGCACACCGCTGGTGCCGATGATGAAGCCAGCAATGAGCAGCCCCACGATAGGTAGCTGCTGCATATACATCTGCATGGTGACGTTTTGTTCTTCTGCCATGTCAGTGATGTGTGTGGTGAGCACCGCGAATCTGCTGATCGCCACCGCCCCCAACACTGATATGAGGGTGGCTAATAGTGCCGACGCTGTCTTCCAACTGAACCCGTGGACGAAGAACATAACTATGAACAGTGCAGCGGCGGCACCCACTACCGCTACTGTCATTGCAGGATTGCCAGACATGATGGAGGGCAGGATCCAAAGCACGACCACAGCAAGGGTGATGACCACGCCAATCAGTGCGCGCAGTCCTTTCCACGACCCCACCATGATGACAAGTAGCGCGGTGATACCAATCCATACCGCGAGTGGCACGCGCCTATCCATGTCTTCGAAAACAAAACGCGGCTCATCCCCAGAGGTGTCCATTGCGAGCCGCACAGTTTGGCCCTTTTCCAAGGCCACCTTGTCCCCCACTACGCGGTTATTAAAGATAACGAAATATCCTTGGCCTTCCCCTTTCACAATGCGGGCAGTAACTGCTGGGCATTGTCCTTCCGGAAGTTCCTCCAAGGTGAGGTCTTTAGTCTCGGGAGGGTATTCGGGCCGGATGGTAAGAGGTGTGCCAAAAAGCGAGTTGGTGCAGGAAGTTGCTCCTTCATCCACAATTTCTGCATAGACGAGTTCATCGTCATATCCCATGGATTTTTTCATGGTTTCATCCATACCCATGGTGGTGGATGACGGCCAGTAATAGGCTAGCCCTGCCACCGTAGCGATCGCCATGATGGCCAGCAGAATCGCTACGACTTTATGGGCTACGGTAGTGCCACGAAAAATTTTGGGAGCCACGTTCCTACCCTAATTTGTAGACAATTATGGATGAATCTAGCTGTTTCCCATGTGGGGTAACGGTTAATTATCTTACACCAGATGGACGATCGACTAAGTTTTCTCCAGCTCCCAATTAATCAATCATTTTTATTGCACACAAAACACCCCAGAAGCTACCCTGCTCACGGTTCCTCTGAGGTGTTGTGCAATTGTGAGGGTTTTGCTGCGTCGGTTTTAGCGAAGCGCAGACATATTGCGGTGCACCGTAAAACAGCGGTCCCGCATGCGGCTGATGGTGTACTCACCGTAGAAGCCGAGGCTTGCGGAGTAGCGGTTGAGTGCCGTCTGCTGCAGTGCCTGGCCGGTTGCCGTGCGGTGGAAGCTCACCGTGTAGCCACCTTCGTAAATGTCCATGAGGGTGAAACCTCCTGGGAAGGGGCTGGTGCAGGGGAACTGAGCGAACTCTGGTCCACCCGGCAGGTCGGGAGCATCGCGGTGGGCGCGGTGCGTGTGGCCGGCGGCCATGAAGAACACACCCGGGGCTTTCTGGAAGAGACGCTGGAGACGATCCGCGTCGTCCTTGTCCAGAATGAATGGACGGAGCCCAGCGTTGGTGCGAGCAGCATGGTCGGTGACAGGGTGGTGCGCCATCACCAGGGTCGGCTCATTGGGTTTGCGCATGAGTTCCTTCTCCAAATGCCGGAACTGGGATTCGGTGATGCGACCGGAGTCAGTGCCTGGCCAGGAGCTATCGATACCGATAACCCGGAGTTTCTTGTCGTAGGTTACCCACATTGTTTGCAGCTTGTGCTTGGGGAAAACCTTCTGGAACGGGTCCGGGCTGGTGGGTTTTTCCATGTCGTAGGCGTCGTGGTTGCCACGGATCAGGAAGTAGTTTTCTTGGTATTTGCCGAACTTGTCGCAGACCCGGCGCAGCTCTTTGGCCTCTTCGTAGGTGCCGTGGTCACACAGGTCGCCGTTGGCGTATACCTGGGTAATACCGCGGCGCTTCAGCTCTGCGAACATGGCTGACACCATGACGCTGGCCCAGTGGGTTTTGCCAACGGATTCGCCGTCTTTACCAATGTGGAGGTCGTTCGAGATGGCGACGGTCTGGATGTAGCGTCCCTTGGGGCGAGCGAGGGTGCGCACCTTGCCGGTTACTTCTGGCTCGTTGAAAACCTGGGTGAACCAGAGTCCGGGTTTGGCTTCTCTGCCGAAGGAGCGGCAGGAGAAGCGGTACTCGGTGTCGGGTTTCAGGCCGGTAATGGTGATGAAGTGGAATCCGGTGTTCGACTTGGAACGGTGGACGCACTTCAGTTTTTGGCCACCCGCAGTGGGTGCCAGCCATACTTCCGCGTCGGAGGCGACGCGGGTTCCCGGCAGCATGTGGTCGGTGTGGGGGCGGTCGAAGGTGGCCCACGCAAAGGTGAGGGAGGTAGGTGTGGCGGTCAGGACTTCAAGGTCCGTGACTGCAGCTTTCTGGGGGTCAGCGGACTTGGGTGCACGCGGTAGTGCAGCGTTGTTAACAGTGGCAGCGGAGGCGGGAGTAGTAGCTAGGGCCGCTCCGACGGTGACAGCAGCAGTACCTGCAAGGAACTGGCGTCTTGAAACAGTCTTGTGAGTGGTCATATGTCCAGGCTATTGGGTGTTGCTAAAGCTCGGGAGAGTGCAACCTAAACTCCTGGTGAAGTTTATGGCGAATTCGCTTCACCATTTATTAACGCAACGCGGACATATCCCGCATGACAGTAAAGCAGCGGTTCCGCATGCGACTGATGGTGTACTCCCCGTAGAAGCCATAAAACATGTCGTAGCGGTTCTGCGCGGTCTGTTTTAGCGCCTGCCCGGTGGCCGTCCTATGGAACGCCACCGTATACCCACCTTCATAGAAATCCATGAGCGTATATCCACCTGGATAGGGTGTGGCGCAGCAGAATTGGCAAAACTCGGGGCCGTCCCGGAAGTCTGGGCGGTCCCGGTGGGCGCGGTGGGTGTGGCCCGCCGCCATGAAAAACACTCCGGGTGCTTTTTGAAAGATTTTCTGTAGCCGGATGGAGTCGTCTTTGTCGAGGATGCCGTCCCGCATCCGAATGTCGCTCATGGCTGCATGGGTGGTGACGGGGTGGTGCGCCATCACCAATGTGGGGGTGTGGGGGTCGCGCGCCAGTTCGCGTTCCAGTTGTTGGAACTGGGCGTCCCCTATTTTGCCGCTCCCCAGCCCCGGCCAGGAACTATCCAGTCCGATCACTCGCAGTTTGCGGTCTTTCGTCACCCACATTTTTTGCAGTGGGTGCCCTGGGAACACGGTGCGGATCGGATCGGGGTCGGTGAAACTCTGCATGGCGTACGCATCGTGGTTGCCGCGTGTGAAAAAGTAGTCGCGGTTATATTCTCCGAACTGGTCGAAGATGCGGCGCATTTCTCGTGCTTCCGCAACAACACCCTCGTCGCAGACGTCGCCGTTCACATAAACCCGGTTTATGCCGCGTCTTTTCAGCTCCGACAGCATGGAGGACACCATGACACTGGGCCATTTGCGGTTCCCGTCAACCTCACTTTTCATACCAATATGGATGTCGTTGCAGATAGCAACGGTTTGCAGATGTCGGCCTTTGGGTCGTGCCAAGGTGCGCACATGCTTGGTGACCTCCGGCTCCCCGGTGACGTTTGTAAACCATAATCCCGGCGAGGCTTCTTTACCGAAAGAGCGGCACGAGAACCGGTAGAGGGTGTCCGGTTTGAGTCCGGTGATGGTGATGAAGTGGAATCCGGTGCGCGACGTTGACCGGTGCACTCTTTTGAGTTTCTGGCCCCGCCCCACAGGCGCCAACCACACTTCCCCATCGGAAGGGATGCGCTCACCTGGTTGCAGATGGTCGGTGTGTGGTCTGCGGAAAGTGCTCCACGCGAAAGTCAAAGTGGTGGGGGTGGCGGTAAGTACCTCCAAGTCGGTGACGTCGATGCTTAACGAATCCAACGCTGCGGACTGCGTAGGTATTGTCCGCTCCGGCAGCGCGGTGGCGCGGGCAACTGCCGGGGACAAGGTGGCACCCACAGCAACGGTGGCCGCGGTTCCCGCGAGGAATTGGCGTCTGGTAAATGGGGTGGAGGTACTCATACCTCCAGGCTACGAGAGTTTAGTGAGCTGCGAGTGGGCACGATTTGAATTCTCCGTAAAGATTGCAGAAAACGCCGCAGAAGTGGCGCCAAGTCACTTCTGCAGCGTTTTCAGTTGGTTAGTTTTTAGCGCAAAGCCGACATGTCGCGAAGGACGGTAAACGCCCGGTCGCGCATACGGCTGATGGTGTACTCCCCATAGAAGCCGTAGCCCATGGCGTAGCGGTTCATGGCGGTCTGTTGCAAAGCCTGGCCCATTGCGGTGCGGTGGAAGGTCACCGTATAGCCGCCCTCATAAATATCCATGAGGGTGAAGCCACCCGGGTAGGGGCTAGTCGCACAGAACTGCGCGTACTGGGGGCCTCCCGGCAGATCAGCGGCGTCGCGGTGGGCGCGGTGGGTGTGGCCCGCTGCCATAAAGAACACACCCGGTGCTTTCTGGAACAGCTGCTGCAGCCGCATCGAATCCTTGCGGTTGAGGATGAAGGGCCGCTGGCCACCATTAGTCCGGGCAGCATGTTCGGTAACCGGATGGTGTGCCATCACCAAAGTGGGTTTATTGGGATCACTCAGCAGCACCTTCTCAAGTTCCTTGAACTGGGCATCGGTGATACGCCCACCATCGGTACCTGGCCAGGAACTGTCGATGCCGATGACGCGCAGTTTCTTATCCTGCGTCACCCACATTGTTTGCAACTTGTGCTTGGGGAAAACCTTCTGGAACGGATCCGGGCTGGTGGGTTTTTCCATGTCGTAGGCGTCGTGGTTACCGCGGACAAGGAAATAATCCTTTTGGTAGTCACCGAATTTGCTGCACACGCGGCGCAGCTCCTTGGCTTCCTCATATTTGCCATGGTCACAAAGGTCACCATTGGCATAGATGCGGGTGAGCCCACGGCGTTTCACTTCCGACAGCATGGCTGCCACCATGACGCTTGCCCAGTGGGTTTTACCAACAGAATCGCCCTCTTTACCGATGTGGAGGTCATTGGAGATGGCGACGGTCTGGATGTAGCGTCCCTTGGGTCGCGCCAGGGTGCGGACGGTGCCGGTCACTTCCGGCTCGTTGAAAACCTGGGTGAACCAGAATCCAGGTTCTGCTTCTCTTCCGAAGGAGCGGCACGAGAACCGATACTCGGTGTCTGGTTTCAACCCAGTAATAGTGATGAAGTGGAATCCGGTGTCAGATTTGGACCGGTGGACACACTTCAAAGGCTTGCCACTATTGACGGGCGTGAGCCACACTTCGGCATCGGAGGCGACGCGATCTCCCGGGAAGAGGTGATCGGTGTGGGGTCTTTCGAAGGTTCCCCACGAGAATGTAAGGGATGTGGTGGTGGCGCTCAGGACTTCAAGATCCGTCACGAGCGTCTTTTTCACATCTTGCGGACGGGGTGCTTTGGGTAGGACGGCATTATTTACAGTGGATGCGGTTGCTGGAGTTGTTGCGAGTGTGGTTCCAACAGCTACAGCAGCGGCACCCGTCAGTAACTGCCTTCTGCTTATTGCCAGTTTTTCACTCATAACCCCAGGCTATCCAACTTTTTGGAGCCGGGAGCGAAAGTTATCTAAGAATTATTGCTTATGCGGCAATAACACCAGATCGTCCGCGTGGACCACCGGATCCTGCATATCCATGGGAAGTTCATCCGTGGTCATGTGGAACATGAACTGCAGCTCGGAGGAACTATAGGACACCATGCCGCGGCCAATAATCTCGTCCTTCTCAGACCGTAGATCCACCACGTCTCCCCCATGGAAGTCGCCGCGGCTGGTCACGATTCCAGCGGCCAACAGGCTGCGCCGTTTGCGCACAGCGTTAACAGCGCCCGCATCCAAAATGAGGGAGCCTTGAATGTCGGCAGTGTGGCGGAGCCAGAATTTCTTGGCGGTCAAACGCTGCGGCCGAGCTGCGAAAACAGTTCCCACGGAAGCGTCCGTAAGGGCTTTGTCGGCGTCGTCACTGGAGGCCAGCAGCACCGGAACACCGCAGTCGGCGGCGAGCAGCGCGGAGCACAGTTTAGAAGCCATACCACCGGTGCCGAGCGCTCCCCCGTCACCGGCTTCCACACCCTCCAGGTTTGCCGGATGCGGCACTTCGGAGATGAAGTTCGCATTGCCTTGGCGCGGGTCGGAATCATAGAGACCATCCACGTCGGACAACAGCACCAGCGCATCTGCGAACACCAAATGCGACACGAGCGCAGCCAGGCGGTCATTGTCCCCGAAACGGATTTCGTGGGTGGCGACGGTGTCGTTTTCGTTAATGATGGGGACACCGTGCAGGAAACGGATACGGTCAATGGTGTTTTGGGCATTCCGGGCACGGTCCCGTTTGCCAAGGTCACCTGCGGTCAGAAGAACCTGTGCCACTACTCGGTCGTAGCGGCCGAAGGACTCTCCCCAAGCTTTCGCAAGCTCCACCTGCCCCACGGCGGCAGCAGCCTGTTTGGTGGGGACGTCGCGGGGCTTCTTTTTGAGTTTGAGGGGCGTCATCCCCGCAGCGATAGCACCAGAGGAGACCACAAGCACGTCCGATCCATCCTGCATGCGCTGTTCCAGGATGGTGGCCAGCCGGTCGAGGCGCTCTCGGTCCAGTCCCCCACCGGGATGGGAAAGGGAGGAGGAACCAATTTTGACGACGATGCGGCGGGCATTGCGAATCGCCTCCCGCGTGGCGGATTCCTTCTTTTCGGTCATTTTCTACCAGGTGCTTTCGTCGTACATGTCGGAATCTTCATCGGCTAAACCGTGGCGAATGCGCTTCGCGTGGCGGCGTTCTTTCGCGGAGACGCGGGTGTTGGTCTCCAGCCGCGGGTCGGTTCCCCGCGCAGTGGGAATATCGTCCCCTCCCGCTAGTGTATCCGGATCCCAGTCGAAACAGACATCCCCAATGGTGACTGTGCAACCAGGCTCGGCTCCGGCCTCGAAGAGTGCTTTCTCCACACCCAGTCTGGCGAGGCGATCTGCCAAGTAGCCGACTGCTTCATCATTGTCGAACACTGTTTGTTTAATCCACAGCTCCGGCTTGGCGCCTTTCACAATGAAACCGTTCTCCAGGCGCGGATCAGGAGCCACCGTGAATTCTTCCTCATACCGGGCTTCCGGCCGGATAATGACCCGGCGGGTCTCTTCAATGGGATTGTCTTTGCGATATTTTTCGACGGCTTCCGCCAGGGCGAAGGAGAGCTCTTTGAGTCCTTCGCGAGTAACAGCCGAAATGAGGTAGACGGGCCAGCCGCGTTTTTCGAATTCGGGTTTCACAAATTCGGCGAGCTCGCGCGCCTCCGGTACATCAATTTTGTTGAGCACTATGATGCGGGGACGGTCCTTCAGATCCCCGAGCCCCGTGTCGGTTTCCAGCTCCGGCTGGTAGGCGTCCAGTTCGGCCTCCAGGGTGTCAACATCTGTCACCGGGTCGCGCTGGGATTCCAGGGTGGCGCAGTCCACCACATGCACCAGTACGGCGGTGCGTTCAATGTGTCGCAAAAAGTCGAGTCCCAGGCCACGGCCTTCCGCTGCACCGGGGATAAGTCCGGGAACGTCCGCCACGGTGTAGGTGGTGTCACCGGCGGTAACCACACCTAGGTTGGGTTGCAAAGTGGTGAAGGGGTATTCCGCGATTTTGGGTTTTGCGGCAGAAAGCACCGAAATGAGGGAGGATTTGCCGGCGGAGGGGTAGCCCACCAGTCCAACGTCTGCCACGGATTTAAGTTCCAGGATGACGTCACAGGTTTCTCCAGGTTCGCCAAGCAGGGCAAAACCGGGGGCGCGTCGGTTGCGGGTCACTAGGGAGGCGTTCCCCAGTCCGCCGCGTCCACCACGCGCAATAGTTAGTTCGATGCCGTCGCCGATAAGGTCGGCGATGAGTTTCCCTTCGGGGGTGGTGACGACGGTGCCGTTGGGGACTTTCAGGATGAGGTCTTCTCCCCTGGCGCCGTGTTTATTTCCGCCTTGCCCAGACTCGCCTTTTTGGGCTCTGACGTGGGGGCTGTAGTGGAAGTCAAGGAGGGTGTGTACTTGGTGGTCGACGACCAGTTTGACGTCTCCACCGTGTCCTCCGTTGCCTCCGTCGGGCCCGCCGAGGGGAACGAATTTCTCGCGACGGATGGAGTTACAGCCGTGTCCACCGTCGCCGGCACTCACGTGGAGTGTGACGCGGTCTATGAAGCGTGCCATGACGTTTCACTCATTTCTGGGCAACTGGCAAGTGGGTAATTGGTTTTGTCTGTGTGCTTTAAAAATACACGAGGGGCGGGCCTGGCTGTGGTTGCCTGGCCCGCCCCTGTGATGTTTGTGCTTGTGCGAGGTTTAGGCCTCGGCCTCAGCAGGAACGACGCTTACGGTCTTACGTCCGCGCTTGGAGCCGAATTCAACGGCGCCGGCAGCGAGGGCGAAGAGAGTATCATCCTTTCCACGCCCGACATTGAGTCCGGGGTGGAAGCGGGTTCCGCGTTGACGGACGATAATCTCACCAGCGTTTACGAGCTGGCCGCCGAAGCGCTTCACACCGAGGCGCTGGGCATTCGAGTCACGCCCGTTACGGGTGTTTGATGCACCTTTCTTAGTTGCCATTTCTTCTCCTTAGTGGGGAAAGTTCGGTGTTACTTGATGCCGGTGATCTTCAGCACGGTGAGCGGCTGACGATGACCTTGACGCTTCTGGTAACCGGTCTTGTTCTTAAATTTACGGATGCGAATCTTCGCGCCCTTAGTCTGCTCAACGATTTCGGCAGAAACGGTGATCTTCTCTAGCTTGTCGGCATCCGAGGTGACGGTTGACCCATCAACGACGAGGACCGGGGAAAGCGAGACCGCAGTGCCCGGCTCTCCCTCGATCTTCTCGACCTTGACGAGGTCACCTTCGGCAACCTTGTACTGCTTTCCGCCGGTCTTGACGATCGCATACATCGGAGGGCGTCCCCTTAATACTATTGGTGTTTCTCGTGTGCTGCCTTATACAGCCACGACTGGACTAAATTCTTTACCACCCGCGGGTATGCTCCGAACTTTGCTGACACTGTTTTCGCAGAGTATTGGTGTTGAGCACACGAAAGATGGTGACCTGTCAAGATTACTCGGAATGACAGGGGGAAATCAAACCGGCTACGAGGAGCGCGCGACCCGACGTCGTGGACGCCGCTTCGGTTGTTCTTCTTCGTCGGTTTTTACTGCTATCGGCGCTGCTGCCAGCACTCCCGAAACAACTTCCTTCCGCTTCGGGGGCGCATCGTGCTTGGCCTTGTGCTGTACCGTCCCGGCAGACTGTGTCACGCGCCGTACTGCCCGCCGCTTGCGGGGTGCGTCGGTGGTGTCATCTGCGACATCGGGAGTGATGGGTGCAGCTAGCAAATCTCCCTTAGGTTCTGGTTTCTTGTCAGGTTCAGCGTGACGCTGCTTGGGCTTCTTCTGCTCGGCAGAATCGTCCCGCTTGTCGTCTTGCTTGTCGTCGCGCTGGCGCTGCTGTTTTTCGCGTTGGCTTTGGCCGCCGCGACGGCGACGCCGACGAGTGCGCTTAGTGAGCTGCTCATCTTTCTTCTTCTCGGAAGAGTCCTGAGCTGCTTCCTCGCCATCGTCGGAGTCTTTGCGTTCCATGGCCTTCACCATGGGATGTTCCTTAGGTGCAGGACCGTTCTTCTCCGACTTGTTATCTGACTTGTCGTGCTTGTCAGACTTCTTGTCGTTCTGGTTATTGTCCTGGCCGTTTTTGCGACCGCGGCGTCCTCTGCGACCGCGTGGATCTTCCATATTGCTGCCGGAGGTCACCGCCTCAACCGGGTCTTCCTGCAGCACATAGCCGGTTCCATGGCAGTGCTTGCAGTGGGTGGAGAAGGCTTCCAGCAGGCCGGTGCCGAGACGTTTCCGCGTCATCTGCACCAATCCCAGGCTGGTTACTTCCGACACCTGGTGGCGGGTACGGTCGCGTCCCAGGGCTTCCCGGAGACGGCGCAGCACCAGGTCACGGTTGGATTCCAGCACCATGTCAATGAAGTCAACAATGATGATGCCACCGATGTCGCGCAGCCGGAGTTGCCGCACAATCTCTTCGGCAGCCTCAAGGTTGTTGCGGGTGACGGTCTCTTCCAGGTTGCCGCCCGAGCCGGTGAATTTGCCGGTGTTGACGTCGATGACGGTCATAGCTTCAGTGCGGTCGATGACGAGTGATCCGCCGGAGGGCAGCCATACTTTACGATCAAGTGCCTTCGCGATCTGCTCATCAATCCGGTACGCCTGAAAAACATCAACGCCGGTGTTGTCCCATTTTTCGAGGCGTTCACGCATCTTGGGATCCACCTGGTCCATGTAGGTGGTGATGGTGTTCCAGGCGTTTTCGCCTTCCACGACAAGCTTCTCGAAGTCATCGTTGAAGAGGTCGCGCACCACCTTCACCAACATGGTGGGTTCTTCGTGGAGGGTTTGGGTGCGTCCGTCTTTCCTCTTCTTAGCCTCGTCGGCTTGCTTCTTCACCTGCAGCCACTGCTTGTGAAGGCGATCGACGTCGCGCTTCAGGTCTTCCTCGGAAGCTCCCTCAGCGGCGGTGCGAATAATGACACCGGCGTCATCGGGAATAATGTTTTTGAGGATGTTGCGGAGGCGTTTCCGTTCGCTGCTGGGCAGTTTGCGGGAAATGCCAGCGCTGCTGCCGTCCGGCACATACACCAGGTAGCGGCCAGCCATACTAACTTGGGTGGTCAGCCGGGCGCCTTTATGGGCGATGGGGTCTTTGGAGACCTGGACTAAAACTTGGTCACCGTTGGAGAGGGCGTGCTCAATTTTGCGGGATTTTCCGCCCAGTCCAGCAGCTGCCCAGTTGATTTCGCCAGCGTAGAGCACCGCATTGCGTCCACGGCCAATATCAATAAAGGCGGCTTCCATACTGGGAAGGACGTTTTGCACACGGCCCAGGTAGATATTGCCCACCATGGAGGCCTGGGTGTCGCTGGTGACGAAGTGCTCCACCAGAATGTCATCTTCCAGCACGCCGACCTGGGTGGTGGTTCCTGGATGGTCGGTGCGTTCCTTCTCCCGCACAACCATGGTGCGTTCGATTTCTTCGCGACGTGCCAGGTACTCTGCCTCGCTCAACACGGGGATACGGTTGCGGGCATTCTGACGGCCTTCGCGGCGCCGCTGTCGCTTCGCTTCGAGGCGGGTGGAGCCGCTAATGCTTTGGACTTGATCGCTTACCCGACCACTGCCCTTTTTGCCGCTGCGCTCGTGCACAACAGTGTTCGGCGGATCGTCCTGGGACTGTTCGTCATTGGTGATCTTGTCGGTGCGGCGACGACGGCGACGACGCCGGTGAGTGGAGAGCTGCTCGTCATTCGAGTCGTCGTCTTTGTTGTCCTTCTGGGACTTGTTGTCGTTATTGTCCTGCTTCTTATTGTCCTGCTTCTTGTTGTTCTGGGACTTGTTCTGGGACGAGCCGGACTTGTTGTCGTCGGAATTCTTGTTGTCTTTCTTCCGATTGTCGTTTTGCTGATCCTCTGACTCGTTGTCGTCACCTTTGCCACGGCCCCGGCCGCGACGTCCGCGGCGGCGACGACGGCGCTTGGGCTTGTTGTCGTTAGGGTCCGACTTGTCCGAGGACTTATTTTTCTGGTTGCCGGACTGCTTATCGCCGTCGTCATCATTGCTGTCGTCGTCGTTGTCGTCATCGTTTTTCTTGATGACTTCCGGTTCGACGTTTTTCAGCATTTCGTTGACGGCGAAGGGATCAGTAACGATTCCGGAGGCTAATGGGTCATCGGATTGTTCCGCCTCCATGGGGGCGGTGGTTTCCGGTTCATTAGTGAACGGATTCATGAAGGGGTCAGCCACAGATTTTTGGGAATCATCCTGTTTTTTCTGTTTGGCCTTCGGAGCCTTGGCAGATTCGCCAGCATCCACGTGTCCTCGTAGAAATGCTTCCGCGACTTCTTTCGTGACACTGGATTGGGCAGATTTGAGTTCTACACCTTGTTGCGCAAACTTCGCGATGAGTTCCTTGGAGCTCATTCCGACAAGTTTTGCGAGTGCATATACACGTATTTTATTGGGCAAATCTTTAACGATTGCCTCAACCGTGGTGCTTTCTGGCAGCACGCTGTCTCCTTTACCTCCGGGCGCATCGTAAACGAGCGGCCACACAGAGGCTCACTATTGAAATGTCTAATGGTCTTAGGGGCCCTTCGGCTGCATATGATTTTGTCAGCGCCAGAAGGGGCGACGCCCTCAGGTCGATGACGCAGCGGATAATCGCGCATTAATGACATCGATGAGTGGGCGACACTCCCTATTGTGTCATACTTCCCCCAAATTGAACGAAGTCAACGCAAAAACTCTCGCGAGTAAGTACGTTGACTCGTTGTTTTTTAGTTATTAGCTGCTGGGCGTAGGAACCTTGGGAGAAAAAGTTTCCTTACTTGAGAGGAAAGTCCGGGAACCAGTTGCTGATTTCCGCGCGTGCCGTTTCTGCACAGTCGGATCCATGGACAGCGTTTTCACGAGTGATGAGGCAATAGTCGCCACGAATGGAGCCTGGCTGGGCACTATGTACAGGATCGGTTTCACCGCAAATCTGACGCCATGCAGCAACAGCATTCACGCTTTCAAAAACTCCGCACACCAGCGGGCCGCGGGTGACGAATTCAATAAGTGGCTCGTAGAAGTCCTTACCTTGGTGCTCAGCGTAGTGCGCTTCCGCGAACTCCCGGGTGATTGTCCGCATATCGAGGGCGACAATCTGCAGTCCCTTGTTCTCTGCGCGCCGCAGAATTTCACCAACCAGACCACGCTCTACAGCATCAGGCTTGATCATAAAGAAAGTCTGTTCAGTCATGGGCCTTATCTTATCTAATGAATCAGGTTTTCTATACCAGGTCACAGCATACTAAAGATGTGATTTGGGTTAAGCGGGTTCCTTTTTGAAAAGTGCACGCGCATCCCCGGCGGTGACGACACTGCCGGTAATAACTACTCCGGCCCCCGTCATAACACCCTGGTCATCAATGTTTTCAGCGTCAACGGTGGCCAGTTCAATCGCATCCGCGAGTGTCGGAGCGGAATCAACTTTCCGCTCTTCGAAAACTTGCAAAGCCAATTCTGTGAGATCCGCCACACTCATGGCGCGGTTGCTGGAGTTGGTCGTCACGATCACCTTGTCGAGGACCGGTTCCAACGCCTCCAAGATTCCCCGTGCATCCTTATCCTCCAGAATCGCTACGACTCCCACCAGTCTCGTAAAGTCGAAGTCCTTATCCAAGGACCGCGCTAATGCTTTGGCGCCGTGCGGGTTGTGGGCAGCATCCAAAAGCACTGTCGGGGCATTGCGCACCCTCTCCAACCGTCCCGGGGATTGCGCCGCTGCAAAACCGCTGTGGACAGCTTTCTCATACAACGGCCGCCCCGTGTGCGCCCCATAGAAGGCTTCCACTGCCGCCAACGCGACTGCCGCATTTTCGGCTTGGTGGTCACCAAAAAGGGGAATAAAAATATCTTCGTAGCTGGCAGCAAGCCCCTGAATGGACAACAGCTGCCCACCTACTGCGGAGCTCTGCCGCGAAACCTCGAATTCCATTCCTTGCCGCGCCACCACAGCGTCAACGTCCACCGCGTGCTCCAACAGAACGTGGAGCACCTTCGGATCTTGGTGGGCGATGACGGCGACGGTGCCATGCGGATTGTGGGCCGTGTTGGCACCTTCAGTGGGTTTAATGATGCCCGCTTTTTCCTTGGCAATCTGCTCGATATCGCCACCCAGGTAGTCCATGTGGTCCAACGCGATGGGGCAGATAACGGCGACTTCAGCGCGCGCCACATTGGTAGCATCCCAACGGCCACCCATACCTACTTCCGCGACAACCACATCAACCGGCGTGTCGGCAAAGCAGCTGTAGGCCATTGCCGTCAACACCTCGAATTTGGTCATCCGCGGGCCGCCTTGCTCTTCCGACCAGGCGTCCACCATCTCCACAAAGGGCTTAATGTCTTCCCAGACGTCCACGTAGCGACGAGGAGTGATGGGTTTGCCGTCCACCGAGATACGCTCCGTGGGGCTTTGCAGATGGGGGCTGGTGGTGCGACCAACCCGCTGCCCCATCGCCCGCAGAAGGGAGTCGATCATGCGGGCAGTGGAGGATTTTCCGTTGGTGCCGCCAACTTGGATGACAGGTGTCGCCTGTTCGGGGTGGCCCAGCATATCCATGAGTTTGCGCATGCGGTCCAGGTCGGGAGCAATTTTGCGCTCTCCCCACCGGGTGTTGAGTTCCGCCTCCACCGCCGCTAATGCCGCGTAGTCTTCTGCGGTGGGGGTATCGTCGAGGACCTCCTTCGGGTGGGCTGTATCGTCATAAACACCCAGGTCGGGGGCATCTTCGCCGGTGTCAATGTCGATGCGGCCGCTGTAGTCAGAGAAGAAGTCACGGGCTTCCGCCGCAGTTTCCGCGGCTGACATGGAGTCATCGTCGTCAACTGCACCACCTTCCCCGTAGGCGTCGTGGTAGGCCGCAAGTGCCCGTTCCAGAGAGTCCATTTGCTGGTCGTCGAAGTCCGCCAAAAGTGCTTTTAGGGTCTCCAACATGTGTGGATCTAGTTCTGCTTCGGGGGTGTCCACGGTGCCGCGGGAGGCTAGGAGTTTCTCGGCAGCGGCAGCTAGTTCCTCCACATTGTGGTCGTCGCCTGCCAACAGGTTGCGGTAGGCTTCCTCGTCCCCGAGCATCGCCGGATTGTTGCGAAGTTCGTGGTGGGGATCAAGCTCCGAAAAAACGTCGCGGTAGTTTCGGGCATCCTGGTGTTCCGAGTGGTCGGTCAATTCTTCTCCTTGGCAATACCCCGAGTGTTTGGGTACGCGGAGTGTTGTGCCTAGTTTTGTTGGGGTAATCCAGCGAGGCGCTCATTGAGGCGCTTCACTTCAGCTTCAGCGACCTCACGGCGCGTGCGGATCTTGTTGACCACAGCTTCCGGCGCCTTCTCCAGGAAGTTGGGGTTGGCGAGCTTCTTGCCGGTGGTCTCCAGTTCCTTTTCAGCGTTCTTGAGGTCCTTCTCAAGGCGTTTCCGCTCCGCTGCAATATCGACAGTGTCAGACGTGTCCAGCTCCACCACCACAGTGGCTTGGGAAAGACGTACTTCCAGGCTGGCGGTGGCACTGAAGTCCGCTTCCGGCTCCTCCAGGCGCGCCAGGGAACGGATGCTGGCGATCTGTCCAGCCAGGTCGGCTTCTTCCGCCACCTTGATGAGTTTGGCGGGAACTCGCTGGGAGGGTTTCACACCCTGGTCGGCGCGGAAACGACGCACCTCCGTCACCAGCTTCTGCATGTCATCAATGCGGCGTTTCGCCACTGGATCAGTTTCTGCTTCGTAGGCGTCCGGCCAGTCCGCAATAACGAGGGACTCTTCCCCCGTGAGAGTGGTCCAGAGGGCTTCCGTCACAAACGGCATCACCGGGTGGAGCAGACGCAGCAGCGTATCCAGTACGTAGCCCAGCACGTACCGGGTGCCTTCGGTGGTGGGTAGTACTTCGTCGTGGCGGCCCAGCTGCACTTTGGCGAGCTCCACATACCAGTCGCAGAACTCGTCCCAGGTGAAGTGGTAGAGGGCCTCACACGCCTTGGCGAATTCATAGTTCTCCATGCCGGTGTCCACGTCGGCGCGGACCTCTTCCAGTCGGTCCAGAATCCAACGGTCGGCGTCGGTCATGTCAGCGCGGTCCGGCAACTCCCCTACTTCCGCACCGTTCATGAGTGCGAAGCGGGTGGCGTTGAAAAGTTTGGTTGCGAAGTTGCGGGAGGCTTGCGCATTGTCATCACCCACGGGAATGTCGGCACCCGGGTTGGCGCCACGGGCGAGGGTGAAGCGAAGCGCATCGGCACCGAAACGGGCCACCCAGTCGAGCGGGTCAATACCGTTTCCGAGGGACTTGGACATTTTGCGGCCTTGCTGGTCGCGCACCAAGCCGTGGAGGAACACGTCGGTGAAGGGAATGGGTCCAATATCGCCGGCATCTTTACCTTCGGCGCCTTCTTTACCAACGAATCCGGCGAACATCATCATGCGGGCAACCCAGAAGAAGAGGATGTCGTAGCCGGTGACGAGAACGTCTGTTGGGTAGAAGCGTTTAATGTCTTCGGTGCGGTCTGGCCAGCCCATGGTGGAGAAGGGCCAGAGGGCGGAGGAGAACCAGGTGTCTAGCACGTCCTCATCTTGGACGTAGCCAGCGGGCGGTTCTTCCCCATCCACCACACATTCAATTTCGCCTTCGGGTCCGTACCAGATGGGAATACGGTGGCCCCATTTGAGTTGGCGGGAAATGCACCAGTCGTGCATGTTGTCCACCCATTCGAACCAGCGGGGCTCTTGGGATTTGGGGTGGATGACGGTTTTGCCTTCGCGGATGGCGTCGCCTGCCATTTTGGCCATGGAGTCAACCTTCACGAACCACTGTAGGGAGAGGCGCGGTTCGATGGCTTCCCCAGACCGGTCGGAGTGGCCAACCGAGTGCACGTAGGGGCGCTCCTCTTTAATGATGCGTCCCTGTTCACGGAGAGCCTCGGTGAGTGCCGGGCGGGCTTCTTCGCGGGTGAGACCGTCGAAACGGGTGCCGGTGTGGGCAATGTTGGCGCTTTCGTCCATGATGTTGATCATGGGGAGGTCGTGGCGCTGTCCCATCGCAAAGTCGTTGGGGTCGTGGGCAGGGGTGATTTTCACTGCACCGGTTCCGAACTCCATGTCGACGTAGTCATCGGCAACAACCAGAAGTTCCAGATCGTCGCGGAGTGGGTGCGGGAATTTCTTGCCCACCAGGTGCTGGTAGCGCTCGTCGTCGGGGTGGACGGCGATACCGACGTCACCCAGCATGGTTTCCATACGGGTGGTGGCGACAACCAAGCTATTGCCTTCCACGGGTTTGCCGTCGTCCCCGATTTCACCGTAGGCAAAGTAAACCAGTTCGCCTTCCACATCTTCGTAGTTGACTTCAATGTCGGAGATGGCGGTTTTGAGTACGGGAGACCAGTTCACGAGACGCTCGGCGCGGTAGATGAGGCCGGCGTCGTAGAGGCGTTTGAAAATGGTTTGGACGGCGCGGGAAAGCCCTTCGTCCAGGGTGAAGCGTTCGCGTTCCCAGTCGAGGCCGTCGCCGATAGCGCGCATCTGTTCGGCAATTTGGCCGCCGAATTCGTTTTTCCACTCCCAGGCTTTCTCCATGAATTCGTCACGGGACAGGGAGTGGTAGTCGATTCCCTGTTCTGCGAGGGATTGCTCGACCTTGGATTGGGTGGCGATGCCGGCGTGGTCCATGCCGGGCAGCCACAACACTTCGTAGCCTTGCATGCGCTTGCGGCGGCAAAGGGCGTCCATCAGAGTGTGGTCCAGGGCGTGGCCCATGTGCAGTTTGCCGGTGACGTTCGGGGGCGGCAGCACAATAGTGTAGGTAGGTTTGCTGCTGTTGACGTCGGCGTGGAAGTAGCCGGCGTCTACCCACCGCTGGTACATGTCGGACTCTACGGCTGTCGGATCCCATTGCTTGGGGAGTTCGCCGGAACGATCAATACTGTTGGTAGCCATCGTGATACTAGTGTCTTTCATACGTTTTGCGGGGGTTTCCTGCACTGGTTACCTAGCCAAGTTTAGCCGTTTGGCTCGGTTGTATCTAACTGGGTGTGAGCGCAGAATAAGAAATGCACCCTAGATTGTTCTAGGGTGCATTTCTTTTAGCTTTTAACAGTGCAGTTGAACTGCAGCTAATTAGTCGAGCAAACCGCTTTCGCGCACAGCTGCACGCTCAGCTTCGAGGTCGTCGGCGGTGTTCTTCATGCGCTCAGCCTGAGCGTCGGAGATTTCGAGGCCTTCGACACGCTTCCACTCGTTTCCGTCGGAAGTACAGGGGACGCCGTACATGAGTCCCTCGGGGATTCCGTAGGATCCGTCGGAGGGAAGAGCAACGGTGACCCAGTCGTTTTCCGGGGTGCCCTGGTACCAGTCACGCATGTGGGTGATGGCGCCGGTGGCGGCAGAGGCGGCGGAGGAAGCTCCGCGAACCTCGATGATGGCGGAGCCGCGCATGGCTACCTTCGGAATGAATTCGTCCTTGAGCCAGGCGTCGTCGAACTTGTCGGCGGCGGGCTCTCCGTTGACGTTCAGGTAGGTGACGTCCGGGAACTGGGTGTTGGCGTGGTTACCCCACACCGTCATCTTGGTGAGAGCATCGACCGGCACATCGAGCTTCTTGGCAGCCATGGAGAGTGCACGGTTGTGGTCGAGGCGCATCATAGCGGTGATGCGGTCTCCCGGGATGTCCGGGGAGTAGTGGTTCAAGATGAGGGCGTTGGTGTTGGCCGGGTTGCCTACCACGAGAGCGCGAATGTCGTCCGCTGCGTGGTTGTTCATGGCTTCACCTTGGGGCTTGAAGATCTGCCCATTGGCGGCCAGGAGGTCGGCACGGTCCATGCCTTTGCCACGGGGGCGAGCACCGACCAGGAAGGCCGTGTTAGCGCCGTCGAAGGCTTTGTTTGCGTCGTCGTAAATGTTGATTCCGGCAAGAAGCGGGAAAGCGGAGTCGTCAAGCTCCATAGCTACGCCTTCGGCAGCCTTCATAGCCGGGGTGATCTCCAGGAGATTCAGCTCGACCGGCTGGTCAGGGCCGAACACAGCACCTTCGGCAATACGGAAAAGGAGGGAGTAGGAAATATTGCCAGCGGCACCGGTAACGGTAACCTTCTTGGGCTGAGTCATCTTAGGAAACACGTCCTTTCGTGGGGTCTGTTTCTAGAAAACAGTGAAGTTTCGCAGTAGTGAAGTATCACTTTCTCTAGTGTCTCACCAACTGCGAAACTTTTCTATTTGAGTAGGTGAACGAAGTTACAGGGGGAAGGGAAATTTTTCGCACAAAAACCTGAAGATATTAGAAACACGCAGATAGAAGCGCTAATTGCGGTGTGCAAATTTCTTTGGGGTACAAGGAAATCGCTGAGAGCTCAGACAACTGTGAGAGAAAACACAAGCTAGCTGGCGTTTTGCTCCTGCGCGGTAAGAGACAAACGGGTGATCTGCGGATCCTCGTCACCCCGTACTGTTTCTTCGGTGATGACGACTTTTTGGACCTCGTTATCCGAGGGGATGTCGAACATTACCGGCATCAGAATTTCTTCCATAATGGCGCGCAGTCCACGTGCGCCACTGGAGCGCTCCAACGCCAGCTCTGCCAGGGCGTCGATAGCACCATCGGTGAATTCGAGTTCCACTCCATCCATTTCCAGGAGTTTCTGGTACTGCTTGACCAGCGCGTTCCGCGGCTCCGTAAGAATCGCCTTCAACGCGTCCTTATCCAGTTTTTCGACGCTGCCCACCACCGGCAAACGCCCAATGAACTCGGGAATGAGGCCAAACTTGGAGAGATCCTCCGGTTTCACCAAACCGAAATAGTTGGTGTTTTCCGCATCTTCTTGGGTGACGAGCGCGGATCCGAAACCGACGCCCTTCTTCCCTACCCGGTCGGCCACAATCTTCTCCAGCCCTGCGAAAGCGCCAGCGGCGATGAAGAGAATATTGGAGGTGTCGATCTTGATGTAGTCCTGGTGCGGGTGTTTGCGTCCACCACTGGGCGGTACCGAAGCAACGGTGCCTTCCAGGATTTTCAGCAAAGCCTGCTGCACACCTTCACCCGACACATCGCGGGTGATGGAAGCGCTTTCGGCTTTGCGGGTAATCTTGTCGATCTCGTCGATGTAGATGATGCCGCGTTCGGCACGCTTCACATCGTTGTCTGCGGCGTGCAAGAGTTTCAGAAGAATGTTTTCGACGTCTTCACCAACGTAGCCAGCTTCTGTAAGCGAGGTGGCGTCGGCGATGGCGAAGGGCACATTCAGCATGCGGGCCAGGGTTTGGGCGAGGTGGGTTTTACCACAGCCGGTGGGGCCCAGCAGCAAAATATTTGATTTGGAGATCTCGACCTCATCGTCGCTGGGGCGTCGTCCACCGGTCGCACGAATACGCTTGTAGTGGTTGTAGACGGCGACGGAAAGCACGCGTTTGGCGTCGTCTTGCCCCACAACATACTTGTCTAGAAAGTCGCAGATTTCTTTCGGGGTGGGAAGCTCACTGCCGGATGTCGTTTGGGTAGAGTCGCTTAGCTCCTCTTCCAGGATCTCGTTACATACCTCTATGCATTCATTGCAGATATATACACCGCCACCGGCGATGAGTTTCTTAACCTGGCTTTGCTTCTTTCCACAGAAAGAGCATTTCAGCATATCGGCCGAGTCGCCTGTGTAAGACATTTCGGGTGAGCTCCTTCGCTATGCGTGCGTCCCATCTCCACCGTAGTAGCTATGTGCTACTTCTTGGCGGAGGCTTTCCGGTAATCGAAGACTGTGTCGATAATTCCGTACTCTTTTGCCTCTTCAGCAGTCAGAATCTTGTCGCGCTCGGTGTCTTCCCGGACTTGTTCCGCGGTGCGGTTGGTGTGTTCCGCGAGGGTGTCTTCCATCTGGCGACGCATGCGCTCAATTTCACGGGCCTGGATTTCCAGGTCGGAGACCTGTCCGCGGATGCCTTCCGTGGCGGGCTGGTGAATAAGAATTCGCGCATTCGGCAATGCGGCACGTTTGCCGGGAGTACCGGCGGCGAGCAGCACTGCGGCAGCGGAAGCTGCTTGGCCCAGACACACTGTCTGAATGTCAGGGCGGACGTACTGCATGGTGTCGTAGATGGCCATCAGGGAGGTGAAGGAACCACCCGGGCTGTTGATGTACATGGTGATTTCCCGGTCGGGATCCATGCCTTCTAGCACCAGCAGCTGCGCCATGATGTCGTTGGCGGAAGTGTCATCAACCTGGGATCCCAGGAAGACGATGCGTTCTTCGAAAAGCTTGTTGTAGGGGTTGGACTCTTTCGTGCCGTAGGTGGAGTGCTCAATAAAGGAGGGCACGATGTAGCGAGCCTCAGGCAGGTGGAATCCTGGGTGTTGGAATCCTTGCATTTGTGGTGGTGTCCTCTCTTATTTCTCGGTTCCCGGCACGTGTTCAATCACGTGGTCGAATAGTCCATATTCGCAGGCTTCTTCAGCAGTGAACCACTTGTCGCGGTCGGAGTCTTTCTCAATCTGCTCAACCGGTTGGCCGGAGTGCTTCGCAATCAGCTCCGCCAGTTCACGCTTCGACTTGTTGAAGGCTTCTGCCTGGATGGTGATGTCGGTTGCGGTTCCACCCACGCCAGCGGACGGCTGGTGCATCAGGATACGGGTGTGCGGCAGTGCGTAACGTTTGCCGGGGGTTCCTGCAGTGAGGAGGAATTGTCCCATGGACGCTGCCATGCCCATCGCGTAGGTGGCGACGTCACAGGAAATGAACTGCATGGTGTCGTAGATGGCCATGCCGGCGGTGACAGAGCCGCCAGGGCTATTGATGTACATGCTGATGTCAGCGTTGGGATCTTCTGCAGCGAGAAGCAGCATTTGGGCACAGAGCCGGTTGGCAACCTCATCATTAACCTCGGAACCGAGGAAGATAATGCGTTCTTTAAGGAGCTTCTCGTAGACAGAGTCTTGGAGATTCAGTCCTTTGTCTGCCATTGATACCTGCTTTCTTTGGGGTATTTTTTCTCGCCATTACTAGAGTAACGAAAACGGGCAACTCCGGCTTGTCCGAAGTGCCCGTGTTCGCTTTTGGCAAGATGAAATTATTCGGTAGCTTCTTCGGCAGCCGGGGCATCCGGGAGATCTTCGAAGAAGGCACCGAGGTCGTCAATGACCTTTCCGTTGGTGTCCTTGGCGGTGAAGTCGCGGATGACGGAGAAGAGAGCCTTGTTGCGGCGCACGTCAGTGAACAGGTTGCTGAGTTGTCCCTGCTGCTGGACGAGCTTCACGAACTGGTCGGGCTCCATGTTGTACTGCTGAGCCTGAGCCACAACAGCCTCGGTGAGGTCGTTCTGGCTGATCTCGATCTCACGCTCTTCAGCGATGACATCGAGGAGAAGCTGGGAGCGAACACCTTCAACGGCGCCTTCCTTGGCTTCTTCGTAGAACTGCTCGAGGGAGGAGTTCTGGGATTCCAGAATGGTCTTCAGCATGTTTTCGTCGTTGCCGAACTGGCTGAGAACCTGGTTGATGCGAGCCTGGGTCTGCTCCTCCACAATTCCTTCCGGAACATCGAATTCGATGGTGTCGGTGAGGTGCTTGAGGACGGCGTCACGGATTGCGGAAGCCTGCTCCGACTGGGTGGCTGCCTCTGCGCGGCGCTGCAGGTCGTCTTTGAGTTCTTCGATAGTGTCGAATTCGGAAGCCATCTGAGCGAAGTCGTCGTCCAGTTCGGGAAGTTCCTGTTCCTGAATCTTGGTGACGGTGACGGAAACGTCGGCTTCTTCACCGGCACTCTCGCCTGCCATGAGCTTGGATTTGAATTCGCGGGTTTCGCCTTCCTTCATTCCCACGAGGGCCTCTTCCAGGCCGTCAATGAGTTCGCCGCTTCCAACCTTGTGGGACAGTCCCTTGGTGGAGGCTTCCGGAACGGGCTCGCCATCAATGGTGGCGTCCAGGTCGATGGAGACGAAGTCGTCTTCTTCCACCGGGCGGTCCACGCCTTTCAGTACGGCGAAACGTTCCTGCAGGTCTGCCATACCCTGTTCGGCTGCTTCGTCGATGGACTTGCGAGGTTCAACTTCAACCTCCATGCCTTCAATCTTCGGCAGTTTGATTTCGGGGCGGCAGTCCACTTCGGCGGTGAAGACGAAGGACTCGGGATCGTTGATTTCGGTGAGGTCAACATCCGGGGATCCGAGGGGATGGACGTTGTTCTCGTTGCAGGCCTCTTCGTAACGGGAGGGCAGCATGTCGTTGAAGACGGTTTCGAGGATGGCTCCACGTCCGACGTGGCTCTCCAGAACCTTAGCCGGGGCGTGACCCTTGCGGAATCCAGGAATATTCACCTGGTTAGCAATGGTGTCGTAAGCCTTGTCGAATTCGTCCTTGAGCTCATCGAAGGGAACTTCGACAGTCAGCTTCACGCGGGTGGAAGTGAGCTGTTCTACGGAGCTTTTCACGTGTGTATCTCCTTGTACACTGGGTTCGTAACAGTCTTCTTACTAGTCGGGATGACAGGATTTGAACCTGCGACATCGTGCTCCCAAAGCACGCGCGCTACCAAACTGCGCCACATCCCGGGGTGTTTCCACGGTGTTAGAGCTTAGCGAACTCTCCGTGTGGAATCTACCGCACTATCTTACGTGTTCTTGCCCAATTTTTGTAACTGAGCTTGTTGCGTAGTAATCTGGAGCCAACCAAATGATGTTCATGGGGATGTCGTATAGTGGCTATTACCCCAGCCTTCCAAGCTGGAGACGCGGGTTCGATTCCCGTCATCCCCTCCACTTTTAACTGAAAAGCAAAGGCGTTACCCCAGGTAACGCCTCTTTTTATGCTTTTATCTCTCTACATATATTCAGCGCCGCAGCTACCGCGTGTACTGCGCATGCAGCTCCACCACGGAAGCAACGTCAGGGATTTGCAGAACCAGATACCCCACAATGCCGGTGTCCCGGGCGCCATCAATATAGACGGGCTGTTTTAACCCGTAGGAAATAAGCACTTCTTCTTTTGTGTAGTGCGGGATTTCTTTCCCGGCCTCCCGCGCAGCAACCTGTTCGTAGGACTCTCCCCCGTTTTTCACATATTTATAAGCCCCCATAAGTGGCCGCACCGGGGATCCGCAGCCAGGTTCCACCAAAACCAAAGAGGTGCCGTCGCCTTCTGCTGCCTTAATGGTTCCGGTGATCTTGCAGGGGTTGCTTTCCCCATCCATCAACACGGTGGCGCTGGAGACTTGTGCGTCCTTATTGGGTGCGGGGATTTTGACGGCATGGGCGGAGCCTGCAAAACCGGTACTGAGAGCGACAACTGTGGTGATTGCTGCCAGAGAGGCGCCGAAGCGGCGGCGGAGTGTGGTCACTGGGTGGGTCCCTTCAGGTACAGAAAAACAACAACGCAAGTATAACTTAGGGTGCACTAATTACTTAAGTTTTTGGGCGCATTCGTTACCTGCCCCGTGGTAGAACAGTGGTAGATGTTTGCAGGAGGACTAATGCACCGTACTGAACTGTCCCTCGCGCAACTGCGCTCTTCCCAACCGCTGTCGGAACGTGCCAGCAACCGTTCGCGTTCTCCCCAATCGGAGAAGTTCCAGCAGTTCATGGCAGAAGGCTGGAGCAAGGTTGGCTCGCAACAGGACACTTCTCCCCTGCCGGTGGCAGAGTATCTTCCGGCACGCCACGCCGCTATCACCCGCCACTATCCAGGCACCGTGCTGGTGGTTCCAGCCGGCACCTATAAAACCTCTACTGCAGACGAGGCTTATCCCTTCCGTCCCCATTCTGCTTTTGTGTGGTTGACGGGGATGGGTGGCACTTTCGACCCGGATTCGGCGATTGTGTTCTACCCGCAACCCGATGGCTCCCACCAGGCGGTGCTCTATTTTGAGCCAGCTGCGGGACGTGACTCTGAAGAGTTTTATGCTGATAGCCGCTATGGGGAGTTTTGGGTGGGGGCACGGCCCTCCACGGAACAGATCGCAACACTTACGGGGCTTACTGTGCATCCTTTGTCTGCCCTGGCAGACGAGTTGCAGGCAGTTGTGGAGAAACCGGTTCGAGTTCTGCGAGGAGTGGATGCCGATATTGAGGCGCTGCTTGGGACTGCCGCATCGGAAGAGGATCGCGAGGAGGATCGCACTTTTGAGGTGTTGCTGAATACTGCTCGCATGTGGAAGGACGAGTGGGAGGTGTCCGAAATTCGGAAGGCGGTGGATCTGACCCACTCCTGCATGGAGGAGGTTGTTAGGGTGCTCCCCCAGCTTCCTAACCATCCGCGGGGCGAGCGGCTAGCGGAGGTGGCGTTTGATTCTTTTGCGCGTCTGCACGGCAATGGGAATGCTTTTGACACGATTGCTGCAGCGGGGGCGAACGCCACAACCATGCACTATGGGGAGAATTCGGCTCCGGTGGCAGCGGATGACCTTCTTTTGATTGATGCTGGGGCGCAGCGCGAGTCGCTTTATGGGGGCGACATTACTCGCACGTTCCCGGTGTCAGGTCGGTTTTCTGCAGTACAGCGGCGCGTGTATGACGCTGTGGTGGGCGCTAATGAGGCTGCTTTTGCAGCGGCTGCAGTGCCCGGGTGTTTGTACCGCGAGGTGCATGATGCTGCGGTGCGTTTTTTGGCGGAGCAGTTGGCGGAGTGGGGTGTGTTGCCTTGTTCTGTGGAGGAGGCGGTGTCCCGGGAGGGGCAGCAGATGCGGCGGTGGATGCCGCACGGTACTGGCCACCATTTGGGTTTGGATACACATGATTGCGCGTTGGCTCCGCGGGATGTGTATTTGGATATGCCGTTGGAGCCCGGCATGGTGTTCACGATTGAGCCGGGTTTGTATTTCCGGTCTGATGATGAGCTGGTGCCGGCGGAGCTGCGCGGTATTGGGGTGCGGGTGGAGGATGATGTGCTGGTGACGGAGTCTGGCGTGGTGCGGTTGAGTGCCGATATTCCCCGTTCTGCGGATGCTGTTGAGGCGTGGATTCAGCAGGTGCAGGCGCGCTAGGCTGTTTGGGTTTTTGTTTCTAAATCGGCTGTGGCCCCCGCTTTTGGGCGGGGGCCACAGTTTTTGGGTTATTTATTCTTCTTCCAAGTTGTCAGCTGGCTCTACAGTCGTTTCGGCCGGCTCTGTCGCTGTTTCTTCAGCTTCTGCTTCTCTGCGTGCTTTCTTCTCGGCGTCGCTTTCCCCACGGTTGTACGTCATTTGGTAACTGGGGGTCTTTTCGACGGTTTCCTTGTAGTGCGGGTCGTCCGGGTCGAGCTGGTCGGGGACGCGGCTGGGATCATGACGCTGGATCATGGGTTCCCGCTCAGGAACGTCCTCGTTCAGGTTCTCGTAGTCCGGGCTCCAGAACGGCTGGCTGAAGGGCAGCACCCACTTGTCGAAGAGTACCCAGTTGGGTGCCTCTGGGGCCTCATACATGCCCTTCTTTTCAGCCAGGGCGGCATCTTCTTCGATCTGTCCAGACTTCCGTTTCCAATCGGATTCACGGTGTCCCTTGTCCTCTGCCAAGCAGACAGACTGGGTTACCTTCTGCCCAATAGGTAGCAGGTAGTCACCCACGAAGAACATCGTCGGAATTGGGTTAATGAAGATGTCGTATTCAAGACCGAAGAGGAAGAGGAGCTTCAGATAGTAACCCTTACGTAATGGCAGGACGTCGTTCAGAGTTCCGCCACTAGGTAATGGGATAGCTCCAAACCACGGGATGATGAGACCGAACTCCCAGGAAGGCAACGGCCAAATTCGGAATTTGAATGCCGGCCGCACGACATAATCAGTTGGATTAGGAGCTTCCGGAATAACTACTGCAGGATCAATCGGCAGACCAGTCTCCTTATCCTCAGCTGGGCCAACGGTGTCGCCAATAGCATCGCCGTAGAAAGTTAAAATTCCACAAGCTATCAATGGTGCCATAGCCATTGCAACGCCAGCCGGACCTCCGGTGATACCCGCTCCTACAGCTGCAGCTTCAGTTATTTCACGACAGGCTGAACCCGTAGCAGATGCTACATCTCCGCCCATAGCCGCGGCGATACCGCGTCTGATCCCATAATCAATACCATTATTAACACCATTGAAAATTGCCTCGCCGATAGCTTTGACAATTGCCCACATAACGCTAGCAATAATGCGAGCAATGGTATTAGCGACGATGGCAATATCGAGAGTGTTATCAACGGTGATATCTCCCACCGGAACCCAAGTGAATACACGTCCATCAAACGGACTGGTCCCAAGGGTATATATGTAGTTAATTGTTGGGTTATCAATGAGGCCAACTAGACCACCAATCTCTTCTCCCTTAAGCGGAATAAGAGCCTTGTTGATCTTCACCGTCTCCAAACGTTGCAACACCCAGCTAGCACTCTTGTCATAGAGTTTGCGGTACTGGGGTTTAATGTTTTCACGCATGAGCAGCACGGTGCGTTTACCGATACGGCGATATTCCATATCCGCAATCGGCGGACAATCCTCATCCGCAACTTCCACGTTATCCAGCGGCTCCTCCAGTTTGCGGATGCCAGCCTTCAAGTCGGCAGGCAACCACTCCGGAAGGTCGTGGTACTGGTAGTTACCAAGGGTTGGATCGCGAGTTCTTAGTCGTCAAGCAGTTCTTTTGCAGCTGCTTCTGGATAAAGTCGCCCAAGGTGAGAACGATGGAAGGACCGTACTGCAGTGCCTTCTCGTACGGATCCGTCAAGCCCCACTTGAAGATACCCAAGACATTGAATTCCACAACTGCGGGAAAGGTGTCGTTGTACCATTCGCCGTAGATGTTCACCCAGTAGAACCACCAGAGAACAGTCTCGATGGCTTCGTTAATGGTGAGGTCCTGGACGGCTACTGTGCTACGCCATCCACCGTCACGAGCTTTCAGAAGAGCAGCCACCACGTAGTTAACGCCGTGGTCGTCCATCTCGCGGACAGGTCCGGTTAGCTGGGTAGAGGGGTTGGAGACCAGCAGAGTGGGAACCTGAATGTAGCTCATGGCCTTCTCGAAGGAAGCGACCTGCATATCGAAGGCTTCCTGGGAGGCAGGATCCTTGATGAGTTTGCGGATCTCGTCCTGCACCAGGTGTGCGACACCAGCGAAGGTCAGGTCGTCGGAGGTTTCACAGTAAAGACCCTGTGCCTCGGCAGCCGACTGGCTGGTGTGTTTACCGGTGCGAACAATATTGCCGTCTTCGTCGCGAATAAAGTCACGACCCTCTTCGAGGGCGTTCGGGTCCTCCGGCTCGGGAGTCGTTACCGACTCTGCGGGAGGATTGAAAAAGTCTTTAAGTTTATTGATCGACGTAACGGTCGCAGGGCCTTTAGGCTCGTCATCCTTCTTACCGAGGCCACCGAAAAGGCCCTTCTTTGAAGAAGTGGTAGTTTCTTCAACTGCCGTCGATGACTCTGTGGAGTCAACTGGCTCCGCTGAAACCGGAGTAGCCAGTGTCGCCGTCATAGCGGCGGACACCACCAAAGCGGTTGCCGTGAACCCTACTTTACGTAGTTTGTTCAGTAAGCGGTTGATCATAAATAACCTCTTTATACGCACAGTGCTGGTGTTTTTAGACTAACCGATTTTACGTGCGAAAAGAAACGGTTTTTCTGCACGGATTTTTGTTTTTACACGGGTTTCTTAATCAATTAATAAACTGCGCGTTAAATTGATTTCAAATAACCACGGAATTCCTTGTAGAGCAGGCGTTATAGGATCGTTATATTGAATGAGGCGAGAGTCTATGCGTGCTTTTTTATGTATTTGATTAACTTAAAGTTTGCTATTGGTTTCCGTCCAACATGAGATAATCTTCTTGATCGTTCCACCAGGCGGAAATAAAAGGCGCTAATAATGACGGTGGAGACCCTTCGGAATCTCCACCGCCTGTTGGACTATTTGGTGAACCTGTTACTAAACCTGTTTGGGTTCTGGAATCTCCGGCATATCGCCCGTTTCCTCATAATTGGAGAGAATATCGATGCGACGCTGGTGCCGCTCCTCCTCACTCCAGGGCTGGGCGATAAACGCGTCCACCATTTTGAACGCTTCCTCTTCTTCATGGAAACGTCCACCGAGGCTCATCACGCGCGCATTATTGTGCTCGCGGGCGAGCTTGGCGATGTCTTCATTCCAGACGAGGGCACAGCGGATGCCCTTAACTTTGTTGGCAGCCATCTGCTCACCGTTGCCGGAGCCACCTAACACGATGCCGAGCGAGCCTTCGTCATCCCGTACATTTTCAGCACAGGCAACACAGAAGGCTGGGTAGTCGTCTTGGGCATCATATTCGTGTGCTCCGCAGTCAATAACCTCGTGGCCATTGTCCTTGAGGTGGGCGGCGATAGCATTCTTTAACTCGAAACCTGCATGGTCAGAACCTAGATAAATACGCATACCTTTAGCTTATCCACGATGGGGTGAGTGGTCAGCATTTTTGGTTCTAAAAATCGAGTTGGGGCCCCTCGGTGCGGGTGCGCTTCAGCTCGTAGAAGTACGGATACTTGGAAGCGGCCACAACACCATCGAAAAGGTTGCCAGCGTCTTCCCCTTCCGGTTTGCGGGAGATGACGGGGCCGAAGAAGCCTTTACCGTTGATGTGGATGCAGGGGGCGCCCACATCCTTGCCGAGCTTATCCATGCCGGCATGGTGGGACTTGCGGAGAGCGTCCTCATATGGGGTGGAATCCCAGTGCTCCATGAGTTCTGCCGGCAGATCACTTTCGGCGAGTGCTTCCGCCACAGCGTTCTTCTTGTCGCCGGCATCGGCCCGACCATCGTTGTGGAACTTGTAACCAATCTTGGTGTAAAGGTCGGGGAGCTTATCGTAGCCGTGTTCTTCAGCTACTGCGATGAGGACGCGGACAGGGCCCCAGGTGGTGGCAATGTGTTCGGCATAATCGGGGTCGAGGTCGCGGCCTTCATTCAGAACTCCGAGGCTCATCAGGTGGAATTCGAGTTCGAAGTCGCGGACTTTACGCGCTTCTAAGATCCAGCGCGAGGTTAGCCAGCACCAGGGGCAGGAGGGGTCAAACCAAAAATCAACGCGAGTATCGGACATGCTTTCCATCCTTTGCGGGTAGCAAAAACTTACCTAGTGAACTTCACCCTATCGGCATCAGAAAGGTTTGGAAATGGTTTGCACCTGTTAGAGAACAAAAACTGGCCCCCACCGGAATGGCGGGGGCCAGTTTAGTTTTTAGTTAGTCTACGTACGATTTATTCGTAGTAGGACTTGCATTTGCCCATCTTCATGATGAGGCCTTGGGTCCAGCCCAGCCACTTCAGCGGAAGTCGCTGTGCTACACCAAGGTCCATGATTTCGAGCAGGTTGCCATCCGGGTCCTTGAGGAAGGCCCAGTCGGCACCGGCGGTGTGCTGAGTGTCGGTGACGAACTCAACACCACGGGACTCAAGTTTTTCACGAATCTTGGGGACGTTGCGTACGGAGATGCAGGCGTGGGTCCATCCAGGACGGTTCCACTCCAGCGGAATCTTCTCTCCCTTGGGCTGGAATTCGAAGATTTCCAGTACGCCACCATCTGGGGTCCGCATGAACCCGAGACGGATGGTGAGGCCGTGGGTGCCGTAAAGGTCGGCCAGAGCCTCAGCGTCTTCGCCCTTAATCCACTGCTCGCTGACAAGCAAGCAGTTGAAGTTTTCGTGATACCACTTGACTGCGGCCTCAAAGTCGGTGACTGTGACGCCCGCATGTAGAAGCCCGTGAATCTTGGGGCTAACAAATGGGATTCTCACTTTGCGTATCCTCCGATCGTGAGGAGTAGGTCGCCAAAGATGGCGCCAATTTCGGGTGCGCCGGCCATGATAATCTTGCCGGACCCAGTTGCCTCAACCATGTCGTCGATCTCTAGGAGGGTTCCTAGGGCTGACGGTATGGTGTCGAAAGACAGTTCGAAGAACGGACGTGAACGGGTGTAGAGACCGCGGCTAGCCTTGGTCCTTCCGCCCTTGGCACGTACGTACGCTGAAATGTCCGGTTCTCCCTGCACAGAGAGCTGGAACACACGGTCGGGCTGTTTCTTAGCCCAGTCCTTGAAGACGGGGTGTCCAACCTTGTTGAGCTGGGAAATACCAGTCGACAGGAGGTAGAACATCATCTTCGTGAGAAGGGCTGCATCGTCCGGATCCTTTGGAGGCTCTTCGGCGCTCATGAGGCCGGACAGTGTGAGTAGCGTGACAATCATCTTCACCAGTAGGGTCGGGTGCTTGAAGAAGCCCCGGAATACTGGCAGAGCGAGTCCGCCCTTGAAGAAGGTGACCAGGTCCTCGCGGTTCTTGAATTCAATCTCGAAGTCGGGATCCTGATGGCCTTTCAACCGCGGCTGTAGGTTGCCGTCGACAATCTCAAAGTGCATAGCATCCTTGAGTTTGCCGTTGTGGTCGAATTCTCCATCGGGTGCACAGGCACTGATTTGGACGATGGCGTTCGTGCTACCCCACAGCTTCTGAAGGCCCGGCTTTGCCTGAACAAGCGTCTTCAAAGTCGGTAGTACTGCCTTCAAGAAGACAACTGTTGAATAACGAATATCGTCAGCGTCGCTCATCCTTAGACCTCATCATCCCAGTCGTCGTCTTCCTCGACCTCGATCTTCATCATGTCGCGGACGGTATCAACGATGCCGTTCTCGTCGAAGCCGTAGTGGGAAATAATATCCTCCGGCTGTCCAATGATGGAGTAGGTGTCGGGAATACCCAGTTTCCTGAATGCGAAGCCCTTGCCGCCCTTGGCAGCAACGTCGCCGACTGCAGTTCCGAGACCACCAATAATGTTGTGGTCCTCAACCGTGAGAACACGGCGAGTTTCTGCCACAGCATTGAGAATGGCTTCTTCGTCGATCGGCTTCAAGGAGTACATGTCGATAACTCGGATCGACAGCTGATCCTCGGCCTTCAGAATGTCGGCAGCCTGGACAGCGCGCCAGACACCAGCACCACAGGCGATGATGGTGAGGTCGGTGCCGTCACGGAGGGTGTTGGACTTACCAATGGCGAAGTCCTCAATCGGCTTATCGTAAACCGGCTGGTCAAAGCCACGGTTAATACGAATATATACCGGTCCCTCATGCTCGTAGGCGGCCTCAACGGCCTGTGCGGTGGACATACCGTCAGCCGGGTTCAGCACAACCATGCGTGCGAAGGACCGCATAATTGCGATGTCCTCGGTGCAGTGGTGAGTGGTACCGGCTTGGCCGAAGGAGGTGCCCGTGTGGGTAGCGATAATCTTGACGTTCGCGTTTCCGTAGCAAAGGTCGGTGCGGACCTGCTCACAGGCGCGCATCGAAGCGAATGCTGCGAAAGTGGAGACGAACGGGGTGTAGCCAGCGGCTGCGAGGCCAGCGGCGATACCCATCATGTTTTGTTCTGCAATACCGACGTTGAAGAAACGCTCGGGGTATTTTTCACCCAGCAGACCAATCTTGGTCGATTTCGCAAGGTCTGCGGACAGACCCACAACGTCGTCGTGTTCGGCAGCAAGCTCAGTAAGCGTGCGGCCGTAAATTTCGGCAGTTGACAGGTCGACCTGTGCTTCCGCCGTATAAGTCATACCAGCCATTACTCTTAGGCTCCCTTCACTCGAGCTAGCCGCTCATCGTGGTAGCGGTCAAGGCTTTCGCGGGCTTTATCGGCGAGATCATCAGCGAATGCACCGTAGTGCCACTTGTAATCTCCAGAGATAAAGTCGATGCCCGCACCCTTGGTGGTGTTGGCGATAATAACGGAGGGCTTACCCTTGGTTTCCTTTGCCTTATCCAGGGCATCGACAATCTCAGAAATGTTGTTTCCGTCGATGTCGAAGACCTCCCAGCCAAAGGCCTTCCACTTCTCAGCGAAGGGCTCCATGGCCATTACGTCTTCCGTCGGGCCGTCCATCATGAGGGCGTTGCGGTCAACAATGGCTACTAGGTTGTCCAGTTTGAAGTTGGAGGCAGCCATTGCGCCTTCCCAAACGGAACCCTCACAGCACTCACCGTCGCCGAGGAGGGTGTAGGTGCGCCAGTCCTTCTTTCCAAGCTTGGCGCCCATTGCCATACCTACTGCGACCGAAAGGCCGTGGCCGAGTGAACCAGTTGATACTTCAACACCCGGGACCATCTCTGCACTGGGGTGCATACCGAGTGGGGATAGGGTGTGGTTATATTCCTTTAGCCAATCTTTCGGGAAGCAACCAAGGTCTGCTAGCACCGGTGCAAAACCGACACCAATGTGACCCTTTGACAGGACGAACCGGTCGCGATCCGGGTCATCGAGCTGGTCACCCTTAAAGTTCATTTCGTGGTAATAAAGAGCCGTTAAGACGTCCATTGCCGAAAGCGAACCACCAATGTGGCCAGAGCCCGCCCAGATGACAGTCTCAAGAGTTAGTTTCCTGAGTTCATGGGCTTTGTCTTCGAGCCGCTTCCATTCGGCTTGATCCAACGCCATGTGACATCTCCTTCCGAGGAGTTGATAAAACGCGACATGTTCCAGCAGGCGCTCCTGGGTTCCTTCCCCAAAGGGAATTCCCCTCATATTTGGAGAATGCTGGCACCACCGCGCACTTAACTAATGGAGCTATCTTCGATGCTACTAACGGACTGATGCTTTTTGGGGTAGATGGCAAGCGAGAGGTTCGCTGGGTGCGAAAAACTTTATCTTCGCAGTTCACAGGCTAGGTTTAAGGTATTATTGTTGCCGATGGTTTCCGTTGCCTAGCTCACAGAAGATGGGAGCTAAACAGCACATTAAGACGAGCCTAAAAAACCTAACTATTCACTAGAAGGTTTCTAAATTCTGCTAAGAATTGACGGCCTCAAAACTAATAATCCCCAAGGAAGATAAGCGTGAAATCAGTTAATTTGACCCGCGAGACCGCTGCCCGGCGGGCAGAACTCCTGGACGTCAACTCGTACACAGTCCACCTCATCCTCCCCCCGAACGGGGAACGGTTCCTGTCCCGCACCGTTATTGATGTGGCCTGCCACGAGCCCGGCGCAACCACTTTCCTCGATCTGCGGGGTGCCGAGATTCTGCAGGCGACCCTCAATGGCTGCACCCTCGACGTCGCCGCCTACAATAACCACCGCTCCGACGGTGGGGAAACCGGCCATGATGGTCTGGAGCTTCCCAACCTGGAGGAGTCCAACGAAATTGTGGTGGAAGCCTGGTGCACGTATTCCACCACTGGTGAAGGCCTCCACCGTGCCGTGGATGCGGCCGATGGCACCGTATATCTATACAGCCAAGCCGAACCGGCCGACGCCAAACGCATCTTCGCGTGCTTTGACCAACCAGATTTGAAGGCCCCGATTGCGCTGACGGTGAGTGCTCCGGAACGCTGGGAGCTTATCGGCAACAGCAATATTGTGGAGACCACCCCCACAACCCCCGCCGAGGCGATCTATGTGGGAAGTGTGGAAAACCCCGTCACCCACACTTTTGAAACCACCAAACCACTCCCCCCTTACCTTTTCGCTATCTGCGCTGGCCCCTACTCCAAGTGGTCGGATAGTTACTCCTGGACTGGGGATGACGGCACCGAGATCACTATCCCGCTGAACTTGTACTGCCGCGAAACCCTGGCCGAGTATTTCGACCCGGAACGCATTTTCGAGCTCACCAAGGGCGGCTTTGACTACTACCACAACACTTTCGGTGTCCCCTACGGGTTCAACGGCTCCTACGACCAGGTGTTTGTGCCGGACTTTAACTTTGGAGCCATGGAGAACGTGGGCTGTGTGGTGTACCGCGAGGACTATGTTTTCCGGTCGCAGGCCACCGCTGGTAAATATGAGCGCCGCGCCGACACTGTGCTGCACGAAATGGCGCACATGTGGTTCGGCAACCTGGTGACCATGAAGTGGTGGGATGACCTGTGGCTGAATGAGTCTTTCGCCAGCTGGGCATCGGTAATGGCACAACTGGGCTCCACCAACTATCAGGAGGCCTGGACGACCTTCACCTCCACCCAGAAAAACTGGGCCTACCGGCAAGATGATCTTCCCAGCACGCACCCCATTGCGGCGAAGATGGATGATCTGCAGGAGATGGAAGCCAACTTCGATGGCATTACCTATGCGAAGGGCTGCTCCGTGTTGAAACAGTTGGTGGCCTATGCCGGCCTGGAGCAATTCCTGAAAGGGCTCCACGATTACTTGGTGGAGCACTCCTACAGCAATGCCACATTTGATGACCTGCTGAAAGCTGTGTCCGCCTACACCGATAAGGATTTTGCTGCCTGGGCTGAGAAGTGGCTAACCACCACTGGCCGCAATGACATTGGGGTGGACGTGGAAGTCGGCGATGACGGCACCTACCACAGTGTTTCGGTATATCAGACGGGTGCGAAACCCGGCGCTGGTGAACTGCGGCCGCACCGCTTGGGCGTGGGCCTCTACCGGTTCCAGGATGATGAGCTGGTGCGCACCGACTATGCGGAAGTTGAGCTGGATGGTGAGCGTGCCGAGATACCAGAATTGGTGGGCAAGCCGGCTGCTGATCTGGTGCTGCCGAACGATAAGGATCTAACGTACTGCCAGCTGCAGTTGGATGACCGGAGTACCGAGACGGTTCTGCACCATATTGAGAAGATGCCGGATTCGTTGGCTCGCACCCTGGCGTGGGGTGTTCTGGAAGAGCGGACCATGCATGCGAAACTGCCTGCCAGCCAGCTGGTGGAAACTTTGATTCGGGCGCTTCCCGCCGAGTCGGCTTTGCCGGTGGCGGAGCATTTGATGGCGCGTGGTGTGCAGTTGTTGCGGCGTTTTGTGGATCCTGCCTGGGCTGAGGCAGAGGGTTGGGATCGCTACGCCCACATGCTGCTTGCTATTGCTCGGGAACCACAGCATGGGCGTGACCAGCAGCTGATTGCGATGAATGCGCTGTGTGCGTGTGCGCTTCCGCAAGAGATTGTGGAGTTGTTGGAGTGCGGCTTGGATGAAGGACTGTCTGCCATTGGTGTGGAGGGTCTGGAGCTGGACACTGATCTGCGGTGGACGATGATGGCTGCGTTGGCTGCGCATGGTGCAGTGACGCAGGAGGATATCGATGCTGCGTTGGAGGAGGACTCCACCAGCATGGGGGTGCGTCGTGCGCATACCGCTAGTGCGGCGCTTCCTTCCGCGGAGAACAAGGAGCGCGTGTGGGAGCTGCTGTTGAGCTCCGGCGAGGACGCTCCCAGCAACTGGACACTGGTGGCTCTCCTGGATGGTTTCACGTGGGCTGGGCAGGATGAGCTGCTGCAGCCTTACGTCGCCCGCTATGGTGCAGAAATGCCGGGATTGTGGACGCGGCGGACTGGCGAGATCGCTACCACCTTTACGCAGCGAGCATTCCCCATGTGGGGTGCTGTGGACGAGGTGGACTCTGTGATGGAGCAGATGTTGGCGGAGAATCCCGACCTGCCGGCAGGCGCCCAGCGCTATGTGAAGGAGGGGCTATTCGATAGTCGACGGGCAGCGAAGGCTCGCGAATTGGATAGCGAGCTAGCGCGGCTCGACGACTAGTTCTTGGTAGTCGATGCCGGCTCGATCCAGGCGCATTCGGATGTGCTGTTTTACGGTGTCGGCTTCCCGCTCGGCCATCACAAAGTAGCGGCCCATCCGGCTTGCGACTACCCCGGTGGTGCCGGAGCCGGCGAACACATCCATCACATAGTCGCCAGGTTCGGTGGCGGAGTCGATGATGCGTTCAATGAGTGGCTCGGGTTTGGGGGTGGCGAACTGGACGTCCTCCCCGAACTGTTTGCGGAGCGCCAGTTTGGCAGAGTCGGAGGATCCGATTTCTTTAGATGGCCAAATGGTTTTGAGCTTTTTGCGGCGCCCCGGATGCATTCGGTCTATCTGGTAGACGTCCAGGCGTGGGCCTTTGCGTCCCCGCACGGTGCGGGCAATGAGTTCGTTGCGACGCACATAAGCGGTTGCGGAAGACCAGCGCCATACTGCGGGGGTAAGGTCCCCGAAAACAGGCATGACCTCTTGCGCGCCGTCGAAGGGGCTGGTGCGCACTTCCCCGGTTCCCTCATTCGCGTATAGCGGGTATGCCATGGTGCGGGCGGTGCGGGGGTTGAATTTTTTGTTGGTGTTGCGCAGCGGCAGCAGACGGTAGCGGCCTTGTTTGTCTTCCAAGGGAAAGTCCGCTGGGTTGACGGCCTTCGTGGTGCCTGGTTCGAGCTTGAGTTTGTCTTTGTTTTTGGCGTAGACGAGGAGATAGTCGTGGCAGGCTGCGAAATAACGGTCCAGTTGGCGGCCTTTGGGGTTGATTTCGACCACGATCTGGGCAATAAAACTGTCGCGCCCAAAAATTTCGTCTAGCAGGACGCGGGCATATGCCATTTCGGAATCATCCAGGTGAACCCAAATGCTGCCAGTGTCGGCGAGTTGCTCTTGTAGAGCTTGCAGACGTGTTTGCATCATCCCCATCCACTCCGCGTGGTTGAGACCATCATCGTAGTCTTTAAAGATGGTGCCCGTGTTGTATGGGGGATCAATGTAGATGAGCTGCGGAGCAGGCATTGCGGGATCCAGCTGTGCCAGTCCCTCTAACGCATCGTAGGCGTCTCCGCGGATAACAAGATTGGTGTTGTGGTCCGGATCGTAGCGGTACGGCTTTCCGTTTTCTTCCACTGTGAGGGGTTTGCCGGGGGCAAGGTCGGCGGCAGAGACCACGTCATAGCCTTCGGGGGTGGCTATGATCTTGTCGTCTCGGTGTAGCCAATCAAGGATGGGGTTAGTTTTAGTCACTATTCCCCTTTGAGCTCGGTGAGCATCAACTGTACGGAAGGCTCAAGCTGCACTAGTCGGCGGGAGTCAATATCAAAAGCGACCATCACACAATCGACCACTGCCAAAACATCTCCCCGGGTGTCAGTGATCTCGTGTCGCAGAGTGTAGGAGGTTTTGCCGACAGCCTCCACACTCAAATTGACCACTGCTTTATCCATTCCCAGGGCAAGTGGTTTCAGATAGTCGACTTCAAGGTGCCGTACCGCCATGGGGGGTACGGTGAATCCGCGCCGCAGCCAGGTGTCTCTAATAAACCCCATACGGGCTTCGCGAGCGAGTTCGATGAAAGTGGTGTCGGTAATCTCGCCAGAAGTGTCGAAATCACTCCACCGAATCGAGACCTCGCAGGAGTAGTTGGGGTTTTGCTTCGTCATAAAGGTTCTCCCTCTCCAGAAGTCCGTATGGGGTTTAGCTACATTTACAGTCTAGTCACGCGTCAATTTGCGGTGAACAACGCGGTGCGGTCGTGCCGCCTCTTCGCCCAGACGCTTAATCTTGTTGGCTTCGTAGCCTTCGAAGTTGCCCTCATACCAGAACCACTTGCCTTCCTCCACGTTGCCTTCCCAGGCCAGAATGTGGGTACAGGTGCGGTCCAAGAACCAGCGGTCGTGGGAGATAACCACAGCACAGCCAGGGAACTTGGTGAGTGCGTTCTCCAGCGAGGAGAGCGTCTCTACGTCAAGGTCGTTGGTGGGCTCGTCCAGCAGAATCAGGTTTCCGCCCTTCTTCAAGGTGAGAGCCAAGTTGAGGCGGTTGCGTTCACCACCGGACAGGACTCCGGCCTTCTTCTGCTGGTCGGAGCCTTTGAGCCCGAAAGCAGACACGTAGGCGCGGGACGGCATTTCGTTTTGACCGACCTCAATGTAGTCAAGGCCGTCAGACACCACTTCCCACACAGTCTTATTGGGATCAATCTGTTCGCGGTTCTGGTCGACGTAGGAAAGCTGGACAGTTTCGCCAACTTTAACGGTGCCAGAATCTGGTTCCTCTAACCCAACAATGGTTTTGAAGAGGGTGGTTTTACCCACGCCGTTCGGGCCAATGACGCCGACAATGCCGTTGCGTGGCAGAGTGAACGAGAGGTCTTTAATGAGGGTGCGGCCGTCGAAACCTTTGGTGAGGTTATCCACTTCCACAACCACATTGCCGAGACGCGGTGGGGTCGGGATCTGGATTTCTTCGAAGTCCAGTTTGCGGTACTTCTCCGCCTCGGCAGCCATCTCTTCATAGCGCTGCAGACGGGCCTTCGACTTGGCTTGACGGGCTTTGGTACCGGAGCGAACCCAGGCCAGTTCGTCCTTCAGTCGTTTCTGAAGTTTGGCGTCCTTCCGGCCCGCGATCTCCAGGCGTTCTGCCTTCTTCTCCAGGTAGGTGGAGTAGTTGCCTTCATAGGGGTAGAGGTGACCACGATCAACCTCACAAATCCATTCCGCAATATTGTCCAGGAAGTAGCGGTCATGTGTAATACACAGCACTGCGCCCTTGTAGTCGTGCAGGAATTTCTCCAACCAGGCTACCGACTCGGCATCCAGGTGGTTTGTAGGCTCGTCGAGAAGAAGCAGGTCGGGAGCTTGGAGCAGCAGTCTGCACAGGGCTACTCGACGCTTCTCGCCACCGGAAAGATGCTTCACGGAGGAGTCTCCCGGCGGGCAGCGCAGTGCGTCCATGGCTTGCTCAAGTTTGGAGTCAATTTCCCAGGCGTCCGCGACGTCGAGCTTCTCCTGCAGTTCGCCCATTTCCTCCATGAGCTCATCGGAGTACTCGGTGGCCATAAGTTCGGCGATCTCGTTGTACCGCTTCAGGTTGACCATCACGTCACCCAAGCCGTCTTCTACGTTTTCGCGAACCGTCTTATTTTCATCAAGTTCGGGCTCCTGCATGAGGATGCCCACTGTGGCATCAGGATCGGCGAAGGCGTCTCCGTTGGAAGGCTCTTCGAGTCCCGCCATAATTTTTAAAATGCTGGACTTACCAGCACCGTTGGGACCCACAACACCAATCTTGGCGCCGTGGTAGAAAGCCATTGTGACGTTGTCCAAAATGACTTTATCGTCGAAAGCCTTGCGCACGTTGCGCATGGTGTAGACGAACTCAGACACGTGTGTACCTCTTTGAAGTCTAATTGCGGCAATTATCGTGCCCAGTCTACCCGCTATTGCTTGAGTGTCGCCTCCGGCGTGCCATCAGTCGCAGTTCCGTAGCGCAGATCTTTACCCACGGTGGTGGCCGTCAACTTAATGACAGATACTGTGCGTTCTGAGCCTTGCGGAACGAACTCTTCGGTGCGGAGGTGGCCATTCACGATAACGGCATCCCCTTTACCCAAAGTGCTGGCGACATTCTCTGCCAGGTTCCCCCAGCAGGAGACCTCCAGGAAGAGAGTGTCGTTTTCTTTCCATTCTTGGGCAGAAGAGTCGAAGTAGCGTCGATTGGAAGCGATTCGGAAGTTGCAAACTGGACGGTTTCCAGTGTCCCGCAGCTGGGGATCATTCGCAAGATTTCCAAGGATAACGGTGTTGTTGGACATAACTTTCCTTCAATGAGTGGGATGGTTAGGAGGGGCGTGGGGCCGACGACAGCTGAGCACTTACGTGTTGCGAGAAGAGATGTTGGGAGCGGCTCCGCGTGCCGTCAGCACCCACGACCATGATGTTCCACACCTCCACACTCAATTGCTCGGAGTCCTTGAGTTTCATGTAGTTATGCACAACATGTCTAGAATGTGGATAGGCCTCCATAGCTCAGTGGACAGAGCAGTCGGCTTCTACCCGATTGGTCGAGGGTTCGAATCCTTCTGGGGGCGCTTTATAAGAACCCCCAGTTAGATAGTTTTTATGATTTCTAGCTGGGGTTTTGTTGTTGTTAGAAACACTTTTTGCCAGCAATTTAGCCTGACTGCGCGACCCTAAACGCCACCACACACACTGAAGCTGTGAATGAGCTTAAAACCTTTGACAGCTACTTAGGAGCGACGATCCGTCACCCCATCACAGTAAAGCCTCTGAACAGCAACGATGCCGCAAACAACGAGCTGAAATCACTACCCCTTGCCATGTGACTGCAACCGTTCGGAATAAAAAACTCATAGCTAGGTTGACAGTAGTACACAGCAAGTTTCCAGCATCGGAGGCGACTATAGAATCATGATGAAGATCAAGAACGCGGCAATTGCCGCACTCGCAGCGACAGCAGTGGGCATTGGTGGAGCCTCCGTCGCATCCGCCGCCACACTGGAACCTACTATTAACGCCGTAGGAGGCGACGTCCAAGAGACTGCCCTGCAGCGACCGGACAAACCCACTCCGCCTCGCCCGGGCGACCGCCCAGGTAACGGAAATTGGGATTGCCCCAATGACGGACCCCGCCGCGACGGTACTGGCGGACCCCGTCAAAACCCGAACAACCCGAATGGCGATTGGCAGTGCCCCAATGATGGCCCCCGTCGCGATGGCACTGGCGGACCGCAAAATGGCACCTACGGCAAGAACAAGCCGGGACAGGGCCGCAACCAAGCCAATCAACAAGGTAAGCGCGGAAAGAACCAGGGTAAGAAGGACAAGCGCGGTCAGCGTGGCCAGCAAGGTCCCCAGAAACCTGGTAAGAACAAGCCTGGCGCAAACAGGCCTGGCCCCAACTGGAAGCGCTAATGTTCATCATTAAATAACTTCAACGCACAGAACCGCCCCACCTGTTTGGGGCGGTTCAATATTTGTGCAGTTATTGTGGACGTTTGACGGTGCTGCAAAACAGTTAGCAGCACACATCGGTTAGCAGCACTTGGAGAGTTCCCGCACCATTGCGTCTTGTTCGGCCTGTGTTACCCACAATCCATAAACGCGTTTCACTTCCACTTGCCGGGTGACGTATTCGCAGCGATAAGCCTTGTTTGGGGGTAGCCACGTGGCGGTGTCACTGGCGCCTTTTTGTTGGTTAATGTAGCCGCTGACGGCGATGAGGTTGCGGGGATCGTTGGCAAAGTTGACTCGCTTCTGGAATTCCCATTGCTGGGCGCCTTTTTGCCAGGAGTCAGACAATGCCACCACGTGGTCAATCTGGACTTCTGCACTGGTTTGCGGGCCCCGCACAAAGTACACAATCTCGGCGGTGTAGGGGTCTAGCAGTAGGCCACTTTCGACGATGCAGTTGCTTCCCTCTCGCATCCTTACCGCTACCAGGTCGCGTTGCAGGATATCTTCCCGAGTGCGGCAGCCGTTGTGCCCGTAGAGAACATCGGCATTATCAGTCCACGCGGTTCCATAGAGTGAGCGTTTGTAACCGGTCTTCGGGGCGCGGCCCTTGACGGGAAGGGCTTTCGCGTGTGGAATGGCGTCCCGATAGGAAGTGAGGCCGAAGTCCTTCAGCACCCGTAATTGCCAGGCTGCCGGGATAGTGTGTGCCGGGACTTGTTCGCCTGCGGCATTGGCAGTTGCCGGAGATATCCCTGCGGTCCAGCTCATCATGAGGACTGCTGCGAAGCTTAAAAACGTGACAATACGGCGGTTTAGCCGCCCTTGAATCCGACCCAACATCTTTGTAGTTCTCCCATTCCCTGTTACCGCTATCCTAACCCTGTGGAGTCCCGCGCGGCGGTCACCTAGACTATTCGTTATGGCAATACCTAACCCTTCATCAAATAGCTATTCGGTAGTCACCGGCGCCTCCCAAGGCATTGGCCAATACCTCGCGATTAATCTGGCGAAACGTGGATACAACGTGGTGCTAGTTGCGCGTCGGAAAGCCCTGCTAGACGAGCTTGCTGCCCAAATTGAAGCTGACTACGGCGTGAAAGCGCTCTCCCGCCCCTGCGATCTTGCGGATCCGGCTGCCCGCAAAGAACTCACTGATGAGATTCGCGGCATGCAGATCGACATTCTTTGCAACGATGCGGGCACCGCAACCTTCGGCAACCTGGCGGAGCTTCCGGAGGATAAAGAGCACCTGCAGATGCAGCTAAACGCTAATGCGGTGCACGAACTGATTCTGGCGGTTCTTCCCCAAATGGTGGAGCGCCGCTCCGGTGGCATCCTGAACGTAGGTTCTGCTGCCGGCAATATGCCAATTCCGTACAACTCGACCTACGCCGCAAGCAAAGCCTTCGTCAACACCTTCTCTGAAGCGCTGCGTGGCGAAATGGTGGATTACGGCATTAACGTCACCCTCCTGGCACCTGGCCCAGTGCGCCCGGTGGAGAAAACCGAGGATGAGGAAACCTTCCTGGACCGCATGATTCCTAGCTTCATGTGGGCTAACTCGGATGAGGTTGCGCAAATGTCGTTGGACGGGTTGCGGGACAATAAGCGCCGGATCGTGCCGGGAATTATTGGCAAGATCATGAACGCTATTGGTTACCTGCCACATCCTGTGACGTTGCCGGGCAACAAATTCGTCTACAAAAAACTTTCTGAGGGAAATATTTAATGACCACGATTGATCCACTCAACCTGCCAGAAAAACTGGATCGGATCGTCTGGATTGACTGTGAAATGACCGGGCTGGACCGGGAGACGGACGACCTGGTGGAGATTTCGGTGCTGGTGACGGACGGCCAGCTGAACCTTCTCGATGAGGAAGGCGTAGATATCGTCATCCACACCACTGATGAGAAATTAGCGGCGATGGATGATGTTGTCACCGAGATGCACGCCAAGAGTGGACTGACCGAAGAAATCCGGAAGAGCACCGTGACTGTGGCGGAAGCGGAACAAGAGGTACTGAAGTACATTAAACGTTTCGTAGCCGAACCGCGGATTGCTCCCCTGGCCGGTAACAGTATTGCGACGGATAGAACGTTTATTGCACGTGACATGCCGGAGCTGGACAACTATCTGCACTACCGCATGATTGATGTGTCAACTATTAAAGAGCTATGCCGCCGCTGGTTTCCGCAGGTCTATATCAACCAGCCGGAAAAAGGTATGACACACCGCGCCATGGACGACATTAAAGAGTCCATTCGCGAGTTGGAATACTATCGGACGGTCGCGTTCGTTCCCTCCCCTGGTCCAACAACCGAACAAATTCGGGAAACGTTCGAGTATTAGAATTAAGTGACGGCGACAAGGATTTTCAGAAACTGTAATTCTTCGCTACTATAGTTCGTGCCGCCAAAAGCGGCCTCTGGTGAGTGTAGTTCAGTTGGTAGAGCACCAGGTTGTGATCCTGGGTGTCGCGGGTTCGAGTCCCGTCACTCACCCCCACAAGCCCCCGCATTACTGTGCGGGGGCTTTTTTATGCCCAAAAATAAAAATTCTCTAAGGGAGAAACTATGGCCCTTACTGCGAAAACAGTGGCAGTAATGAGGTTTTGGCCTATTCATATTGGTGAGCACCAAAGCGAAATATTAGGAAAGCATATAAGATAGACAGTGACTGATAAGGTCACATGAAATGTTTTACGAGAACTAGGAGGCATTATGTCCCTCGAAGATAAAGCCAAGAACGCTGCAGACGACATCGCCGGCAAGGCCAAGGAAGGCGCCGGAGACGTCCTCGGTGACGAACAGCTGAAGACCGAAGGTAAGGTTGACCAGGCCAAGTCCGCTGTTGCTGGCAAGGCTGAAGATGTCAAGGACGCCACAGCTGAAAAGGCCGGCAAAGTTGCCGACAAGGCCAAAGGATTCGTAGAAGGCCTGAAGTAGTAAAACAACCCAGACTTCCAAAAAGTACCGGATACCCTATCGGGGTGTCCGGTACTTTTATCTTCTGGTGTTAATCCCCTAGAAACTTTTGACCAGCTGATTTGTTTATGCCGTTAAAAAGTTATAAAGTTTTGTCTGTTGCAAATAAGCACCTGCACCACTAGCTCAATGGTAGAGCAACTGACTCTTAATCAGTGGGTTCGGGGTTCGAGTCCCCGGTGGTGTACCACATAACCGCAGGTAGAACGGTTTTCAACAGTCGTTCAGCCGAGCAGATAGCCCCTAAATTCCGCAAAAATTCCGCACTATAATGAATTTTTGTGCATAGGCCCCTAAACAGGGGCCTTTTTTGCGCTCCAACCTTTCACGTCTAGCGAGCACTTCTACCCTGGTAATCAACGCGCCAAATAGGCTGTATTTTTAAATTTTGGGTAGTGTAGCAGTATCGCTCGCACACTAAGTTACCTGGAGCGAACTTCATACTTCACAACTTATTACTATCACTTAAGTAGAGCGCAACTAGTGCGTCCAGCATGGAGGTTCTCATGCACATATCGGCAAAGAATTTGAGCCGTGCCTTCATAGCTCTTTTTGGTGTACTCATTATTGGCTTGGGAATTACCTCCTGTACGATTTTCGAATCCAACGAGGAGAAACTTCCCGAAATCTTCTCCTCTATTGAAGACGGCAAAGCCGATGTCGATGTGCTGGAAACAGTCCATATCCAAGCCGTGGGCGGAAAACTCGATTATGTCACGCTGGTGAATGAAGAAACTGGCAAAGAGGTTAAAGCCGAACTTGACGGCAACGAGTGGTACAACATTGAACCACTCGCCTTTAACAACAGCTACAAGCTGACGGCTAAAGCCACCAAGGATGGCAAGGCCGTCATCCGCACCCAAACGTTCGCCACCATCATGCCCGACAACTACACCGCCCCCATGGTGTATCCCCCGGATGGATCCGTAGTGGGGGTGGCGCAGCCTGTCGCCGTTAAATTCGATGAACCGATTGCGGACCGGAAACGCGCCCAAAAATGCATCCACATTGAAACCACCCCGAAGGTGGAAGGCGCATTCTTCTGGGTAAGCAACAGGGAAGTCCGGTGGCGCGGTGAACACTTCTGGGAACCCGGCACCAAAATTGATGTCAAGGTCGACTGCTACGGCCAAGACATGGGCAACGGCATTTTTGCGGAAGCGAACGCCAAATCCTCCTTCACTATCGGTGAGAGAGTGGAAGGATTCGCGGACGACAAAACCCACGAACTGATCATCAAGAAGAATGGTAAAACCATTCGCACCATCCCGATCGCCATGGGTACCGACCGCTTCCCCACACCGAACGGCATCTACTACATTGGCGATAAGCACGAACACATCGTCATGGACTCCTCCACCTTCGGTGTTCCGGTGGATTCTGCCGACGGATACAAAACTGATGTTCAGTGGGCCACCCGCATGTCCTATAGCGGCATTTTCATTCACGCCGCCCCCTGGTCCGTGTGGGCACAGGGAAATACCAACGCCTCGCACGGCTGTTTGAACGTCTCCACGGAAAACGGCAAGTGGGTATACGATACCCTCAAACCAGGTGATCCGGTCACCGTCACAAACACTAAAGGCCCCACTTTGCCTGGTGACGACGGTCTAGGCGACTGGAATATTCCGTGGTCAGAATGGAAGGAAGGCAATGCCGACGGCTAAGCCAGCAATGGATCCAGACAGTCTTCAACCACAGTTTCGCCCTTTCAGACAGTGGCAGGACTGGGTGAATTTGCTGTTGGGTATTTATCTCGCGGTGGCCTCCACCTGGACGCCTGGGGCGGCACAAGCGTGGTGGATTGCTATCGGCGTCATTATGGCGCTGCTCGCCCTGGCGGCACTCGTCACGGCCTCCTCCAAGTATGCAGAGTACGGCTTAGCCGCAATGGGTGTCATCCTGATGCTGTCCCCCTGGCTGGGAAACTACGCCGTGTGGGGACCAGCTGTGTGGACCGCGTGGATTATTGGTGCCGTGGTCGCGGTGCTGGCACTAGGTAACTACATTCGGAAAACGCAGTACTTTCTCCCGGGAGAATAGCTCCCCCACTCCCCTGACACCGCTGCAGATATCACTGCACAAAAGCCGCATAAAAAAGGTACCCACCCGCTCGGGGTGGGTACCTTTAGTTTTTAAACTTTAACAGTAATCCTTACTTAAAGATTTTCACCGCAATGAGGGTAGCGACGAGTGCGCCGGCGACTGCCAACCCAATTTGAACACTCTGGTTCTGGAGAGCTTCCTGCACAACTTCCTTTGCGCGGTTCTTCAAATTGTCGGGATTCATCCGATCCGCGATCTCATCAAAAGTAGCGGCGAGATTGTCGCGTGCAATCTCAATATCGAGCTCGATGGCATCGAGATCCTGAGCCATTATTTCCTCCAGCATTGTTGAATGTTTAAAAGCGGGAAAGTTCTTATGCCTATACAGTACTGCATACCACTGTTCTCATGACGAATCCGCGGAAAGTGGTTAGTCTGTTTTTATGAGTACCGATACTGCAAAAAAGAAGAATCGCCTCGAAGTGGGCGACAAAGCCCCCGCCTTCGAACTCCTCGACGATACCGAAAAAACCGTCTCACTCAGCGACTATGCAGGTAAAAAAGTAATTGTCTATTTTTATCCGCGCGCAAACACCCCGGGTTGCACCAAGGAAGCCTGCGACTTCCAGGATAATCTTGCACTTCTGAAAGATTCCGGCATTAGTGTTGTTGCCATTTCACCCGACAAACCAGAAAAACTAGCTGGTTTCCGGGACAAGTATGATCTGGACTTCCCACTTCTCTCCGATCCCGATAAAGAGGTCATGACGGAGTGGGGCGCGTTTGGTGAGAAAAAGAATTACGGCAAGATCGTCCAGGGCGTCATCCGCTCCACCTTCCTAGTGGATGAAGATGGCAAGATCGCCCTTGCGAAATACAATGTGCGCGCCACTGGACACGTGGCTCGTATTCTTAAAGAGCTGGAGCTCGACGACTAGCGCCGTCTGGCGGGAACCGTCCAATAGCAGGTGCTTCCGTAGCCGCGATAGCGCAGCACGAGAGCCTCATCCTTACGCTCTTCCTTCTGGGTGAGAACAAGATCCGGGAAGTAAAGGCTGCGTTTCGTTACTCCGTTGGAGTAGGGACCTGCTTGTAGTTCGTTTTGCCGACCAGTGTAAATAGGCCTCAGAACGAAGCGATCCATGACGATCAGATCAAAGTCGCGTGGGTCGACGTAAATGGGGCCTTTTTTCACGCGAATTTGCAGATCAATAACACGATAGTTGTCGTTGTCGATGGCGTAACCGCTGCGATATTTGGTGCGCTGTGAGGGGCGGTTACGGTTCCGATCCCGGTCATAACGGTTCTTCCCGCGGTCACAATCATAGCGACCATCGTTGTAGTGATCCCGGCGGTAGTCGCTGGGCCAAGCAGGCACCACTTCCGTGTTTTGGGGACGCAGACGGAGCAGCCCATCGCGTACCTCAATATCGCATTTCTTAGTGAATTTGAGAGGTGATGCAGCAGCGGTAGGAGCCGCTACGGTTCCAAAAGTGGTAACCACTAACGCCGCTGAGAGGATTGATGCACTGAGCTTTTTCCACATAGCTCTCTCCCTCCACAGAACCAGATCTGGGTTCTGTGTCCACCAATCTACGGATAGGAGCCCCCAAAGTCTATGTTTCGGGCACGTTAGCTATGTACGCCAAAAAGAACAATGAGGGTGTTATTCACACGCAATGCCATCGTTATCTCGATCCAGGGCAGGACGATAGCCTGGTTCTCCCCTCATTATTGGTGCTGCACCCGCTTCACGTGCTTCCGTACAATTCGCGTAATACACTTCAGCGGACGCGGTGGGTGCAGAAAGCGTCACCATACCGGTACAAATAATCCCAACGGTCGCCAGCCCTGCCACAAATTTTTTCACTGGTATCTCTTAACTCGCGGATGATAAACAGTTGCATGCTAAAACGCGATCCTCGTTTCAGCAATGCTGATACCTATACTGTAATAAAAATACCCCCTGCGTGAGGGGGTATTGAGAGTGCGCGAGGCGGGACTTGAACCCGCACGTCAAAGACACTAGAACCTAAATCTAGCGCGTCTGCCAATTCCGCCACTCGCGCTGGGACCTTCCTTACTCTACAGGTTTCACCTATAGGTTTGCCAAATGCTCCAGCTAATAGGCTTACCCAACAAGTTCAGCAATATCCTTTAACACCGGCACAGCTGCTCGCAATGCCTGCCCACGATGCGAACGAGCATCCTTCTCCACCGAAGTTAGCTGCGCAGAGGTGCGTCCATCAGCATCCTGCGGCCGGAAGATTGGGTCGTAGCCGAAACCATTTTCTCCCAATTTTTCGTGAATGATGTGGCCGCGCCACTCCCCCTCCACCACAATCTCGGGATCCAGGTCGTGGGATCGCAGCGTTTCCGGTGCTGCGAGCTCGGCGGGTATCACGATGGCCACAGCGGAGACGAAGGCGGCTCCCCGCCGCTCCTCCGGTACCTCCGCAAGTTGCGCCAACACTAATTGCAGATTGGCTTCATCGTCGCCGTGCTGGCCGCTCCAACGCGCAGAGAGCACCCCGGGCATTCCGTTCAGCGCATCTACCGTCAGCCCCGAATCGTCAGCAATAGTTACCCATCCAGAATGGGCAGCACCGTCACGGGCTTTAATAAGGGCATTCTCCGCGAAGGTGGCACCAGTTTCGGGTGTTTCGGGATACTCCTCAACAGCATCCAGCCCCACCACCTCAATGTGGTGCAACTCTGCCGCAACCATAATGCGCTGCAGCTCATCAAGTTTCTTGGCGTTCCGGCTCGCGAGCAAAAGCTTCATAGCGTCTCCTTAGGCGAGATTACCGTCGCCCAATTTGTCTGGGTACGGATAGGGTTCCGCCAACACCTCGTTCTGGGCCTCCACTAGTTGGGCGCACCCGGCTAGCGCGGTGTCCAGCATGTCCATCATGTGGGTGCGGTCGAACGGTTCGCCTTCCGCCGTGCCCTGCACCTCCACCAGCCGGCCGTCACCGGTGCAAATAACATTCATATCGACTTCTGCACGGGAATCCTCCTCATAGGGAAGATCAAGGCGGACCTCGCCGTCCACAATTCCCACCGAAATGGCCGCAATATTGCCGGTAAGCGGCTGCGCTTTCGCAAGCAACCCGCGCGACTCAAGGTAGGTAATAGCGTCCACAAGGGCCACATAGGCACCGGTGATGGAGGCGGTGCGGGTACCGCCGTCAGCTTGCAGCACATCGCAGTCCAGGGCGATGGTGTTCTCCCCCAGAGCAGACAAGTCAATGCAGGCACGCAGTGCGCGGCCAATGAGACGAGAAATTTCGTGGGTCCGTCCACCCACTTTTCCGCGCACCGATTCGCGCTGGTTACGCTGCGAGGTTGCGGCCGGGAGCATGGAGTATTCGGCTGTCAGCCACCCCAGTCCAGAGCCAGTCCGCCAACGTGGCACCCCCGGAGTCACCGAGGCGGTACACATGACACGAGTGTCACCCATACTAATGAGGACAGAACCAGCTGGGTTGCGGGTGAAACCTCGCTTAATAGTGACGGGGCGCAACTCGTCGTTGGTGCGTCCATCTGCACGATTGCTGGAGGCTGCGGAAGAGGCGGAACTGGGCGTCATAAACATATCCTTCGTCTCGGGTACGCCTACGAGCCTACTACCACTCGTATTCAGATCGCGGAGTTACCAGTTCAGCCGGGGCAGAACAGCAGCTAGTCACTTCCTGGTACACCTTGTCTTTGTCTGTCCACGGCGGAATATGGGTGATCAGCAACCGGCCGACTTTCGCCTGCTGCGCAATTTCCCCTGCCTGCCGGCCAGTAAGGTGCATGTGCGGGGGCAGGCCCGGCTGCGTGGTCCACGTTGCTTCACACAGGAAACAGTCCACGTCTTGGGCGGCTTGCAGTACCCCATCGCAGGGGCCGGTGTCTCCCGAAAAGGCGAAAGTGGCACCGGTAGAAATTTCAGTGAAGCGCAGACAGTAGCATTCCCCTGGGTGGTCGGCTGGGAACGGCTCAATCAGGAAACCGTTCAGCTCCACCTTCTCCCCGACCTTCCAGCCACAAATGTGGAACGTATCCTGCAGATCCGCGATCTCACCTTCATGGTCCGAAAACCACATGCCGAGGCGGGTAGAGAAATAGTTGGGGGCGTAGAGTTTTGCCGGCTCATCGGAGGCCAGGTGGGAATAGCGACGCCACACCACCAGACTGGTCATGTCGGCGGCGTGGTCCGGGTGCATATGCGACAGCACAATATCGCATTCGGAAGGGTTAACAACGTCTTCAATAGCACCCATGGCTCCGTTACCAATGTCCATAATTATCGGACGGTGTCCCTCCGACTGGAGGAGGTAGCAGGAGGCGGGTGACTCGGTAGAAATAACGCTTCCGGAACATCCCAAGATCTTTAATCGCATACACTGCATGGTGCCAGAAAGTGGCAGAAACGTCGTCTCAATTTACTATGAGACTTTAGCAACCCTTGCGATTATGTGACACAAACCTCACCCAGCAAACAAATACGCAGGTGCCAAATCGCCTGGGGAGGAAGGCAAACCTAATTAGTCAAGGTAGTGGCAGTGACGTTGCCCACCATGGAGCCCAAAAAGCGGCGTGCCAACTCCGCGAACCGCTCCGGATCTCCGGTCGTCTCAAATCGCCGCACAGGCTCCCGCATCACCGCATCCTCAGTGAGGGCTTCGTGCGGAAGTTTCGACTCCGGCGCCAGCAGATTCTTTTCACTCAGCACCCGCATCACATCTTTCGCCGTCTCCTCCGAAGACGACACCAACGTGACGTCCGGGCCGATCACCATCTGGATCACACCGGACAGCAGCGGATAGTGGGTGCACCCCAGCACGAGAGTATCAACGCCAGCTTGCTGCAGCGGAGCCAAATAGTTCTCCGCCAAACCCAGTATCTGTCGGCCGGTAGTAATACCCCGTTCCACAAAATCCACAAAGCGGGGGCAGGCGGCACTCACCACCTCGATGTCGTCATTCAGAAGCCGGAAAGCATCGTCGTAGGCACCAGACTGCACCGTGCCCTCGGTGGCAATAACACCCACCCGACCGCTGCGCGTGGTCGCGATCGCACGCCGAACAGCTGGTTGGATCACCCCAAAAACGGGAATATCGTAGCGTTCCTCATAGCGCTCCTGCAGTATTTGGAAGGATGCAGCGGTAGCTGTATTGCAGGCAATCACAATCGCCTTGCAGCCTTGGTCAACAAGATAGTCGCCAATATCAATAGAGAACTCCCGGACTTGGTCGGCAGGCTTTGGCCCATAGGGACCGTTAGCGCCGTCCCCCACATAAAGGATCTGCTCATGTGGGAGCAGATCAATAATTGCCCGGGCAACCGTCAACCCGCCCACACCGGAATCAAAAATTCCGATGGGGGCAGCGGTGCTTAGGGACTCGCCCATAGAGACCTCTCTTATTGCGTCTCTCATTGCGCCGGAACCGGTAGTAACAAAACCGAGGATCTGCGCATGCTGGAAATGTGCTGACCCTCATAGTGTAGAACAGCCCCGCCGAACCTGCTTTCCACGGTTTCTGGAAGAAAAGCTAAGAGAAAGGAAGTCGCGTAAACTTGAGCTCGTGAATACCCACAATGCAAGCACCCCACAGGTCGACAATTCCGTCACCCACCAGCAGGCACTCTGCAGCACCTACAAAGGAGCTCCTGCCCTCCTTACCGACATGTATGAGCTCACCATGGTGGATGCCGCTATTCTGGCCGAGAAAAAGACTGGCAAACCGGTTGCGAGCCGAGCCAGCACCTTCGAGATTTTTAGCCGCCGGCTCCCCAATGAACGCCGCTACGGGGTGGTGGTAGGGGTTGGTCGTTTCCTGGATCAACTGCAAGATTTTCGGTTCACAGACAACCACATTGACTACTGCCGCGACTTTCTCAGCGAAGACACCCTGGAGTGGATGCGCAACTACCGGTTCACGGGTTCCATCAGTGGCTACCGCGAAGGTGAACTCTACTTCCCGGGCTCGCCCATCCTCACCATTCAGGGGACATTCGCCGAATGTGTCGTGTTGGAAACCTTGGCACTGTCCATCCTGAACCATGACTCTGCCATTGGGTCTGCCGCCGCCCGCATGTCGGCTGCCGCTGACGGCCGTACCATCATCGAAATGGGCGCCCGGCGCACCCACGAGGAAAGTGCGGTGGCTGCCGCGCGTGCCGCCTACATTGGTGGTTTCACCTCAACCTCCGATATGGCTGCGGGCTACCGTTGGGGGCTGCCCATTGGGGGTACTGCCGCGCACGCGTTCACCCTGCTGCACACCACCGACAAGCAGGCTGACGAGAAGGAAGCTTTCCGCAACCAGGTGGCCGCAATGGACACCAACACCACTTTGTTGGTGGACACCTACGACATCACTCAGGGTGTCGCGAATGCGATCGAGGTGGCTGGTCCCGAGTTGGGTGGCGTGCGCATCGACTCCGGCGACCTGGGTGTGCTCGCCCGCCAGGTGCGTCAACAATTAGACTCGCTGGGCGCCCACAACACCCATATTGTGGTGTCGGGTGATCTTGATGAGTTCTCTATCGCGGCACTGCGCGCAGAACCGGTGGATGCCTATGGGGTGGGGACGTCGCTGGTGACGGGATCCGGTGCCCCCACTGCGGAACTGGTGTACAAGCTGGTGGAGGTGGAGGGCCAGGCTGTGGCGAAACGGTCCAGCCATAAGGAAACCCGCGGCGGAGCGAAGCAAGGCTTCCGCACTGCCCGCGACACCGGCACCATGGTGAGCGAAATTATTACTCCGATGGGTGCCCCCGAGCCAGATACGGGCACGTTGCAGTGCGAGAAGCTCACCATCGATTATGTGGTGGATGGGGTTGTTCAAGACGATCTTCCCACCCTCGACGATGCCCGTGAGCTGCTGTACAACAATCTCCGTCAACTGCCCTGGGAGGGGCTCTCCCTCTCCCGTGGTGAGCCCGCCATTCCGACTGAGTTCCAAGGATTCTAAGTGGAGGATGACGCTACCTCGCTGCCTGGTGTGCAGGAGCTTCTCGACACTGCGATCGCCGCTATCGGTGGCCAGAAAAGGGTCGGCCAACACACCATGGCGGAAGCGGTGGACAACTCGCTACACACTGGTCAGCATGTGGCGGTGCAGGCGGGTACCGGTACTGGTAAATCTTTAGCCTATTTGGTTCCGGCGCTGCGCTACGCCGTGGAAACTGGGCACACCATTATTGTGTCCACCGCGACTATTGCGCTGCAGCGGCAGCTATGCGAACGCGACATTCCGCAGGTGGTGGATGCTCTAACAGAGCAGCTGGGCCGCAAACCCACTTTCGCGCTTCTGAAAGGGCGCGGTAACTATTTGTGCAAACAGGCGCTGGCGGCGGTGGAGGATCCCGATGTGGGGGATGACGGCACCGAAGCGCTGATTGTGTCGGATGCGGGGAAACAAGCCCAACGGGTCCACAAGTGGGCGGAAGAAACAGACACCGGGGACCGCGATGATCTTATCCCTGGTGTGAGTGACCTGGTGTGGCGAACCGTTTCTGTGGATACTGGCTCCTGTTTGGGAACCAGCCTGTGCCCCTTCGCCATGGAGTGTTTTGCGGAGGAGGCGCGCCGGAAGGCAGCGCGGGCGGATATTGTCGTCACCAACCACAGCATGCTGGCGATTGATGCCACGTCACCTTTCCAGCTGTTGCCGGAGCACGCCGCAATTCTTGTGGATGAGGCACACGAATTGGAGGGGCGAGTCACTAACACTATTTCGTCGTCCCTCTCCCCGAAATCTTTAGATATGCTGCGCAAACGAGCTGCCCACTTCGCTTCCGAGGACGACGTGGACAACTTTATGCAGGCTATCGACAACTTTAAGGAGAAGCTGCAGCGCGCCCCGGAGGGGCGGTGGGATAGTCTGCCACCCGAGCTGGAACCAACCCTTATTTTGCTGCGCTCTGGGGCCAACAATTTGTTGAGTGCGATTGGCCCGGTGCAAGAAAATGATGTCACCGCCGATGCCGCCAACGCGACCGCCAAAAAGCAAGTGAAAGGTGGGCTGGATGACGTGGTGGCAGTGTGCGACATCATTTTGTCGGAGAGTGACACGTCGGTGGTGTGGATGTCTGACGACGAGAAGAGGGGGCCGGCTATCCACACTGCACCCATCCGTGTGGGGGGTATTCTGCGAGAGCAGCTTTTCCGGGAAACCACAATGGTGTTGACCTCCGCCACCCTAGAGGTCGGTGGATCGTTCACCAATATGGCGCAACAGTGGGGCTTGCCGGAGGAGCAGGAAGTGAAACCCGATCCGGCAACAGCAACCGCGAAAGATGCGGCCACCATGACGGAGGACTCCAACCTGGCGTGGATGGGCCTGGATGTGGGGTCGCCGCTTGAACACGGCCGTGCGGGGATCCTGTATGTGGCGGCTGATCTGCCGCGCCCAGGCCGCGACGGCACTCCCCCATCTACTTTGGATCGGTGTGTGGAACTTATTGAAGCCGCCGGTGGGCGCAGCCTAGTGCTCTGTTCGTCACGCCGTGGCGCCGAAGAAATGGCTGCTTATCTGCGTGAGAAGGTGGATGTGGAGGTTTTGTGCCAGGGGGATGACTCCACCAGTTCCCTTATCGCCCAGTTCCAGGAGGATGAAGCGGCCTGTCTGGTGGGGACGCTGACGCTGTGGCAGGGGGTGGACGTGCCCGGAACGGCACTCACGCAGGTGATTATTGACCGGATTCCGTTCCCCCGCCCCGATGATCCCTTGATGTCGGCCCGCCAGCGGGCTGTTGACAACGCCGGCGGAAACGGGTTCATGAGTGTCGCGGCAGCCCATGCGGCGTTGCTGCTCGCCCAGGGGACGGGGCGGCTACTGCGGAATGAAACTGACCGTGGCGTTATTTCGGTGCTGGATCCGCGGCTGGTGACGGCTCGCTATTCTGGTTTTTTGCGGCGCAGTCTACCCGGATATTGGGAAACCACCGACAAGAATGTGGTTATTGACGCGCTCCAGCGGCTCACCCAAGACTAAAACCAGCCAGCAAACTGGCCTTCAGACCAAACGCGCTCTGCTTGCGCGCTCTACTTTCCAGAAACAAACGGGAGGTAGTCCCCGTAGCCTTCTGCCTCCATCTGGTCGCGCGGAACAAACCGCAAGCTGGCACCATTAATGCAGTAGCGCAGCCCACCTTTATCGCGGGGGCCGTCTGGGAAAACATGCCCCAGATGGCTTTCGCCGGCCCGGGACACCACTTCGGTGCGGCGCATCCCGAAGCTGCGGTCCTCATGCTCAGTGAGCGCATCCGTCATGATGGGGCGGGTAAAACTGGGCCAACCACAACCAGCATCGAATTTGTCGTCACTGGAGAAGAGGGGCTGCCCGGTGGTGATGTCCACATAAATTCCGGGTTGGTCAAAGTCGTTGTATTCGCTGGTGTAGGGGCGCTCCGTATGCGCCCGGCGAGTAACGCGATACTGGGTGGAGTTCAGTTGCTTCTTTAGTTCTTTATCGCTGGGAAGCTGATACTCCCGGCTGTCCAAGGGTTTAGCCGCCAAACCCAGATCAATGTGGCAGTAGCCGAATGGCCTGTTGGTGAGATAGTCCTGGTGGTAGTCTTCCGCAGTCACATAGTTGCGCAGCGGTTCCGTCTCCACCACCACCTGTTTGCGGTACTTGGGGCGTTGGGCGTCAACAAATCGAACAACCGGACCGGCTAATGCGGGATCGTCCCAGTAGATGCCTGCCCGGTACTGCACTCCCCTGTCGTTTCCTTGTTTGTTGAGGGATGTGGGGTCAATGATGCGGAAGAAATGCCCCAACACTTCCTCCAGCCGGAGCCGGTGCTCGTTGAACTCCAGTTTCAGAGTTTCCGCATGCCCGGTGCGGCCGACTGCCTCGTAGCTTGTTTCTTCGGTGGCGCCGTTGGCGTACCCAACTTCAGTGTTGGTAACTCCGGGGATACGTTTGAAGTAGCCTTCTACACCCCAGAAACATCCGCCTGCCAAGTAGATGGTTGTCATTGTGTTGTATCCTTCCTGGAGTTCCTTTTTGCTCCCCCAGTAATTTCAGGTTACAACGCAATAGTGCTGATAGCTCGCCTTTTTCTTCGCTGTCAGCTAGCAACACGTTTGTCGATGTGGAGCAGCAAATCCCCACACAGGTTCATCAACTCGTAGTCGTGGGTAATCACCACAACAACTTTATTCTGGTCCGCCAGTTCCCGAATAGCCCGGGCAATAGCCTGCATGTGGGAGTAGTCGAGCCCCGAGGAGGGTTCATCAAAAACAATAATGTCTTTCCCGCAGGCTTTCGCGGTGGCGATCACTACCCGCTGTTTTTGCCCGCCGGAGAGGGAAAGCGGGTGACGGTCCGCCACCTCCGTGAGATCAAACTCGTACAGTAGCTGTTCGATCTCTTCCGGGTTGGTTTTCTTGTGGCGGGAATCCAGGGTGAGTTCATCAGTCACACTTGTTCCGAAAAGCTGGCGGTGCACATCCTGCATCACCATGTAGCTTTTCCGGAGGCGTGCCTTCGCACCCATTTTTTGGTCCCGGAAAGTGAAGCTACCTTTCGCTTTGGCTAGACCCGTCAAAACATTCGCGAATGTGCTTTTCCCGGCGCCGTTGGGACCGGCCACGCAGGTTACTTTGCCGGCAGGAAGATCCAGGTAAGGAATATCCAGGACTTTTTTGTCCCCGTAGGAGAATGTTAAATCGCGGATGCTCAAGCCGGCGTCGAAGTCGCTGCGCCGCAACGCTCCCGAATCAATGATGTGGAAAATATCGTCGGCGGCGGTGTCGTCCTCCCCTTGTTTCCGGTTGACCCGAATGGTGGGCAGTTCCGGTTTGTGGGGGGCCTGCAGATCCCGCAAACCAAAGTGGCGGCGTTCCGCGGGGGAAAGCTTCCAGAATTCTTCCCCGGTTAGTTCTGCTTTAATCTTGCCTTGCTCCATGATGATGACACGGTCGACGAGATCGCGGAGAAAATAGAGCCGATGCTCCGCCACCACCAGTGTGGCGCCCTGGTCACGGAGTCTTTTGTAGATGTCACGGAAGCCGGCAATGGCTTTGGGGGAAAGGTTGCTGGTCGGCTCGTCAAAAAGGTACAGATCTGGTTGGGCCATAATGGAGCAGCCACACGCCACGCGTTGTTTTTCTCCACCCGAAATGCGGAAAAGGTTCTTCCCCAGCAAGTTCCACAACGCCAGCTCATCGGCCACCTGGACGATCCGGGCACGAATCTCTTCCGGATCCATCCCAAAGTTTTCGCACCCGAAGGCGAGTTCGCTGGTGACGTCTGTCGTAAAGAACTGGGTGCGGGGGTTTTGGAAAACAGTGGCGGTGAAACTGCCGGTGTTGTAAAGCGGTTCCTCGTTTATCACATGGTCGCCGTGGGTGACGGTACCGGTGAGTTCGCCTTCGTGATAGTTGGGGATCAGCCCATTGAGGAGCCGGATGACGGAGCTTTTGCCGGACCCGGAACCGCCGCAAATAAGTACCGATTCTCCTGGCTGGATCTGCAGATTAAGGTCCTCGATGGGTGAGGGCGAATCGGGGTTGCTGGTGGGATAACGGTAGCTGACGCCGGAGATCTTAGTGACGGAAGCCATTTAGATCACTCCCACTTTCACCAAGATGGCGACAACTGCGTAGGCCACCGTAGCGAGCGCCACGATCGCGTCAAAGGCGTTGAACCCCAGTGGCACAATCGTGGTTTTGTTGGCTGGTGCACCAAGTCCGCGCACCATGGCGCTGGCGGAAAGATCCTCCCCAATGTTGATGACGGAGGTGAGCAGCGGCACGATTATGTATTCGGTTGTTTTGATGGGGTGCAGGAAAGCCCCCCAGCCGCTGCTGTAGATTTGGCGCAGCTTCATGGCGTTCACCACGGCCCAAAACTCTTCATAAACCGCCGGGAAGAAGCGGAACATGACGGCGATGGGCACCACCAGAAAGTCCGGCATCCGCATGCGTTTCATGGCGGCGACGAACTCTCCCGCATTGGTGGTGATGACGAAATAGACACCAGTTGCGAGGGCGACCGAATATTTGGCGAGGAAGTAGCCGAAGGTGGCGAAAATGGTGACTGCCACATTCGGGAAAGCCGGCTGCACCACCAGGTAGAGGAGGTGGCAGATAATAAAAAACGTCACGTACCCAATAAGGAATTTGCGACTCCGGGCGGTAACCAGCATGAGTACCGTGAATATGAAACCAATAACCGTCACGAGCTGATTGGTGATGGAAAGCACCATGACATTGACGACAACCAGGAAGAAGACCGTGGTGCGGGGGTCTAGGGAGAAGAAATCGCGTTGCTTCCCGGAGATTTCGTCTAACCCTTGTGGGGTGTACAGCGAAGGCGCGACAGATTGGGACATAAGGCTATCCTAATTAATTCTTCCCCAGAATAATAATGTCCCTGGACGAATACGTCTTTTACTTCTTTGAGCCGGTTTGGGAATTCTGAACCAGCCCAGCTTTGGTGAAGTGTTTCTTGATAAGAACACGGCCCAGAGCCCCACCCGCCAACGCCATGACGAAGATGAGAGCTCCGAATCCGGCGACAACCGGGACGCTAAAGAAGTTGAGGAAAGCGTTGGCGTACTCCGCCCCGTTTTCACCCATCACGTTGGCGTAGTACTCGTCGGTGAACCACAGTATGGGGAGCAGCGGGCCGATGAACCAGAGGGAAAACACTGCGTACGCCAGAACAGACTGCAATGGTGCTTTGTAGTCCCCCCAGGCGAGTATCGCCTCGGCTAGAAGACCGAACACTATGGTTGCGAGAATCACTGTCCAGGATTTTCCGATGGCCAACATGATGAGCCCCATGAGGATACCCAGCAGCAGCACCATGCCGAAGCGGTTGACGCGGGTCAGGTAGAGCATGAACACAGTACCGTTGACGAACGCTGCGATGCTCATGAAGATGAAGAGCAAGAATGGTGCAGGCGCTGATGAGAGACCTGCTATTGCCATAATGACGGCATAAATGGTTCCAAAAATACCTAAATTGAGCAGGTCTTTGGTGGTGAGTTTCTTGCGTTCCATGCTGTCCTTTCCGGCCCAGCCACCCTTGTCAACAGCATTACATGGTGGCACAACTACCACAGTATAGTTCCCATTTTTTAAAAATGCTTTTCCTTCCAGGCGCTCAAAATTACTTAATTTAATATCCGCGTGCTGCTTGATTAATGCCTTGATTGATGCCGGTTGGGGCACACAAAAAGGGGCAACCTTGCCTGTGCGGTTGGCAGTGCGGTTACCCCTTTTTGTTAATGAATTATGTGCTTAAACGTCCTCGTGGTTGGCGAGGGCTTCCACCTCACTGCACGTAATCCCCAGCATGAAGAGAATCTCATCAAGGTATGGGAAGTTGACGGAGTTGTCGGCGACGGTGCGGAGTGCTGGTTTTGCGTTGAACGCAATACCCATGCCGGCAGTGTTCAGCATGTCGATGTCGTTGGCGCCGTCACCCACTGCGATGGTTTGGGACAGCTCGACTCGTTCTTGTTCCGCGAACTCACGCAAGGCTTTAGCTTTGCCTTCACGATCCACAATCTCACCCACTACTTTTCCGGTGAGTTTGCCGTCCTTAATTTCCAGGACGTTGGCGCGCACAAAGTCGAATTTGAGTTCTTCGGCGAGCGTCTTCACAACCTGGGTGAATCCACCGGACACAATGCCGCACTTGAATCCCAAGCGTTGCAGTGTGCGGATGGTGGTGCGGGCACCGGGAGTGAGTTTGATGTTCGCCGCTACCTCGTCAATGATGCTGGCGGGCATGCCTTCCAAGGTGGCGACGCGTTCCCGTAGTGATTCTGCGAAATCGATTTCGCCGTGCATGGCACGGTCCGTGATTTCTTTAACTTCGGCTTCTTTACCGGCGTGGGCAGCCAGCATTTCAATAACTTCACCTTGGATGAGGGTGGAGTCAACGTCGAAGACGATGAGCCGCTGTGCGCGCCTGGAAAGAACATTAGGTTCGAAGGCAATATCGACCCCGAGTTCGTTGGATAGCTCCGCGAGGCGGCGGCGCACACCGCTGATTCGTTGGCCGGAGGCGTCTCGACCCATTACTTCCAGTCGGAGACCGGTTACTGGGTAGTCGGCAATGCCGTTGATGATGTCGATGTTGACACCCATTTCGGCAAGTGCGCCAGCTATACGGGAGAACGCCTCTGCGGTGATGGGTTTGCCGAGGATGACGATGCTGTGTGTGTTGAATGGGGTGGAGCCGACGGGGTCGGATCCGATTTCAATATCAACATCCATCCCTACAGTCGCCATTTTTTCTTCAATGGCGGTGACAAGCTGGCCGCAGCGGGTGAGGCGTTCGATGAGGACGGCCAGTATGAGACGTCCACGAATAACGACCTGTTCCACGTCGAGGAGTACAGCGTTGTATTCGGAGAGGGTCGCCATAAGGGCAGAAGTTACACCAGGTTTGTCTCGCCCCATGACGGTCACGAGAACAGTGGACGCTTGGTTTTTCATGTTGTCCTTTGGGCAAAAGAATCGGGGAATGTGCTCCCTATTGTTCCTTGTGTATATGTGATGGTCAAAAACACAAAAGCTTTTTCGGGATTTTTATCCGCCAGGTGGAATAAGGGAAAGTTTGAGGGGTATGTCCGAGTTCGTCAGACATACCCCTCAGGAAACTTTATTCAGTTTTTAGAGCATGCAGGACACGCAGCCTTCAACTTCAGTTCCTTCGAGCGCCATTTGACGCAGCCGGATGTAGTAAAGGGATTTAATGCCCTTACTGTAGGCGTAGATCTGGGCGCGGTTAACATCCCTTGTAGTAGCGGTATCCGAGAAGAACAGAGTGAGGGAAAGACCCTGGTCAACGTGCTGTGTAGCGACCGCATACGTGTCAATGATGGGTTTGTACCCGAGCTCGTAGGCGTCTTCGTAGTATTCCAGGTTGTCGTTGGTCATGTAGGGCGCCGGATAGTAGACGCGACCAATCTTGCCTTCCTTGCGGATCTCGATCTTGGACACGATGGGGTGGATCGAGGAAGTTGATCCATTGATGTAGGAGATGGATCCGGTAGGCGGAATGGCCTGCAGGTTCTGGTTGTACATACCGTCGCGCATAATGTCGTCGCGCAACTTCTCCCAGTCTTTTTGGGTGGGGATCTCCACAGTGGACTTTTCGAAAAGAGCTTTGCCCTTCTCGGTGGTGGGCTCCCAGACCTCGTTAATGTACTTGTCGAAAAATTCTCCAGACGCATACTTCGATTTCTCGAAGTTGTAGAAGGTCTCTCCGCGCTCCACGGCAATCTTGTGGGAAGCCTTCAGGGCGTAGTAGAGCACGCTGTAGAAGTAGATGTTGACGAAGTCGAGTGCTTCTTCACTGCCGTAATGTACTTCCTCGCGAGCCAAGTAACCGTGGAGGTTCATTTGTCCCAAGCCAATGGCGTGGCTTTCGCGGTTGCCGCGCGCAATGGAGGGAACTGATTCCACGTTGGTTTGGTCGGAAACGGCAGTAAGTGCCCGGATCGCGGTTTCGATGGTCTGCTCGAAATCCGGTGAATCCATAGCTTTCGCAATGTTCAGCGAACCCAAGTTACAGCTGATGTCGCGGCCCACATGCGAGTAGCTGCCGTCTTCGTTGTAATGGGACGGGGTTGCGACCTGCAGAATCTCTGAGCACAGGTTCGACATGGTGATTTTGCCGTGAATGGGGTTCGCCCGGTTGGCAGTGTCTTCGTAGACGATGTAGGGATAGCCAGATTCGAACTGGATCTCCGCAAGCGTCTGGAAGAACTTGCGCGCATTCACCTTCTTCTTTTTAATGCGCTGGTCGTCCACCATTTCGCGGTATTTTTCGGTGATATTGACGTCGGCGAAAGCCTTGCCGTAGACGCGCTCCACATCGTAAGGGCTGAAGAGATACATTTCTTCATTCTTGCGCGCCAGCTCGAAAGTGATGTCCGGAATAACCACGCCGAGCGAGAGGGTCTTAATGCGGATCTTCTCGTCCGCGTTCTCCCGTTTAGTGTCCAGGAACTTCATAATGTCTGGGTGGTGAGCATGCAGGTAAACGGCTCCCGCTCCCTGTCGTGCGCCCAGCTGGTTCGCGTAGGAGAAAGCATCTTCGAGCAGTTTCATGACGGGGATGACGCCGGAAGACTGGTTCTCGATGCGTTTGATGGGGGCACCCTCTTCTCGCAGGTTGGAGAGCAGGAGCGCCACTCCTCCACCGCGTTTGGAGAGCTGGAGGGAGGAGTTAATGGCCCGGCCAATCGACTCCATATTGTCTTCGATGCGGAGCAGGAAGCAGGATACGGGTTCACCGCGCTGCTTCTTGCCCGCGTTCAGGAACGTGGGGGTTGCTGGCTGCAGTCGCCCGGTAATAATTTCATCCACCAGATGGCGGGCACGTTCTTTGTCACCTTCCGCCAAGGTGAGGGCATTCATGCACACACGGTCTTCGTAGCGTTCCAGGTAGCGGGAACCGTCGAAGGTTTTCAGCGTGTAGCTGGTGTAGTACTTGTAGGCGCCCAGGAAAGTCGGAAAGCGGAACTTGTGAGCGTAGGCCTGTTGGAAAAGGCTCTTCACGAACGGGAAGTCGTACTGGTCAAGTACTTCTTTTTCGTAGTATTCATTGTCGATAAGAAAATCGAGCTTTTCCCGCAGCGTGTGGAAAAACACGGTGTTCTGGTTGACGTGTTGGAGGAAGAACTGACGGGCGGCTTCCTTATCCATGTCAAAACGGATTTTTCCGTCATCGCCATAGATATTGAGCATCGCGTTCAGCGAGTGGTAGTCAAGAGGTTGACCCTTTTCATCAGTAAGAATCTTGTTATCGCCCATGGTGACGACTGCTCTCCTTGTTCATAATGTGCCTGTTTAGAGTTATCCGGCGCATATAGTTTGTGCTCTTAGTTGTAGCTACCGGGTGTAACACAACTAAAGTGCCGCCGCGTTGCTATGGAAATACGGGTGAGCGTTAACGAGCTATTTGTGCGACGGCACCGTGTGGGAGGGATGCCGGGGAGCTTCCGACATACTTATGAAGTTGTGGTTGTTTATTTAGGCGGCCTTGACGGCGTGCTTGGTGATGAGGTCGGGACGGAATCCGCTCCAGTGGGCATCATCGGTCACTACGACGGGAGCCTGGAGGTATCCCAGGGCGAGAACATAGTCGCGTGCTTCGTCGTCTAAAGAAATATCGATAAGTTCGTACTCAATGTCAGCTTGGTCTAAGACCCGCTGAGTGGCCTTGCATTGCATGCAGGCGGGCTTGGTGTAAACCTTGACGCTCATGTGTATCCCCTAGCTAATTTCTGGTGAGTCACATGGTTGTGACTTTCTTCTCGTATATACAAACACTATAACTTGTGCGGAGAAAGTGCCAACAACACAACATGTAGTAATTACAAAAGTGAAATTCCCACGTCACTCTCTCACTTGATGAGATTTGCGAGATAAATTTTCAAATGGAAAACAACATGTAGGCATAAAAGCAAGGCGCCACTCCCCCGTGAGCCAAAAGTTTCCGAATTAATCACAATTTTTTCACAAAATTGTTTTCCCTAAATTTTGTTTTACCTTGCAGCACTTGGCTTTTAATTATTAATGCCGTCAGCGAACATAAATTAAATGGTGGCAACTAAATTCCTTGAGCTGCAAATACAAAAGACGCGAGCAGTAACTGCTCGCGTCTTCTACTTAAATCTCTAAAGAACTAGCCCTGGCGTCCCTTGAAGCGGGGGTCTTTCTTGTTGATGACGTACACCTTGCCGCGGCGACGCACAACCTGAGCGCCCGGCTTGTTCTTCAGCGACCGGAGGGAATTACGGACCTTCATGCGGACGCTCCTTTCTTAAGTCTAAACTTCATTCAATAGGAACCGCGCGGAAAATCAGGTGATAACCGCTGCGCCTATCGACACACTCGAGGTAGTCTACCGGATCTCGCGCTCAAGACCAAAGTAGCTAGTGCCGAGACGCAAAAATCTCTTGGAAACGGCTCTCAATCTCGGGTAATGATTTGTTCTTCGTCTCCGGAATCATACGGAAAACAAAGACAAACGCCAGCACACACAGAATTGAGAACACGAAGAACGTCCACGCTCCACCGACTGCCTCCAACAAGGGCGGGAAAGCCATAGCCACCACGAAGTTCATCAACCACAGCGCCAGCCCGGCAATACCCATACCGATACCGCGGATAGCTGACGGCACCAACTCGGACACCAAAAGCCACGTCGCAACCGACACCGACGACTGTTGAAAGACCATGAAGAGCCCCATCAGCGCCAACATGAGCCCGGACGCCCACAGTTCCTCGGTGGGAGCCAGCCAGTACACCAAAGCCAGTGCCAGCAACGTCAGCCCCGTTCCAGCTAATCCAGTCAACAGTAATGGGCGGCGTCCCACCCGGTCCACGATATTCAGGCCGATCCAGCACGACACCACCGAAACGACGCCAATGAGAATCGATCCGAAAACCGCATTCTGGCTCGTCCAGCCCACGTTCTTCAACATGGTGGGAGCATAGTAGACAATCGCATTAACACCCGTCACCTGCTGAATCATGGCGACAACGATAGCGATTCCCAACACCCACCGAATCCACGGGGTGCGGGCTGCCTCCCACTCCGACTTCTTCCCACGCTGTTCGGCGATAGCTGACTGCAGATCAGCAAGTTCCTGGGCGATATAGAGGCGATCGTCACCGCGTCGCAAATGCTGCAAAACTGCGCGTGCGGCGGAGACGTCATTCTTCTTCAAGTAGTAGACGGGGCTATCGGGAAGCCAGATGGTGCCAATTGCTAACACAATCGCTGGAACCACCCCAAGCCCCAACATCAGCCGCCAATTCTCGAAAGGTGCCAGCGCCGAGTTAACGCCATAAGCGATCAACTGCCCGACCACAATCATGAGCGAGTTCAAAGTTGCTAAACGTCCGCGCACAGCACGGGGAGCAATCTCGGAGATATACATCGGCACAATAATGGAGGCGCCACCCACTGCCAGTCCCAACGCGAGCCGAGACAGCGAAAGCGTGAAGGTCGCCACGGTGGCATTGGGGCCACCTGACACAGCACAGGCCAAAGATGCCACGATGAAGAGAATGCCCGCCCAAAACACTGCACGGCGCCGTCCCACCGCGTCTGCGAGTCGACCACCGGTAAGCGCCCCCACAGCCGCACCAATCATCAGAATGGAAGTGATGAGCCCCTCTTGGGTGGCAGACATCTGGAACTCGGGCTTAATGAAGAGTAGAGCTCCGGACATCACTCCCGTGTCATAGCCAAAAAGAATACCGCCCAAAGCGGCAATCGTTGCGACGAGTTTGATACTCGACGTTCGCTTCTCAACAGCCGGGTGAGCGTCCCCCGTTGTGCTTTTCGCTGTGTTCATAGCTCGTATTGTCTCAAATAGTTGCGGCAGATGAGATCAGACAATTGAGTTGTTGACAGCTAAGCTGAAAATATGACTAGTCTTCGTGAGCAGATTATTGCCGAACTGCATGTACAACCAGTAATCGATCCGGAAGAGGAAATTCGGCGGCGAATCGACTTCCTGAAAGATTATCTGCAGGTCACCGGCTCTCATGGCTATGTATTGGGCATTAGTGGCGGACAAGACTCCACTTTGGCGGGGCGACTCTGCCAGCTGGCAGTGGAAGAACTTCGTGACGCTCACTACGATGCGGAGTTTATTGCCATTCGCCTCCCCTACGGTGTGCAAGCAGACGAAGCGGATGTCCAAATGGCGCTTCGCTTCATTGAGGCTGATCGCAACCTGGTCATCAACATCAAAGCAGCAACCGATGCTTCTGTTGCGGCAGCGCAGGAAAGTTTAGGGGGCACTGCTATCGACGACTTTGTGCGTGGCAATGTGAAAGCACGGGAACGGATGATCGCCCAATATACGGTTGCAGGACAGTATCGCTATCTCGTGGTGGGCACTGACCATGCTGCCGAATCCGTCACCGGCTTCTACACCAAGTTTGGGGACGGGGGCGCGGACCTCAACCCGCTTGCCGGGCTCACCAAACGCCAAGGAGCGCAGATTTTGGAAAGCTTAGGAGCGCCTGCGGCGACGTGGGAGAAAGTTCCGACAGCCGACCTGGAAGACGACCGTCCCGCACTGCCTGATGAGACTGCACTGGGGGTGCGCTATAGCGAGATCGATGACTATCTCGAAAATGTTCCCGATGCGCCGAGTGCCGCAGCTCAGAAGACCATTGAAAAGCATTTCATGCGCTCACGTCATAAGCGCACCCAACCAGCAACACCTTTCGACACTTGGTGGCGAAACTAGCACAACTAGCACAACGCCAAATGCAAAAAACCACCGCTCTGCGGTGGTTTCTTAAGTGGTGGAGCTAACGGGATTCGAACCCGTGACCCCCACACTGCCAGTGTGGTGCGCTACCAGCTGCGCCATAGCCCCGTAACCTTTCGGCTGCTAAGTAAAGTTACACCAAAGTTGTGGTCTGTACAAATCCACTGCGTAAAAACTGCCGAAAAAAGGTGGGGGCAGATGCTTGGCATCTGTCCCCACCACATGCTTTTAAAGGGTCAACACAGTATTACTGTTCTTTGACGTCCTTAATAGCTTTCTGGAACCAGTCTGGATCGCCAGCGTTGGCTTGCTTTCCGTCAACAAAGACGGCGGGAGTGGCACCCTGGCCGTCCATGCGATCATTCAGCTCAATGAGGTTCTTTTGGGCTAGTTTGGCAGCACCGATGGTGTCCACCCCGCCAGTAGCAATCTTCTCGACTGCTTCATCACTTGCTTTGGCCTCTTTAGCAAAATCTGCAAGTTCCTGGTTGGTGAACTCGTGGTGTTCACGACCCTCTGGTGGAGCGTTGTGCCACAGAATCGAGTGGTAACGGTAGGTGGCAGCAGCGTCACCAGTCTTTGCAACCTCCAGCAGGGCGGCGTTAGCGCGAGTGGAGTACTGGGACAAGCCCTGACCGTTCAGGAAGTCCAACAGGTAGATCCGCATAACGGTCTGGCCATTGTTGATAGCTTCAACAAACTCGCCACCTTGGATCTTGGACATTTCGGAGCAACCCGGGCACCGCGGGTCCTCAAAAAGTTCCACAACCGGAGCGTTCTTAGCAACATTCTCCGACTTGAACTCAAGGAATCCCTTGTCCGTATCCAACTGCATAACAGCGTTTTCAAGGTTGGCGGATGCTCCGCTTTCCCTCTTCTGGTTGCTAGAGACGCCCATCCAAATGGAGACACCTACTACCGCAGCCACCACGATGACTACTAGCAAGCCCCAAAGCCAACCATAATTCTTTTTGGTAGTGGGCACATACTTAGAGGGAGCCGCACTCCGCTTAGTTTTCTTTTCCACCGAAGTGAAACCTTTCGTTTCTAGTATTCGCTACCAGTTTACTTAATTGTCCTTTTTACGCACGGTAAGGACTGCACGACTGCTGGGATCCAGAGCCAGTGGCGTCTTGGGGAAGCACGCCAGCCATACCGCGAAGACCATGAAAATGAGATCGCGCGCAATCTCTGTGAGATACGTGATGGCGTTGGCGGTGGGATCGTAACCACCGCCGCCAAAGCAACCACAATCAATCTGGAATCCACGTGCCCACGCCTGAATGATCATGATGATAAACAGCGTAAACACCAGGGCGGAGGCAATCGCCATCCAGCGGTTCTTAATACCCAACAGTAAAAAGACACCAAGCAGGATCTCCAGCGTGGGCAGCATGTAAGCGATTGGCTCGACCATTACTTCCGGCACCACAGCGTAGGCTTTTACCGCCACCACGGTTTGCAGATGGTCGCCTACTTTGGTGGCACCTGAAACAATCCAAACACCAGCAAGCACCAACCGCGCGATCAGGGACAGAGCAGTCACCCAGGGACGGACTGCCGGGGAGTTATTCCCATTAATCAGTTCTTCTTCGACTGTCATGCTCAATAGCCTACCTGGAACTATCCAGTGCAGCCGAAACGATCTGCTGAGCTTCCTGCTGCACTTCGCTCAAATGCTCTGTGCCACGGAAAGATTCAGCATAAATCTTATAAATATCCTCTGTACCGGATGGGCGTGCCGCAAACCAGGCATTCTCGGTAACAACCTTGAGTCCGCCGATCGGAGCACCATTTCCGGAGGCTTTGGTGAGCTTAGCCTGGATCTCATCTCCCGCCAGTGTGGTTGACTCCACCTGTTCGGGAGACAGCTGCCCCAGCGTCGCTTTTTCTTCCCGTGTGGCAGGGGCATCAGTCCGGGCATAGTTGGAGACACCGTATTTTTCTTCCAGCTCCCGGTAGTGCTCGCTGGGGGTCTTGCCGGTAACGGCCAGAATCTCGGAAGCGAGCAAGCCCAGGATGATGCCGTCCTTGTCGGTACTCCATACGGATCCGTCACGGCACAGGAAGGAAGCTCCAGCGGATTCTTCGCCACCGAATCCGAGGGAGCCGTCGAAGAGTCCCGGAACAAACCATTTGAAGCCCACCGGTACTTCCACCAGTTTGCGGCCCAACGCCTGCACCACATTGTCGATCATGCTGGAGGAGACGAGAGTTTTGCCGACTCCACAGTCCGGTCCCCATTCGGGACGGTGCGAGTACAGGTATTGAATAGCAGTGGCGAGATAGTGGTTGGGGTTCATCAAACCCCCGTCGCGGGTGACGATGCCGTGGCGGTCGGCGTCGGCATCGTTGCCGGTAGCAATGTCATAGGGAGCACTGCCGGCGGCATCCTTCTTCTCCATCAATTCGCGCAGGGAAGCCATTGCCCACGGTGAGGAGCAGTCCATTCGTATCTTGCCGTCGTGGTCGAGAGTCATGAAAGACCACGTGGGATCCACTTGGTCGTTCACTACCTCGAGATCCAAACCGTAATGTTCCCCAATGGCGCCCCAATAGTCCACGGAGGCACCACCCAACGGGTCAGCGCCGATCCGTACTCCGGCGTCTTTAATGGCTGCCAGGTCAAGAACCTTATCTAGGTCTTTCACATACATGTCGATGTAGTCGAAGGCGACCTTGAGGTCGGCAGACGGGCTGCCAGGTTGTCCTAAAGAGTCAAGGGAGCAGCGTTTTACGCCTTTCAGCCCGGCGCGGAGGTAGTCATTCGCACGATCAGCGATCCAGCTGGTGGCATCCGTGTCAGCTGGACCACCACTGGGCGGATTGTATTTGAAACCACCGTCGCTGGGTGGGTTGTGGGAGGGGGTGATCACAATGCCGTCAGCCCGGTCTCCAGCGGTACCAGTGACACCTCCAGGCAGTTCCGCATTGTGGCGCAGGATGGCGCGGCTGATAGCGGGCGTGGGAGTGTAGCGGTCGGCCGCGTCCACCATGGTGGTGACGTCGTTAGCAAGCAGCACTTCGAGTGCGGTTTGCTCTGCGGGAGTGGATAGCAGGTGGGTGTCTTTGCCGATATAGAGCGGCCCGGTGTAGCCCTGTTCGCGACGGTAATCCACGATGGCCTGGGTGGTAGCCAGGATGTGGTCTTCGTTAAAACTGGTATTGAGTGAGCTTCCACGATGGCCGGAGGTGCCGAAAGCGACCTTCTGGTCGGGATTGTCTGCATCGGGATGTTCGGAGTAGTACTTGTCGGTGACGAGTTGCGGATCGATAAGGTCTTCCGGCTTAGCCTGCTGACCAGCACGTGGATGCATAAGAAGTCTCCCTTGGATTCAACACGAGCAATTAAAATAGCTACCTACCATGGTGCCTGCTTAATGCGACTTCCGCATCCCATTTGTGCGTAATTTGCAGTCCTCCACAATAGCCACTGAAGGACGGAAGGTATTCCTGCTGCTAGGGAATTGGGAGCAAAAACAGTTAAGGTGAGGGCGTGGCAAAATTCACGTTTCTTCTCCCTGAAGTTCGTCGCCCGCAGTGGGTTCGGAATGCGTCAGCTGCTCCCTGGTTAGCGGTCGGAGCAGTATGCCTGGGAGCTTTCATGGGGCAGCTCGATGCCTCCATCGTCACCTTGGCTTTCCCCACTCTGATGACAGAGTTTTCGGCACCGCTAAGCGCCGTCCAGTGGGTTTCTCTTTCCTATCTGGTGGTACTGGCGGTGGCGCTAGTACCGGTGGGTAGGCTGTCGGATATTCATGGGCGCAAGCGACTTTACGTGAATGGTTTTGCTCTTTTTGCTATCGCCTCTGTTCTTTGTGCGGTTTCACCGACGATTGAGTTTCTGGTGGCGGCACGTGCCCTGCAGGCACTGGGTGCGGCGTTCTACCAGGCCAATAGTGTTGCGATCGTGACGAAGGCTGCGCCCCGCAACAAACTCACTGTGGCTTTGGGCATCCAGGCAGCTGCCCAAGCGTTGGGGCTCGCACTGGGGCCCACTATTGGTGGCTACATGGTGCAGGCGTGGGGTTGGGAGTCTGTCTTTTGGATCAACGTTCCGATCGGAATTATCGGCATTTTTACTGCCTCGCTTTTTGTTCCCCGCACCCGCGAGCATCGGCAAAAAGCGGCAGGTGACGCACTGGGAACCATCCTGCTGGGGATCACGCTGGTAGCTTTTCTGGCGGTCTTGTCCTCCGTCTCCGGCCTGGACATTCCGTGGTGGCTGCTGGCGATACTGTTGTTGATCACAGTTCTGAGCGGCACCGGCTTAGTGTTTCGGGAACGTGCCGCTAAAGATCCCCTCATTCCGCCGGCGCTGCTAGGGAAAAAGAGTGTGAGTTGGGGCCTTCTGACTGCTGCCCTCGGCTACTTTATTCTTTTCAGCCCGCTGGTGGCATATCCCCCGCGCTTCCCCGAATGGGGCGTGTCTACAGGTAGTGGTGGACTCTACTTGGCTGCATTGCCTTTCGGTTTTGCGCTTTTTGCAGTGTCCGCAAACTTTATTGCTATGCCCGCCCGGATACGGATGCTACTGGGTTCTGGCGTCGTGGCCGTGGGTGCGCTACTAGCAATACCAGCACTTCCCTACCCGGGGTGGACGGCTGCCACCTTGGTGGTCATCGGTGCCGGGTTGGGTACCCTCATTCCCGCCAATAACGCGTCTGTTATGCAAAGCACGCCTCCACTGTTTTCGTCCGTGGTGGGAGGAATGCTGAACTTGGGTCGTTCGGTGGGAACCAGCCTGGGTGTCGCTGCCACCACGCTGTGCCTCTACTTCTGGGGATCTGCACCCGCGGTTCAAATCATGTTGGTGGTGTCCGCAGCATTAGCGGCGGTGGGAAGTTGGGTTTCAACCTCCACACCGCCGCCAGAGCATTAGTTGTTATGGACTTTTATTTGCGAATGCTCATCTCTTTAACTGCAGTTGTGCAGCCCTTCTGACGGTCCCCCGTCAAGTTGTTGATGATGAAATCGCGGCCCGGTCCAATGAGTCCAAATCCGGGAACGATATGGTGCAGACCCACACCCTCCAGCAGGGGCCCGAACCGAATCTCGAGGAATTCGAGGTCGGCGCCGGCTGCACACCACCGCTCCGACATTGCTTTCACCTGGTTGAATGCCACCACGTCATCGTTCGGGTTGGCGGCGAAGAGTACCGGAACCTTTGGTGCAGCATAGGCTGCGGCCAGTTGCTCATCCAAAATCTTCCGAATACCGGGAGTGGATTCTAGGTGCTTGTAGATGGGGCGGCCATCAATGGTCCAGGAGCTCGTCTTGGTGAAACCGTGGCGAAGATTTGCTCCAATCACGCAGGTGTCCTTCAGTTCGGACAAAATACGTTTGCCATCCGCGTTGAGGATACGATCCAGCAGTTTTTCCATGGCGGGGTATCGATCTGCGAAACCATTAATGGCGTATCCGATAAGGCCCGTCATCGAACTGCCGTCGATTTGTTTGGAAACCTCAATAAGGTCCAGCGGCGGAGCACCCACTACAGCTGCCCGCAGGTTGACGTCCGGAGCGTAGGTGGGGTGCAGAGTTGCCGCTAGTGCAGCGGCACTTCCACCCTGGGAATAGCCCAGCAACGTCACCGGCGTCTCGCCATTAATAAGGCTCAGTTCTTTAAGTGCGCGGGCTGCATCCAGCATGACGCGGCCGGCCTCAATATTGTTGATGTAGGACTGGATTCCCTCGGAGGAGCCGGTGTAGTCCACGGTCAACACGTCCATACCAGCATCGAGCAGTTTGTCGGCCGTAATCGACTCGTAGTTCATGATCGGCTGGAAGGGTTCTGCACCTTTAAGGTTGGCGAAAAGTTCACCTTGACTAGAGAAAATGTCGCCAATAGTTTTCGTTGCGGCGCATTGCGCACCTTGTCCCAGCGTGCCCGGTCCGTGAATAACGAGGGGCCGCAAACTGTTGTGGCGCCAGGTGACATTGGACTTCATGAAAGCAGCGGTCGAATAGCCCATCTTGCCGTTGGAAAGAAGGGTGCTGAACATAATGCGCGTGCCGTTAATTGGCAGCTGCTGCTCCGGATTGTCACCGAATTCGATGGCCTCAGCTTTGAAATTCTGGGTACGAATGAGTTTTCCGGGTTTGTTAGGGAGAGAACGCGGAATGTCATAGAAACCGTTGAAATTATTGTCAAAACTGCCGGGAGCTGCGTTCGGGACCGTGTTTACATCGGCGGCGTGCGCTGCAGGGAGCGAACTGAATAAAAGACACACACCGGTGGCAGCTGCCACGAGGAGACGGGCAGGATTCCTTTTCACCATGAGTTTCATGTTCCTTAGAACTGTAAAAGATGGCGCATCTTCAAACGAAGAATGCGCGACATAGGAAGTGTGACTGACGAAGTAGTAGGGGTCAGTCAGTATCTAGCATAAGAACAAACTCGCAATTAGTGAAAAATGAGTACCCCCGTTAGCGGTCATTCATCAAAAATTCTCAATTGATTAAGGTGGATGGAGCCCGCGGCATGCGAGCTCCACCCTTCTATATGCGTTTATGAACCGATAGTGCTACTAACGGAGTTCATCCTCCTCATATTTCTTCCGTGCTTCCAAGTCTGCGACTTTGGACTGGTCGGGCACGATAAGCTTCATAGCAAGGTCGTAGACCTTCTGGGGGAAGGCGCGCACTACACGGTTGAGTGGCACCGCCCATGCGGGAATCGACTTAATGAAGACCGGCCGCTGAATGGTCTCGATAATTGCGTCCGCGACTTCCTCGGGCGGCAGAATTCGGGTTCCACCACCAGACGTGCCGGTAGCCAACCGGGTGTCCACAACTGCAGGAATAATGCCGCTAATTTCCACCTTGGTGTCGCGTAGTTCTTCCCGCACCGAGCTCAGGTAGCCGTAGACACCATGCTTGGCTGCGGCATAGGTGGCCTCGCCGGGGTCCGGCAGGATCGAGCCCATGCTCGCCATGGTGATGAGGTGTCCGTAGTTCCGCTCTTTCATAACCTTGGTAAAAGCGCGGGTGACGTGAATAACCCCAAGCAGGTTGATTTCTACTTGCCGAACAACCACGTCGTCGGGTTCTTCGAGGTATCCTCCCACATACATAATTCCGGCAGAGTTGAAAGCAATATCAACTTGGCCGAGTTCGTCGTAGCACAGGTCAACAAATGCACGTACAGATTCAGGATCTGTGACATCAATTTCGGTGACGATGACGGAGACCTTATCCCCAATTTCGTCACGGACTTTTTCTGCCAGTGCAACGTCCCTGTCGCCCAGCACTAAATCCATCCCATTTTCGGCCAATTTCAGAGCTGTGGCTCTCCCAATACCGCCACCCGCTCCAATCACAGCCCCCTTCGCTGGAATTGGAAGCTTTTTGAACATGATGGTCCTTTCTGTAGCTCCTCGAAAATGTTCGCCTCCGGATAGCGAACCTTCACAAATTTTACTTAAGAAGTAGTTGTGAAATGTGGAAAAGAACATTAAAAAAGGGCTCACTGTGTGTCTCTTGCGAAACCACAGTGAGCCCCAAACTGGTGGAGCTGCCGGGAATTGAACCCGGGTCCTACGCAGTATTGTGAGGACTTCTCCGTGCGCAGTGGACTGCATCCTTACTTGGTTCTCCGGATCACGCCCACGAGTCCGGAAGATGAACCCAGCTACTGTTTGGTGTTCCGCTAATAGCCGTAGCCGCTACTAACGGTAAGTCCCCTAGATAATGTGGATTGCCAGAGCGGGAACACCTCTAGGTCCACAGACTTGCTGTCGCTATTAGGCAGCGAGAGCGAAGTCGCGCTGAGTATTATCGGCGCTTAATAAGTTGCTACGACGCTTACGGTGGTCTCTAGCCTGCACCGGCACGCTTCTCCTTACGCAACATACGCAGTCGAAACCGTTCAGCCCCATTTCCTCGGAAAGAGAGCCTTACCCACCAAAGTGGGCGGCCTTTCAGAATACGTCAAAACCCCTCAAATGGCAAGAGTTGCCGAGGTAGTGAGCTTAGCCGCGCATCCCTTTCATCTTTTTACCAAATTCGCGCACCACTTCTCGCTCAGCCTGCCGACGGGCCAAATCCTGCCGCTTGTCGTGCAGCTTTTTACCTTCCGCGAGAGCCAACTCCACTTTGCATTTCCCACCGGAGAAATACATTTTGAGGGGAATTAAAGTGAGGTGTCCGTCCCGAATCTTGCCCTGCAAGTAGTCGATCTGCCGACGGTGCAGAAGCAGTTTCCGGTTGCGAACCGGCCTATGGTTGGTCCAACTGCCGTGGGAGTACTCCGGAATATGGAGCCCCCGCAGCCACACTTCACCATCATCAATGGTGGCCCAAGCTTCCATGATGGAGGCTTTGCCTTCTCGCAAACTTTTCACTTCGGTGCCGACGAGCACAATTCCGCACTCGAAGGTTTTCAAAATGTTGTAGTGATGTCGTGCGGAACGGTTGGTACAGACGGTGAAGTTGCCACCGTCTTGTGCTTGCGCGGCAGCCTTCTTCTTTTTCTTTGACTTCGCGCTCATGGCGACCAGTGTACTAACGGCGGACGTAGAGCGGCAATGTGACGATGGAGGCTAAGGCCGACGCCACCAAAGCAACGATGACGAGGATCGGCGACACCAACCACACATCGGTCGTGGTGATTTCGGCTATCGAGCGCCCCTCCCACACGTTCTTCAGCAACGGCGACAGCATCCACGCATGTACCGCAAAGAGTCCAGCAATCGCGAGGACAGCGCCAATTAGCGAACTGATCATGACTTCCAGGGTGAACGGAGCAGCAACAGTGAAACGGCTTGCGCCAACCAGACGCATCACCTGGGTGGTCTTGCGACGGGTGAAGGCTGCCATCTGCACCATGTTGGCGATGAGCAGCAAAGCACCCACACCTAAAAAGGCAGCTAGCCCGTAGGCCGCATTGCGAGTGAGATCAAGGAAGCTAAAGAGCCGGTTGATGAGCTGCCGCGAGTCGGAAATGTATACGCTCGGGCGGCCATCTTTGCCATGGACCGCGGGCTGAGCCACCTTCGGGAACTTAGCCACAATGGCCTCGATGGGCGCCGGATCCGTATTTTCTCCCTTGAGTTTTACCAGCAGGGTGCCCGGCATTGCTTTAGCGTCGGCTTGCTCAAAAATTTCTGCGGTGTCAGCGCGTGCCGTCAACCGCCCCACGTCGAGGGACTGTTGCTGGTTGCGGTAGCGCACCGATTTCACGCTGTCGGATTCCAGTAGCGCTTCTCGCAGATCCCCGCAGCCCTTCTTGGAGCAGTCCTTATCCTTCACCGCAACTTTCGGTTCGATAAAGATGGAGATTTCGGTGCGATCCACCCACTGTTCTTTAGAGTTTTCGGCCATGTTGGCAATAAGCAACCCCACGCCCAACATGACGAGGGCGATGGAGGAGGTGATGATCATGGCGATAGTAATGCTGAGGTTTCGACGGAGACCGCGGAGGGCTTCACCGAAAAAGAATTTGTATGACATTCGGCTCTCCTCTACATCCGTCCATATACGCCGGACTGTTCGTCGCGGACGACCCGACCGTGCCGCATCTCAATAACGTGTTGACGCATGGAGTCGACGATACGGTCGTCGTGGGTGGCCATCAGAACAGTAGTGCCGGTGCGGTTGATTTTCTGCAGCAGGGCAACAATTTCGTCGCTAATGCGGCGGTCCAGGTTGCCTGTGGGTTCGTCTGCCAGCAGCACCAATGGGTGGTTGACGAAAGCGCGCGCAATCGCCACGCGCTGCTGTTCACCACCGGAAAGTTCGGCGGGGAAACGGCGCCCTTTTCCGGACAGTCCCACCATCTCGAGGGCTTCGGGAACAGCTTCTTTGATGAAGCGGTCGCGTTTGCCGATAACCCGCAGGGCGAACGCTACGTTTTCTTCCACCGTCATCCGCTCCAAGAGTCGGTAATCCTGGAATACGGTGCCGACGGTGCGGCGGTAGCGCGCAATAGCTCCACCGCGCAGCTTGTCTACGCGTTGGCCAGCGACGGTAATGGTACCGCCGCTGATGCGCTGGTCGGCCAGCAGTGCAGAAAGCACCGTGGACTTACCAGAACCGGAAGGGCCAATGAGGAACGCGAATTCCCCTTTTTCTACTTGAAAACTGACTCCGTCGAGTGCCGGACGCCCTTGTCGGGAGTAGGCGACGGAGACGTTTTGAACGTCGATCATCACGTTAATCACTCTAGAAGATGTGAGAGATGTTATCTATGTGGCACACCATTTTTTCGCAATTAAGCAGACCAAAGTCCCAAAAATGGTGGTTCTGGAACTGTTTAGGGTACGGCTCCCGCGGTTTCTTCGGGGTCGGGTTCCCGCGGCTCCACACTAGTGGTGGGTTGATCTTCGGAAGCATCCTCGCTCGGGGCTGCGTCTCCCGCATCCGATGGCTCCGATTCGTTCTCTTGGGACATCTGCTCCTGGTATTCCTCCCACGGAATAACCGGAATGGGCTGCACCGTAGTGGTATCCGGTTCTGGGGTAAACAAGTCGACCCGCGTGGTGCCGTGCAAATACACATACAGCGCTAAGGACAGCACGAAAACGACAATGAGGACAATGGTGGAGGTTCGGACATGGCCCTTTTGGCCCTTTTTGTCTTTGTTTTTCACCTTCTTGGACATCTTCCTACACCTTCTCGGATTCGCTGTCGAGGTCAACTTCGTCGGCGGTCATGCTGGTAACTTTGCCGGACTCAACTCCAAAGATCGACATTTTCCTGATGGCTTCCGCGCGAATCACCCGCGATACGTGGAATTGTTTTCCTGGCAAGGTGCGGGCGACGAGCCGCAAAACGGTTTCATCCGTTCCCAGTTCCTGCACCCCAATAACAGAGGGCTGGTCCAGTAGCAGTGGGCGGATCTCCTCATCCTCGTAGAGCTCGCGGCACAGATGGTTGAGTTCTTCATTCGCCTCCCCCAGTTCCTCGGTAGGAATGGGGATATCAACAACCGCCCGCGCCCAGTCTTTGGAACGGTTCGTGGTTTTGGTGATCTGCCCGTTGGGAAGCGTAATGACCTCTCCGTCAGGGGTGCGGAGGCGGGTGACGCGCAACGTCACATCCTCCACGGTTCCTTCCGCCGGCTGGGTGGAACCGGATACCCAAATCTCCACCACGTCGCCGTATCCGTAGTGTCGTTCCGTCACCACGAAGAATCCGGCCAAAAAGTCCTGCACAATACGTTGGGCACCGAAACCGAGCGCAGCACCTAAGACTGTGGCGGGGGCGACCAATGTGGTTAAGGAAACGCCCAGGCGTTCCACTACTCCGACGGAGGCGACCACCACGATCAACGCCACCACCACATAGGTGAGCACTTGGGCTACCGCGTATCTATGCTTTGCTGCCTCCGAGCGCACTAAACTGTCGCGGCTTTCCTCCCCTTCCGTTATACGGTTGGTGAACCGGCGACTGATGGCTCCGGCAAGGCGACCCAAAAGAATTGAGCCAACGATGATGAGCAGAATCTGGAGGCCTTCCGTACCTAACCAGCCTGCCAAATTCATCCAGGGTTGGGGTGACATGGGGTCCTTCCTCCCGCGCGGGTGGATAAAAGGGCTTACTTCTCCAGGCTAATAACTATGCTGGGCTGTCGCCACTGTTTGCCCGCCAGCGAATTCCAGCCTCCAAAAAGCCGTCAATGTCGCCATCCAGTACCGCCTGCGGGTTGCTGACTTCGTAGTCGGTGCGCAGGTCTTTCACCATCTGGTAGGGGTGCAACACATAGGAACGCATCTGGTTGCCCCAGCTGGCGTGTCCGCCCGACCCCAGTTCCCGGAGAACCTCTTTCTCCTCTTGCCGCTTCTTCTCCAGTAGCCGGGCCTGCAGCACATTGAGGGCGGCGGCTTTATTTTGAATTTGGGATTTTTCGTTCTGGCACGTCACCACAATGCCAGTGGGAATGTGGGTGATCCGGACTGCCGAGTCAGTGGTGTTGACGGATTGTCCACCGGGTCCGGAAGAGCGGTAAACATCAATTCGGATCTCGTTGTCGGGAATCTCAATATGGTCCGTTTGCTCCACCACCGGCAGTACTTCCACTTCCGCGAATGAGGTCTGGCGGCGATGCGCATTGTCGAAGGGGCTGAGCCGCACCAGCCGGTGGGTTCCTTGCTCCACCGACAACGTGCCGTAGGCGTAGGGCTCGTGCACCACGAAAGTTGCGGACTTGATGCCTGCCTCTTCCGCGTAGGAGGTGTCGTAAATATCAACTTTGCTGCCGCGCTTTTCGGCCCAGCGCACATACATGCGCATCAGCATCTCCGCGAAATCAGCAGCGTCCACTCCCCCGGCGCCCGAGCGAATATTAACCACCGCTTCGCGCTCATCGAACTCCCCAGAAAGAAGCGTGGTTACCTCGGCGCTTTCGATTGCTTGCCGCAGTTCTGTACGCTCCGCATCAGCCAGTTCACGTGCGTCCGCACGGGCCTCGTCATCCTCTTCCTCCGCTGCCAACTCATACATGATGGGAAGGTCCTCGAGGCGTGTCCGCAGATCTTTTACTCGCCGCAGCTGGTTTTGTACCTGGGACAGTTCGCTGGTGACGGACTGGGCGTAATCCTGGTCATTCCATAGCTCCGGATCGGCAGCTTTAACCTCCAGCTCTGCTACGCGCTGTGCGAGATCCTCGGGGTGGAGGACTTTCTCGACAGACTGGAGCCGGGTTTCGAGGTCTGCCAGGTCGGTGCTGATTTCAGGATTCATAATATTTGAGGATACCGGTAGCACCACCGTGACGGCTATTTGTGTGGTGTAAGAACGTAAAGATACGAGTCGTGCGGGTTGACGGTTGCGCTCAGTCCCTTGTCGGTAACCCCACTGCGGCTATGGAATGCTTCCCTGAAACGCCAGCTTCCCTGCAGCCCCAGTTCTTGGAGGGTGACGGTGACACGCGCCCGTTCCGCACTGAAGTTGGTGAACGAGACTGCCCATTCGCCGTTGGTGAGGGGACGAGCCAACACCATTTGTGAACCGTGTTTAACAATATGGGCGGCTTTACCTAGCCGATCCTGGTCGACGCGGATGGCGAGCGGGTTGGCCAGGATCCAATAGTCGGTTTTGCTCATTTTTCGGATGTCATTGCCCATGATGAGGGGCGCTGCCATCATTGCCCATAAAGCCATATGGGAGGTGGCTTCTTCGCGGTTCAGATTCTCATTGCCTATCTCCAACATGTCCGGATCGTTCCAGGCTCCTGGCCGCGAGTGGTGGGCAACCGGCAAAGTCGCCAATGCGATGCCAGCAACCGAGTACCAGTTATCAAAAATGTCGGGGGTGGTGCGCCACATGTTCGCCACTTCCGGATACCAGTCTCGGATGGGCAGTTGGGGCATGTTGTGTATGGAGTAAACGATGGGACGGCCGGTCGCTTTCAGCGCCCGCGACATTTTTGTGAAGGCTTCCTTAGCATTCACGCCTTCTACTTTGGACCAGCAATCGTCATATTTGAGGTAGTCCACTCCCCAGCGGGCGAAGGTGCGAGCATCCTGGTATTCGTGTCCCAGCGACCCCATCTTGCCGGTGTAATTGCCGGCCCACACAGCACAGCTTTGCGTACCTGGGTTGCCGTAGATACCCAGTTTGAGGCCGCGGTCGTGCATGTATTTGGCCAGTGCGGGAATGCCATCCGGGAAGCGTTTCTTATCCCAGGTGAGTTCCCCGTTGGGAAGCCGTTCTTGGGCCTGCCAACAGTCGTCCACATTGACGTAGATGTAGCCGGCGTCGCGCAGTCCCCCTTCCACAATGGCGTCCGCAATATCCATGATCTTCCATTGATCAATATCGCAGCCAAAAATGTTCCAGCTCGACCACCCCATGGGTGGGGTGAGTGCCACGCCATTATTGTGTGCTTGCGCTGGCGCTGGATTGAGCAGCATTCCCAAAGCTAGTGCACCGGTGGCGAGCAGTACGCCACCTTTCGAAATACGTGGCAGAGACATGTGTCTTTCCTTTCCTTATGACACGGGGCGCAATACGTAGAGGTTGGAACTATGTCGCACTACGGTGCTGGCCAGTTCGTTTTTTACGGCACCTTTCCGGCCACTGAAGGCTTCTTCGAAGACCCAGTTTCCGGTGAGGCCGAGCTCCTCCAAAGTCACCGATATGCGGGCGGGGATTGAACCATAGTTGGTGAATGAGACGGCCCATTCGCCATTGGTGAGGGGACGAGCCAGAACCAGGTGGGGGAAGTGTTTGACGCGGTGTGCTGCTTTGCCCAGGCGATCCTGGTCGACGCGTAGTGCCAATCTGTTGGTGACGATGGCTATGTCCTGGTCTTTCATGGTCCGAATATCGTTGCCCAGTAGCAGGGGTGCTGCCAGCATGGACCACAGCGTCATGTGCGATACGGATTCCGCATAGTTGAGCCCACCATTACCGATCTCCAACATGTCCGGATCATTCCAGGCACCGGGGCGAGAATGATGTGCAATGGGGATGGTCATCAATGAAATCCGGGCAATGGAAAACCAGTGGTCATTGATGTCTCCCGTGGTGCGCCACAGGTTGGAGACTTTCGGGTACCAGTCCCGAACCGGAAGTTCGGGTTCGTGGTGGATCGAATAGACCATGGGGCGGCCTGTGGCCTGGATGGCATCGCGCATCAAACCGAAGGCGGATTCGCCTGTGAGCCCATCTTCGTCGGCTTTGCACCAATCATATTTGAGGTAGTCCACACCCCAGCGGGCGAAGGTGCGGGCATCCTGGTATTCGTGGCCAATACTGCCAGTTTTACCTGGATAATCGTCCCAAATATTGGCGCATCCGCGACTTCCCGGCGTTGCGTAAAGACCGAACTTGAGACCCTTGGAGTGCACGTAGCGCGCTAGTGCGAGAATGCCGTCAGGGAACCTTTCCTTATCCCAGGTAAGTTCCCCGTTTGGCTTCCGCTGGGGTGCTTGCCAGCAGTCATCCACGTTCAGGTACACATAGCCGGCGTCGCGCAGACCAGTCTCCACTATGGCGTCTGCCATGCCTTTGATTTTCCACTGGTCAATATCGCAACGGAAGGCGTTCCACGTATTCCACCCCATCGGCGGGGTGCGTGCCAACCCATTCTCAAGGGCCTGTGCTGGTACCGGTTGCAGCAGCAACCCGAGGGTGAGCAGCCCGGTGGCAGCCGCTACTGCGCCTTGAGGGATTCGCGGGAGTCCCACTTCTTACTTCACCTTGCTAAGGACGTAAAGGCTGGAGCCGTGGGCGACAACAGTCTCCGCAAGTTCCTCAGCAACCATTCCACTGCGGCCCGTGAAAGCCTCTTTAAACTTCCATTTTCCGTTCAGCCCCAGTTCCTCGAGGGTGACGGAAATACGTTTGGGGGTCGCTCCAAAGTTGGTGAACGATACTGCCCATTGGTTGTTGGTGAGTGGCCGGATAAGGACCCACTGTGGGAATCCTTTAACCTTGCGGGCGGCTTGGCCAAGCCGGTCTTGGTCTACCCGCAACGCCAATTTGTTTTTCACAATAGCCAGGTCTTTTGGCTTCATGCTCCGCAGATCATTGCCCAACATGAGTGGGGCCGCCAACATTGACCACAAGGTCATGTGGGAGACCGATTCGGCGTAGTTGAGGCCGCCGTTGCCAATCTCCAACATGTCGGGGTCGTTCCAGGCTCCCGGCCGCGAGTGGTGGGCAATGGGAAGCGTGAACATGGCAATGCCCGCAACGGAGAACCACGAGTCGAAAATGTCGCCGGTGGTGCGCCACAGATTGGCGACTTCTGGATACCAGTCCGGAATGGGCTGTTCTGGTTCGTAGTGAATCGAGTAGACAATGGGACGTCCAGTGGCTTTGAGGGCATCCCGCATCAGGGCGAAGCCTTGTTCTCCCTTTACGCCGTTCAGTTCGGCACGGCACCAGTCGTATTTGAGGTAGTCCACACCCCAGCGGGCATAGGTGCGGGCGTCTTGATATTCGTGCCCCAGGCTGCCGGAGCGTCCCGGATAGCCTCTATAGATTTGGGCGCAGCTGGCCTTTCCGGGGTTCCCATACATGCCGAACTTGAGGCCCTTGGAGTGGATGTAGCGGGAGAGGGCGGGAATGCCATCCGGGAAGCGTTCTTTGTTCCAGGTCAGTTCACCGTTGGGGAGTCGGTCTTTGGCTTGCCAACAGTCATCCATGGTGAGGTACTCGTACCCGGCGTCCCGCAAACCGTGGGCCACCATAGCGTCTGCCATGCCTTTGATTTTCCACTGGTCAATGTCGCAACCGAAAATATTCCAGCTGTTCCACCCCATGGGCGGGGTTTTCGCGAGACCATTATCGAGCGCTTGAGCGGGAGCAGGACCCAAGCTGGTAAAAAGTCCGGTGGCCAGAACTGTTGCTAATAGTGCAGCGAGGATTTTTTTGCGCATACTGATCAGCTCCAATGCTTTTTCTCCTGCTATTTTGATTCAAGCACGAGAAAGTGTGCATTAGAGCTGTTTTCAGCTAAGAAAATTTTCTGTTAAATTAAGAGAATCCCACAGGCCACAGGGTGTGAGAAATTACTTCACACCGGTGAGTCGACGACTGGACTTTTGGCCCCCAGTCTGGTCGAGAATATCTTCCCCAATGAGGCCGCTTCGGATGGTTCCGTCATTGGTAGCAATACCCACCGCCAATGCATCTACGCGGCGGATAAGGTAGTCGCGCAACATATTGGCACGCTCCCTGCCACTAATGCCATCATCGGAGGGTTCAATAACACCCCACCGAGTGATGATTCCTCGCATTCCAGGCACCGGATCGACGTTCATCTTGCGGGAGACGATGATAATGGCATCGGCGGTGCGGAAGAGTTCCTCATCTACCGGAGTGGAGGATCCCTTCAGCTCAATATCTTTTTCGGCGAGAGCTGCTACACAGTCGGCGTCGCGTGGCACCCCCTCTTCACATTCCGTTCCAGCAGAGTAGGCGCGAATAAGGTTCCCGTGGCGAGCATTGGCAATTGCTTCTGCCATAGGGCTCTTTTCAACGTTTTTGGCGCCAAGGAAGTAGACCACGGGGAGCGATTGTTCATTACTCATAGTGGCCATATTAAAGCGGGGGTAAATGCGTATTCAAGGCGGGGGGTGCACTGTAACGCTAGTTGAGCGCTAAAGCAATGGTGTCAGCCACGAAATCGATGTGTTCTAGAGACAGCTTTCGGTGCAGTGTGAGACGCATTCCACTTTCCTGCCACTTCACACTTGGCGGAGTGAAGCAGCCCACTAATATTCCTTCTTTTTCAATGGTTTCAACTGTGCCACGGCTTTTTCGGGATTTCCCAATGGCACGTAAATAATGGGCGCCGCCGCATCGCTGTGGTTTGCCCGGATATCCACACCCCGCATCCGGAGCTTTTCAGCAAGAATGTCAACGGTTCCGTGAAGCTCTTTTAGGATGTGGGGTGTTTCACAAATAATTTTCAGTGAAGTTGCCGCCGCCGCTGCCATGACAGGGGCCAAAGCAGTATCAAAAATGAAGGTGCGCGCCGTATCTACAAGATGCTGTCGCTGCTGCGGGCTACACACAATTGCGCCACCTTGCGCCCCTAAAGCTTTGGAAAGGGTACAGGTGACGATGAGGTCCTGAGCGGCGCGATATTCTTTGCTGCTGAAAAGCTCTGGGAACGGACCGGCTCCGTCATCTCCCCACACCCCTAAACCATGCGCATTGTCGACAATGAGTAACGCTCCGGCGCGGTGTGTCTCAGCGTAAATAGCTGCCACGTCCAAGGTTTCGCCGGTGACGCTATCCACTGCGTCACACACCACCAGCGTTTGTTCATCACTAAACCGGGCGAGTGTATTCCGCAGCTCCTGGCGATCCGCGACATCGATAATTGTTTTGCGGGCGCCCGTTAACCGGCAGGCGTCAATAAGGCTGGCGTGGTTTCTGCGGTCGCAAATGAGCTGGGTTGTCGAGCTGGAAAACGCTGTTATAGCAGCCATATTTGCGGTGTAGCCGGAAGAAAACACGAGTGCCGCTGGGGCCTGCAGATACCGGCTTAAGGTGCTCTCAAATTCGTGGTGTGCCGGATGGGTACCGGTAACCACTCGGCTGCTTCGCGCTCCGGTGCCCCACTTATGAAGAACCCGGCTAGCAGCGGCAATAACATCCGGGTGCTGAGACATGTTGAGGTAGTCGTTGGAGGCGAGGTCTAAACACTGGCCCACGTGGTTTCTAGCTCGATCATGGCGCATGTCATAGAGCATATGACAAACCCTTGTACAGTGTTCAATAATGGTCGGTATGCCGGACACCATTACCCCTCTTGTTATGCCGGAGGGTGCACACATTAAGGAGCTCTACCCGCTTCTTGAGGATTGCCTTGCCGGCACCACTCCTCCGCTTCTTCCCGTCCCTACCCCCAACACCAACGCCACCCGGCAGCGCTACAGTCTGCTCACCCAGCATTTCGCTGGGAAAAGTGCGCTCGGCGCCGCCCTCATTATGGCCACATCCGGGACCACTGGAGTGCCAAAAGGTGCGCGTTTATCTGCGGCAGCTCTCCGCGCCTCCTGCGCCAGCACTCATGCCGCTTTAGGTGGGCCAGGCCGGTGGCTACTCGCCGTCCCTGCCCATCACATTATTGGTATGCAGGTGCTGCTGCGCTCGCTGCACGCTGGCCACACCCCATTGGCACTCCCCCACACCACCACTTTTCAGCCAGCTGAATTACTCGACGGGATCGACGAACTACTGTCCGCGAGCCCAGGCGCCCGCCACTACATGTCGTTGGTGCCCTCCCAACTGGACACCCTGCTGCAGGATGCAGACTCCAGCGATACCACCAGGCGTAGCATCGCACGGGAAGCACTCGCCGCGTTGCGCGACCTAGACGGGATTGTTTCCGGCGGAGCCCCCATCCCAGCACCCCAACTTGCGGAACTAAAAGCACAAGAAGTCCCGGTCGTCCCCGGCTACGGCAGCTCCGAAGTGGCTGGTGGAGTGCTTTTCAACGGCCGGCCTGGCCCCGCCACCACTATTGCGCTAGATCCCGTCACCCACCGGATTAGCATCGGCGGGGAAACCCTCGCAGATGGCTACGTGGAGGACGGTAGCAGCCCACACTCTCCGTCACCAGCTTGGGAAACCACCGATAGTGGCCGCTGGTTCCACACCCAGGATGTGGGGCACTATGACGCGGCAGGCAGGCTTATTATTGACGGCCGTTTGGATGAAGCCATTAACTCGGGTGGGCTTATTGTGATGCCGCAGCCTTTGGAAGCTAGCCTCCAGTCGGCAGGTCTAGCACGCGATGTGGCTATCACAGGTGAGCCGGACTCCCATTTTGGGGAATGTGTCGTAGCAATAGTTATCCCCCACCCCAACCGCCCCGCCCCGACGCTGCAAGAGATTCAAGGTGTTGTCGAACGCGAGCATGGCCGGCATGCTGTTCCCCGCCGCCTCTATCTTGCGCAGCATTTTCCGCGCACAGGTAGCGGGAAACTGAATAGAAATGAACTGAAAAACCAAATTGCTCGGGGCGAACTTCCCAGCGCTAGCTAGCTACCCCCAAAACCGATATGTTGGGGACGTGGTTACTTCTACTCCAAACAGCGCAGATATGGTGTCCAAGACTTTCGAAAATGTGGAGCTGGCCTCCCAGCTCGCCCGCAATGCCGGGCGCATCGCACACCGTATGCGGAACGAAGGCCTCACCATTAGCCAGAAAAGCTCCATTAGTGATGTGGTGACGGAAGCCGATAAGGCTGCTGAAGAATATGTGGTGACTACCCTCCACGAGCAACGGCCCAACGACGCCATCTTGGGGGAAGAGGGCACGACTCGTACCGGCACTAGTGGTACCCGGTGGACCATCGACCCGGTGGACGGCACCTACAATTTTTCGCGCAACTTCGAATACTGGTGTTCAGCGGTAGCCTTCACCGAAAACGACCCCACTACCGACACCGCTCTCACTGGCCGGGAACTGCACCTATCTGGATCGGATAACGTCACCGTTGGGGCCGTCTACCAGCCCTGCGAAGACACTCTCTGGGTGGGCGGCAAAAACTATCCCACCACTCGCGATGGGGTAACACTGCCCCAGTTCGGCGATGAGAATCGCGTCACCCCCAAAGATCTAAGTAGTGCCTGCCTCAACACCTATCTGCATCCCCGGTTCACGTCAGATCCGGAAGGCCCCATCAACGACATTCATGCGGCCTGGCTGCGGGTTGTTAAAAGTGTAGCCACCTACCGCATGATGGGTTCTGCCTCCGTTGACCTGGCTTCAGTCGCAGAAGGGGACACTGACCTGTGGATTCAGCACCGTCTGCCCGATTGGGATCGCCTGCCCGGCGCAGCCCTGGTGTGGGGTGTGGGCGGCAAAGTTGTGGATGTGGACTCCGCGGGAGAAATCTGGACTGTGGCTGGAGCACCGCATCTCGTAGACGAGGCGGCTGAACTGCTGGTCGGCAATTAGCGCCTTCTTGCCCACTACAGTCAGGTAACCGGGTGGTAGAGTTTTGGTAACCCCCAGTAAGCCGGCTGAAGGAGAATTCGACGCAGTGACCAGCTCTTCGATAGATATTGATAACCTTCCGGGTGCCGCCGGTGCCTATGGTGACGACCTGAAGGTCGCCTACCAGCTTGCGGACATTGCTGATGAGATCACCATGTCCCGCTTCGAGGCAGACAATCTGCGGGTGGACTCCAAACCGGATCTCAGCCCCGTCACCGACGCGGACCTGGCAGTTGAGAAAGCCATTCGCAAACATCTCGCAGAGGTACTCCCTGAAGATGATGTGGTGGGGGAAGAATATGGGGGCGAAGCCGAATACACGGGACGCCAGTGGATTATTGACCCCATTGACGGCACCAAAAACTTTGTGCGGGCAGTTCCCACCTGGGCCACCCTTATTGCGTTAATGGTGGATGGGGTTCCGCGGCTGTGCGTCATCTCCGCCCCTGCGATTAAACGCCGTTGGTGGGCCGCCGAAGGAGAGGGCGCCTACCGCAGCTTCGACAATGGCACTCCGAAACGGCTGCACGTTTCCAAAGTCAGCAAACTGCAGGACGCCTCCATCAGTTTCTCTAGCCTTATCGGTTGGAAGCGCCGCAACATTATGGACAACTTTGTCAACATGATGAATAGCGCCTGGCGGATGCGCGCCTACGGGGACTTTCTGTCCTACTGTCTAATGGCCGAAGGTGCCGTTGATGTTGCCGCAGAACCAGAAGTGTGTCTCTGGGATCTGGCAGCACTCGACATTTTGGTGCGTGAAGCGGGCGGCCAGTTCACCTCCCTGGATGGGCGGCCCGGCCCCCACACCGGCGAGGCAGTCGCCACCAATGGTCTGCTCCATGAACAGGTGCTGCGGGCCATTAATCTGGGCGAAATACCTCCCAGAGACTAGACCAACCGCGCACACCGCGCCGCACCGCCACCCGCGGACACTACACCCAATTGGTTATTGTGCGCACCCCATGGAGCGCGTTCACGGACACTACCCGATAGTTCGGTAGCTCCCGCAAAGGCAGCCATTTTTCTACCACCGGATGCCCCTGTTGCCGCATGACGTGCTCATAGAGTTCCCGCATCGTACTGGGCAGTACCGCATGTTTGGGCGGGCCACACAACGTGTCTCCCTCCCACCACAGAATCGCTGAGTGGGTACCTTCCACAACATTGCCCCACCTGTCGCCGAACACAATTTCGTCGGCTCCGCGGTCGCTGGCATCCTGGCGCAACACCGCTAAAGCGGGCATATCGGGGCCTTTAATGGTTGGCAGGTAGCGGCCGTCGGGAAGATCCGCGAGAGTAGCGGTGATGTCCGTCAGTCGCTTGGGGCAGGGCCGCTCGAGGTCGGCCTCTCCCCCACGTGCAGTCCAGGCGATGCGGGGAAAATATTCCCCTTCCTGTGGTAGCTGCTGCAGGCACTGGTCATAGAATTGTTGGGCAGCCTGGTGTTGGGTTGGTCCATAAAGCTGTTTCACCGCGTCCACGAAACGCTCCTGGTGCAGTTTCCGGGAAAGCGTATCGTCCGCTAGCCCGCTCTGGTGGGGATGTTTGCTCTGGTGTTGCTGGTCGATTTGGTGGCCGTTGCACCAATAAAACGAGTCCACTACGGGGGCTTGTGCAACCAACTTGTCGGAATCCACACAAGCCTTCACCACATAGCTGGCTTTGTGGTGCAGCTCCGTGAACTCTTCATCCAGAGTCGAGTCGATGGTTATTGCTCCCCCAGCCCCAATAGTCACTTCCTCTTTATCGAATATGGCGGTGCGGATAACTACCGAAAATTCGGCTTCCCCGGCGTCAGTAATGAAACCCACCACCCCGGAGTAGATGTCGCGCGGCTGCTGCTCCATGTGCCGCAAATGTTCCACCGTTTGGGCCTTTGGGGCACCCGTCATGGAGGCGGGTGGCCAACAGGTACGCACCGCATCGAAGGGGGTTTTGTCTGGCGCCAGCACTCCCGTCACCTCGGAGACCAGTTGGTGCACTGTTTCGAAGGATTCCACCACCCGGTCGCGCGACACGTGCACCGTCCCCGGTTTACACACTTGTGCCAGATCACTGCGCGCCAGGTCGATCGCCATCAGATTTTCGGCGCGGGTTTTCGGATCGTTTGCTAACGCCGCCGCTGCTGCCGCATCCTGTTGCGGATTATGGGGGTGACGGCGGGCGGTGCCTTTCATGGGGCGGGTAACAACACTTCCACTTGGGGTTGTTTTGAGGAATAGTTCCGGCGAGGCCGACACCACTGTTCTGTCCGCAAGCTCCAGGTAGGCACCAAAGTGGGTGGGGCAAATATGCCGCAGTCGTAGAAATGTCTCCCACGGGGTGTGGGTGGCGTAGCGGGGCACCCGGAAACGATCGGTTAAACATACCTCATAGCTGTCGCCGGCGTGCAGCAGCTTTTGCACAGTGTCGAAAAGTTTGCGGTAGGTGCCTTTGTCGGGGCCGAATAGCTCTGTCTGGAAAGACACTTCCGCACTATCCGCAGCAGTGTTGCCAGCCGGAGCGTCGTCGGCGGCAGCGTCGCTGGCTGCAGCTAAAGCCTCCTTCACGGCCTGCACACGTGTGGGATCGTCACCAGCTACCGTCCAACCATGCGAGGAGCCGGTGACGGCAATGGTGGTGTGGGCAAAGTCAACATAGTCCCCCTCGTAGTTAATGGCACCGATCCAGCCGGAGAAAGCACCGGGCGCAGCAGCAACTCGTTCCCCCAGCCGGGCTTCCACCTGTGCCAACGCTTCGCCGTCACCCACTATGCGGTCATTACTGCAGAGCGTAATTATGCTGCCCCAGTGGGAGTCGCGGCTGACGGTCCCAGTGCGCTCTAAGAGGCTGTCGTCGAGGCAGCGGAGATGCTCGTTATCGGTACGGAAGCGGCGCAGCACTTCCACAACTTGGGTGGTGTCCAGTCCGGTTACTGCAGAGGAATTCCAGCGTTGAGCCAGGCCCAAAATATTGCGGGCAATATCCAGACCGGCCGGGGTGTCAAGGGATTCGGGCTGAAACTGGGTGCCCCAGCGGGGTGTGTTGTGGTGGTGTCCAGCAAACGCCATCACAGTGTTTTCAGCGTTTTCAGTGGTTTCTGCGGTGACGCGCAGCGCAGCCGGTAGCGGTGTTTGCACCGACCAGGAATGGAACCGAGCGACGGGAGTGCCGTTCGGGATCCCCGCCCACATTCCCTCCTCGGTGTGATGCACGTGCGAGACCTGGCCGTGGCACGGCCGACGATCCTGCGTGGAGGAGGCGCCAGCATGCAAAGCAATCAGCTGGTGCCCCAGGCCAATACCCCACATAGGCAGCGGGGCTGCTAGCACACGTGCGGTATGAGAAGCCTGTAGAAGATCGTGGGGATTACCGGGACCAGGGGCCAAGACAATCAGCTGATACTGCTCCTGGATTGCGGAAATAGTGGAGAGAAGCGCTTCTAATTGGGGGCTGTCATGCCCGACGGTAGTGACATGCGAGGCTCCCGCTTCCAGGAGCAGATGCACCAAGGAGGAAGTGTATGAATCGTAGTAGTCGATGAGTAGAACTCGCACAGTCTCAACTTAGGTTATTTTTCTGTAGAAGCATAGTTCGACAATAGTTTTGGGCCCCGTGGCAACGGGGTGGGCGGAAAAGCGTGGGGAGGCAAAAGAATGCCGAAAAGTGGCACGCAAAAAATGAGAATGGGAGACGATGGGATAAACAAATAAAAAACTTCAAGGGAAAACAATGAGTCGAGCACTTTCTTTAAGCGCAGTACTTCTCTCCGCTGCACTAACACTCAGTATCGCTCCCTCCGCTGTTGCCGCTCCCGGCGCAGACTGGCCTGGTCCCGCCCCCAGACCGAAGGCTGGTACCGAGCCATTAGTATGTGTACCCATCCGCGATGAGGACCCAACGGCCAGCAACTCCGTAACATTCAAGCAACTCCCCCTCGCGAGAGCCAAAAACTTACCTCGCAAAATCCATCTCCGGGACAACACCTCCTCCTACAACCGCTATTTCGAGGTGACTGTTAAAAACGGCAATATTTATACTCGCCACCGCAACAGCAATGAACGGTGGCGGCTAGCCCCCATGCCTGGTTGCACCCAGGGCCGGATTGTGGGTGTCTCGATGGACGCCGAAGAGATTGTGGCAATCGACAAAAACGGCTGGGTGTACACCATTTTTGGAGTGCAGAAAGACACCGAGGAATGGTATTGGAAGACCGCCTGGGGCAGCTTAATGCGAGCCGAAGACGGATTCCAGATGGCCAACATCACCCCTGGCCAGTGGGCACTGTCCATCATCAACGTGGACGACGACAAAACATACACCGATAACGACGGAAACGTGCACCACATTTCTTTGGCGGGGTGCACCCAGATTGTGGAAATGAGTAAAGACGGTCGCCACATTTTCTCCCACGACCCGTGGCTGCCCAACGATTACAGCTACGAGTGGGGCACTCCTGTGCAGTCCCGCTTCATTGCTGAATCTGTTTCCGCATCCGCTTCCGTCGCCCTCATCACCAACAAATATGGTGACCTCTACACTCGCGCCTGGGACTACGACTATTCGGGAGGAGACCCGGCGCAATTCAACTACACTTTCACCCCAGAAAAACGCAGATACACTGCCCAAAACTGGTTCGACCAGCGGCTCAACCCGATGGCGAAAAAGATGCGCATTCCGGTGAAAGACTGGTGGAAGCAGCCCAAGATCCCCGGTGAGATCACCAACCGCCTTTCGGTGGAATCCACTGCACCTGGAATGAAAAACCGGCTTCTGAAAGTGGAGGGCCGACACCGTGGTGTGACCGGCTATTGGAAGAAAATGTTGCACGCCCAAAAGTGGACTTTTGTTCCCACCGGCGAGCCCCTGCGCGGCAAAATACTGCAGAATACTCCGCAGGACCGCACCATGGACACGTTGGCGCCCGCTTCCCCACTGCACTACCGCGGCACCATTGACTCTTTCGGAACAACAGCCCAGCTGACTGTCCGCAACTTTGCCTACCAGTCGCCCCATCAACCGGTGCAGCTGCAAGTGGGTGGGAAAACCTATCCGGTGGTGCTGCACACGGTTTATGGACGCCTCGGCACCCTTTTCAGCCAGGAGCTAGTGGCTCACAAGTATGGGGTCACTGCTGATCCGCGCCGCTATGCTGTGGCCCTCGAAATACCGCAAAGGATCTGGCAGCAGCGCCACCACAATAAGACGCTGCAGTCTTTCATTAGCGCGTATCTGCGGGGCAACCGTATTCATGAAATGTACATGACGGTAACGTCTTCCGAGATGCAACTCATCAACCCTATTCTGTCCGGCACGGCATTAAGCCCCGACATCACCACACTGGAACGCTATGGCTAAAGACACTGATAGAGAAGTATATTTACCTCCCGTAGCACCATCCCGTCCGGCGAGCGATGGGCCCAATAAGGCGGTGCCTGTCCGCATTAAGGACGACACGGATGTGAGCTATGCGGTTCCGTTTGCCGAACTGCCGGTGGTCACCAACCCGAAAATTCTTGCCGAGCTTCCGCAGCGGGTGGATCTGCGCGACAATACCTCCAGTTTCAACCGCAAATGGGAGATGACGCTACTGGACGGCATTGTCTACATGCGCCACCGGGAAACCGAGGAGGATTGGCGGCAAGCCCCCATGCCGGATGGTTTCCACGACACCCTCATCGGCATTTCGTTGGACGCGGACCGCCTCATTGGGGTGGATGAGGATGGCTGGCTCTACACCATGAAGAAAACTTTGGGCGAGCCAGAGGATTTCCGCTGGATAAGAGCGTGGGGTGGCCCGGGACGTATTTTCGATGGTTTCCAAATTGCGAACACTACCCCGCGCCAGTGGTGTCTTTCCGTCATCAACTCGGAGCAGGACCAAACCTACACGGACGCGGATGGACGAGTACATCCGGTGTCTTTCGCGGGATGCACCCAGGTGTTGTTTCTGGTGAACAAGGGACAAACCATTGTGAGCTGTGATCCCTGGTTGACGCGGGACTACTCGTACGAAATCGGCACGCCCTACAATTGTCGTTTTCAGGCAGCAGCGTTATCGGCCGGCGCCTCCACCAGCTTCATTATTAACAAATATGGGGACATGTACACCCGTCTCTACGACTACGACATCGCAGGTGGTGATCCCGCCCAGTTCCGCTACACGTGGGTGTCGAAACCGGACCGGAAAGTCAGTACCTCCTGGCGGGAGCATCGTGTCAATTTCCGCACTGCACCCATCAAATTGCCGCCCCCGGATTGGCAGCAGCACCCCAAAATCCCTGGTTTCATCACCGACCGCATCTCCATCCATTCAACTGCTCCCGGTACCGAGAACCGCGAGCTGCGGGTGGAGGGCAAACGGGACGGCACCACTGGTTACTGGCACAAAATGCTCAACGACACCAAGTGGCAATTCGTGCCGACCGGTATGCCGCTGGTGGGCACCCCGATTGAGAATGATCCCACGGATCGCAGTATGGACACCTTGGCTGCCCCCTCCCCCTATAGCTATGAGGGGGTGCTGCGCGGGAGTGAGAATGTCCGCATCATGGTTCCCCACTTTGCCTATGCAGACACCACACATCCAGTGCAGTTGACGTTCTTTGATAACGCCCAAGATGCAGCGTCCTCTGGCCCCCACAATGTGTGGGGCAATGGGAGGGTTTACAACACGGTTATGCATACCGCCTATGGGCGGCTCGCATCACCCCTGTCCCAACGGCTTTTCTCCCGCGCATTCGGTATTGATGACGAACCCCGATACTACTCTGCGGCGCTCGTCATCTCGGACGAAATGTTGTCCCAGAAAGACACCGATCCTGCGTTGGAAAAATTCCTGCAGGAGAGTATAGATAAGGATCCGGTTATACCGTTCTACATCAAAGTGACCGACACGGAACTGAAACTTATTGTGCCGCCGCTTCCATTCGCTGCAATCGAGTTCCCGACCCTGGTAAGTGAACTGCGACGCATCTAAAGCAGCGTATACTGACAAGAACCTAAAGGCGCCGAAACGCTATCGGCATACACAGAAAAGTGCTTTATATGTCAACCATTACTGTCTACGATTCTGTCCCCCAATCGCACTGCGGATGCGGTACGGACCATCACGCCGAGCTCACCACTTTTAAGTTCGAAGCGGCCGCCATCCGAGCTGCTGGAGGCACCGTCAACCACCACAATTTTGAAGAAGAGCCGATGGCTTTTATGGCTAGCCCCATCGGAACTTTCGTCGCCGACAAAGGAGTTCATCGCCTGCCGGCAGTCGCGGTTGACGGCAAAATTGTGCTCCACGGTCGCTACCCCAAGCGGGAGGAAATGGCAGAATGGGCGGGCCTTTCGGAAGGCGAGCTAGCTACCCTGGTCGCGATCCCGCAAGAAACCCTACCGATGGCTGGTCACGCCTCCCTGGACGCCTGCGATTGCGGCGGCGACCACAGCAAATGTGACTGCGGGCACCACTAAATTTCGATCACCCACCTACTCATTCAAGAAGGTTTCCATGACTGCGTTCGTTCTAGATATTGCTGGTTCTGAATCCACTGGCGGCGCAGGTTGCCAAGCCGACCTCCGTACCTTCCACCAACTGGGGGTTTATGGCACTTGTGCACTGACCTGCATTGTCGCCTTCGATCCCGAAAATAATTGGGACCACCGGTTCGTTCCGATCGACGCGCAGGTGCTACGCAACCAGGTGGAAGCCAGTACTGCTTGCTGGGACGTGGATACCGTCAAAATTGGCATGCTGGGAACAGTACCCGTCATTGAGGCCACCGCCGACATCCTCAAAGAGCATAATTTTCAGCATGTAGTGGTGGACCCTGTTCTTATCTGCAAGGGTCAAGAGCCGGGCGCTGCACTCGATATTGACAACGCATTGCGGGAACAGATCCTCCCCCTTGCAACCGTTTTGACACCCAATATGTTTGAAACGAAAACACTGTCGGGGATGACGGAGATCAACACTGTTGACGATATGGCGGAGGCAGCTAAACGAATTTCAGACCACGGGCCTAATGCGGTGCTTGTGAAAGGTGGAGTCCACCTTCCGGGCGATGAAGCGGTAGATGTCCTGTGGGATGGCTCAGAAGTCCATGTTTATGCGGAGCCGAAAGTGGAGGACGTGCTGGTTTCGGGTGCTGGCGACAGTTTAGCTGCAGCGGTAGCTGCCGAATTGGCGAAAGGCGAAGATCTGCAGACTGCAGTAGCACATGCGAAAGACTTCGTGACCGCCGGTATTCACAACCGACTCAGTGCTGCCACCCCATTTGAAGTGGTTTGGCAGGGGGAATAGGTTCTTACTTTTCTGGCTGAGACACGCGGTGCGCCTTGGAGGGGCACTTCGGCGTGTGCGCCAGGGTGTCATCATATTGGGTTCGCGAGCCGCCAATGTATTTGGGGCGGCAGCGGGCTGCAACAGCGTAAGTCTTCCCAATAATCCGGTTATGTAGCCGCACCGGGGAAGCAACCCGCCGCAAATGCATGCCGATGAGGGTGGACCCAATATCGAGTCCCGCATCAGCTTGAATAGTTTCCACCAGAACCGGATCCTGGAACCCCTCGTAGGCTGCGGTGGCGAAGGAACCACCAGCGGCAGCAACCGGGCGCGCATTGACCTGCTCAGAGAAAGGCTGGTTTACCAAGCCTGCCCGCTCCACTACTAAGGCTCGATTCAAATGCTCACAGCACTGTGCCACCAGGAAGATTCCGCGTGGCGCCAAAACCGACTGTGCTGCATCGAAGACAGCTTTACCCACAACGGGGCTGGGGGCACAACCAATAGCGTTGCCGGTAATTTCAGATGAGGAGCAACCAATAACAAAGAGACTGCCGACGGGCAGTTGGGCAGCATCGCACAACTCGGCAACTGCCGCCTGCACTTGTTGAGTGATACTCTCCACCGTTACGGTTTGTTCGTCACTCATGGTGCTGCCTCCTACTCTTTCTCCTGCTAGTGCTTACGGTACAACGATTTGCGCTGGTACACCGGCTCCGAGGTAACCAACACTCCCAGGTTGCGGAAAATGCCTTCATCCACCGACCCCAAAATGGTGGTGGTGTGCACGTCGCAACCCTTCAGGTTTTGGATCTGTGCCAATGCTCTGCGCGCATATTCATCTTTGTTGGCCGAGACAGAAAGTGCAATCAGCACCTCATCCGTGTGCAAACGCGGGTTCAAAGAACCCAGGTGCTGCGTCTTCAACGTTTGGATCGGCTCGATGGATTCCCGCGCCAGCAGTTCCACCTCATCGGGAATACCCGCCAAATATTTGAGAGCATTCAGCAACATGGCGGATGAGCATCCCAACAGTGGCGATGTTTTGCCGGTAATGATGGTGCCGTCGTGGAGCTGAATAGCAGCTGCCGGGGCTTTTGTTTCCCGTTGCTTTTCGACTGCGGGCGGTACGACCGCCCGATCCGTGGTGGTGAGCTGCATTTTGCTCATCAGAAGGGCAATACGCTCCGACTGTTCCGGCTCCATTTCTTGCTGCCGTTCATAAACTTTCGCCTTATAGTAGCGGCGAATAATTTCCTGCTTGGCAGCCTCGCGACAAACCTCGTCATCGCAGATGCAATAGCCCGCCATGTTGACACCCATGTCTGTGGGCGACTGGTAGGGGGATTGCCCCATGACCCCTTCCAGGAGGTGCTTCAGGACTGGGAAGACGTCTGCGTCGCGGTTATAGGAGACCACCTGTTCCCCGTAGGCGGCCAGGTGGAAGGGGTCGATAATGTTGGCGTCTTCCAGGTCTGCAGTGGCTGCCTCGTAGGCAACATTGACGGGATGGTCGAGGGGAAGGTTCCACACGGGGAACGTCTCGAATTTGGCGTATCCGGACTCCATCCCCTGCTGGTATTCCTGGTACACCTGGGAAAGGGCGACGGCCATCTTGCCGGAACCGGATCCGGGTGCGGCCACCACAATGAGGTCGCGGGTGGTCTGCACGTACTCGTTTTTGCCGTAACCCTTTTTGGAGAGCACCAGACTGGTGTTGTTGGGGTATCCGGGGATGGGATAGTGCCGGGACACTTTAACGTCTTGGCGTTGCAATTTGCGGCGAAAGTCGCGAGCGTACTGGTTGGAGGACTCCCAGTGGGTGATGACAACATTTTCGGCTAAAAATCCGCGACTGCGGAAAACGTCGATGAGTCGGAGAATTTCTTCCTCATAGGAGATGCCGTTATCGGAGCGAACCCGACGGCTTAGAAGGTCTTTGGCGTTAAGAACCAGGATGATCTCGATTTCGTCTTTGAGAGATTCAAGCATCGAGATTTTGTTGTCAGGGGCAAAGCCCGGGAGCACCCGAGAGGCATGCATATCATCAAATAGCTTGCCGCCCATTTCTAGGTAAAGCTTGCCGTCGAATTGTTTACGCCGCTCTGCGATCTGGCGTGATTGAAGTTCAATATATTTTTGGCGATCAAAGCCAACGACGGTCATAACCTCGTATCCTTCTGGAATTTTTACTAATAGCTTCGCGCCATCCGGTAATCGAATGGGCGCTGTGTCTATTCTCGCACAGGTTCCCCACCAGAACCTTCATCAGGCATCTCATCCGAATAGAATTCATCGTTAAATTCACCCGGTTCGGATCCAGTAGGAACATTCCCCATGGATCCGCCGCCTTCTGGAATGTTGCCGACAAGTACTGCCGGGTCCGCGCCACCATTAGGTTTGTAAAGCCTTCCCAGCTGGTGGTCTTCGTGTACCGGGGCGATGTCGCCCTCTTCCACACGCTTCCGGTAGCCAAAAATTTCTTTCTTAATAAGTGGGGCCAGGAAGTACAGTCCGATCAGGTTCGGCACTGCCATTAAGAAGAGCATGCCGTCGCCGAAGGCGATAATGGCGTCCAGTGGTGCCACCGCACCCACCACGATGAGAAGCACAAAAATAACGTTGTAGATGGCTTCCGCAACCCGGGACCCGTTAAACAGGTAGCCCACCGCTTTCTTGGCGTAGTACGACTGTGACAGCATCGTGGAGAAGGCGAAGAGCACCACTGCCACAGTGAGCAGGTAGGACATACCGGAGCCGAGACTTTGCCAGGCTTGGGAAGTGATTTCAACGCCTTCCACGCCTTCCGCGGGGTTTTCCCAGACTCCCGTAATAACGACAGTGACGGCAGTTAAGAAACACACCACAACAGAGTCCACAAAAGGCTCCCACATGGCGACAAGGCCCTGGGAGGCGGGGCGGCGAGTTTTCACGGTGGAGTGCGCAAAACCAGCGGTACCGGTTCCGGCGGCATTGGAGAATGCGGCGCGCCTAATACCCACAATGATGGATCCCACGGCACCACCAGCTGCACCGCGTCCGGTGAATGCCCCTTCCACAATAATGGCGATCGCCTGGGGAAGCTGGTTGAGGTGAACGAAAATGATGAGCAGGCTGACGGAGATGTAGAGGATGGCCATGACGGGAACAATGCGCGCGGTGTAGTTACCGATCTTGGTGATGCCACCAATAATGACAACCGCTACCAGCAGCGCGAAAACAATTCCGATAACCCACGCAAAATTGTCGAGACGGCCATCTGCAGCCACCATCACCTGCGACACTGCTTGGTTTGCTTGGAAGAGCGCACCGGAGCCAGTCATACCGAAGATAGTGGCGATGGCGAAGCACACTGCGAGAACTTTTCCGAGACCACCTTTGCCAAGCTGAGCCAGGCCATCCCGCAGGTAATACATGGGGCCGCCGTCAGTTTTTCCGTCTTCGCGCAGCACCCTGAATTTGGATCCCATAGTAGCTTCCGCCATTTTGACAGCCATGCCGAAAAGCCCCGCTATCACAATCCAGAAAGCGGCACCCGGTCCACCAATAGAGATGGCGATAGCGACACCTGCAATATTGCCGAGTCCAACAGTCCCAGATAGTTCGGTGGCGAGTGCTTGGAAGGAAGTTACTTCACCGGGATCGGTGGCACGCGCAAAGCGACCTCTAATTGCGGTGTAGGAGATGCGGTGAGCTCCGGGGCGGAGCTGCTGCCATCCCAGATAAACAGTAAAAAAGATGGATCCGACGAAAAGCCAAACCAAAATGAGGGGGATTTCATTGTCGCCTACCGGGATAGCAAAGAAAACTATCGCGGTAAACCAATCCGCTAGGGGTTGAATGTATTTCTCGATGCCAGCGCTAAAAGAGTCCATAAAGTCCAAGCGGTTTAACTACATTTACACTTTTTAACCAAAAATATAAGACGGCTCGGCTCTGAATTTTATTTATCAGAGACGAGCCGTCTTCTTAGTAGCGGGGGCAGGATTCGAACCTACGACCTCTGGGTTATGAGCCCAGCGAGCTACCGAACTGCTCCACCCCGCGGTGTTGCGTTATCAACGTTAGTGTCCGCGGAGGGAAGAAGCAAATCAATTAGCTCGGTTGGGGCGGTTTTAGAATCCGGTTGCGAGGAACGGAAGGGTGGCCTCACAACGTGGGTTGGCAATGTTTACTCCCAGGTCAATAAGCATGTAGTCAATGGCACGAGGATCGTAAACAATGGCGTGGTGGTCCGACTTGTTCTTAGAGCAGCCATCCTGCAGACGCACGTTATTGACGGTTGCGCCCGGGCCTTGCTGCAGCCAAGTTGATTCGATCGGGGTTACCACCATGTCCTTCTCGCTAGAGATGACGGTGTAGTTGACACCGGGGACAGTGTCTCCCGCTTCGGTATTCATACGCACAATTTCGGAATCCGGAAGAAGTCCGATGGCAGCTAGACCACCAAGCTTGGCGACAACCGGATCAATCATTTCATTGAGACCCAGTTTGTGCATGGCCACAATAACGTTGCCGAGTTTACTGAGGTCGGTGCCATGGTGTGCACCAGCCAGGCTGACAAAGTTACGGACCTTGTTCATAGCCGGGTTCTGAGGATCAGCTCCACCATAGAAGTGCAAGTAGGTTTGGACTACCAGTCCACCTTGCGACCAGGAAACAAGATCAACCTGCTTGGCGCCAGTCTTGGCAAGTACTGCATCGACGTAGTCACGGAGTTCCATAGCTCCGGTCCACGCATCATCCATACCGTTGAATCCGGGGATCATGCCAGCGAGAGACTTGTTCTTCTCTTTGCCGTAGGTGGGGGCAAAAACGCAGAATCCGTTGGATTTCAGAGCTGTGGAAATCTTGGTCCAGGGGGTGTAAGGAACCGATGCATAACCATGCACGAGCAGCACCGGACGTGGACGCTCCTTGGTGGGTTTGCAGTTCCAGTCGTTAGCTCCCGGAGGTGCCTTTTCGGCATCGTCAAAATTTAACATTGCCTCCAGGTAGTTATTTACTTCCTTGCCTTCACCCTTCGTATGATCCTGCGGAGCTTGAATAACCACATTGTCGGAAGGAGTGGACGGGACTTCTGAGGCCGCGTGCGCTACAGCGGGGAGAGCCACCATAGTGGCTGCTGCCAACGCTAAAATGCGCAGGGGAGCATGCTTTTTAATCATGAAATTATCCTCATCTTCAATGAGCGAGCGATTACTTGTTAATGAACCATACTCCTCTTCGCAACTATTTAGTCACTAATTAAGGCAACTATTTCGGCAACAAGAAAAACCGCCCCTCTGTTGTAGTCTCCAAAAAAGACATTCCAGAAGGGCGGTTTTTTACAAATTATCTAGTCAGACATACTATTCGGCAGCATTCTGATATTCCTGGGCGGCTTTATCGAGCTCTTCGAGTGCCTTGCCAAAGTTACCCAGGTCACCGGATGCTTGCGCTTGACGCACAGCGGCGATTGCTGCGCTCAGTTTGGCAGCAGCCTCATCGCGGCTCAAATTTCCATTCGAGGGGGCGGCCAGTGCAGGTGCCTCTGGATCGGTTTCGAGACCCTCCGGTTTGTCAACCATTGAGCCATCCAGTCCGACTTGTTCCAGTGCGGCAGAGAGGGATCGACCATAACCGAGGCGATCGTTATACATCACCATCACACGGATGAGCTTCGGATAGGCCGATTCTTGGCCTTTCCGCTGCGCATAAAGTGGCTCCACATACAGCACACCACCGTCGCCGATGGGAAGGGTAAGGAGGTTACCGTAGATAATCTCGTTAGCGCCCTCAAGCTGCAGTTTCTCTGTTTGGTAGCCACCGGCAGAGGTCATCCGGTCCAAAGCGTTCTTGGGGCCTTGGGTGGTGGTGTTGGTCGGCCATTGGCGAATCGTAATATGCCCATAGGTGTCCGGATCGGAGGATACGGAGATCTGTGCGGACAAGAATTCGCGTTTATTCCACAGCATCGGCGTGGTCAGCTGGAAGCTGGGTTTACCGGTGCGCGGATCAGCAGCAACCACGTAGTACGGGGGCTGGTCGTAGAGACCGTCACGTGCGGCAGCAGCCTCTTCCCCACCTTCGCCGATGGTCGGCTCGTTGGGAACCTGCCAGTAGCTACCACCGGTGTAGAAGTCCAGTGGTGCGGTGACGTGGTAGCGGGAAAGGATTTCGCGCTGGGCTTTAAACAAATCCTCGGGGTAGCGAATGTGGTCCACCAATTCGTCCGACATGGCGGCACGTGGCTGCACAACACCCGGGAACACTTTTGTCCACGCCTTCAGTACCGGGTCCTTGTCGTCGAATTCGTAGAGGTTGACGGTGCCGTCGTAGGCATCCACCACGGCCTTCACCGAGTTGCGCATATACGAGATTTGCATATTGGGGGAACGACGCTCCCGTTTGCCACTTTGGGCGTCGGAAGTGACTTCCGCCAAGTTGAGTTTCTGCGCATAGGGCAGGTTGTCCAGGGTGGTGTATCCGTCCACAATCCACTTGATGCGACCATCAATAATGGCCGGGTATACCGCGGTATCGACGGTCAGCCACGGGGCCACCTTTTCGACACGGTCGCGGGGGTCACGGTTCAGCAGCAGCTTCGAATCCTCCCCAATGAGGCGGGAAAGAAGGAAGTTGAGCTCGGTGTAGTCCACCGTGTAGGCGAGCCGGTTGAAGACGCTTCCAATCGGCACACCACCTTTACCGGTGTAGGTGTAGTTGGAGCCATCCGTATCGTACTCCTGAGCCCCACCAGTGGTTTTAACAATGGCGTAGTCGGGATCCTGTTGTGCAATCAGCGGACCGTAGTAGATACGCGGCTGGGTAACCCGCAGGTTAGCGCCTTCCGAAATGGCAGCAGCATCACGTTCTGCCTCACTCTTAGAGTCAGCTTGCGCCTTGTCTTCTTTTTTGGCGTTGATGGACTGGATGTCGTAGACCTCATATTTGGGGTTACCGCCACGGTCACCAGCATCGGTGACAATCGCGTCCACCGTGTTGGCAGGGGCAGCCACAAAACCGTTTCCGTGGGTGTAGACCGTGTGGCGGTTAATCCAGTCTCGCTGGTTGCCGGTGAGGGCATTGGGATTAATTTCGCGGACGGCAACCACATAGTCCCGCAGGCGCCCATCAACCGTGTAGCGGTCGATGGAAAGAGTTTGGGGGAAGCCGTAGAAACTGCGCAGCTGCTTGGATTGGGTGAACGCAGGAGACAACACGTTCGGATCCAGTAGGCGAATATTCCCGAGCGTGGCAGCCACACCCTTATCGCCGGAGTCAGGAACAGGCGCATTTTCCTTACCGAAATTACGTTTCACAGTAAGGTTGTCGTCGCCCAAGTTGTAGGCGAAGCGGGTGGCCTTGATGTTTCTATCAATGAAGACTTTTTCTTTATCGGCCTTGTTCGGTTTCACCGAGAACTGTTCGACAACGAAAGGCCAGGCGTTTCCGACCAGCACGCCCGACACCAGCATCAGGACGACTGCCAGGGCGGGGATGCGCAGATCCCGGAGGAAGAAGCTGGCGAAGAAGGCTGCCGCACACAGTACTGCAATCACCGTCAGGAGCAGTTTCGCAGGCAGCAGAATGTTCACGGAAGTGTAGCCGGCACCAGTGATCGTCTGGTCCTTAAACACGATGGTGTCGCTCAGCAGTTCGTAGCGGTCAAGCCAGTAACCCCATCCCACGAAAAGAATCAGGATGGTACCAAAGATAGCGACCTGTTTGCGTGCGGAGCTGGCCATCCGCACAACGGCTTTGCGCGACTTGTTGCGGGGGCGCAGCACTAGCGAACCCAGAATGTAGTGCAGCAGCAGGTTGATGGCGAGAGCTATTCCCACCAGCACCGTCAACCAGCTCACAATGAGGCTGAGGAAGGGCAGCTGAAAAGCATAGAAAGCGAGATCTTTGCCGTATTGGGGATCAGTCTGGCCGAAGCTTTCATGGTTGAAGAAGAGGCTGGCCATCCGCCAGTCAGCCTGTGCGGAGAGTCCGAACATAATGCCGGCGACCAGAGCCGCCAGGGAGAAGGTTAGGACGCGTCTGGAGGAGAAAAGCCTACGGTAGGGTTCCAGTGCCGGGTTCTTGGGTTCGGTATCGTTTTTGGGGCGAATCCGGAACGCTAATTCGAGGGCGGCATACACCACCAGGGCAGATATCAGCCCAAAGATGAGGAACATTCCGATCCGGATACCAACCATTGTTCCGAATACCGCTGTTTGCTCGACAGAGCGGTACCACAGGAAAGTGGTATACAGCTTGATGAGCGGCGGGATGACAAGGAAAAGCCCGACAATAACCGCTACCACAATGCCAGCTATACGAACATTTTTCTTCTGTTTGGGTGTCATTGCCGGACGCGGCCGCTGCGGCTGCTGCGGATTGTTAGGTTCAAACGAACCGAATCCAGGAATGCTAAATGCCATAGTTGGTGGTTCCTCCGTGCCAGGTTAGTGTCTACAGCTTACGGGAAAACCCCAAAACTAGCAGCTAATTATTAACTGGGCAGGTGGGGGCTTTTTCTCCGGCGCGAATCTTCGCGAGGGAATCCAGGGCACTCTGCAGTGTCGTCACCCGCACTAAAGTAATTCCCTCGTGTGGGGCGGCCACTGCCTCTGCACAGTTTTTGGAGGGCACGAAGAAATATTTGGCGCCAGCCCGCTGCGCTCCCACCAGTTTGTGGGTTATTCCGCCAATGGGACCGACGGTGCCGTCGTAGTCCATGGTGCCGGTGCCAGCAATATGTTTCCCTGCAGTGAGGGATCCGGGCGAAAGCTTATCGATGATGGCGAGGGTGAACATGAGGCCAGCGGATGGGCCACCCACATCCGCTAGATTTATGCGTACTTTAATCGGTCCGATGGGTTCAGAGTAGATCCCCACACCCAGCAGTCCCCGGTCGGTGACGTCGGGGGCACCACTTTTAAGAGCAATGGTGTGGGTGATGGGTTGGCCGTCGCGAATAACCGAAACTGCGACCTTGTCGCCTGCTTTGGTTCCCCGCAAAGCCGCATGCACATCAGAAGAAAGGCTAATAATCTTGCCGTTTACTGCCGCAATCTGATCACCCGATTTGAGTTTTCCGGCAGCGGGACTGTCTTTGAAGATAGCTCCCACATAGGTAGCGATCGGATAGTCCAGGTAGTTCATGGCGGCAGTGATGGCGGCGTTTTCGGAGCGCGACATTTCTGCTGCCTGAATCTTGCTCATTTGTTCGTTGCTGATCCCCTTGGGGAATAGAGCAGAACGGGGAACGACACTCCAATCACTCTTGATACCGAGCTGGAGTGCGGTAAAGAATCCGAAGCCGGTGAGCACGTTGACGGTGACCATGTCGAGATTGCCATCAACTTGGTCTGGTTCGGTACCGGAGATTTCTATGACCGGTACGCGGACAATCTTGTTGTCCTTATTTTTCACCTTGGTTTGTCCCAAAGTGTTGAAGGTTGGCCCGGGCCCCACAGCCGCTAAAGGCAGCTGCACAAATGCGCCCAGAGCGAGCACAAGAATGATGGCAAGCGTAATAGCTAGGGAACGGCGTGTCTTCTTCACGAAAGACAGCCTACCTGTTTGGAATAATCCGTGCCGTCACGTGCCAATAACGGTACCCTTGCAGTATGACCGATGAGAATAAAAACCCAGATGATCCTTTTGATTCTGACCAGTCCGGCGACGACAACGGCGGATCCCAGGATCCTTTAGATTTCCTGCGGAATCTGCTGGGTGGTGGCGGTGCCGGAATGCCCTTCGGATTTTCCGCGGGCGGTTCTGAGGACGACAATTCGTCCGGACAGGGCAGCCCCGGGGGGATTTTTATTGGCGGCCCATTTTCTATGGGTAACTCTGATGATGAGGCATCCGGTGGCGCCAGCGGATTTTTCTCGATGATGCAGGAGATGGGGAATTTCTTTAGCGGCATTTCTAGCTCTTTGCAAAACCCGAGCGAGGGGGCGGTCAACCTCACTGCTGCACGCAATGCTGCCATCCAACATCTTGGTGCGGATCCCACTATTCGTGATGGGCAGCGTCGTGCTGCCGAGGATTCGGTGCGGTTGGCAGACATGTGGCTGAACGAAGTTACCGACCTGCCTTCGGGGATAACGACGGTGGAGTCGTGGATTCCCCGGACCTGGGTGGAGACCAGTCTCCCCATGTGGGGTGAGTTCCTGGCCCCCGTTATGGAACGCATGAATAAAGCCGGTTTGGAGGGACTACCGGGGGTTCCCGAAGAGGAACTAGAGCAGGTGAAGCAAAGCCTGGGTGGCGTCATGAATATTTTGGGCGCCATTTCCGCCTATAGTTTTGGCGGGCAATTGGGCGGAGCTTTGGCGGAGCTTTCGCAGGAGGTCACCTGCTCCTCCGAAATGGGCTTGCCGCTCAAGTCCGCCGGAACTGCGGCACTTTTACCGGATGCTATTGCGAAACTTTCGGAAGACCTCGAACTTTCGCAGCGTGACGTGATGATTTTTGTGGCGGCTCGGGAGGCTGCCTACCAACGCCTGTGGAAGCATGTTCCCTGGTTGGCGCCGCGCCTGGTGGGTGCTGTGCAGGATTATGCAAACGGCATTGTGGTGGATTACTCGAATGTGGAGTCGGCGGCCAGCGAAATGAGCCTTGACCCTGAGATGATGAGTGACCCCAACAAACTCGCCGAAGCTATGCAGAATATGCAAACTATCGAGCTCAGCCCCGAAATTCACTACACGCACACGGCTGCTGCCGAACGTTTGGAAACCATTTTGGCACTCATCGAAGGATGGGTCGATGTGGTGGTGACGGAGGCGGTGGAGGATCGTATCCCGAGCGCTTCTGCCCTCCTAGAAATGTGGCGCCGTCGCCGTGCCACGGCCAGCGCCGCGGAAGAGAGCCTGAAGTCGAAGGCCGGCTTGGAGCTTCGCCCCCGTCGGGTCCGTGATGCTATTACCTTGTGGAAGAGGGTCACTGATGCGTGTGGCGCGACCAAGCGTGACACCAGCTGGGAGCACCCGGATCTGCTTCCACAAGCCGACGACCTTGATAATCCTGCTGCTTTCATTGATCGTCTCTTGGATGATTCCGATGACGAGTTTGATATGGATTGGGAAAAACTGGAGCAGGAAATTTTTAGGGACGCCGCAGAGGACGACTCGGACAATTCCGACGAATCAGACGACTCAAACGAATAGTTTGCTGCTAGTTTTTCAGCTCGTAGGTGGCAGCAGCCTCTAAATATCCGCGTGCCCGTTCCACTTTGGGGAAGGCGTTGACTGCTGCCCAAAATTCGTCTGTGTGCCCACCGGGTGTGGTGAGATGGCAGAGCTCGTGCACAATGACGTAGTCCATAACGTATCTGGGCATTGTGGCGAGCCGCGGATGGAGCCGGATGGTGCGACTTTGGAGGGTGCAGCTTCCCCACCGGGTGCGAGCATCTTGGCTCCACTCAACATGCTGCGGCTGAGCTTTGCCGCCACAGTATTTGCGATCGATTTTCTTGACGTATTGGGCTAGTTCGGCGTCACTCATGTGGGCCCGCGCATTTTTGCGACGGTGTTGTTTCCGAAGTTTTTCGAGCATGCCGTCAACTGCTTTCTGCTCCGCCCGTCGGCTCAACCCAGCGGGAACCATCACAATGACGCGGCCTTTTTCGATCCGTCCGGAAATGGTTTTGCGGCGGCGGCGGGAGCGACGTATCTCCACATTCTCTGGCATGCTGTCAGTCATGCTTTTAGGCTACCTTTCGCCCTCCGGTAGCTGCCCTAGGATCCCGCAACTTGTGCGACCATAGCGCCATGACAATCCCTTCCGGACCCCAACTGCACCCCTATTTGACAATGGTGCGCTGCGACGACCGCACTCTGCAGATCGGTATTGTGCCCGATGAAGCAGTGACAGTGAATGTTCCTGATAATTATTCTTTGGATGATGTGATGTGGCTGCTTTCGCGTTGTGACGGCTCCCGTTCTTTGGAGGAACTGGTGCGCCTGTTTGGCGAGGGTAAAAACAAGGTGATGGATCCTGACGATGTGCGGTGTCTGCTGCAGGAGCTGCATGCCGCTGGGGTCGCGCATTTGGGTGCCCAAGAGTTGGCTTTGCCGGAGGGGAGCGCCCATAAACTGACGGTTGGAGTTGCCGGTAGGGGTGTCTTGTTGGAGGAGATAAGACGACTGATGGCTGCAGAGGGGGCGCGGATTGTGGAGTGGAGCCGTGCGCAACGCCCTCGGGTGGATGTGGTGATTGTGTCAGAGTCGATCATTCCGGATCCGGTGCTCATCCATTCCCTCGTTGAACGGCAGCAGCCGTTTTTGCTGTGCACTTTGGTGGATAACCGCGGTGTGGTGGGGCCACTGCTGCGGCCTGGGGTGTCACCTCCCCAAACTTTGCGGAAAGCGACTGTGCCAGCGGTGGCATCTTATCTTCCAGCTTTGGTTACTGCGCGTTTGGCACGGGAGACGGGTCGGGCGTCCCACGCGACGATCACTGCAACAGCTGCCTTCGCGGTGTCTATGCTGCGGCAGTGTTGCCACGCGTCATCCAACAAGGTGTGCCACGAACAGTGGATGGTTACCCCAGATGCTGGGATAGTGTCGCGGCACGTTTTGTAGAACTTTTCTGGTTCCCCTAGTAACTGGCCTGTACGATCTCGAGAACCGCTGTGCCGTAGCGTTCCAGTTTCGCCTGCCCCACTCCCCGGACAGTACTGAGTTCGACGAGGCTACTGGGGCTTTCTGCGGCTATTTGCAGAAGGATGGCGTCGGTGAACACAACGAAGGCAGGTTTGCCCATGTCGGCGGCAGTGGTTTTGCGCCACGCGACCAGCGCTTCGAAGAGTTCTTGCTGCCGGTAGGACATGTCTTCAAGAATTTCTCGCTTCCAGCGTTTCCGCTGTTTGGGCCGTTCGCGAGTATCCGCAAATGGGGATTTTTGTGCAGTGCGCTGCTGGGGTGGGTCGATGGCATCCAAGAACCGGCACCGTTTGCGTTCTTTCCCACCAGCTCGTCGCGCCGCACCCCAGGTGAGGGTCAGCTGATAGCGCGCGCGGGTGGCCCCGACATAGAGTAGGCGCCGCTCTTCTTCCAACGCATCGGGCGCCGCATTATCGGCAAAAACATGCCGGATGGGTAATGTGCCTTCCACCAGACCAACTAGGTAGACGTTGTCCCATTCCAGACCTTTCGCAGCATGGATGGAGGCCAATGTAACACCCTTGGTGGTGGGGGGCTGACGGTTGTCGGCCCGGCGATGCAGTTCCGTCAACAGCCTGCTGAGCGTGAGATTCTCATCCACGGCTACCAGTTCCTCCACCAGCGTCTGCAGCGCTACGAGGCTCTGCCACCGGTTGCGGGCTTGCATACCTGTGGGTTCTTCCTCGGTTAGGCCCAGCGGTTTGAGGGCCGCTTTAACAAGTACTTCCAGTTTCGAGCCGACTGCTTCGGGAGGAAGATCATCTCTGCGGCCTAGGCGATCCAGTGCCCGGAAGGCTTTCTGTATTTCTTCCCGGTTGAAGAACCCTTCTCCCCCACGCACGAGGTACGGAATTGATCGTTCCTCTAAAGCCTGTTCGAAGAGCGCAGATTGGGCATTGGTGCGATACAGTATCGCAATATTTTCGGGTTCTTGGCCTTGCTGTAGGTCTTGCGCAATCGCAGCCGCGACCTCTTCCGCTTCCTGAAAATCATCCGTGTAGTGGCGTATGACGGGCTGCGCACCCCGTGGTTGTTGGCCCTGCAATTGCATGGATGGTTGGGAAACGTTGCCTTGAGCTGCGCTGATGATTTTGTTGGCGCAGTCCACTATTTCTGGGGTGGAGCGGTAATCCCGGATGAGGTTGACGACGGTGGCATCGGGGAAACGTTTATGAAAATTGACCAGGAATTCGGGCGAAGCACCATTGAATGAATAAATTGTTTGGTTGGGGTCCCCCACCACAGTGAGGTCGTCCCGCTCCCCCAGCCAGGCATCCAGAAGTCGCTGTTGGAGGGGCGTCACATCTTGGTATTCGTCTACGACGAAGCTGCGGTAGCTGCTTTGAAATTCTTCCCGAATACCTGGGAATTCTTCAATTGCGGCACTCATGAAAAGTAGCAGATCATTAAAATCCAGCAGCATTCCTTGGGGCTGGCGTTTCAGCTCTTCATACCGCTTCAGCACCCGGACGACTGTGGCGACATCGGTGGGTGGTTCCCGCCGCAGTTTTTCTACGCCCGCCGCATAGCTTTCCGCATCCAGGATTTCAGATTTCGCCCAGTCTATTTCTGCTAACAGGTCGCGAATGGATTCTTTGCTGGAGTCCGCTCCGCTTTGTTCGGCGGCACGAGCCACAATCCCAAAACGATCCCGGTCGATGACCTGCCAGGGCATGGCCCCCATGAATTGGGGCCAGAAGTATCGCAGTTGTCGGAGGGCTGCCGAGTGGAAGGTGGATGCTTGTACTTGCCGTCCCCCGACGTTGCCCACCCCCATGGCCGCTAAGCGTTCCTGCATTTCACCTGCGGCACGTTTGGTGAATGTCACCGCCAGCACCTGCTGGGGGTTTACTTGCCCATCCTGGATGAGACGCCAAATCCGATGCGTGATTGTGCGAGTCTTACCAGTTCCTGCCCCCGCCAGGATGCACACCGGTCCGCGGGGAGCCAAGACTGCTAACTGTTGCTCGTCGTCGAGCTGCATTCGGAACTGTCCTCTCAAGTGTGGAGTGTCGGATGACTCTGCGTTGTCTTCTTTAGTCTAGGTTGGTTCTCACTCTAGAGGATGGCTGTAACATGTGGAGCCGTTCAAATCTGCTAGCGAAAAAGCTAGCATGATGCCGGGAAACGTGGTTGGCTTAAAAGTATGAGTAATGTGAAAGCCCCTAAGGCCCCTGAAAAGACTGAAGACATCACCCTCTACACTGCTGAGTGGTGCCCTCACTGCCAGCGTTTGAAGAAGCTCCTCGGTGAGCTCAACATTCCTTTCACCAACGTGGATCTGGAGAAGGACGACGAAGCGGAAGCAGCTGAAAAGTTCGTCATTGAGGTTAATGACGGCAATGCAGTTATTCCGACTGTTCTTTTCTCTGACGGCAGCACCATGACCAACCCGGGTGCTACTAAGGTTCGCGACAAGATTAAGGAACTTAAGGCCAACGCCTAATTACCAGGTTTCTGTAGTCCACACCTAAAGGGGACATCGCTGTGGGCGGTGTCCCCCTTTTTGTCCCCATAGTGGTGTTTTTGGCGCTTTCTGCGAAGCTGCGAAAGCTAGTCTTCTTTCTGTGTGATAGTGGGGTGTGTCATACGGACGTAGAGCAGCCGGTCCCCGATTTCGAGGGTGTCTACGGTGGAGTCGTTTACACGGTAGAGCTGTCCGTGCCGCACAACACCCAGCACCAGGTCCCGCATATGCCGCGGGGAGCCGCCGAGTTCTTCTTCCTCGACGGGGCGTTCCGCCACAGAGAAGCCTTCCTCCGGGGAGAGGAGGTCTTCGGTGAGGGTCACTACGGAGGGGGTGACGGTGGCGAGTCCGAGGAGGCGACCAGTGGTTTCCGCAGATACGACTACCGAGTCGGCACCTGATTGTTCGATGAGGTGCGCGTTTTCGGATTCGCGGATGGAGGCCACAATGGTGGCACGCGGGTTGAGTTCACGCGCCGAGAGGGTAACCAATACTGCGGTGTCGTCGATATTGGTTGCCACGATGATGGACTTTGCTCTTGTTACCCCGGCCAACTTGAGAACGTCGGCCTTGGTCCCCGAGCCATGTACCGTCACCAACCCCTTTAATGCTGCTAGTTCTAATGCATTTGCGTCATTGTCGACGACGACTATGTCTCCGGGTTTAATGTCGTCGGCGAGCATGGCGGCCACCGCGGAACGGCCTTTGGTGCCATAGCCGATGACGACGGTGTGGTTGCGCAATGATGACCTCCAACGCTGAATTCGGAATGTTTGTCGGGAGCGCTCCGTCAACGCCTGCAGGGTGGTTCCAATGAGAACGATGAGGAAGAACAGGCGGAGCGGGGTGATGAGGATGACGTTTGCGAGGCGGGCGGATTGGGTAATGGGCGTGATGTCGCCGTACCCCGTGGTGGTGAGCGATACGGTGGCGTAGTAAATGCAGTCCACCAGGGTCATCCCGTTGTCGGGATCGTTGCTGTCTTGATACCCGGTGCGTTCTGCGTAGGTGATGATGACTGCCAGGATAATGGCGCCGATGGCCCACATGATGCGGGAGAAGATTTGCCGCCATGGACTGCTTTCCAGGTGCGGCACCCGAACGATGCCGACGAGGGCATAGTCGGGTCGGTTGTCGAGCCGGTCTTCGGGGGAGAAGAGGGCCCGCAACCTGCGGGGAAATCCGCGTCCTGCCAAGGTGGCGCTCCTTTTACTGTTGTCTTGCGACAGAACCTGGAGGATTCTCATTCCCGCTGGGGAACGGGGATCCACATGGAGGATTATCTCACCTAATATGAATCATTCCACAGTTACCCACCTGAGGACGCGCTTAATTGTGCAATCATCGCATCAATCTGGGCGGGTGTGGAGAGATCATCCAACCATAGTGTCTTATTGTGCGCCACGTAGTAGAAGGCGGCACGAATGTTGGTGAGGGGGATTTCTGGTTGTCCTTGTTGTTGGCGCTGGGCATTGATGAGCCGGTGGAAGGCTATCCGGTAAACAGCCAGCTGGAGGGCTTTGGTGTCGCGTTCTTTCCGGCTGCGGGGTTGGGCACCGGTTTTCCAGTCGACGACGGTGTAATGGTCCTGGTCGTCTTGGAAAACGGCATCTATGCGGCCGTTGATCACAACATTGCCGAGCGACACATCGAAAGGTACCTCCACCATGGTGGTGGCGCGCCGTCCCCATTCGGACTCTTGGAAGGATTCTTTAAGCCCGGTGAGGCTGCGCGGTTCGGGAATATCATCGGCGCTGGCAACGAAATCTTCAATATCGAGCAAGGTGGCGTGTTTGCCGGCCAGCCGATCTTCCACCCACGTATGGAATTCGGTTCCGCGCCGTGCATAGCGGTTGGGTTTGTAGGGAATGGGTCGCCGCAGCCGTCGCGCAAAGTCTTGCGGATCTTCTTTGAGCGCAACGATTTGGCTGGCGGTGAGTCTGCTGGGGAGCCGCACTGTGCGGGACCGGGTGTCAGCGCCACTGCGTTTTTGCTGATATTCCGCAAGCAACACATCCACATCGGTGGAAAATTCTCCCGCGGGAGCCGCCTCTCCCGCTTCTTGGACGGCGATGGTCTCCATCAGTTCCGCGTGGGCGGAACGAATATGGGGACTGTGCTGCAACGGATCTTGGGGCCATAGTGCCGTATTGACTTCGCCAGCGAGAGGATTGTCTTCGCGCGTTGCGGCTTTTTCAAATTCGGGGGTGGGCATCCACCATTCATCTATGGCGAGTGTTCCGCCGCTGGGGCTGGTGATTTCTTGTACCGCTGCCGGATCAACCTCACCGCCGGTGAGGCTCGCGAAATGTTGCTGGAGCCACTCGTAGGCGGTTTGGAGGTAGGGTGACGGTGTTTTGAGGGTTGCACCGTGTCTCCAAGCATGGCCGGAGAGGAGCAGCATTTTTTCGGCCCGGGTAACCGCCACATACATGAGGCGGCGGGATTCTTCCTGGTCGAAACTGGTGAGTGATTTTTTGTGGGCGTCGAGTTCTTTCATGAAGGCAGACCGGTCTGCCACCGCATCATCATGAAAAATGGGTACCCCGGGGGTGTAGGAGCCGTCTTCGCACTGCACTGTACGGTCGCCGCGGAGGGTGGTGGGGATTTGGCTGGAGCTACCCACCCATGACGCCCGGCCGCGCGTCGCCGGGAATTCACCCTGGGTGAGGTTGGGGACGGCTATGATCTCCCATTCCAGCCCTTTCGCACCATGCACGGTAATGATCTGCACGCAGTTCTCCCGCACTCCTACTTCTCCAGCGGGCAGATCGGAACCGTCTCCGCTGGCTAGTTCTAGATAGTTGAGGAGGGATTGGAGACTGGGGTTGCGTCCCGCCGCAAAGTTGGACACCACGTCTGCAAAAGCATCGAGGTGTTGCCGGCCGACTAGCGCTCCGGCCGCAGGATCTAGGCGGGCTTCCACTTCCACGTCCACCCCGAGGGTGCGTTCCACTTCTGCCACCAGTTCTGGCAGCGGCTGGCCTAACCGTTTGCGCAGGCGACGAATGTCGGCACGCAACTGGGTGAGATGTTGGTAGGCGGCCGGCGTGTAGCGGTCTGCGGTTCCCGGGTCATCTATGGCGTCCCCCAACCCCACTTCGAGTGCTGGGTCGTAGGACAGATCGATCGCAATGTTGTCCCGCATTTGGGCAGCGGTGTCGAGGAGTTTTTCGGGCTGTTCTGCCTCATCTCCCCGTAGATGTCGGGCTCGTTTCCATAATGTGACAAGGTCTTTGGCCCCCAGATTGATGCGCGGTCCGGTGAGCAACCGAAGTGCCGCTCCCCCATCAAGCGGATCCGCAATAATCCGCAGCATGCACCACACGTCTTGCACCTCTGGAATGGTGAGTAGCCCTCCCACGTTGACGATTTCTGCCGGCACCCCCACTTTGGTGAGTGCTTGCAGCATGGGGAGTGAGTCCCGGTTGCGGGTGACGAGCACTGCTGATGTTGGAGGTTTCTTTCCTTCTTTGTAGGCTTTGGTGAAAATATTCCGGAACTGGTCCGCCACCCACTCGTATTCCGCAACACTGGTTTCGGTGAAGGCGAGACGAATTTCCCCGGGACTGGCACTGGGTGCCGGCTGGAGGAGAGGCACTTCTAAAGCGTTCTTGTTGGTATTGCGCAATGGTGCCGTCATCACATTGGCGAGTCCCAAAATGTCGTTTGGGTTGCGCCAACTGGTGAGGAGTTCCCTTACCGGTGCGGGTTGTCCATCTGCAAGCGGAAAATCTGTGCGGAAGAGGTCGAGGTTGTTGGATGAGGCTCCCCGCCAGGCATAAATCGATTGGATGGGGTCTCCCACCGCTGTGATAGCCATGTCCGGGTCTTGAGCCTTGCCGTAGAGGGCACGCAAGAAGATGCGTTGCGCGTGGCCGGTGTCTTGGTACTCATCTAGAAGCACCACCCGATATTTGGAGCGTTCTGCTTCCCCAACTGCTGCATGTTCACTAACTAACTGGGCTGCCAACGACATTTGTTGTGCAAAGTCCAGTACTCCTTGCTGCTGCATTTCTTGTCGCACTACTTTTACGACTTCCACAAGCTGTTTGCGGTAGCTGCAGGTTGCTAAGAATTTCTCCATCGCCTGGGTGAATTCTTTGCGAGCACGGGGACCTTTGGGAAGATTCTGGAGTAGTTCCGCCAACCGGTCGGATTCGTCCAGGACTGCCTCAGGCGCAACCACATGGTTAGCCATTTCTCCGTGCAGATCGAGGACATCGTTGACCACACTAGCGAGCTGCAGCCCTCGGTCGAAGCGTTCTGGCCACACTGTGACAATGTCGTTCACCAGGTCGGTCAGTTGGCTTTCATCAATGATGGAGGCGCCTGTTTCGGCGGGTAGCAGTAAACCGTAGGTGCGCAGTATGGTTCCCGCGTAGGAGTCGTAGGTGGAGACATCGGGGTCACTGATTCGGATGGCTTCCCGAATTTCCGCAGCATTGGGGCCGGTAAACTCCGGGTTGCGGGCTAGCGCTAGGAGTCTTTGCCGAATGCGGTGGCGAAGTTCTTGTGCAGCTTTGCGGGTGAATGTGAGGCCCAGGATTTGGTCGGGGCGCACAATGCCGTTGGCAACGAGCCAAACTACGCGAGCCGCCATTGTCTCGGTTTTGCCGGCACCTGCTCCCGCAACCACCAGTAGCGGCTCCATGGGGGCACTGATGACAGCGCTTTGTTCCGCATTGGGACTGAATTTTTGGTTGAGCAGTTGCGCAATTTCTTGGGGACTGTATCTCATTGCCACTGCTCCCTACTAAGTACGCTGCGGGATTTCACGGGGCAGGCTTCCTGAACTGCGCAGTAATCGCAGTGGTCATTTTCGCAGGCGACAAATTCTGGTCCTTGAGTGTCGGTCGCTGCTTTTTGCAGCGCGAGTCGCCACTCGGCGAGCTGCTCTTTCGTGAGTGGTTCTTGGCTGCGCACATCTAGTTTTTCGGCAGCTGAACCGGGCGTGAGGTACACCAGTTTGGCTTCGCCGACCCCACTGTCCGCGTATTTTCCGTCGATGGCCAACTGGTAGATCGCCAACTGTGGGTTCTCTGCCACGTCCTGTTTGCGGAGGGGGTACCGGCCGGTTTTGAAGTCAACAATGATGTATCTGCCATCGCTGTCTTTCTCCAACCGGTCGATGCGTCCCCTAATTTTCACCGGAACACTCAACGCGCCCACGGTTTCCAGGTCGTCTTCGGTCAATCCGTAGCGTTCCAGGTCATCGCTGGTAAATGTGTGTTCTATGGCGACTTCTAAGCTATCTAGAGTGGTGACCAGGTTTTCTGCTTGAGCCCATTCGCGGTAGTTTTGCAGGCCGTTCTGGGCGCGCTCTTTTTCTTGCTGGGAGTACCAGTCACTTTCGATATCCAACAATGGCCATAGTTCCTCCAAAGCCGCATCAACTTGGATGCTACTGATGTCAGACGCTTCCCCTTCGACGAGCCCATGTATCAGGGTGCCGAGCTGTGCTGCGTAGCTTGTGCTAGAAACATCGCCGCCATGTCGGCTGAGGAACCAACGGAGGGGGCATTCCTGTAGTTGCTGAAATACGGAGGGGCTGAGGGACACCGGATAGTCACGGTCGGCCGTATGCCACAGTTTTTCGCTGCTGGTGACGTTGTCTATTCCCCACCAGTTGGCAGCACCGTTAATCCCAGTACGGGCTAACCGAGCCAGCTGTTCTCGAGCATGCTGTACCCGCTTCTGCCATTGTTTATCCGTGTATCCAGCAAAAGGTTCGGTAGCGCAAATAATGGAGCGCAGCTGTGCCACCATACTGGGCAGTGACAGCACCGGTGGAGCATCCACCGGATCTGGTAATTCGTCTGGGAAGAGTTCCGTAATGAAGCGACTGGGCGACGCGTCCCCCACAATTCCACCATCGACTGCAGTGATAACCAATTGCCTTCGAGCTCGCGACAGTGCTGTATAAAAGGATCGTCTTTCGGCAGCTAATTGGGGCTGCCGGTAGGACACTGTGGCGGTGTCGATACCAGCCACCGTGTCGAGGAATTCTTGGGTTTGGAGAAGGCTGCCGCGCACCACCATATTGGGCCATTCTCCATCTTGAACGCCCACAACCACTACCGTGTCCCACTCTCTACCAGCGGCGGAGGTGGCGGAAATCAGCGTCACGGCTTCACTGTGCTGCAAGCTTCTGATTCGGGATAGTGCCGGAAGTTCTTGGTCGCGGATATATCGCACGAAACTTTGTACAGTCCCAGTGGGCACCCGTGATACGAAGTCGCTGGCAGCATCAAATAGTGCCATCATGGCGTCGAGGTTTCTATCGGCTTGCGCACCCTCTACCCCACCGCGCAGACTCGCAGCGCGCCAAGTGTCCGCAAGATCCGCAGTATGCCAGGCAGCCCACAATACTTCCTCTGCAGTGTCGCCTCGTTCCATGCTGTGTTGAGCAGCTGACACTACTTTGCGAACCCTTTCTAATGGTTGCCGCTCGTAGTCAGTCAGTCCCTCCAGAATTTCTTCCAACGGCACTTCTGCGTCAGCCGCATCTTCAGGGCTCTGCTGCGCTGCCATAGTGGCAGGGGACAGCAACAATTGCAGCAGTGTGCCCGAGTCTCGTTTCCCTCCCCGGGCGACTTCTTCCCGGCGCAAACCCCGGCGCAACGTACGGACATCGGCCGGATCTGCCTGGCCGACCACCCCAGTGAGAAGGCTACTGACGGTCTCCGCGTCCACCTCCATCGAGATTGCTGCCAGTACGGAAAGAATTCCGTCCACCGCGTACTGTTCGGCAAGGGGAAGATCGTCGGTGTCAGTCCGTACTGGTACTCCCGCAGCTAACAGTGCCCGCCGAAGTGCCGGTAGGTGGCGTCCCACACTGCGGGCGATGATGGCCATATCGGACCACGGCACCCCCTCTAAGAGGTGGGCTCTTCGCAAAACATCCGCGGCGAGTGCTGCTTCTGCGGCTTCACTGGTGGCTAGTTTTACTGTGGGCTCTACAGTGTGCGAACCTCCCGCAACCAAAGCCTGCTGTTGGGGACTCACTGCAGGCAACCGGCCACCCACTTCTTGGATGAGGGGAAGGTTGAGGGGACTGAGGCGATGGCTTACTGGCAGGACGATCCGCTGCGGGCTGCCGGCGGGTGCGGTGTTGTTGAGGAAGCTGGGGTCTGCTCCTCGGAAATCAAAAACGTTTTGATCGCCGTCACCCGCAATAACAGTGAGCTGGGTTTGAGTGGATATGAGCTCAATAAACTCCGCCATCTGTGGATCCAGATGATGTGCATCATCTACTAGCACCAGCTCTAGTCGTTCCTGCTCGGCCGCTAAAATTTCTGGATGTGTAGCCAAGCCTTCCAGCACCATGCCGACTAATTCGGCGGCGTCAAGCGCGGGCGTCACCGCTTCTGAGCCTTCAGCTCCGGCCCGTGCGCGCAGCAGCATGGTGCGCTCGTAGTCCAAAGCGAAGCGGCCAATTGCCGTCCACGTAGGCTGGTCGTGCTCCTCCCCCATGGAGATGAGGTCCTCGGCGCTTACGCCGCGTTCATGGGCGCGGGAAATAAAGTCTCGCAAGACACGGGCGAAACCTGCTGTGGTGAGTGCCGGCTGCAGCCATTCTGGCCAGTAATTAATGCCCTCGGCCGGATCGGTGTCGGCAATGGTCTCCAGCAATTCCCGATAGATGACGTCTTTTTCAGCACCGGTCATGAGCTTCGGTGGCGGGGCACCATCAGCCGCATTTATTCGACAAAGCAGACTGTAGGCGTAGCTGTGCACGGTACGAATAATGGGTTCTTGGCTAGCAAGCGAATCGGTACCGACCAGCTGTGCCGCTACTCGCTCCGCTAGTTCGGCAGCGGCGCGCTTGGATTGCGTCAACACCAGTACCGAATCGGAGTTCACTCCGGGGGTAGCGCAGTGTGCACATGCTAAATCCACCAGGAGGGAAGTTTTTCCGGTTCCGGGTCCACCCAAAACTTGGACCGGCGCGGGTGAAGAAATAACTCCACCGTTGGGAGTGAAAAGACGGGCAGCGGGTTCCTCCCACGAGTGCGGAGTGGAACGGGAGAATTGAGCAGCCGGAAGCAGCGTGACATGAAAGGGGTCGGGATTATCCTCTCCGGTTCCCACAGCTTCCAGTGCGTCAATCTTTTCCGTCATGCACCTATCCCATCATGTCCCTGTAACACTTATGCGCGGCGTGGCATTGCCTAAAGCACGGAGCGGATAACGAGGGAGGTGTGGAGGAGTTTCTCAAAGTTGCGGGGTGCCGAATGCCGGTGCACCAAATGTAGCCCGAGACGGAAAAGGAAAGCACGTAAAAGCTGTTGTGGCCATTCGGGCAAATGCCTCCACCGTTTCGCCAGGCCGGTATCTGAACCTGCCCAGGTCAATGCGTCAACAACTACTACGCCAGCCGCCCAACTGGGGCTATGCCAGTAGGGCACAATGTCGGGGATAAGGGGGGCTTCGTCGGGCGCGAAAAGAGTTCCAAAAAGCAGATCCCCGTGCACCACCTGCTCGGGCGCGGTAAGCGGGGTTCGCAGCTCGGCTAGTTCACGGTAAAGCTCAATGCCCTCATCAATATCTTTGCGGAATCCTCCATCTTGGCTGGTACCAATGGGTAGATAGTCCCACAAAAGAGACAACGGTTCGTCAGCGCAGCTGGCTCGATCTGCCATTGTGAAGTAGTCAACCTCGGACCACGGTTCATTGGGTGAACCGGCCAAAAAGCGGGGTTTCTCTTCGTCTTTAAGCGCATCATGCAGGCGTAAAGAGGCGGCAATAATCTCATCTGGCCGATTTTGTGGTTGTCCCGGATTGTAGTGATCGGCGCGCCAGTCATTCACCACTACCCGTCCATCATGGGATCGGAAAGGCCGAGCGATCCGGATCCCCGAGGGATTGAGGTTGTCCCTGATACGGGCAGACCAGGTGGCGCGGGCACGGTCGGGTACTTGGGTGAGTACCACCGGGCCAGCCATCACTCCTCCACCCCAGCCGCGCGGGGCAGGATCCAGTTTAGGGTTGGTTAGTCCAAAAGCGGCCAAAACTTGGGCTGAAGGTTTCTCCATAGTCACACCTCTATCCTAGAGGGCGTTTGGAGACTTAGGGGAGAGGCTCAGCGACTGCCGGGTGTAGCGGTGAGGGACACCTCCCGCAATGTCATGCGGAAAGCATCATAGTAAAGCACTCTTCCCGCCAAGTTGTCCCCCGCTCCTATAAGAAGTTTGACCACTTCAGTTGCCATAATGCCGCCAATTGTGGCGCACACTGCTCCCAAAATTCCTGCTTGTGGTTCCCGTGACGGCGCATCTGCCGCCGGTTCCGCACTATAAAGGTCTCGTAAGGTGAGTGCCCTTTGCGGATCTGGGCAGTTGCTCCAAAACGTGGAGACTTGACCTTCCCACCGGAAAACGGCGCCCATCACATCCGGAACACCGATCTTTTCGGCATAGTCACTAATCAGGTAACGCGTAGCGAAATTATCGCAGGCATCCACAATTAGATCCCACTCATCCCCCACCAAAGAAAAGTTCTCCGCCGTCAACCGCTCCGCAAAAGTGGTGACCTGAATGTCCGGGTTGATGCTCTGCATCCGGCGGGCCGCCGACTCCACTTTCAGCTCCCCAATGTTGGCAAAGGAGTGAATAACCTGCCGCTGCATATTGGACACATCGACGACGTCATCATCCACTACCCCAATATGTCCAACTCCCGCAGCAGCTAGGTACAGCAACACCGGTGAGCCCAGGCCGCCGGCACCGATAACCAGAACCCGCGCCCCCAATAAACGCCGTTGTCCGGCTTCCCCGATCTCCGGAATTTTGAGGTTCCGCGGGTAGCGCGCTTTCTGCTCATCAGTAAGTTCAGGACCCAGCGCGGCGAGCGGGTCAAAAGAGCTAGTTTTAGTCATGACTCCAGAATAACGATCCCAGTCGGGTAAAGTCTCCACTATCCTTAGTTTTACTAAGGCTGGACTTAAGGAGCTGCCCATATGACGAGTTCTAACCGTGTGTCGCGCGCAGACCGGCGCGAGGCTATTCTCGAAGCGGCACGAAGCCACTTCGTGGTAAACGGATATCACGGCACTGGTATGGATGATGTGGCCGCTACTCTCGGTCTTAGCAAACCTATTCTTTACCAATATTTTTCGTCTAAACACGAACTGTATCTTGCCGTCTTGGAGATGGCGGCAGAGCATCTGGAAGACCTCATTACTCGCACCCTGTCAAAGGATCTTTCGAATAAAGATATGGTGCGGGAGACGGTGGAAACATTCTTCGGATTCGTGTCTGACGACTCCCAGTACTACCGTCTGCTCTTCGACTCGGACATGCTGGATGATGCTGACGCCGCTGAAAGAGTCGACAATGCTATTCAGGGGCTGGTGCAAAAGGTTGCGGAACTGATTGCCTCCGACACGGGCATGTCGCCCAATTACTCGGTCATGCTGGCCAATTTGGTGATCGGGGCGAGTGAATTCTCTGCCAAAGCTTGGCTCTCCCAGCAGCGCAACACTACTGAAGAAGTGCCGCTGGAGGATGCTGCGGCACTGACCTGGCAAACCGTGTGGCGGGGTCTGCGATCCATTCCGGCGCAGGACAATTAAAGCCACTGCACAGATAAAACTGCACAGATAAGAAAAACTTCCTTCCCCGTGGGTGCGGGGTGGAAGCTTTTAAAATTCCTCGAGGCTTTGGAATGTGGTTTTAGCGAAATGTGGTTTTAGCTGGTTAGTTCGCGAACTTGTTAGCTCACAAATCCCACGCGGCGTTCTTCTTCCTCCGCTACTTGCACGTAGCTGATCTTGGAACCATTCAGGACGTATTTTTGTTTCTTGGTGTCAACGAATTTTACGATCTTGAGCACCCCTGACATGGCGCCTTCCAGCTCTTTCAACAGTTCGTCAACGTTCTCCACCTGGGTTGAGATGCCAGCAGTGTTGTTTTCAAGTCCGATCTTGATGGTGACGGCCATGTTTTCTCCTGAATTTGAAGGTGCTTTGGAGGAATCTTCGATACCTGCAGTGTACGCAAGCTGAGTGGGAAATGCATCGTGGGGCTGCGTTTGGCGGGCTCTTTGATATAGTAAAGGTGAAGAAGAACGGTAATGCGCGCGGCCTTTACACTTGTGAGTCCTTTCGCAAGTCGGCAGCGTAGGCAGTTCCCGGTCTGTTTCAAACGTTTAAATTGTCTTTTCTTCTTCAGACAAAACGGACAGGCTGTGCGGGACGCTTACCCCCATGAGGACGCGCTAGTCGATATCTTGTAGAAAGAGACACAAATGAATAATTTTGAGTCGCAACCCTCGCAAAAATCTGACGAGGGTATGAAGGTTCGCACCACTGTTCTTGAAGAAGGTGCGACCAGTACATCTAACTCTCCCACTTTTGAAAAACTGGGAGTTGCCCCTGCTATTGTCGATGCCCTTAAAGAAAAAGGCATCACTCACACTTTTGCTATCCAGGAACTTACCCTGCCGATTGCTTTGAATGGCCAGGATCTTATTGGCCAGGCACGCACCGGTATGGGCAAAACCTACGGGTTTGGTGTTCCTATGCTGAACCGTCTGGTTGACGCGGATGCCTCCGAGCTGGATGGTACTCCGCGCGGCCTGGTCGTCGTTCCCACCCGCGAACTTTGTATCCAGGTGGAAGAAGACTTGGCTCATGCCGCCAGCAAAATCGAAGTAGATGAGATGGACGGCGACGGTAAGCCCACTGGGAAGAAACGCCCACTCTCCGTTCTGGCCATCTACGGCGGCACCCCCTACGAACCTCAGATTGAGGCCCTCAAGAAGGGTGTTGACGTTGTTGTCGGCACTCCGGGACGTCTGGTTGACCTGGCTCAGCAGCAACATTTGGTGCTGGGTAAGGTAGCGATCCTTGTCTTGGATGAGGCGGACGAAATGCTGGACCTGGGCTTCCTTCCCGATATGGAACGAATTCTCGGTATGGTTCCGGAAAAACGGCAGACCATGCTGTTTTCGGCCACTATGCCAGGGCCGATCATCAACTTGGCACGCGATTTCTTGGATCAGCCCACCCACATTCGGGCGGAATCCGTCAACGCCTCTGCTACCCACGAAAACACCGAGCAGTTTGCCTACCGTGCACACGCACTGAACAAGCCGGAAGTGGTTTCTCGGATTCTGCAGGCTAAAGATCGCGGCAAGACCATGATCTTCACCCGCACTAAACGCACTGCTCAGAATCTGGCTGAGGACCTCGCGGAGCGTGGCTTCAAGGTGGCTACCGTCCATGGAGACCTGGGCCAGGCAGCTCGCGAAGAAGCCCTCGATGCTTTCCGAGCCGGCGACGTTGACGTGCTGGTTGCTACCGATGTGGCAGCTCGCGGTATTGACGTCGACGACGTCACGCACGTCATCAACTACCAGTGCCCTGACGATGACAAAACCTATATTCACCGCATCGGACGCACTGGCCGTGCCGGCCGCTGTGGCGTCGGTGTCAGCTTGGTGGACTGGGATGACATCCCCCGCTGGATGCTCATCGATAAGGCACTGGAGCTGGGAATCGGTGAACCTGTAGAGACCTACCACACCTCCGATCACCTCTACGACGATCTGTGCATCCGTCGTGATGTGGCAGGCTGTGTCGGACCTGCTCGACAGCTGATTGGTGGCCGTCGCCGCCGTCGTGGCCAGGGAGCTGGTCGCGGACGCGGACAAGGCGGAGGCCAGGGACGCAGTCGTGGTCGCGGCAATGGTCGCGGCAATGGTCGCGGACAAGGCGGAGGTCAGGGCCAGGGACGCGGTCGTGGAAATGGCCGCGGACAGGGTGCCAATGAGGGACGTCGCGAAATTCGCGGTCGTGCTCGTCAGCGCCAACGTCTTCAAAATGGCGAATGCCTAGACCCCCAGCGGGGTAACCAGCCACGTCGCCGTCGTCGCACCCGTCGTGGAAAGCGTGCAAACTAGAAACAGACGACGCGTCTAAAATGGAATCGTGTCCGAATCTAACTCTGCCACCGCAGCTAGTCGCGTCACACCTGAACGACGCACCCCACTCGACATAGCGATTGCTCTTGCCCTCGTTATTGTCGTGGTGGTGGCCGGTGTCGTCTTGTGGCGCACAGGTTCGGCGCACAATTCCACTCTGGAGGTGCACGGGGAAGCCACCCGTGCACCTGCTATTACGCGGGAACCCATCGCTCTCAAAAATGCGTGGACCGTTGCTAGCCCTATCACTGCTAGCCCCTTCCAACGGGGCGTTCTCACTGCCGGAACTGCGGTAATAGTGGGCGATACCCATACCGTAAAAGGACTAGACCCCATCACCGGCTCCCCCGTGTGGACATACCAACGGGACAGATCCCTATGCGCACTAGAAACCGCATGGGGTAATGCCATAACGGTGTGGGACTATGACAATGGCTGCGGTGAAGTCGTGTCAATTAAAGGCGCCACCGGCGAATATGGCCCAATGCGCTCCTGGAACGCAACTACACCGCGCCGCATTCTCACCGGTGGAAACCACATCATTTCCTATGGCCCCAACCAGTTGGAAGTGTGGCGCTCCGACATGGTGCGCACACTTATCCTCGGATACCATCAAGCACCGCTGCAACCGGCACATAAAAACCGCACCATCTGTGAAATTTTGGACGCGGAAGAAAATGAGTCAACCCTCGGTGTTGTAGAGAAATGTCCGGGAGATGACGGCTTGCGTTTAAGCATTTATAACGCGGTGCCAGATGAAGATGTTGAACCGGAATTGCTGGGAACCCTGAAACTCAATGCGACACGGGTCGATGTCATTGGCATAACCAAAACACAAGCCCTTCTCTATGCAGAGAGCCCAAACCCAGAACTTTTGATCGTGTCGCGCAGTGGCCGAATAACATCCCGCGAAACGGTGGCACAAGCAACGAGCCTGCACCGGCCGGTGTTAAGAACCGACAAATCCCTTTTCTGGTCGGATGGAAGCCGCCTCTACAATTTTTCCCGCACTGACTTCACCCAACGCTGGATCATGAATGGTGCAGTGGGAGTTCCCGGTGTGCTATCGAGTCTCGAAAACTCTCCCAACTGGCTTTTAGTTCCTGTAAAAAACGCTATCGCGGTAGTAAACGGCAGGAATGGAAGTGAAGTTCGGTTATTACCAGTGGGAGGCCCTGCTATCAGCAGAATCGTTGTTTTTGGCGGCATGATTATTGCGCAACAAGACACGCAGGTAAGGGCATTTCGCCCAATATTTGATGACTAGATGAGAGTCAAATCAGTCAATAGTCACAATTTTTATTGTTAACCATTTGGAAACTGTGCTGAGGATTAGTCCCCAGAACCCCAGTGAAGGTCATTTAAGGAAATTGTAGTTAACCAGCAGAAATAATGACTTTTAGGGTTTAACCCTTCCCCCAATAAAGTGGTGCCCATCACGGCAATAAAGTTTTGTGTATTTCGTCACATTAAAGAAAAAATCTCTTGACATTCAACTTAATCGTGACAAGATGATACAGGTGTGCGGCCGACAGCCGACTTTAAGACGTAACTCTCCTAGTTTATATCTAGAGATACGCAATTCCCAAAAACTTTTATGCAACACTTTGTAACTATTTGAGGAGCATTGAATGGACTGGCGACATAAAGCTCTCTGCCGAGACGAGGATCCGGAACTTTTCTTCCCTGTAGGTAATTCCGGCCCCGCGCTCGCTCAGATTGCCTGCGCAAAGCTAGTCTGCAATCGCTGCCCCGTTGCGAACCAATGCCTAGCCTGGGCCATCGAAACTGGTCAAGATGCCGGTGTCTGGGGCGGAATGAGTGAAGACGAACGACGTGCCCTAAAGCGTCGCAAGGCTCGTGCCCGCTCCCGCAGCGCAGCGTAAGTAGACAGCTGCTAAACACAAAAACACAACCCTAGCATTATTAAGGGCCCCACCTCTTGGTGGGGCCCTTAATATATCTGCACTAACTAACGGTCATGCTAGGCAACGGTCATACTAGTTGTCGGTGTCATCACCGTTCTCACAGTCAATATTGACGTTATGCAGCATAGCTTGCAGCTTTTCGCGCAACTCGGCAGGAGCATGTTGTCCACAGGCACGGCGCATCATTTCACGCATCCGGCTCTCCATATTCAACAAGTCCGCGCAGCCGGGGCAGCGCTCAAGTTCCGCCCGCAGCTTCTCAATAAATTCGGGATCATCGCTTTCTTCCAAAGCACATTGAACGTCGTAAACAACCACCGAACAATCCAGTGAGTCGTACTCATCCACATTGGGATCGATCAGCGAATAGACGTGGTGCAAGGGACATTCCGGCTTGGTGGGGTTACCGGAACAACCAGTCACTTTGGATAGTGATGGACCACCCACAGCAGATATCCGCAACAGTTTTCCTACCTCGGATGCACTTTCTTGGGAATTCTTATTTTCAGATTGCATAAGGCTCTTATTAGCGTCGCTCGTTTTAATCATCGTCGGACTCCGTTTCCCCGATTCCCCGCTGAGCGGCTAGTTCGGCGAGATCCTCACGAAGCTGTTTGCGGCCACGATGCAGTCGGGACATTACGGTACCGATTGGGGTATCCATAATTTCTGCGATTTCCTTATATGGCATGCCTTCTACATCCGCGTAGTACACCACGGTCCGACGGTCTTCCGGAAGTCCCTGCAGCGCCGCCTGGATGGTGGCATTGGGAAGCATCTCTAATGCTTCAACTTCTGCAGAGCGCAACCCTGTCGCGTGGTGGTTGGCCACTTCAGCTACCTGCGCATCAGTCATTTCTTCAGCCGGTGAATGATGAGGCCGACGTTGCTTTTTGCGGTACGCATTAATGTACGTGTTCGTCATAATGCGGTATAGCCATGCCTTCAGATTTGTACCTGGCTTATAGGAAGCAAAGGAAGAAAAAGCCTTAGCAAAAGTTTCCTGAACAAGATCCTCGGCATCCGTAGGATTCCGAGTCATTCCTAGCGCAGCACCATACAACTGATCCAGCATTGGCAGTGCATCGCGTTCAAAACGCGCCGCAAGTTCCGCAGGACTTTCAGCAGAACGAACAGGAGCCGATGAAGAAGTAACTGTCATAAACCCTTCTTTATTAGACAGCTAAAGCTGTAACGGGCAGAAACTAAAGCTAGGTTCCACCCTACTAGCAAACTCTCGCTTATAGCGAACAAAGGTTCCTGACAAGGACCAAAACCCACACTTTTTTACTTAGGTTTTCTCGGTCGCAAACTCGCAAATTCCAACTCTTCACTTGTGTTGATGATCGAGCTTTAAAAACGCCTGACTCGTCACCTCCTTAAAAAGGTTCTATAGCGTCAAACCAACTAATCCGAAAAGGTATTCCAATAAGTAAGAAATGTTGCCAAAAGCGAGCAGCATGCTCCCCTACAGGGGTGCAGTTACACTCGAATTATGAGTAAAAGCGTCTCCACACCAGCTCTCAAAACTGTGCAAGAAGCTGGCATTCCGTTTGAGGTATATACCTACGACAATCTGTCCTCCGATTATGGAGCCGAAGCAGCGGACGTGCTGGTGGAAAAACTGGGTATCTCCCCACTACAGATCTATAAAACCCTTGTTATCGAATTGCATCAGCAGCGAAGTGGCCAGCAATCAGACCTAGCGGTTGCCATTATTCCGGTGCCGGCAAAACTGGATTTAAAGAAAACTGCCCGCCAATTCGGGGCAAAGAAGGCCACCATGGCGCGCATAAAAGATGCGGAAACCACTACTGGCTACGTTGCGGGCGGAATCTCCCCCTTCGGGCAACGCCGTCCACTCCCCACACTCCTAGACACTAGTGCATTGCAGTGGGAGAAAATCTACGTATCCGCAGGTAAAAGAGGCTGGGACATCGAAGTCGCCCCAACAGATCTTATGCAGATAATCGCATGTGAGACAGCAAATTTAAAGGCAGATTAACCTTTTACAAAGTAAGCCATTTGAGTTTCCATAGTTTTAGCGACAAGGTGTCGCGCTTGCCTAAAAATTAGTTTATAGTGTTGCTGTAGTTAGGTATCCCTAAGCTAAGTCAAGGATTTTTATGGGGCACAAACGCAGCACAATACCCGCCTATCCCATGGGCACACGACAAGGAAAACTCATCATCCGATTGTCGGTCATCCTCGGCATCCTTACGACAGCCTTCACCGGCGGAACATTTGTTCTCATTGGCACTATGGTCGATGCTGCCACCCAAGGAAACCCACTATCCACTGGTCGCATAGTAGCCGCCTTCATCTTGGCCACACTTGCCGCATTAACAGTGGGACTCAGCCTCTACATCGCACAAAGCTCAGCAGCCAAAGAGGAACTCCAACTCCGTCACCGCCTAGTAGAACATCTACTGGATTTGGGTACACAAGAACGTAGTGCCGAAAGAACTGGCAGCATTGTCAGCCTGCTCACCGATGATGTTGAACGAATCGCATTTTATCGACAAACATTTATCGGCCCCATGATCGGCTCCATGCTGGCGCCCATTGTCACTATCGTCATCATTGGCGCTACCGTGGACTGGAAAATCGCCGGCTGGCTGGCGCTAGTGATACCTTTCGTACCGCTATTCATTGTTAGCTTTGAAGTCATTTTTCGGAAAGTATCCGGCAAAACTGTCAGCGCCCGCCGGTTACTATCTGCCCAGTATCTCGATGCCATCCAAGGCCTCACCACGCTGCGCACCTTCCGTGCCGCCAAACGCACCGCACGCCAGCTGGAAGAAATAGGAGAAACCAACCGAGTCAGCATGATGCGCATGCTTTTCGGAAACCAACTCGTAATTTTGGTAGTTGACGCAGTTTTTTCGCTTGCCATGATCACTCTCGCCACATTCTTGGCGTATGTAGCTCTCCGCAATGGCAGCATCTCCATCGGACAAGCGGTGGCGGTGGTACTGCTCTCCACTCTTATGCTGGAACCGCTGGACCGAATTGGCCAATTCTTCTACGTCGGGATGGGTGGCCTTGCCGCCCAACGCAAAGCCCGCGCCTTCCTCCACGAAAAACCCGCCTACCGCCTCATTTCGGAAGAAAAGCGCGCCCATGGTGACAACGCCCACGCAGCTGCAGTAGCTGCCGCTACACCCGGTGCAATCACCATGCACGACGTCACCTTCAGCTACGGTTCCGAAGACGATGCTCGCACTGTCCTGAAAGATGTGAACCTCACCATTAAACCCGGTGAACACGTCGGTTTGGTGGGTACCTCCGGCGGCGGTAAATCGACTTTAGCGGGTCTGGTACTTGGCGATCTGGTACCCCGCACAGGCTCTGTCACCGTGGACGGCAGAGTGGTTGCGGATGTTCCGGCCGCCGATATTCGCCTTGGCACTGCCGCCGTCAACCAAACAACCTGGCTTTTTACCGGCACTTTGGCCGATAATCTGCGGATAGCTAAACCCAACGCCACCACCAAAGAAATGTGGGATGCGTTGGAGCAGGCAGCCCTTGCCGACGAAGTCCGCTTAATGCCCAACAATCTGGATACAGAGGTGGGTGAGCGCGGCTACTCCCTGTCTGGTGGACAAGCCCAGCGTTTGGCGATTGCCCGCGCAATCCTGGCAGATGCTCCCATCATGGTGTTCGACGAACCCACCTCCCATGTAGACATCAATTCCGAAACCGCTATTTTGCAATCGCTGGAGAAAGTGGGACGCGGGAAAACAGTCCTCACCATTGCGCACCGCCCAACCGCATTGCGCGATGTGGACCGCATCCTCACCCTGCAAGATGGCCAGTTAGTGAACACCACACCGCCGGCCACACACTCGGGACAGGAGGAAAACTAAGATGAAACGTCGCGAACTCGCCGGACACCTTATTGGCGTTACCAAACCTGTCCTGTGGCCACTGTTCTTCTCCAGCCTGGCACGCATAGTGGACCAGATTCTGGCCATCGTGCTACTTGCCGTGGGCGCTTGGGGTCTCACCACTATTGGTAGTGATCTTGCAGGCCCCTCCCCTGACGCCACTGCCATCAGCCATACCGCTGGCATCGTCTTTGGTTCCATGGTGGGTATTGCACTCATCAAAGCGATCATGCGCTACCTTGAACAATTCCTGGGCCATCTAGTTGCTTTCCGCGCCTTGGAACTTCTACGAACCGACTTTTTCCGAAAAATCTGGCCCCAGGCCCCCGCCCTGCAACACACCACCAAATCCGGTGACCTGCTGGCCCGCGCCACCAAAGACAACGACCGGATTGAAGTGTTTTTCGCACACATGTGGGCACCAGCAGTCGCAGCGATAGTTGTTCCGGTTACCGCATTACTGTGGCTAGGGTTCGCCGTCAACGGCACACTCGCCCTTGTTATTGCGCCTTTTGTGGCACTAGCAGCATATGTTGTGCCTTTTGTTTACTCCGGCCCGGCGCATCGCGCAGCTCGCACCATGTTGCGGGTGCGAGGTGACCTCACTCAACACATCACCGACACCACACAGGGAATGCGGGAAGTTTTGGGCTTCGCGTATGGTCCCCGGCGTTTGGCGGAAATGGATAAATTATCCGCTGCGGCTGGCCAGGCCGCATTGGCGAACCGTGTCACCTCCGCACTGCGCCGCACAGCCTGTGAAGCACTGCGGCTGCTAGCTGTCGTCACCACTGCAGTAGTGGGGGTCGGTTTGGTGCGTGACGGAGTCCTCGATATTCCCGCACTGTCGATTGCCATCACAGTGGCACTGGGTGTCTTTAGCTCTGCCCGCGGCACGGAGGACTTCGCGGATGATTTGGAGCGTTCCTTCGCAGCTGCCGAACGCATGATTACCGTCAAAGAACGCCCACCTTATGTGTCAGACACTGGCTCCACCATGCCGGAGGGCCGAATCGACAAAATCTCCTTCACCAATGTGAGTTTCAGCTACCCGGGTATTACCGATACGGTGCGCGATTTAGACCCCACAACTCCTAACAAGGATGCTTCTGTGGGTAAGAAAACTGCCCTCACTGATGTTTCGTTGGACTTCGCAGGCGGCAAACACACCGCGATTGTGGGGATTTCCGGATCGGGCAAATCGACCCTGGTGCATCTGCTGCTGCGGCATTTCGACCCAGATACCGGAGAGATCACCATTAATGGAGTTCCCACCACGACGATCGCTCCCGACAATTTGCGAACCGAGGTAACGGAAGTAAGCCAACACAGCCACTTGTTCAACAACACGGTTGCTGAGAATCTGCGACTTGCGAACCCGAAGGCCACCGACGCTGAACTGTGGGAGGCCCTGCAGGTAGCGGGACTCGACCAGGATATCGCTCGTACTCCCCAAAAGCTCAACACGCGGGTGGGTGAATTCGGGACGGAACTATCGGGTGGACAAGTACAGCGGCTAACAATTGCGCGTGCTCTTCTTACCGATGCGAAAGTTTTTGTCCTGGACGAATATACGTCCCACCTCAATAGTGAACTTGCCGATGAGGTTAGCGCCCGGGTGAAAGCAGCCCGCCCCGACGCCACCTTCATTGAGATCACCCACCAGCCGGCGAGTGCTTTACTGGCCGACCATATTGTGGTGATGGAAGCTGGCAGGATTGTGGAGCAAGGTACTCCGGCTGCACTGCAACAGCAGAAAGATAGCATCTTCAACCATCTTCTACAGCGCTGGAGTAGTAACACGTGTACTAATACATAAAGAACTGCGATAATGGCGTTATGAGTCCCACTATTTACGCGGCACCCCACGCCACCACTCCCATCAACGCAGTTGTACACGTGCCGGGCTCAAAGTCCATCACCAACAGAGCCCTTATTCTGTCAGCTTTGGCGGAGCGTCCCTCCACTATCCGGGGAGCTCTCCGCAGTCGTGACACTGACCTGATGATTGAGGCACTGCGCAATCTTGGCACGTCAATTGTGGAAGTTATCCCCGAGGGCGCAAAAACCGCCACCACTTTGCGGGTCACTCCCAAACCGCTGCACGGCGGCAACCTTTATTGCGGCCTGGCAGGTACGCTGCTGCGTTTCCTGCCCAGTGTGGCTGCACTTGCGGAAGGCCAAAGTTACTTTGATGCCGATGACCAAGCCCGGCAACGTCCACTCTCCACCGTGCTCGATGCCCTCCGGGAAATCGGGGTTGAGATCAACGGCTCCTCCATTCCCTTCACCGTGGAAGGCACCGGCCGAGTAAGGGGTGGTGACGTCACCATCGATGCTTCCGAATCAAGCCAATTCGTCTCCGGGTTAATGCTTTCGGCGGCGCGTTTCGACAACGGTATCCGCATCAAACACGACAGCGACAAACCAGTACCGAGCCAGCCGCACATCGACATGACGGTCGACATGCTGACCAAACATGGCGTGCATGTGGACACCCACACCCCCAATGTGTGGAACGTGCCGGCCACCCCCATCAAAGCCTATGACTGGGATGTGGAACCGGATCTTTCCAACGCCACGCCTTTCCTAGCGGCAGCCGCCATCACTGGAGGCACCGTCACTATTGCGGATTGGCCCGTCCACACCACCCAACCTGGCGACGCTATTCGCGGAATTTTGGAGCAGATGGGCTGCACTATAGAACGCACCAAGAAGGGGCTTTCTGTAACAGGTCCCGCGGCACTCAACGGCATTGACATTGATATGGGCGATATGGGCGAACTGGCACCCACAGTGGCGGCTTTAGCCTGCTGCGCCAACTCTCCCAGCCAGCTGCGTGGTATTTCACACTTGCGTGGCCATGAAACTAACCGCCTGGTGGCGCTGGTGAAAGAAATCAACCGGCTGGGCGGGGATGCGGAAGAAACTGCTGACGGCCTTATTATTCGTCCTCGCGAAATGCGCGGCACCGACTGGTACAGCTACGCCGACCATCGGATGGCCACCGCGGGCACCATTGTGGGGCTCCAGGTTCCCGGGGTGAAAGTGCAGGATATTGAAACAACGAGCAAAACTCTCCCCGGTTTTGCGGAAGCGTGGACGGATCTCTTCTCACAAGATTCCTCGACTACCCCGGAGGTATGGCTCTGAGTGCAGCACGCCGCGGCCGCAGCCGCTACGACTATGACGAAAGCGATGTAAAAGTTCGCGCCAAAGGTACTTCTCGTCCCCGCACCAAAAAACGGCCAGCGTACGAGAATGCCACCCGTGCCCGCATCACCACCATCGATCGTGGTCGTTGGGGGTGTATAACGCTGGAGGAGAGTAAAGACTCGCCGGCTGGAACATTCGTCACTTGTGTGCGAGCCCGCACCCTGGGCAAAGAACGCATGGTCGTAGGGGATCTGGTTGACGTCGTAGGTGATCTTTCCGGACGGGATGGGACCCTCGCTCGGATAGTGCGACTGCATGAGCGCTCCAGTGTGCTCCGCCGTACCGCAGATGACACTGACCCCTATGAGCGTATTGTGGTTGCGAATGCGGATCAGCTTCTTATTGTCGTAGCAGCAGCAAACCCCACCCCCCGGGAAGGTTTTGTGGAGCGCGCACTGATTGCCGCCTATGCTGCAGGAATCACACCCATTTTGTGCATCACCAAGACTGATTTGAAGGATCCGAGCGACTTCATCGCCAATTTTGCTGGCCTTGACCTGCCCACAGTGCTGTGCGGTATGGAAGACCCAACCCATGAGTTGAAAGACCATCTCCACAACAAGGTGACGGCTTTTATTGGCCACTCTGGGGTCGGCAAATCAACCCTCGCCAACCGTTTAATTCCGGAAGCGGATCGCGCCACTGGGGATGTGAGTGGAATCGGCAAAGGCCGCCACACCTCCACCCAGTTCATGGCCTTTGAGCTTCCCGACGGCGGGTGGATTATTGATTCCCCCGGTATCCGCAGTTTTGGGCTCGCGCATATTACTCCGGAAACGGTGGTTGCTGCTTTTGATGATCTGTCCGAGTTGGCAGAAAAATGTCCCCGCGGTTGTACTCACCGCGGGGAACCCTACGATCCCGAATGTGAATGGGATGAAGCATTAGCGCAGGAACCGGAAGGCAGCCCACTTGCTCGGCGCATTACTGCTGTTCGGGAACTACTTATTGCGCTTTCTTCCAATGAGAGTTGGCAGCTTGGCATCGAGCAGGACTGACGCTACTGCGACAGTTCCAGCAAGAAACCGATCTCTTCCGGCGCATACCAGGCAAGCTCATAGTCTTCCGCATTGCCCACCGTTATTTCGGCGTCTTCGTCACCCATTTCAGCGACGTGGATAAGCTCCGCTGCCGCTACCACTGCTTCTTCAGCCATCTCCAGATCAACGTGAATTGCGGCAACACTGTCGGCGGGGATTGTTTCCCGGTCGAGCCGCACCACGGCCCTATCGAGATCAGGCCGGAGTGTCACTTGTTTGTCTGGCACATCAGCAGAAATGACGACACGTTTCCGTCCCGGTGTACCGTACAAAATGCGGAGTGAGGCGCGTGCCGCATCCGAAAAGGCTATGTGCTCGAGTTCCTCATCGTCACCAGCAACATAGTATTCGCGGAGAGCCGGGGTGAGGGCGAAGGCTGTGCCTCCCCGCACCAGGACTTCCTCTTTCTCCACAAAAGCTGCGAGATCAGCCATGATGGCTGGAATATAGATGCGCATTAGTGCAAGTCAAAAAGTGGCCGAAGTTCAGCTTCGGTGCGGTCAAAGGCAGTGTAGTTGACGACAATAAAGCCCGCTTGCACGGCAGCATGTACGTTCACGATGGAATCGTCCACCACCACGCAATCCTTATGGCTTTCACCCAGCATTTCTGCGGCTGCCATGAAAGCATCCGGATCTGGTTTCTCTACTCCGATATCGCAGGAGAGAACAATCTCATCCACATATCCGGCTTCTTTCCACCGAGCCATCGGCTCTGGAACTGCGGAAACATCCATATTGCTCAAAATTGCAATACCGATGCCATTCATTCGCAGTTCGGAAAGAAGTTGTTTCCAGCTGTCGGCGTCTGCGGTAGGACCTTCCAGTACGCCTGCATAATCAATAATCAATCCACGCATAGTCACATCCTCTAGTCTATACAGACTCTGGAAATCTCGATAGACGCACCGAAGTAGCAGCCCTAAAGAGTATTCGGCTCTGCCATAATTTCGTTCCAACACTTGCTCCTAGTTTCACTTCCCCAGAAAGCCGCTAGTGACCACAACGAATCGCTTTGTTTCCCCGGGCAGCTATCAAGCACCCAGTTGGAGCCGAGATAATGCGGATGCTCCCGTGGAGAGTCCCCAACTGCGCTACCGTCAACCGCTGCTGCAACGGGATTACAAAGACTGCCGAAATTTTGCTCGCAAAGTCATTCCCCAGATCCTCGAAACAGTAGATCGCAAACGGCCTCTCCCCCATTTGCGCTCCCACTGCACACCCGAAATTGTTGAAATTGTGGATCGGAAAGCTACTGCTCGAGCAAAGGCTTTGGCACAGTTGGCGCAGCGTTCCAAGGCCGCTAGCCAAGCGCAGCCACCACTTCGTTTAATGCGTCTCCACATGCGGGCGCGCACCCTTAGCGCTACTGAAACGCAGGAAGTTGTGTCAGCTGAACGGAATCTTCCACCCGGCTATCAGCCCGCAATTCGGCCAGGACAGCATAAGAGTTCCTGCACGGAGGGTGTGCAGGTGCCGAACTTGCTGTTAGAAATTTGTGGGACGTTTCGAGAGTCAGGACGGGTCCGTGCATTCGCAGCAGCTGCTCACAGATACAATTCCCAGTGGAGATTAACAACATTTAATTTCGTTTAATTGAGAACCTTTAACAACGCTCGAAACCCCCGCACCTAACTAATGTAAAATTTAGCAAAATTTCAGAAATATTCGAGGAAGGTTCTCATGAAAACTCTCTCCCGTCGGGTTCTCAGTGCCGTAGCTGGTCTCTCTCTAGCTGCTGGCGTCATGTTAGGGCAAGTGGGCTCCCCCACCGCCTATGCGGCTCCCGCGATGAAACCCGCAGAAATGTATCCCCTGGTCTATATGTCTGGGTCGAACGACTCTACGATTCTCAATAAAGACATTGCCAAGTACATGGAAGATCGCAATATTAAGTTCTTTGAGTGGGATCCCATCAATGTCACCATGGATGCTAAAGAACTTCCCTACCGTCACTTTGAGTTCTACGCAGATTCAGTAGATGCCTTCGTGAAAGATGTGTTGAAGCAGACCGGCGCCAAAAAGGTCAACATTATGACCTACTCGCAATCCGGGCTCATCAACGCCAACTGGATGAAATTCCACGATGGTGCCCAGTACGTGAATAAGGTTGTCAACCTGTCGGGTATTCAGCAGGGCAGCCCCTGGGCAACCTATGGCATCAACATCACAGGTGATTGCCTTGGTTTCGGTACCTGTATCGACTTTGATCCCTATGGGGAGTTCATCAATAAGGTGAATAGCCCTGCAGAGGCGCTTCCCGGTATTAAGTACTACAACATCACCACGAAGTACGAGGAAGCAGCAATGCCCTACCAGATCAACCTGATGTATGGGCCGGGCGACTACCAGAACATTGTGTTGCAGGACTACTGCCCTGCCCTTGTTGCTGGCCACCTCATGTTGCCCCACCTGACTGCCACTAAATCAGCGGTGGTACAGGCGCTCAATGGGGAAAAGATTGATCCTGCCTGTTCTGCTCTAGGAGATAAGTAGACATGTAGCTGCTAAAAAAGAGTGGCGCTCGGAATTCTCCGAGCCCCACTTTTGTGTCTTATACGCTGCTACTGAGCAATATTGCCCTTCTTGCGCTGTGCGCGCTTGGCGGCACGACGCTGCGCACGTGAGCCGTGCACAGTCGGGTCATTCTGGCTTGCCAACTGGCCTTGCTCATTCGGTCCAGCCAGGCTCATGGCAGCAGCCTTCAAAGCTGCTTCCGCTTCGCCCTTAGCCCGGATGGTGCGCTGCATCGCTTCTTCATCAGCACGTTTTTGAGCTTCGGTACGAGTATCAGCCGGTTCCACACCAACGGAGAAGACATAGGCGATGGCTTCTTCCTTCAGTCCATCCATCATGGTGTCGAACATTTCGTAGCCTTCACGCTGGTACTCCGTCAGCGGATCGCGCTGGGCCATGGACCGCAGGCCAATGCCTTCCTTCAAGTAGTCCATCTCGTAGAGGTGTTCGCGCCACTTGCGGTCAAGGACCTGCAGCAGGACTGAACGCTCGATTTGGCGCATGGCATCGGGCCCGCCGATCTCGGCGATGGCCTCTTCGCGAGCTTCGTAGGCTGCGTGCGCGTCGGCACGTACAGCCAGCAGAAGTTCCTCAGGCGAAAGGTCGCCCGCATGGCCGTACTCTTCGCCATCAATCAGGTTCTGGTAATCGATGTCAACGGGGTAGATCTGCTTGAGACCGTTCCAGAGTGCATCCAGATCCCAGTCCTCAACATATCCTTCCTCAGTGGCGCCCATGACGTATGCCTCGAGCACCTCGTCGAGCATGTTCTCGACCTGTTCCTTCAGGTCTTCACCTTCCAGAATGCGCTTGCGCTCGCCGTAGATAACCTGGCGCTGCTTGTTCTGGACATCGTCATACTTCAGCACGTTCTTACGAATTTCGAAGTTCTGCGATTCGACTGAGGTTTGTGCGTTCTTAATGGCTTTGGTGACCATGCGGGATTCGATCGGCTGGTTATCGGGAACCTGGAGACGATCCATCAAACTTTCTACTGCACGGCCATTAAAGCGACGCATCAGGTCGTCACCAAGTGACAGGTAGAAGCGGGATTCACCGGGGTCTCCCTGGCGGCCAGAGCGACCACGCAGCTGGTTGTCAATACGGCGGGATTCGTGGCGTTCCGTACCGATGACGTACAGGCCACCCACTTCACGTACTTTCTCGGCTGCCTTTTCGGCTGCTTCACGCTGCTTCTCGATCTCGGTTTCCCAAGCTTCCTGGTAAGCCTCTTCGTCTTCGACCGGATCCAGGCCACGCTTGCGCAGCGCAGCGTCCGTAAGTACGTCCGGGTTACCACCCAGCACAATGTCGGTACCACGGCCTGCCATGTTGGTCGATACGGTGACAGCACCAACACGTCCGGCAGAAGCCACAATGAGAGCCTCTTCCGCGTTGCGTTTAGCGTTCAGAACATTGTGCGGAATGCGGCGCTTTTGGAGCAGTTTCGACAGGTACTCGGAGCGTTCCACCGAAACGGTACCAACCAGTACTGGTTGTCCCTTATCGTGGCGCTCTTGAATATCGTCGGCGACGGCCTCAAACTTGGCTTCTTGGGTTTTGTAAACAACGTCTTTTTGGTCCTCACGAATCATCGGCATGTTCGTGGGGATGGAGACGACACCCAATTTATAAATCTGGTTGAGTTCCGCTGCTTCAGTTTCCGCAGTACCGGTCATACCGGCAAGTTTCTCGTACATACGGAAGTAGTTCTGCAGGGTGATGGTGGCGAGAGTCTGGTTCTCGGCGCGAATCTCCACGCCTTCCTTTGCCTCAATCGCCTGGTGCATACCTTCGTTGTAGCGGCGACCGGCCAAAGCGCGGCCAGTGAACTCATCAATAATGAGAACTTCCCCGTCACGAACCATGTAGTCCTTGTCGCGGGTGAAGAGTTCCTTCGCCTTAATGGAGTTGTTGAGGTAGCTAACCAGCGGAGAGTTAGCGGATTCGTAGAGGTTGTCGATACCCAGTTGGTCCTCCACGAAAGCCACGCCAGCTTCGGTAATACCAACGGTTCGTTTCCGAATATCCACGTCGTAGTGGACATCTTTTTCCATCATGGGAGCCAGACGGGAGAATTCTTGGTACCAGTCGCTGGAAGCGTCGGAGGGGCCGGAAATAATGAGCGGCGTACGAGCTTCGTCAATAAGGATCGAGTCAACTTCGTCGACGATGGCGTAATTGTGAGGACGTTGCACCAGTTCATCGGTGCTGTGAGCCATGTTGTCGCGAAGGTAGTCGAATCCGAACTCATTGTTCGTGCCGTAGGTGATGTCTGCGTTGTAGGCCTTGCGGCGTTCTTCCGGTTCCATGTTGGAAAGAATGACGCCCACATCCAGGCCCAGGAAGCGGTGAATACGACCCATCCACTCGGCGTCACGCTTTGCCAGGTAGTCGTTCACCGTCACAATGTGCACGCCCTTGCCTTCAAGTGCGTTGAGGTATGCGGGAAGCACACAGGTGAGGGTTTTACCTTCACCAGTCTTCATTTCAGCGACTTGGCCCTCGTGCAAGGCAGCAGCACCCATGACCTGAACCGGATAGGGTTTCTGTCCCAGCACACGCCAGGCCGCTTCGCGAGCTACGGCGAATGCTTCTGGGAGCAAATCATCCAAGGTTTCGCCATCGCGCAAGCGTTGTTTGAACTCGTATGTTTTGGTACGAAGTTCATCGTCGGTCATGTCGGCGTAGTCATCTTCTAACGACACCACATAGTCAGCCAGCTTTTCGAGCTTTTTGACGACACGGCCTTCCCCGACACGAAGAATTTTATCTAGTATTCCCACAGTTAAACGTCCTCATTTATCGACAATCAAGCGATTCCTATATTCACTGCACCGTTATGCAGAAATAAAGTCCGACTGTACTGGTAAATACAGTCGGACTCTATCTTACTGATTATTGGCAATAATGATTATTCGCCCAGTGTAATTAGGCCATAATCGTAGGCTCTGCGGCGATAAACCACTGCTGGCCGATCGGTTTCTTTGTCGTGAAACAGGAAGAAATCGTGGCCAACAAGCTCCATCTGATAGAGCGCGTCATCTACAGACATCGGTACATCTGGGTGAACCTTCCGACGCACAATACGTCCAGGTAGAACATCCTCGACAGTATCGGCATAGATGTCAACGTCGCCAAGTTCGCCATCGTCTGTAGCAGTATCAGTCTCCTCAACCTGAGAATCCTCAACTCCTACAAGATGTTCCGGCGCAAACTCTGCGGAGATCTCGGCCACCGACTTGGGGGTGCGGTGTCCGGAGCGCGAAATGCGACGACGTACCTTAATCTTGCGAAGGGAACGTTCCAACTTGTCACAAACAGACTCTAGGGCAGCGTAGAAGCTTGCTTCTCCAGCTTCTCCGCGGACGATTGGTCCCTTGCGGCGAACCGTAATTTCGATCTTGTTACAGTGATCTGCTCGACGCGGGTTTTTCTCGTGGCGCAACTCCACTTCAAAGCGTTTGATAGTCGGATCGAGGCGCTCTAGACGTGCGAGCTTGCCTTTAATCCGGGTGGCAAAATGCTCCGGTACTACGACATTTCGTCCATTGATTAGGACTTGAGCGTTGGGAGCGAGTTCGTCCTCTCCTTCTTGAGCCTGCGGGACGTCAAAATCGACGGCACCTGCGGACGGAGCTTGGGTCTTCGACATGCGAACCTCCTAGTAGGCCACCGCCCGCGGTCCATCCAACGGTTTCCGCTGTCCACGGTGGCATCGGTGGTGAATGAAGGTTTCCGAGTCCCTCCGAGGAGCATCTCGGCCCCTTCACCCTCCAATCTACTGACCTTGCGGAACTGTTTCTAAGTGTTGCCAAACTTAGAATTAATGGCCTGGAGAGAGGTCATGCGGTTGCCAAAGTTAACGCACCTCGGAGCCGTAAACCATGTCTATAAAGTGTCGTAAAACACTCTGAAATTGTGGCACCTGTTGTCACTACATCGTCAATTAAAATTAAATCTTTATTTTCGCCACGGTGCTCCAACGTTTCTATTAAAGTATTGGGCTTGGAGTGCTCCGCGAGCGAGACTTTACCCGCAAGCGCTTCCTGCCGTTGGCTAGCCGTCAACCCCACAGAATCTGGATGCTCAGCAATATCCAGAATGTCTGCCACCACTAGTGGGTGTGTAGCCTGTTCACGGCGGAAGTGTTGCGCCAGATAGCGGGCACACGCATGCGCCACGACCGGCAAATGGGAGAAGCCCCGCATCTGCACACTGCGGGCAGTGGACGGCGCCGGAATGATAGCCAGTGGTTGGTAGTGCGGGCCCAAAAGTTCTCCTTGCGCAATCAAGTCCAGGATGCCGCGTGCCAAAGCTTTCCCGAAAGGATCCCCCAAAGCTTGGCGTCGCTGTTCTTTGTACCCCACAATGGCATCCGCGACCGGGCCACTGTAGGGAGCCATGGACCACACTGGGGCGGCGGTAAAAACTCGCGTAGTTATGCGCCGCGGTGGACCGGTTAAATGGCGTTCACAAGCACTGCACCACACCTCGCCGGGAGCCCCACAACCGGCACAATAATCCGGCAGCAGAAGTTGTCGGATCCCCTCCCCCACGCTCCGCATTTAGCCTTCCAGAACCGGTACTGCGCGCGGCGAGTTCACTAGCGCCGGCACATCCTGCCAGTAGCCTTCCGCCCCTTGCTCCAGGCGCATAACGTCCCGGCTGTCCTGCACATAAATTCCGGTCTTGTTGCCCACCACCACGGATACTGGTGCGGAAACGTTGCGAGTTCCCAGCGGAGTGGAGAATGCTCCATCTAGTGACACCATCAAAACTGGCCGGTCGGTGAGGGTACCGCCCAGCAGGATCTGGTTTGGACTCCGCCAAGCTAACGACAGCATGACTTCCGCCTGCGAAATATAAATCCGCTGTGGGTTAGATAGTTTCACCCCGCCGTCACGCTTGCGCACGATGACGGAGGTATAAACTTTGCCGCTGGAAATATAGGCAACTCGCACTCCATCTGGAGAAACGCGAAGGGCCTCGAATTGGACTTTGGATCCCAACTCACTGGTATCGACCTTCGCTACCAGCGGTTTTTCACCATCCTGCCAGGTCACAATGGAGACTTTATTTTTGCCGTCCACGACCCACACATCACGACCGTTGGGCGCCCAGGAGGGGCGACGGAAGTTATTGCCCCGCAGTGCCACGGTGGTCGTCCGGCCAGCGGGACCCATGCGCAACACCTGCGGATCTTTGCGTCGTTCCCCGGTGTTGACGATCGCCGCGATCATGCTTCCGCCCCGCGAGAAACTGGCCTGGCGAATGTCTGCCATCTTGCCTAAGTCCCCCTTCACCGGGGTGAGCGTAGCTCCCACTTTCATCAAGCCTTCGGCGGTGACGGCATGGAGGGAAACAGGATCTTTGTCGGACTCATACATGGGGTCAAATTGACGCACATCTGCGACGCTCCAGCCTTGCCGGAAATTGGAGTCCAAAGGTTCGCCGTTGACGGTGATGTAGTAGGGTCCGTGCACTCTGGCGCGTTCAAAAGTGAACACAATTTGGGCAGCGAGCCGGCGGCGGGAGGCCTCCGACCCCAGCGTGTAGTTGGTGATCTCCACATCGACACCATTGCCACGAGCGCCCGGCACCGCACTAATGCGGGCGGAGCTTTTAAGCTCGCTGGCCACCGCGTCGTGCAGCTGTTCGGACGGCTCATCGGCGAGCAGTTGCATCAAAATATTGGGCAGGCTGGAGTCGTAGGAGTAGAGCCAGCGTGGATCAGGAACAACGCGGGATCCACTGGTGTCGAGGTAGTACAACGACTGTGATTCATAGGTGTTGAGGAAGGCGTCCCGTTCCACAAGCACTTCATCCGGCACATCATTAATCAGCCACTTTTTGTCGATACGTTGAAGCTCAACTTCAAACGTGTCGGTAGAAAGTTTGGATCGAAATGTGCCGCGCTCGTCCACTTCCCCGACTGACCGGGCCCGCACCTGCAAGATTGCTTCATCTTCGGAGGGGTTGGCCACTGTGTTGACATCAATCCGGTCAACAATATTGATGATGTCTTTGTCCTTCCACTCGCGATTGGCGCGCGGGGTGAGGAACAGTCGGGCGGCGGCATGCCGATTGGTGGGGACCGCCGAGGCTCGCAGATAATCACGCAAAGTGAGATCCGGGGATCGTCCCGCGATGGGTTTCGGCGGGGTGAATGTCATGGGGGTGCGCTTAAATTGTCCCAACGATTGCGGCGGACTATCGGAGGGCAACACGGTACAGCCAGTACCTACAGTGAGCGCTGCAACCGTAGTGAATACCGTAGCTAGGGTCGCCCAGCGACGACGTTTCTGGGGATCGCGACGACGGAGGAACGATGTCATAGGTCATCCTCCTCAATAATGATGTCGGGGTGGTCAAGTACCGGGGACGAGTCCACAACGTGCTGTTCACCAGTGTCAATATCAGCACTAACGTAGGTTGTTTCCGGAACTTTCGCCAACCCTTCTAAAGGTGTCTTAGTGGCTGTGGTTTTCTTCGGAGCTGCCTCTGCGGAGGATGGATCATCGCCGTCAGCAACACCGTCATCTTCTAGTGGAGTGTCTGAGTAAGCGGCCACGTCGGCTGCCATTGGGGCGTCATCCTGGTCGGTGCTTATCTGGTGTGGAATGAATGGAATCTCACCCGTGAGCGTGGCAGAAATGGGGATCTCGCCGGAAGGCCCCTCACCGGTGTCAGCAGGCAGTGGGTTTTCGCTCGGGAAGTGGAGCGGCACCGGCGAGCTCGTAATGGTGGTTCCGAGCCGGCGGGGCAGCGTGAAACGGAAGCAGGAGCCTTCGCCGGGGTAACCCCATGCTTCCAGGCGGCCACCGTGAAGTTCTGCATCCTGTGTCGCAATAGCTAATCCCAATCCGGTACCGCCGGACTGTCGGACACGGGAAGGATCGGCGCGCCAGAAACGGTCGAAAACTTTCTTCGCTTCCCCTGGTTTCAGACCAACACCATGGTCACGTACCGAAACGCCGACTGCGTTATCGTCGGCTCGCACAGTTAACGAGATGGGTTCGCCTTCACTGTGGTCATAGGCATTGGCCAGCAGGTTCCGGAGAATGCGCTCCACTCTGCGGGAATCCACCTCACAGACGACGGGTTCATCAGGCATATCCACTTCGGTCGAGACATCCACCGAAGCGGCGACTCCCGAGACGGACGCCAAAGCCGAGTAGACACAGGTTCGGATGTCTACTTGTTCTGCGTTCAGTTCTGCCACACCGGCGTCGTGGCGGGAAATCTCAAGCAAGTCATTCAGCAGCGTTTCAAACTTGTCGAGCTCTTTCACCATAAGTTGGGATGCTCGTGCGGTGCCCGGGTCAAGGTCATCCGCGTGGTCATAAATAATGTCAGCTGCCATTCGCACGGTCGTCAACGGCGTCCGCAGTTCGTGTGACACGTCGGAGGTGAACCGTTTCTGTGCCGACCCGAACTCTTCCAGCTGCACAATCTGCTGTTTGAGGGACTCCGCCATCTCGTTGAAGGATTCGGCGAGCACCGCAAAGTCATCTTCTCCGCGGATATCCATGCGGGAGTCCAGGTCACCGGATGCGAAACGCTGGGCGGTGTTGGCTGCCGCCCTAATGGGGCGCACTAACTGTTGCGAGACCAGGTAGGAGGCAAAAGCCATGAGCGCCACAATCAGCAACCCGCCGGAGAAGAGGGTCGTGTTAAAGAGGTTAAGGGTGCGTTCCTCCGACGCCAGTGAGTAAATCAGATATAGCTGCAGGTCTGGCATATCGACACTGGTTGGGGTACCCACAATCAGCACTTTGGTACGCCCGGCTCCCAAATCCATATCTGAGTATTGGTAGGACACCTGGTTGGAGCTCACAAAGTTCACCAAGGAGAGTGGAATTTGGAGATTGTCGGGAGTGGAAATTGCAGGGCGCAAACCATCTCCAGGAATGTACAAGACGGGTACGAAGGAGCCAGCATTAGCCGACAGTTGTCCTGCTCCTGGTGCTTGCGAGGTCAAGGCTGCCAAGGTGCTTGCCATCCGCGTTTCATCGGTGGCGGCCCGGTCGGAGGCATTCAACTGCGCCTCTACCACTACTCGCGCGGTGTTGAGGTCCCGTTCTGCCCCCGCCACTTTATTGTCGAGCAAACGCTGTGCAATCTGTGCAGACAGTCCAAAAAGGGTGACCATCAAAATAATGACAGCCAAACCGGTAGTGGTTAAAACGGTACGGAACTGTAGTGAGCGACGCCATTTTTCAGCAATGGCGCGCAGTTTGCGGCGCCCCCAACCGCGTAGTTTCCAAGGGAATCGAGCAGAACGGGGCTTTTTCTTGGCGGCCGCCGACTCGTCGTCACCCGCATCCGAATCGGTTGTTTGCGTTGAGCTAGTGGATGCCTCTTCCGCATTGTCCTGCGACTTCTTTTTGCGTGCACTCCGCAGGGAAAGTCCCCGAGGTGGGGTCTTGGCATCTTCCGAGGATTCCGCTCCCGCAGTGTCCCCAGCAGCAGTTTTCTCCGCGTCCGTTTTCCCCTCCCCGAGGGCGTCAATAGTGACGTAGGGGAGTTCGCTTTTCTCCAGACTTTCGGAGAGTCGAGACATGCCAGTGGGGGTGACGGGACCGCCGTCACCCGCACGTTCATCTGGCCGCGCCATTAATTAAAACCCTGTACCCGCTTTATATCCGACGCCGCGGACAGTGACAACGATCTTGGGGTTCTCGGGATCTTCCTCAATCTTCGAGCGGAGCCGCTGCACGTGCACGTTAATAAGACGAGAGTCGGTGCCGTGGTCATAGCCCCACACATGTTGTAGAAGGGTTTCCCGGCTGAAGACTCGCCCAGGTTTGCGTGCCAGTTCCGTCAAAAGATCAAACTCGAGTGGGGTGAGCTGCACCGGCTGCCCATCCCGGGTAACCGTGTGGGCAGCGACGTTAATGGAAACAGGCCCAATGGTGAGGATTTCGTCACTCGGCTGATCGTTATTGTTGCGCAGCCGGGCACGCACCCGTGCCACCAGTTCCTTAGGTTTAAAAGGTTTGGTGACATAGTCGTCGGCCCCAGATTCGAGACCCAAAACAATGTCAATCGTGTCGGTTTTGGCGGTCAACATAATGATGGGGACGGCCGAGGTGCGCCGGATTTCTTTACAGACATCGACACCGTTCAAGCCGGGAAGCATGAGATCCAGGAGGATAAGGTCAGGGTTCACCTCACGGAATACCCGAAGGGCATCGGTTCCGTCACCCACAATGGTGGTGGACATGCCTTCGTTTTCCAGCACGATGCTGAGCATTTCAGCCAATGCTTCGTCATCGTCGACAACTAGGATGTGTGCCATTCCATGACCTTTCGCTATGGTGTCTTTCGCAATGGTGCCGGGCAGCTGCACGGAGGTTGGCTACCACGCAAGAAACCTCACTAAAAGCCTGCTCAGCACGAGTGTACTCGAGGGGGTACCCCTATCTTAGCCGCTCTCGGCAAGAGAACGGGGGCGGAAGAAATAACTAGATGAGTTTTATTGTGGGGAAAGACCCAAAATGGTGTTCGCCACATCGGCCGGATCCACATCAGCCGCGACCCGAATCCAGGGGCCCATCCACTGGTTGTCTGCTAAGGCGCGATAGGCGGCGGCAGTGCGGTCCTGCAAACTGGCGTCCCGCTCGTAGGCGTCCCGAGTGCGGGAAGCGTCCTGGGCTTCCCTCCCCGCGGCCCGTTCCCGCGCCAACTCCACCGGAACGTCCAACAAAATAGTGAGATCCGGGATGGGCAACTCGAATGTTCCATATTCAAGCTCTGCCACCCAGTCCACTACCCCACCGGCGAGATCAACCGGCTGTTGCAGCCGGGCAGCCGAGTATGCGGCATTGGAGGCCACCCAGCGATCCAGCAACACGATCCGCGGGCCGTCAGTACTTTCTGCAGTGATGGAGGACACCGCCGCAGCGAGGCCTTGCCCCGGCGCGAGCGAATACTTACGGTCCAGCGCGAAGAGCGTCGCCATCCCGAAGGGGCTGTCCACCAGATCCCCCATTTCACCGCGAAGAGCAGCCGCAATGAGGTCTGCATGGGTGGTTCCGTAGCGGGGGCAGGCCATACGGGCAAGGGCCGCACCGGATTTTTCTAGCTCCGTTGCGACCTTGGTGGTGAGAGTATTTTTACCGGCTCCGTCAACACCTTCTATAGCTACAAGAAGTGTTTGCTGGTACATATTTCACACCCTGTTTTAGTAGCGGTAGTGATCTGGTTTGAAGGGGCCTTCAACATCGACGCCAATGTATTCGGCTTGTTTTTTACTCAGTTTGGTGAGTTCCCCGCCCAAGGCTTCCACGTGGATACGAGCCACTTTTTCGTCCAGCTGCTTGGGCAGCAGATAGACCTCATTCTCGTAATTTTCGGAGTTTTGGAAAAGCTCGATCTGGGCTGCGGTCTGGTCGGCGAACGAGTTGGACATGACGAAGGAAGGGTGTCCGGTGGCGTTGCCCAGGTTCAGCAAGCGCCCCTGGGAGAGCACGATAATGCTGTGTCCCCGTCCGCCATCCAATTCGGGGCTGAAAGTGTAGAGGTCAACCTGCGGTTTGATATTGGTGCGGGTGACTCCGGGGTGACTCTCCAAAGTAGCCATATCGATTTCATTGTCGAAGTGGCCAATATTGCCCAAAATCGCTTGGTCCTTCATGCGGCACATGTGCTCGAAGGTAATAACACCCAGGTTGCCGGTAGCGGTAACCACAATGTCGGCGTTTTCAATATGGTCGTCCACAGTAACAACGGAGTAGCCGTCCATCATGGCTTGCAAGGCGTTAATGGGGTCGATTTCGGTGACGGCGATGCGGGCACCCTGGCCGTCAAGAGCTTCCGCACAGCCTTTACCGACATCACCGTAGCCACACAGCAGCACGGATTTGCCGCCGATCAACACATCAGTTCCGCGGTTGATGCCGTCAATGAGGGAGTGCCGGGTCCCATATTTATTGTCGAACTTGGATTTGGTGACAGCATCGTTCACGTTCATTGCAGGGAACGGAAGAGTGCCTTGGGAGGCGAAACTGTAGAGGCGGTGCACACCAGTGGTGGTTTCTTCGGTGACGCCGCGCACTGTCTTCCCCGTGTTTTGGAAAAACGACTTGGTTTCATCCGCGGCCAACAGCTCTTTGAGAAGCGTCTTCAGCACTTTTTCGTCTGCCGAGTCCTCGTCGGTAATGGGAGGAACGACGCCAGCTTTTTCGTATTCAATGCCGGTGATGACCATCAGGGTCGCGTCGCCGCCATCATCCAAAATCATGTTGGGGTACTGTTCTTCGCCCTCTCCCGGCCAATGCAGGATTTGGGAAGTGCACCACCAGTATTCGACCAGGCTTTCACCCTTCCAGGCGAAAACGGGAACACCTTGCGGATCCTCCGGAGTGCCGTCACCCACCACAACTGCGGCAGCAGCCTCGTCTTGGGTGGAGAAAATATTGCAGGATGCCCACCGTACTTCGGCACCTAACGCCACCAAAGTCTCAATGAGTACCGCGGTCTGCACGGTCATGTGGATAGAGCCAGAAATTCGGGCGCCTTTGAGGGGCTGCACATCCCGGTATTCTTCCCGCAGTGACATCAGACCCGGCATCTCTTTTTCAGCCAAATCGATTTGCATGCGTCCAGTGGCCGCGAGGCTGAGATCTTTGACCTTAAATTCCAGACCATTATGCCGGTCGACGGTCAGTGCAGTCATTGCCTTCTCCTATGAAAATTAGTAATAGGTGGTTTAAAGATAGAAAGTGGTGCGCGGAGTCGAAAGGCTATTTCCGCGGAACTCTTGCAACAAACACACTAGCGGGTTCTTCCCCAGTACTCATCCTAGGACGCTGTTCCCAATCCCCCATCCACGCAGCGTGACCGGAAGGAACATCAAGGTAGCCCGATTCGCCGTCCTGAGTGAGGGTGACGGTACCTTTCGTCACCATCAGAATGAAGGGACCCTCCACATCGAGGGTGGTGGTGACGTCCGGTTGGATACGGCAGCGGCTGAGGAAAAATTCGGGAACCGGAGTGTGGTATTCGTAGCAATCCACACCTTCCCCATCCGGCACGTTTCCAGCGTTAGTGCGCAACACTTTAGTGGCAGGTAGCACAGGATTTTCGAGTGGTTCAAAATGCAGCACCTGCATCAGCTCAGGCACATCAACGTGCTTCGGGGTGAGTCCCCCGCGCAGGACGTTATCTGAGTTGGCCATGATTTCGACACCCACCCCATGCAGGTAGGCGTGCAGAACACCCGCGCCCATAAAGATTGCTTCCCCGGGCTGCAACGTTATGCGGTTGAGCAACAAGGCGCACAAGGCACCCGCGTCAACGCCATATTCCGCCACCAGTTTGAGGAAGCTGAACGCCACATCAGACCATTCACTATCTTCCGCAACGAGCCGTCGGGCGGCGTCTTCCATCGCGTCGATAAGCGTGGCGAGTTGCTTGCGCGGCAGGGTGATAAGAGTGGTCATGAGGGCGCGAATACCATTCGCATCCGGTTCGGCGCGCAGCATTTCGGTGTAAGGGTCCATCGCCTCCACCGCAAGCGCATCCAAAAGATCCAAGGTGCGGGTGGGTGTGCGGAATCCAGCCAACGCTTCGAACCGCGTCAGCGCGACAATCAACTCTGGTTTATGGTTGTCGTCGTGGTAATTGCGGTGTGGTGCATCCAGTGGAATTCCGGCCGCGTTCTCCCTCGCATAACCCAGTTGGGCTTGGCTCAAACTGGGATGCGCCTGCAGCGACAGTGGTTCTTCGGCAGCCAAGATCTTCAACAGGAATGGCAGCTGTTGCGAGAATTTTTGAGAAATCGCATTGCCGAGTTCCTTGTGCGGGTTATCCGAAATAACGTCGAGGAGCGTGCGTCCAGAATTGTCGGCAAGAACCGCTGGATCGCCAGGGTGCGCACCAAACCAAAGCTCCGCCTCCGGGTGATGGGTGGGGACACTTTCCCCACGAAGGGCGGCGAGCTCTTGGTGTGAACCCCACGCATAGTTTCGGATGGCGCCGTCGAGAAGATACATGATCGCCTTTCATATGAGCGTTGCGGGATGAGACGGGCAACTACATAGCGTCACCGCAATCTTACTAGGAAAAGCGATTTTAAAAGTTTTTCAGCAACAGTTTATGACAACAACAAGGTAATACTTAGAATCCTTAATTAACCCTTCTAGCTGTGGTTTTGGCTGTTCAAGGGCAAATCAGAACGATATTGAAGGCCCAAACACAGTGTTTCACCTGCTTGTCTCCATCTAATCCGGAATTTTTTCCCATACGCCTGTTAAGGAAGTGGCTGCGGGTTAAACTGAAATCGTTCGCGGCCGCAGTATGCGGCTGCGACCAAACTGTAATTTGCGTACAGAGAGAAAAGGCAGACTTTAGTCTGTACAAACATGGGGACAGTTGGAGTTATCTGACGCCCCGTTTCACCGCGATAAGGAGGAGAGATGGATAAGCGTACTCTGGCTTCCATCAATCTCAACGCCGTTCTCCGGAGTTTGATACCACTCTGCGAGAACGACCCTAAAGCACGGGAAATCATTAAAGATGCTGACATTTCGGTCAGCTTTGAAATTCCCGGCGTTCCATCCCGTACTTTAATTTTCGACCATGGAACCGTCCGTACCGAAGCTCCCGCAGGCAAGGCTGATCTACGTCTTGCTTTCGTAAGCCCCGGACACTTTAACTCCATGATCGACGGAAATGGTATTCCCATTCCCAAGTGGGGTGTCCACAAGATGGGCTTCCTGCTCGGCGCCTTTACTAAGGTAACTGATCGCCTTTCCTACATTATGGAGACTCCAGAAGGTGTCACCCTCACTGATGAGGAAGAGGCCCTCAAGACCATTATGACCGCAAACATTGCGTTTGCTGCGCTAGCGGAAGTCGCCAATATTGACCCCACCGGCCAGAAACTGGCTCAGGGTATGAAAGATGGCGTCCTTGTGGTTGAGGTTCCCTCGGCTGGCTTCGAGGTTGCTTGTGAAATTAAGAACAACAAGCTCACCTTCCTCCCCCAAGGCAAGCCTGCTAACCCCACTGCTTGGATGTCCTTCCACGATATGGATATCTTCCGTGCAGTGCTGGACGGTGAAGCTGATACCTATGCTCTTATCGGCGAAGACAAGCTAATTCTGAGTGGTGTCATTATGAACATTGACGCCGCCAACAAGATGCTTGACATCGTCTCCCGGTACCTGCTTTAAAGGAGAAAATCAATGGAAATTTATGATTACCCCAAGAACCGCGAGGCGTTTGCCCGCGCCGTTAAGGTAATTCCTGGCGGTATTTACGGCCACCTTGGGCCCACCGAGGGTTGCCACATTCCGGCATCGGCCTACCCCTTCTACTCCGAACGAGCAGAAGGTGCCTACATCTGGGACCTTGATGGTAATAAGTTTATTGACCACTTGGCTGCATACGGCCCGATGATTCAGGGCTACGCCGACGAGGACATTAACAAGGCCGCCTTCGAAGCTAACAAGCTGGGCGACGTTGTTACCCTTCCTGGCACCCTGTCCATCGACCTCGCTGAACTGCTTGCCGAAACTGTTAACATCGCCGACTGGTCACTGTTCGCCAAGAACGGTGCTGACGTCACCAACCTGGCCATGATGACCGCCCGCGCCGCCACCGGCCGCAACAAGATCGTCATGTTCAAGGGTTGCTACCACGGCACCAACATGTGGCACCAGCACGAAGGCGACCCGGGTGTTGCACCTGGCGACGTCGAAAACAACATCTACGTTGAGTGGAATAACATCCAGCAGTTGAAGGATGTTATCAACGCCAACAAGGGTGAGATCGCCGCAATCATCGCTATGCCCTACAACCACACCGTCTTCCAGGACAACGAGCTTCCTGCCCCCGGATTCTGGCAGCAAGTCCGTAAGCTCTGTGACGACAACGGCATCGTGCTGATTATCGACGACGTTCGTGCCGGCTTCCGCCTCGACCTTGCCGGATCCGACCACTACTTCGGATTCGAAGCAGACCTCATCTGCTTCTGTAAGGCACTGGCCAACGGCTGGAACGTCTCCGCACTGTGCGGTAAGGACAGCCTCAAGCAGGCCTGCTCCTCGGTTATGTACACCGGTTCCTACTGGCACACTGCAGCACCGTTTGCAGCTGCCATTGCGAACATCAAGAAGCTCCACGCACATCCGGATGCCCCTGGCCACATGCGCCAGATCGGTGAAGGCATCATGGAAGGCATGGAGAAGGTTGGCGCCAACCACGGCTTCCACTTGAAGGCCACTGGCGAACCTAGCCTCTTCTACCTCCGCATTGCCGACGATGACAGCTTTAAGCTCCACCAGGAGTTCATCGCTGAGTGTGTGAAGCGCGGTTCGCTGCTCGCCAGCCACCACAACCACTTCACCAACCTCGCCGAAACTCAGGAAGACGTCGACAAGACCATCGAGATCGCCGACGAGGCACTCTCTGTGGTTGCTTCCCGTCACCCGGAGATGGGCTTCACCGCATAAAACGGTTAGCTCACAAAGCGAAAAGAACCCCCGCTTCTGGCGGGGGTTCTTTTTATGTTCAGCAACTGTGCTAGGCGCGAATACTTCCCAGAATCTCCGTCACCAGCTCATCCACTTTCTCCTGGGTGGGAGCCTCCACATTCAAACGCAGCAACGGTTCCGTATTCGAGGCACGCACATTAAACCAGGTGTTTTCGCCCAGGGTAATCGTTACCCCATCAAGCCGGTCAATATCCTGGGTGCGATCAGCAAAAGCCTCCACCACCGCATTGGTGCGCTCCTGCTGTGCTTCCGCAGAAGCGAGCCGAGAGTTGATTTCTCCCGAGGCTGCATAGCGCTCATATTCAGCCATCATTTCGGACAGTGGCTTGTCTTGGTGGCCCAAAGCAGCCAGCACATGCATGGCAGCTAACAGGCCCGAGTCGGCGCGCCAAAAGTCGCGGAAATAGTAGTGTGCCGAGTGCTCCCCGCCAAAGATCGCATTCGTCTCCGCCATCTTGGCTTTAATGAAACTGTGTCCCACGCGGGTACGTACTGGTACTCCCCCGTTTTCCGCAATAATCTGCGGTACTGCCAAAGAAGTGATGAGGTTGTGGATGACGGCACTGCCCGGTTCCCGTGCCAGTTCCCGTTCTGCCACCAGGGCGGCGATAGATGAGGGCGACACTGGGTCACCCTTCTCGTCCACCACGAAGCAACGATCCGCGTCACCGTCGAAAGCTAGCCCAATGTCGGCTTTCACTTCCGGAGTGAACTTTTGCAGATCCACCAGGTTTTTAGGATCCAGCGGGTTCGCTTCATGGTTGGGGAACGTGCCGTCCAGTTCAAAGTAGAGAGGTTCAATGGTGAGCGGCAGATCTCGGAGTACTGCCGGGACAGTTAGACCCGCCATGCCGTTACCAGCGTCCACTGCGACGGTGAGGGGACGAATGCCGCTCAAGTCCACTAGGTTGCGCAAGTATTCTGCATAATCCTGCAGCATATCGCGGCGAATAGAGGATCCTTTCGGCCCAGAGAACTCCGGAATGCCGTCCACTACGGCTTGGGAAATAGTGGCTAGACCGGTGTCTTGCCCCACGGGCCGGGCACCAGCGCGGCACAGCTTAATACCGTTATATTCCGCCGGGTTGTGCGATGCAGTGAACATGGCGCCGGGGGTTTGCAAGAGTCCCGAGGCGCAGTACATCTCGTCAGTAGAGGCGAGGCCAATGTTCACCACATCGAGCCCTTGTGCATTGACACCTTCCGAGAACGCTTCCACCAGTGCCGGCCCTGAGTCGCGCATATCGTGTGCAACCACAATCCTGGTTGCCCCCTCGCTCCGCATCAGCCGAGCGAATGCTTGTCCCACCTCGTACACGAAGTCTTCCGTCATCTGTTCGCCGACAAGACCGCGCACATCGTAGGCCTTAATAATTTGGGCGATAAAGTCCGGATCGCGGTAAGCAGGTGCCGTAGCAGAATTGCTCACTGAAAAGTCTCCCTCTCATAAAGGACGTTTTACCCCCTAAGCCTATCGTGAAACGGCGTGGAACCTACTATTCTGCACCTTGCCAGTTAAGCTGAAACCATGAGTTCGGATTCACCCCAACCTTTTACACACCGCCGCCACAAGACGAGCCGGCAAGTAGAACGTCGCGGCAGGGGGCCTCGTGGACTCATTTTGCCTCCGCATGTGCCGCGCTACGCCAGTAGATCTACGGCCTTCGATGAACACGCCTTGGAGGCTTTTGCGCGCATAGATACAACTTTTCATGACGAGCTCACCGGCCTGGATTTGGCTGTTGATATGGTGCCGCGGATGCGGTTAAGGGAAGGCGCTGAATGGCCGGATTCGGTGGCTGCTGACGGAATTATTGCCTTAGGTAGGTTCATTTCCACCTCCTATACCAGTGACGGCACCCCTATTCGACCGCGTATTGTGCTTTTCCGTAAACCGATAGAGGAGCGGTGCGCTGATGAAACCGAGATGCAGCAGCTACTGCAGGCAATTTTGACGAAGCTGGTGGCCTACTACCTTAATGTGGAGCCGGAATTGATCAATCCGTTTTACGGAGACGGTCCGCAAGTCTAGCTGTAGCTGCCATTGGGAGCTGTTATTGGGGAAATAGAAGAGGGTGGAGCCCCCAGGCTCCACCCTCTTAGCTTATTTATTTGTGTTGTCTTCCTTACATCGCACGTTTCTTTAGGCGGCGGCGTTCCCGCTCTGACAGTCCACCCCAGATACCGAAACGCTCATCATGTTCAAGGGCGTATTCGAGACATTCGTCGCGTACTTCACAACCTTGGCATATGCGCTTGGCTTCACGAGTGGATCCGCCTTTTTCAGGGAAAAATGCTTCTGGATCAGTCTGTGCACAAAGAGCTCGTTCCTGCCAGTCGACTTCGACTGCAGTAATGAGTTCCTCGATACCCATACTGGCGAGTGGCACGAAACCCTGAGGTTCGCTAGCTGACACGTGGTCTCCTCGTAGTATGTCGCGACTGTAAACACTATCCGTGTGGACGGTCTTTCTTTTAACCCAGTTAGGAATGTAAAATCTCCAAAACCAAGTTACTTACACACTTGTTATTACACACGCAAAAACCGAGTTGGTCAACCCAGATTCAGTAGGATGCAATACCCCAAAACTCATTAAATGTGTGTCATTTAAGCTACGGCGTGTCGCAAAATTTTGGAAAGTTATGCAACGGATCCCCGAATGGGCTCTCTACCAGTAGAAATAAGAAATATCATAACTAATTTTGGCGACCTGGTCGTCGTCCGACACACCATTATCTAAATAGTTTAATGTCCTGAAATTTCTTAAAAGTTGCCGTCCGATAGGAACTTTTCCGGTTTAGGCGCTTCGGAGCGACCCCAAAAATTACAGGCTAAACCCACACTTTAGGGTTTAGGTCTTGGCTTTTAGGCGTCGGTGGAGAAACGCACTGCCCCGTCGGGGATAGTGACATTCGGCCAAATACGAATGCCATCCAGCAATTCGCATCCCGCGCCAACGGTGACGCCGTCACCAATAACAGCGTCCTTCACAATGGCGCCTTCACCGATAACGGCGTTCTTCCCAATGATGGAGCGCTCCACAATCGCATTCGCAGAAATGGTCGCACCATTAAAAACTGTGGTCTCACTAACGTGCGCATTTTCAGCTACCGTACAGTTCTCGCCAATGACGGTTCCTTTGGAGAGCTCTACAGAATCTGCCACATCGGCTCCGGGCAGCACCAGATAGTCTCCGCTTCTTCCCTCTAAAGCTGGTGACGGTGCGATGCCTTGCACTAGATCCGCTGAGCCTTGCACAAAATCTTGGAGTGTTCCCATGTCACGCCAATAGTGTGCATCGACGTGTCCGTAGACTCGTTTTCCTTCTTCGAGAAGCCGTGGGAACACGTCGCGCTCCACGCTTACCGGCACTCCTGCAGGAATGGATTCGATGATGTCTTTCCGGAAAACGTAGCAGCCCGCATTGATCTGGTCCGTGGGTGGGTTGGGTGTCTTTTCCAGGAAGGCCTCCACCCGGCCATCCGCATTAGTGGGCACACAGCCGAAGGCGCGGGGATCCTCAACTTTCACCAGGTGCAGCAGCACATCAGCGTCTTTTTCCAGGAAGCTTTTCAGAATGTCTTGCAGATCGGTGCCACCCAGCACATCGCCGTTGAACACTAAAATATTGTCTCCGCGCAGGCAGGACAAAACATTTCGGATTCCGCCACCGGTATCCAGGGGAGTTTCCTCCACCACATAGTCGATCTCTAAGCCGAGTTCGCTGCCGTCGCCAAAATATTCTTCGAACACTTCGGCTTTATACGACGTACCCAACACAACATGTTTAATACCTGCAGCCTTAATGCGCGACAGCAAATGAGTAAGGAAAGGCAACCCAGCTGTGGGAAGCATCGGTTTGGGTGCCGACAAGGTAAGTGGACGCAAGCGCGTTCCTTTACCTCCAACCAGCACCACTGCTTCGGTATTAGCAAGGTCTTCTTGGCTCAGCCCCGATAGGGAGGACTTAGTCATCGTGAAACTCAATTCGTTGTTATTTTGTTGTGTTCTTCTGGTGTGCGTGACGAATAGCTAAACGGCAGCGCAACCACAGTCCAGCTTTCAATATCCAGCGTAGCGGCGCGGCATACCACTGTGGGTGCCGGTCGGCTTGAAACTTGTATGCACTTTTATGGTGAGCCACTAACGTGATCTCCTGATGTGACTCCGTAGAGTGACCCTGCGCATGCCCAATTTCTGCACTAGGTACAAAAACATTCGACCAGCCGGCAGTTCCCAACCGGTCGCCCAAGTCCACGTCCTCCATGTACATAAAGTAGCCTTCATCGAAACCACCAATTTCTTCGAAGGCTTCCCGCCGGAGTAGCAGGCAGGCGCCCGACAACCAACCGGCAGTCCGTTCGGAGGACATGTCAGCATTATCTAAATATGCTTTTGTCCAGGGATTATTCTTCCATATCGGTGCCAAAACAGCGTGCGCAATACCGTTTTTGATGCGGGGAACACTGCGCGCCGAGGGATACACGCCTCCGTCATTTTCACGGATAAGTGGACCTAGTGCTCCCGCCTTAGGCCACCGTTTCCCTGCGGCCAACAATTCATCGATCGCCCCAGCGGTAAAGATAACATCAGGGTTCGACACTAAAACAAAATCGGGGCGTAGCTGCGTATCATGCTGCAGCTGTGCAATCGCCTTGTTTATTGCTGAGCCGTAACCGATGTTGCCGCCGGTGCGCAGGAGTTCCACCTGCATGGTGGGGTGTTCAGCAAAGTTCGCAACGGCAGCTTCCGGCGCACCGTCGGTCGAACCGTTATCCGCCAGAATGACGCGTGTCGGCAGCACAGTACCAGCAGCAATGCTTTCTAAAAATTGCTGCAGATACCGACCCGGCGAATAGGTCACCGTCACTATGGCTAATTTTGATGTAGGCACGTGCTCTAGCTTAACGATCTAGCAGGGGTTTCTCGACTTACTCCAGAGTGTTTGCCCCCATTGTAAGGGCTTCTGCAAGGGCTTTTTTCCAGTGCCGCAACGGAGTCAAGCCAGCATCTTCCCAACTGGCGCCACTCAATACCGACCAGTGCGGACGCTCTGCTTTGGTAGGATAATCCTTGCTGGAGCAGGGCATAACCCGACCGCGCTTACCGCCACTCAACCCCACAATTTCGGAGGCGAAAGCATACCAAGTGGTGGTGCCAGCATTCGTGGCGTGCAGGATTTGAGGCAGTTCCTCGCTCTGCATCAACCGACCGACAACCTCCCAGATTCCACGGGCCAAGTCCATGGAGTAGGTGGGTGAACCGAATTGGTCGTCCACAACCTGAATCGGTTTTTTCTTCACCTGGTAAAGCTTCTGAATAGTGGTGACAAAGTCATTGGACCTCAGCCCCCAGGAGTCACGAAGCGGACCAGTGAACAGCCAGGCAGTACGGATAATAACGGAATTATTGGGGCACTCTTCCAGAACTGCTGCTTCCCCTGCTGCTTTGGAGGCGCCGTAGACGGTGGTTGCACCGGTAGAGTCGAAGGTTTCCAACGGCCGCCCAATGTCTTTCCCAGAAAAAACATAGTCTGTGGACATATGGATGAGTTGCGCGCCGCGTTTTTTGCAGAGCCGAGCCAGCGCAGCGGGAGCTTGCGCATTGACCTGGTTAGCACCCTCCGGATCGTCCTCCGCCCGATCAACATCGGTGTAGGCAGCACAGTTGATGACAATATCTCCGGGATGCAAAGCTAACGAGGTATCGTTCTCAAAAGAGCGTGGATCTGTAAAATCGCAGTCTTTACGCTGGTAGAGGGCTACTCGTCCCGGTTTGTCGTAGATGTCTGGCATGGTGCTGACGAGAGCATGTGCCAACTGGCCGCCCGCTCCCAAAATATGTACTCGCGGTGTCATCAGGGTTGAACCAGGCATAGTCTTAACCTATTCCTACTCTTTAATCTCTAAACTAACTTTTCGATTGTCATGATCAGCTGGGAGATTTCTATTGTGTGGGAGGCATGGACTTATGGTGTCGTGGGGCGTAACCGATCGAGCTGGGGAGCATCCGCACGCAGTGGTTTCCACCATTCCGAATGGCTGCGGTACCACGCGATTGTGGACTCAATTCCGTCAGAGAAAGAGATCTGCGGTTGGTAGCCCAATTCGCGACGGGCTTTGCTGTCGTCAACACAATATCGCATATCGTGGGCGGGGCGGTCTGCTACAAACTCAATCGCACTCTCATCAGCTCCTAATTTCTCCACTAACAGTTGTGTCAGTTCCAGGGCACTCAACTCGGTACCGCCGCCAATGTTGTAGATCTCGCCGGCAGTTCCGCCGATGAGGCTCAACGCGATTCCCCGGCAGTGGTCCGCCACATGCAGCCAGTCTCGCCGTGCGGAACCGTCACCATAAACCGGAACCTTTTTGCCTTCCAAAAGGTTAGTAATGAAAAGCGGAATTATTTTCTCCGGAAATTGGTGTGGTCCATAGTTGTTGGAGCATCTGGTCACAATGACGGGAAGTCCAAAACTGCGGAAAAAGGATTCTGCCATGAGATCTGACCCCGCTTTGGAAGCGGAATACGGCGAAGTGGGAAACAGTGGATCAGTTTCTGGCCAGGCACCTTCCGGAATGGAGCCATACACTTCGTCGGTGGAGACGTGCACAATTCGATCGGCCCCACACTCCAGTGCGGCCTGCATAACGTTCGCGGTTCCCACCACATTAGTTTCTGCGAAGGTGCGCGCCCCATTAATGGACCGGTCTACGTGGGATTCGGCTGCAAAATGAACGATCGCATCATGGCCAGCCATTTCCTGCTGGAGGCGTTCCGCGTCACAAATATCAGCATGTACGAAGCTGTAGCGGGGATCTGTTGCGACCTCAGTGAGGTTGGTGAGGGTGCCAGCATAAGTTAAGGCGTCATAGACGGTTACCTTTTCTACCTCGGGTAGTGGTAGTTCTCCCGCAAGTGCCATACGCACAAACGCGGAACCAATGAAGCCTGCACCGCCGGTGACAAAAAGTCGCACCGCCACAAATCCTTTCTTGGAAGATAACGAATTTATACGTCAACGCCCTGCTGTTTCACAGTTTGCTGAGGTAAGCTCGTTACCTCGTTATCTAGCCAGCTATTAGCCTACCTAGAACAAGTATTTTACAAGACATATATAGTCAGACACCATCGTCAATTCTCGCAATGTTTAACTTGTTCCGTAGTGTTATAGATACCGGCTTTTAATAAACTTGTTATAACTCGATTATTGTTCATACTTTAGATACAACTCATTTACGCAGTTTGTCCACCACCAGCAGAAAGGAGAGAGAATGAGCCCATCCAGCAAAACTTCGCTGTTCACCAAAATTGTGCGCCCGTTTGTGGCTGTCATTGTGGTGCTTCTGGTTGTTCTCTCAACTTTCGCGTGGAGCAAGATGGACGCCCTGAACGATGGCACTCTCAACGTCAACCTGGGACTTACTAAAAGTTCTGATGGCGCCACCGATATTCTCCTAGTGGGATCGGACTCCCGTACTGACGCTCACGGAAATCCGCTTACCAAACGGGAAATAGCGATGCTGCATGCTGGTGACGATGTGGAGTCAACCAATACGGACACCATTCTGCTCATCCGTATTCCCGATAATGGGCGCTCCGCCACTGCTATCTCTATTCCGCGAGACACCTGGGTTTCCCCCGAAGGGCTCAGTCCCATGAAAATTAACGGTGTCTATGGCGTCACCCTCCTAGAAACTAAGGAACGCCTCTTAGCGGAAGGAGTTCCGGAGGAAGAAGCGGAGAAACAAGCTACCAACGCAGGGCGTAAAGCCTTAGTGGAGACCGTATCGGATCTCACTGGGGTGAGTGTTGACCGCTACGCGGAAATTGGTCTTTTGGGTTTTGTGCTCATTACCGATGCTGTTGGTGGCGCCAAAGTCTGCCTCAATAATCCGGTATATGACCCCTATTCTGGAGCCCGCTTCCCAGCTGGTGTACAGACCCTCAATGGCGCTAAGGCGCTTTCGTTCGTCCGCCAACGTCACGGTCTCCCACGCGGCGACCTGGACCGTATTACCCGCCAACAGGTGTATATGGCTTCCATGGTGCGGCAAACCCTGAGTGCAGGTGTGCTCACCAACCCCGACAAGCTCAACAAGTTAACTCAAGCGGTTAAGCGTTCCGTCGTCATTGACGAGGATTGGGACGTCATCTCCTTTGCACAACAAATGCAGCACCTGATGGGCGATCGCGTAAAATTCGCGACGATTCCCATTGCCGACCCGGACGCCCACATGATTGACGCTGCAGGTAATGAAGTAAGCGCAGTAGAGGTAGACATCGCCGAGGTTAAAGCCTGGGTGGAAGAACTTATCGAAAACCAAGAAAACGAAGATGGCAAACGTGAACTTCCCAAGCCTGGTCGTGTCAATATCGATCGCAAGTCGGTGCAATTGACGGTGTTGAATGCGGGCACGCTTGGTGGCTTGGCGGGGGCAGTGGCCTCTTACTTGGAGAGCGTGGGTTATCAAACGAAGAGCACGGGCAACTCGGATTCTTCCACAGCTAGCAGTTATGTGGTGGGCCATCCCGACACACTGGCAGCAGCTAAAGCCGTCGCTAAGGATCTTGGCGGCCTCGCAGTGCAAAGTTCTAAAGAGGTGCCTGTGGGGACTGTGCGAGTCGTGCTATCCGATGATTATGACGGCCCCGCTATGAAGAATGGGAAAGCTGTTTTTGCAGACCAGCTGAACCTTCCCACGCGCACCGCAAGCAGCGGCGGGAGTGCACGTCCTCCGATTAGTGCGGGCGGTAAAGGCCCGCAGTGCGTCAACTAAGACGTTTTTGGAGAGAGTACACTTTACCCCATTTGTGTAACGCAAATTTCCTTCAAAACTAGTTTTTGGAAGTTCTAAAACGAGGTTTTTGAGCTGTTTTTGCGCTTTAATTGCATTTTTATGACCAACATCACATTTGCATATACGCAGTTCAAAGGCCTATTTTTAAGCAATATCCCGCTTTTGAGGCAGTTGTTGCCACCATAAGTTAACACTTATTGACAAAGTGTAAATTCAGCGGCACGATTAAATACGTGGCTAAGACATCGAAATCTGAGAAAAAGAGGTCGTACTCGATTGACGAGGCGATCATCGAAGCAGGGCACGACTGCATTGTTCGTGACGGGGTACGACGTACCACGATGGCAGGCATTGCACGTACCGCAAACGTGAGCCGCCCTACCCTCTACCGTCGATACAAAGACGTTACTGCTTTGGCGACCGATCTCCTCACTCGTGAACTCCTCAAAATTCTCGATACGGTGCCTCGAATGCCGTCAAACATTGACGAGCTTGTAGCAGCTATCGTCAACTACACCGATGCCGCAAAAGAGAATGAATTCTTGAATGCGATTATCGAAACCGACCCAGGGCTGCTTACCACATACTCTTTCCGTCGCTTCGGTCAAAGCCAAATAGCACTGATTCGGTACGTGGAGACTCTTATTAAAAGAATTCAAGTTTCCGATGTCGCCCGAATTGAAGTGGAAGGAAAAGAACCAGAAGGGTGCATCCGCCAAGATGATCCGCATGTCATGGCAACCATGATTCTGATCATCGCTCAATCTTCTGCCCTGTCCGCGCGTGCAGCAGAAGAGGGATTCGGAAGCGCCAAAGTATGGAAAGAAGAACTAACAAAAACTCTGAAGGGATATTTAGCACAATGAGCACTAGCTCCTCAGCCGCACTTTCTCCCGAACGCCGCGCCAAGGAACTCAAAGAACTAGCGGCCATGTCTGCAGATGAGCTCGACATGATCGTCATCGGCGCCGGTATTACAGGTGTTGGTGTGGCACTTGATGCAGTTACGCGCGGCCTCAAAGTCGCGCTGATCGACAAGTACGACATTGCATTCGGTACCTCTCGCTGGTCCTCCAAGCTTGCCCACGGTGGCCTTCGCTACCTCGCCAAGCTGGAATTAGGTATTGCACATACCTCTGCCGTCGAGCGGGGCATCCTACTTGAAGAAAACGCCCCCCACCTTGCCCACAAGCTGGCACAGGTAATGCCGCTTGGTAAAGACACGAACATTATTCAAAAAATTGCTGCACGCATCGGCTTCATTGGCGGCGACCTGCTGCGCATCACTGCCGGCACCAGCTCCAAGACGCTGCCGCGTTCCAGCTACGCAAACAAAGAAAAGACCATCAAACTCTGCCCCACTGTCGCCAAGGACGGCCTGAAAGGCTCCTGGGTTAACTGGGACGGCCAGATGGTTGACGATGCCCGCATCGTTACCGCCATCGCCCGTACCGCTGCCGAAAATGGCGCCTACGTCATTAACCACGCGGATGTTTCCGAGGTGACCGGCAACAGCGTCAAAGTGACCGATGAGTTCACCGGCGAATCCTTCACCCTCGGCGCCAAGTCTGTGGTTTCCGCAACTGGTGTCTGGGCTGGACACATCGACAAGGACATCAAGCTGCGTCCCGCACGCGGAACCCACTTGGTCTTCAAGTCGGAGGCGCTGGGCAACCCCACCGGTTCCCTCACCGTCGCACTGCCTGGTTCCATCTCCCGCTACCTCTTCGTCATGCCCGAACAGCTCGGACGCTGCTACCTGGGTCTCACCGACGAAGAAACCAAGGGCGGCATCGTCGACGTACCTCCCACCCCGGAAGAGGACATCGACTGGCTGCTGGAGAACTTCAACCGCGCGCTCGACCGCAAACTCACCCGCGACGATGTTATCGGTGCCTTCACCGGCTACCGTCCGCTCATCGACTCCGGAGAAGGCGGATCCACTGCGGATCTTTCCCGCCGTCACGCCATCATCGAGTCCGACACCGGCCTCTTCTCCATTGTCGGTGGCAAGTTCACTGAGTACCGCCTCATGGCTGAAGAAACCGTTGACAAGGTTGTGAAGGATCGCGGCCTCACCGCCGGTCCTTGTGTCACCAAGCACACCCCGTTCATCGGTGCTCCCAAGCACGCCAAGTCCAAGGACGTCAGTGACGCCGAGCTAGCCAAGCTGCCAGAATCCCTGGTGGACCGCTTCGGCTACGAGGCTCCCAACGTTGTTGCGGCTTGCACCATTGAGCGCCCGCTGGAGCAGGTTGCTGGTATGGACATCACCCGTGCCGAGATCGCCTACGCTGTCACCCACGAAGGTGTTATGACCGTGAGTGACGTTCTCGACCGTCGTACCCGTATCGGCCTGGTGGAGAGCGACCGCGAAAAGGCTCTGCCTATCGTCGAAGAAATCGTGAACGAACTCGTTAAGTAACACTAAGTTCATCCCACGGTTATATCGATAACACCTAACAGTGGGGGTGCCCGACCTGGGCACCCCCACTTTTTCATTATCCTCAAAATTCCTGCTGCAGCCTTGGGACACAGGGTGTTTCATCGCCTACGATAGAACTAAAGCAAGCTGAATTTTTACTTGCTTTTCCTATCTTCGAATGAGCACGTAAAACACCGTTAGGCCATGAGTACAGAAAACGACAACACGGTTCCGTACCGCTGGAGCTTGCCGCTCACCATCGACGGCAAGATCTTGAACGCTGCCTACGAAGTTCTCACAGAGAAAGGCATTACTGGCGCAACCATCTCCGAAATTGCTCAACGCGCCGGAGTTTCCCGCCCCCCTCTACCGTCGGTTCAAAGACATGGACGATGTCATCAGCTCACTAGTGACATCGCTAATAGTCGACATGATGAACCAGCGGTACCAACTTGTGGATGACGTTGACGAACTCATCGACCTGATTATCAACTTCGTGGTGGAGCTGCGGGCACAACCACTCATCCAGATTCTGGATGACAAAGACGGCGGCACCTACCTGTCCCAATATTTTGTGAACCGCCTGGGTACCTCACAGCGGGAATTATTAGCCGTGCTTACCGCCATGTTGCACCACTGTCGCGCGGTGAATCCAGATCAGCTCCGCGACGAAGATGATATGGAGTTGGCCTCCATAGTGTTACTCATTCTGCAGAACACTTCCGTGTCGGCGCAGATTTTGAGCGGCATCATTACTGCCACCCAATGGCAGCACCTTATTCGGTACGCCATTGAGGGGCTTTTAAAAAATCCTGACTACAAAAAGTAACTGAACGTAGTTGGGAACTACTTGTCGGCAACGCGGTCACGCAATGCTTTATCCTTGCCGACCACCTCAGTTGCCATATTCTTCTGAAATTCTTCCATCTTGGCGCGCACTTCAGTATCCGCCGCACCTATGATCCGAGCCGCTAAAAGACCAGCGTTTTTAGCGCCATCGATCGAGACCGTAGCAACCGGTACCCCTCCCGGCATCTGCACAATCGACAGCAAAGAGTCCATGCCGTCAAGGTTCTTGAGGGCACGTGGAATACCAATAACGGGCAAGGGGGTAGCGGCGGCGACCATACCGGGCAAGTGAGCCGCCCCACCGGCACAGGCGATAATGCACTGCAGTCCGCGTTCAGCAGCGGTTTTGCCATACTCCAGCATGCGGTCCGGGGTGCGGTGGGCAGAATACACACCCACTTCCCACGGAATACCAAACTCGGTCAAAACTTCCGCCGCCGGTTCTACAGTGGGCCAATCCGAATCGGATCCCATCACTAAACCAACAATGGGTGCTTTCTCGCTCACAGAAATGCCTTTCGCTACTTGTCTCCAGTGTGGGGGTTCCAGCCGTCCTGCCATTCCGCCGCAGCCATCCAATGGGCGGCAAGTTCAGCAGCCTGCCAAACCTCTTTCACATAGTGCGGATCGTCGATAGAACCATCGGGATCACCGCACACATTCACATGTCCCAGTTTACGTCCGGGACGTTCCCCTTTTCCGTACATATGTAATTTGGCGTTGGGGAACCGCGCAAAAAGATGGTGGGCGCGCTCATCCATCGACATGGTAGGGGTTTCGGGAGCGCCCAGTACGTTAGCCATCACCGTGAACGGGGCCTTGAGCGACACATCCCCCAGCGGATAATCCAACACGGCCCGCACATGTTGCTCGAATTGGGAGGTGGCACACCCATCTTGGGTCCAGTGCCCGGTGTTGTGAGGCCGCATTGCTAATTCATTCACCAGCAGGGAATTGTCCGGCAGGAGGAAAAGCTCAACCGCCAAAACTCCCGTCACCTCCAGCTCGCGCGCAATCTTAAGCCCCAGTTCCTGCACATTTTCGGCAACCCCTGCAGGCAGGTCGGGGGCAGGTGCCATAGCCACCGCGCAGATTCCGTCGCGTTGGATAGAGCGGGTGACGGGCCAGGCCGCACCCTGTCCTTCTGGGGAGCGGGCCACCAAGGAGGATAGCTCCACCACCCAGGGAACCTTGCACTCCCCCAGCATGGTCATCTCGTGTTCGGTAATGCCGGTGCGCACAATCTCTTGAGCTTCCGCCAAGGTCTTCGGAGCCCACACACCATGGCCGTCGTAGCCTCCGCGAGCAGTCTTAATAATGACCTCACCGGACTGTTCCTCCCAGAACTGGGCGACGTCCTCATCGGTGCGCAGATGTGCGAAAGGGGGAACAGGCGCACCCATTTCTTGGAGGCGCTTCCGCATTTTCAACTTGTCTTGGGCGTAGATCAGAGCCTCCGGCTGCGGCTGAAAATTAACCCCTTCGCCAACGAGCTCCGCCATTAAGTCTTGGGGTACGTGCTCGTGGTCGAAAGTGACCACATCGGCACCTTCTGCAGCTTTCCGCACCGCCTCAATATCGGTGTGGGAACCAATAACAATGTCTGGAGTTACCTGTGCTGCAGACTCTTCCGGGTCGGTTGCCACCACTCGGAGGGTTTGCCCCAGTTCGATAACGGACTGTGCCGTCATGCGGGCAAGTTGGCCACCCCCAATCATGGCTACTTTCGGCATGGTTTTGGTGGGGCGGGGGGAATACTTGTGCGGAAATGTCATAACACCATTGTGTCACGTAACTGGTCGAGCAGGTAAGCTGGCTTTGTGTCCACTATCGAAGCTCTTCTCAACAAACTGCCCGACAAGCTGAAGGCTTTCCTGATAAAGCACCGCGAGTTCATTCGTTTCGGCATTGTCGGTGGTATTACTTTCGTCATTGACAACGGTATTTTTTATGCCTTGACCTTGACTGTTATGAAAGAAAAGGCGACTATGGCCAAGATTTTGGCCGTCACCATCGCCGTCATCTGCTCCTATATTTTGAACTCGGAATGGGCATTCCGCGCCCGGGGAGGCAAACGTAACGGACGGGAAGCCACCGGCTTCTTTTTGGTGTCGGGAGTGGGCATCCTTATTAACGCCATCCCTCTCTGGTTCTCCCGCAACCTTTTAGGACTCTCGCTGATCGAACACGGCGGACGCCTCGGTTCCCAATTCTGGGTTTCGTTCTGGGACTTTATTTTCGGCTCCATTATCGGCATGCTGCTCGCGATGGTGTGGCGCTGGTGGGCCTTCGACAAATGGGTATTCCCCAAGAATCCGCAGATTGAAGACTTCACTAAGGCGCGCAGCTCCAACAAATATCCCCGCGGCACCAAGGTGTCCATGACCCGCGACTGGAAGCAGCACGACCGCCGTCAAAGCGCCATCCGCAAAGGCACCCCCGCGAGCCGTGCAGTTGCTCGGCGCCAACACTACGTGCCCCCACACGAACGTCAATAAAGCCGCGGATCCTGATAGGGATCGGCAAATTCCCCCGGGATAGGAGGGCATCCACGGTTGGGAAGCGCTTGTTGCATTTCTGTGACACCACGTCGGATTTCCGTTTCCACTGCGTGCGGCTCCGGAATCTGGTCGAATTGCAAACCACCTAGCTCATAGCTGGACACGCGCACTGTGCCGTATCCCAGCATGCGGCCCATAAAACTCTGGTCCACTTCTACCAGCTGCGTCCATGCCAGCGAAACAGAAAGCGTCTCTTTCCGGAATATTCCTGATCTGAAAATAATCCGGTGGCTGGTGACGACCATTGCCGACCCCATCCACTGGGCGATGGGTACCAGCACCCGCCGCCACAGCAGCAGGAACAGCAAAACTCCGAAGGCTATCCGCACAATTGTGCGGGTCACTCCTGCAGCGAGAGCGCTCGTGAGACCCAAGATGAAGAATCCGAGCGAAATATAAATAATGGCGCGGATGGTGGGCCATACCAAGCCCGCAATATGGGGGCGTTGGTGGACGCGGATTTCTTCCCCCGGATCAAGTATTTTTTCGGGGAAGCTAGCTGGCGTAGAGAACCGCAATTGTGGTGTTTTTTTATGACTGCGTTCACTCATCATGGCAAATAGCAGCCTCCTCCCCTTAGGTGGCGGACATCTCCAGCCCGGATTGCTTCTACCGTACCTTTTTGTTGCAGCAGTAAGCAGCCGTCTTCTGCAATATCGAGGGCGGTGCCGGTGACGATAGTGCCGTCGGGCAGCTGCACATCTACTTCCTGCCCAATGGTGCTGCAGCGGGCGACATAGTCCTCCACGAGAGTCTCTGCGCCGCGGCGCCACTCCCCTACGCGGCGGTCTAGCTCGGTCAAAATAGTGATGGCGAGTTTTTCGCGGGTGGGTGTTTTGTCTCCCATGGCCATCGCCAGCGACATTGCATAATCTACCGGGAATTCGTCGGGACTCTGGGTGATGTTAATTCCCACTCCCGGGATAATCGCGGCAGCACTACCCCCGTCTGGGTATTTTTCCGTCACGGCCGCCATCTCAACCAACATGCCCGCTAGTTTGCCACCATTGCACAGCACATCGTTGGGCCATTTCAGCGACAGTTCGGGGTAGTCGTCCGGTTGTAGCTGTGGATCCTGGTGGAGGGTTTTGCGGATCCCGTCAATAACTGCGATTCCCGTGGCCAATGGGAGGAGCGGCCAGCGGGTGGGGGCGACGGTGCGGGTGCGAATGAGTGCCGAAAAAATTATTGAGGCCTGCGCGGGGGTTTCCCAACTCCGGGTGTAGCGCCCTCTGCCGTTGTGCTGGTATTCCGCTAGTAGCAGGTGACGGTCCAGGTCGAGATTTTGGGCCGCCAATTGCACTAGGTCGCTATTGGTGGAGCCAGTTTCCACGACCACTTCTAACCCCTCCCAGTTTGTGGCAGGGGTGTCGACCAGTGCAGTGCGCAACTGCGCAGCATTCAATGGGCGGGTGGGGATAAGTGGCAAGTGAAGATTCCTTTACCGGCGGGAAACGCGTACAGATATGGCCCAATAACCGTGGTTTTGGGGTCTCTTTGGCACTTTTCCACTATTCTACCCATGCTCGCTTATCGCGTTTTGGGTTGCTTTGAGTAAAGTAATGTTCATGACTAATGGCGCACCTAGTATTCACACCACTGAAGGCAAGCTGAACGAGCTCCGTCGCCGCATGGCAGAAGCCCAGGCTCCGGTGGGGCAAGACAGCATCGATAAGGTTCACGAAGCGGGCCGCAACACTGCGCGCGAACGCATTATGGCTCTCATGGACGAGGGGTCTTTCGTCGAGACTGACGCTCTCGCAAAGAGCCGCTCCCATGCTTACGAACTGGCTGCTTTTAAGCCCGTCGGGGATGGAGTCGTCACCGGCTATGGCACCGTCGATGGACGTTCCGTTTGTGCCTTTTCTGCCGACTCCACCGTCATGGGTGGCACATTCGGTGAAGTTACCGGCGAAAAAATCGAAAAGATCATTGAACTTGCCATTAAGACCGGCCGGCCGCTGGTCACCATTTTGGATGGTGACGGGGCGCGCCTGCAGGAGGGCGTGAACTCGCTCGCACACTATGGCGAGATTTTCCGCCGCCTGGTGGAAGCCTCCGGCCTCATCCCGCAGATTTCTATTGTGATGGGCGAATGCTCCGGCGGAAACACCTTCATTTCTGCTCTGCAGGACTTCGTCATCATGGTGAAGGACCAGTCCCACCTGCTCTTCGGCACCCCCGCCAAGATCGCAGAACGCGCCGGCGATCTGAGCGAGGAGAAACTTGGTGGTGCAGAAACTCAGGTCGCCCAGACCGGTATCTGCCACTACGCCGCAGAAGACGAAGCCGACGCCATTGCCTATGCGCAGGAGCTGCTAGCTTTCCTCCCCAGCAACAACCGGGCGGAAGCACCCAAGACTCCCGCAGACAAGATCGCAGGCGCTCCTGGCTCCCACCCACTGCCACGCGACCTGGAGCTCGACACCATCATTCCGGACTCAGACTCCGCTGTTTACGATATGCGGGAGATTGTGTCCCGCGTCATCGACAAGGATTCCTTCCTAGAGGTGCAGCACGGCCGCGCCGACAATATCCTCACTGGCTTCGCCCGCATTGAGGGACGCTCCGTAGGTGTTGTCGCCAACCAGCCGCAAGTAATGGCTGGTGCACTCAACGCGGCTGCCTCGGAGAAGGCTGCCCGCTTCATCCGCACCTGCGATGCGTTTAACGTTCCTATCGTTACCTTTGTGGATGTTCCAGGATTCCTTCCCTCCGTGGAGGAAGAACTCGCTGGTTCGGTTCGTTCCTGCGCCAAACTCTTCTACGCTTACGCTGAGTCCACCGTCGGCAAAGTGACCGTGGTGGTTCGGAAAGCCTTCGGCGAGGCCTACAACGCTATGGGCTCCAAGCATCTTGGTATCGATATCAACCTGGCGTGGCCAACTGCTCAGATTGCTGTTGATGAGGCAGACAATGCCGTCAAGGTGCTCTACCGTAAGGAACTTGCCGAGGCGGAAGAGAAGGGCGAAGATGTTGCTGCCCTGGCTGAGAAGTTTGCGGAACAGTACAACGACCAAGTTGTGAACCCCTATGTTGCGGCGGAACGCGGCTTCGTGGATTCTGTGATCACCCCATCCCACACTCGGGGCGAGATTGCGATCGCGCTGCGTCTGTTGGAGCGTAAGGTCGTTCCGGCTCACCCGAAGCGCCACGGCAATATTCCGCTGTAATCGACTCGGTAACCAACTCTGTTCGCTATGACCACCGTTGTGCTAGGTTCGGCGTCGCCGTCGCGGCTGTCGATTTTGCGCTCCGGTGGCATCGAACCGCTGGTGGTTGTCTCCACTGCCGATGAGGACAAACTTAAAGATTCCCTCCCAGCAGGCCCCGAACTAGTGCAAGAACTTGCGCGTTGCAAAGCCCGCAACGTTGCTGGTCGCCTCCCCACAGAACACCCGAAGGCAGCAGCAGATGCCCTCGTCATCGGCTCCGATTCGATGCTGTTGACGGAATCGGGGGACCTTATTGGCAAACCGTTAACCGTCACCAACACCATTAAACACTGGCAAAAGGTGCGGGGAACCACCGCCCAACTCATCACTGGACATACCCTGATTCGGGTCACTGCAGGCGTAGTTGAAGAGCATGGCGCACAGTCATCCAACTACCCGCATGCGGAAGCAGTAAGTTCCACCAAGCTGTTTTTCGGGACTCCCGACGATCGCGATATTGAACGCTACGCGCGCACTGGGGAACCGCTCTACTGCGCAGGTGGCTTCACGTTGGAGGCGCTGGGCGGCTGGTTTATTGACCGCATTGAAGGTGACCCCTCCAACGTCATTGGACTCAGTTTGCCCACGGTGCGCAGGCTGGCCGCCGAACTGGGGGTCGCCGCAACAGAACTGTGGAATATTGCTCCCGAGATGGGCGACGACCAACAAGTAAATTAGAATTTCCCGATTTGATCACTAAACTGGAGAGAGTCCTGCCGATCTACACAATCGGTCTCCTCCCCAAACAACCCTGAAGGTGCATGATGACCTCCGAACACGAACAGCGTTTTAGCGTCGTTAAAGGTAACCCCTCGGATGCGGACATCGCAGCTATTGACAAAGCTCTCAGCACACTTGCTCACGAAGCCAACACCGACACCATGCCGTACGTTACTAACGCGCGCAACAACTGGGGAGATGCTTCGCGACAGTTCGACCCAGTACATGCATTTGCTCCCACCGCTTATATCAACCTAAAGGGATAACTTTTCCCCTGGTTGGTCTGATCACTTTCAACGGAGGAAAAAGTGGCCGCCCCTTTCGACCCGAATCCCCGCTTCCAGGATTACTCCCATCCGGAACGCCTGGTATCTACAGAATGGCTAGCGGAACATCTCGATTACCCGAGCCTTCGCATCTTCGAATGCAATGCGGATAGCTTGCTCTACGACATTGGCCACATCCCGGGAGCTCTCCGTATCGATTGGCAACAGGACCTTTTCGATCCCATCACCCACGACGTTGTGAACGGACACCAGTTCGCAACCTTGATGCGCCACCTGGGTGTACGCCAAGGCGACACCATTGTTCTTTATGGGGATAAAGGCAACCGCTGGGCTGCCCATGCCGCCTGGGTGTTTACTCTCTTCGGCCACGCAGATGTGCGCCTCCTGGACGGTGGCCGCGATGCTTGGTTCATGGAGGAACGTCCCTCCAGCTTCGCAGTACGCGACTACCCGCCCTCCGATTACCCATTACTGGAACGGAAAGACAAGTACCTGCGGGTCTACCAGCTTGATGTGCTTGAGCTGCTGGGCCGGGCATTGGTGCTGGATGTCCGGGACGAAAACCATTACCGGGGCGAAATGGATCGCTCACAAGGGCTGGTTACCAGCCGCTATGGCCATATTCCTACCGCCCATAACATTCCTTGGGACCAAGCAATCGGTCCCGATAGTCGTTTTCGCTCCCGTAAGACCCTGGAAGAAAACTATGGGTTACTGCGCGAAATCGACACGCGCTACGATGTTGTCACCTACTGTGAAAATGGTGAACGCGCTAGCCACACCTGGTTCATACTGACCTATTTGCTGGGATACGACAATGTCTTTAACTATGACGGATCCTGGCTGGAGTGGGGCAACTCCATGCGGATGCCCATCGTGCGCGGTGCCCGCCCCGGAAAGAAACCCCCGCGTCCCCAACTTCACGCACGTCGTTAGTGTTCGATCAGCAAAAGGCGTAAACTGAAAACGTTATTTGCAGTGTCGCCGGAAAACTGGCACACGATCGGATAGCCAACCGAATAGTCACAGGAGAAGAGATTGTCCGCTAACGCAACAGCAACGATCGAAAAGGTACTGGTTGCGAACCGCGGCGAAATCGCCGTCCGCGTCATTCGTGCTGCCCGCGATGCTGGAATCCCCAGTGTTGCCGTCTATGCAGACCCCGACGTAGATTCGCCTTTCGTCCGTCTGGCCGATGAAGCTATCGCTTTGAACGGCAACACTAGTGCCGAAACCTACCTAGACTTCGACAAGGTCATCAACGCCGCTAAAAACGCTGGCGCCAATGCTATCCACCCCGGCTACGGTTTCCTTTCCGAAAACGCAGACTTTGCACAGGCCGTCATCGACGCAGACCTCATCTGGATTGGTCCCCCGCCCAGTGCTATCCGCACCCTGGGTGACAAGGTGACTGCCCGCAAGATCGCCGAACGCGCTAATGCCCCCATGGCTGCCGGCACGAAAGATCCGGTAAAGAACGCCGATGAAGTTGTGGCATTCGCTGAAAAGTACGGCACCCCGATTGCTATTAAAGCTTCCTTCGGTGGTGGCGGCCGCGGTATGAAGGTCGCCCACACCATTGAGGAAATCCCCGAACTGTTCGAATCTGCGACCCGTGAGGCCACTGCTGCCTTCGGTCGCGGTGAATGCTTCGTGGAACAGTATCTGGATCGTGCCCGCCACGTTGAGGCACAAGTTCTGGCTGACCAACACGGCAACGTGGTTGTGCTCGGCACCCGTGACTGCACCCTGCAGCGTCGTTTCCAGAAGGTGGTGGAAGAAGCTCCCGCGCCCTTCCTCACTGACGAACAGCGCGCCAAGATTCACCAATCCGCAAAAGATATTTGTCGCGAATCCGGCTACTACGGTGCTGGCACCGTGGAGTACATGGTGCAAGGCGATGTGGTTTCCTTCCTGGAAGTGAACACTCGTCTGCAGGTGGAGCACCCGGTAACGGAAGAAACCACAAACCTTGACATTGTCCTTCGCCAGTTCGATATTGCGGAAGGAAAAGAGCTCGACATTAAGGAAGATCCGACCCCTGTTGGACACGCCTTCGAGTTCCGCATTAACGGTGAGGATCCCGGACACAACTTCCTCCCAGCCCCTGGCACTATCCTGCGCTACGAGGAGCCTGCGGGCCCCGGTGTCCGTGTCGACTCCGGCATCCAAGAAGGCGACATTATTGGCGGCCAATTCGACTCCATGCTGGCCAAGCTGATCGTTTGGGGCGAGGACCGCAACCATGCGTTGGCTCGCGCCGCACGCGCCCTTTCCGAATACACTCTGGAAGGCGTTGCCAGCACTATTCCGTTCCACCAAGAAATAGTGAAGCACCCCGACTTTGTGGGCGACGACAACGGCTTCAACGTCTTCACCAAGTGGATCGAAAACGAGTGGGAGAACCCCTTCGACGCCTATGAGGAAGACCCCGACGCTCCCCAACTCGAGCTGCTTCCGAATAAGGTCATCGTGGTGGAAGTTGACGGTAAACGTATGGAAGTTGCCGTTCCCGCCGATCTTGTCCTGCGGGGCTCCCGTCCGGCTAAGGTCCGCAAACCACGTGCCCGCTCCTTCGCTTCCGATGCTGGCGCCACCGCCAAGGGCGACAACATTATTTCCCCCATGCAGGGCACCATCGTGAAGGTCTCTGTGGAAGAAGGACAGGAAGTTTCGGAAGGCGATCAAATTTTCGTCATCGAAGCAATGAAGATGGAAAACCCGATCATGGCTCACCAAGACGGTGTCATCAAGAACCTTTCGGTCGAGCCCGGCACTACCGTCACCCCCGGCACTGAACTCTGTAAGATTCAGCCGGATGACGAATAGGTAAACATCGGTTTATAGTTGCCAAATCCGAAGCAGCTAAATGCCTGTACTAAAACCTCAGAAAGCCCGCTAAGAAACTCTCTACCACCAGCGTTACTGCTTTACACACTGGTTAGGTAGAGAGTTTTCTGTTGCGATAACTTCTCGGAAAACGCCCTCTGTTCAGCTATATTGGATACAAACCTACGCCTATAAAGGAGCATTACATGCCCAGCTCTCGCTATGTTATTGCCCTTGATCAAGACACTGTGTTTACACACTGCAGCGTGTTTGATCACGACGGCAAGCTGATTGTCACCACTGAGCGTGACCATCGCCAGATTCTCCCGGCTCCTGGCAGGGTCGAGCACGATCCCATGGAAATTTGGAAGAATGCTCGTCTCACCCTCGCAGAAGCGCTTGCGATCCTCGAAATAACCTCCAACGATGTCGCTGCACTCGGCATTACCAACCAGCGTGAAACCGCCGTCCTGTGGGACAAAACCACCGGCGAACCTATCTGCAACGCTATCGTTTGGCAGGACACTCGGTCGGAAAACATTCTTGCGGAAGTCGTCGAAAAGGTGGGTGCCGACCGCATCACCGAAGTTACTGGACTTCCCCCCACCAACTACTTTGCCGCACCCCGCATCAAATGGATGCTCAACAATATCCCGGGTGCCCGCGAAAAGGCCGACAAGGGCGAACTCCTCTTCGGAACGATGGACACGTGGCTCATCTGGAACCTCACCGGTGGTGCTAAAGGATCCGTGGATGGTCCGGCCAAGCACGTCACCGACGTTTCCAACGCTTCCCGCACCATGCTGATGAATTTGGATAGCTGCAGCTGGGACCCAGAAATGTGCCAGGCTTTCGACATTCCAGCCAGTATCCTGCCCCGCATTAAATCCTCTTCACAAGTCATGGGGCATGTGCGCCGCCGCGGACCGCTCCCCGGTGTCCCCATTTCAGGTGTTTTGGGTGACCAGCAGGCAGCTGCCTTTGGACAAGCCTGCCTCTCCCCCGGCGAAGCGAAAGTATCCTATGGCACCGGCAACTCTCTTTTGCTGAACGTAGGAAACAAGCGCGCCAAAACCACTGAGGGCATTATTTCAACCGTCTTCTACCGGCTCGATGAAGGGGACCCCGTCTATGCTCTCGAGGGCTCCATCGCCGTTACCGGCCTGGCTGTCCGCTGGCTGCGGGACAATATGGGATTCTTCAACCAGTCTGATGACATCGAGAAACTGGCGGCAGAAGTAGAGGATAACGGTGGCGTCTACTTCGTCCCCGCATTCTCAGGCATCATGGCACCCCGGTGGCGCGAAGACGCCCGCGGCACCATCGTCGGCCTCACCCGCTATGCGAACCGTCACCACATTGCACGTGCCGCCCTGGAAGCTACTGCCTACCAAACTCGCGAAGTCGCTGACGCTATGCGCAACAACGCAGATGTGCAGTTGAAGAGTGTGAAGGTGGACGGCGGTATGACGGAGAACGATCTCCTCATGCAGTTCCAAGCCGACATGTTGGGCTGCCCAGTGGTGCGTGGCCAATTGCGCCAGAATGCCGCCCTTGGCGCCGCCTATGCTGCTGGCCTTGCGGTGCGGTTCTGGTCGTCCACCGACGAAATCCGTTCCAACTGGGTTCCCAGTGAAATGTGGACCCCGAAGATGGATGAAGCAGAACGCGAAAACCTTTTCCACAACTGGAATAAGGCGGTTGAGCGCTCCCTCAACTGGGCCTAATTTTTCTTAAATCGCAGAGGCGTCTTTCGGCAATCGCACAAAAGTGGTGGCCGGAAGGCGCCTCTCACGATATTCTCAAGGTATGCCACTCTATGCTGCTTATGGGACCAACATGGACCCCGACCGAATGCGCCGCCATGCACCCCATTCTCCACTCGTGGGAACAGCATGGTTAGAAGGCTGGCGCCTTACCTTCGCCGGAGCAGACCTCGGATGGGAGGGGGCCCTAGCAACAGTCGTGGAAGACCCCAATAGTCGGGTTTTCGTTGCGCTCTATGATGTCCCCGAACATGATGAGCCTTCCCTCGACCAATGGGAAGGCGATGAACTGGTTTCACACCGCAAGATCCACACCCGCGTAAATGCCCGCATCACCAGCCCGCAACGTCCGGGCTCACTCGAATACACCGACGCGGATGCTCCGGTCCTCGAAAAATCTGTCATGGTGTGGTTTTACGTACTGGATGCCTACGAAGGTGGCCTGCCTTCTGCACACTATTTAGGTATTTTGGCGGACTCCGCTGAAGCCGCCGGGGCACCCCGCAGCTACGCTAAAGAACTTCGCATGCGCAGCTGTGACGGTTTTGGTCCCGGGCAACTCCAGTAACCTCGACCGCAACACCTGCCTGCCAGCTACGACTCCTTTTTAGCCGATATGAACGGTCGGGCGCTGGCTTCTATCCGCCTCCGCCCGGCGCAACACTTCATGCGTCACCGTCGCCACTTCCCCTTGCCCAAAGAAGAGGAAACGCAGCAGTGACTTGGTGGGGTTGGCTTCCGTCCACTCGAAGTAAATATCGGGAACTACTCCCGTCACGTCCCTGATATAGAGCAAAATAGCGGCAATAGCGTTGGGTACACCTGGCGCATCCACCCACAGCACCCTATGTTTGCCGCGTGTTCTGCCGTGCACTTCCAGGAGTGAATCAAAATCGGAGGCGTCTTTCACATTGACCTCCAGGAAGACCACCGGCACATTCTCAGCAATGCGAGAGATGCTGCGCTGCACATTTTCTTTGAGAGTGTATTCGTCATCCTCAAAAAAGTGCGGTTCGTGCGCAACGATTGCCAGGTGGTTGCGGCGTTTGGCAGCTTTCAGCACTTTGCGGGCTTCCTCGTCAAAGACGATATCTTGCACACGCAGTTCGTAGGCGCGGTGGAACCGGGAGACGAAGGAGATGACAATGATGGTGACGGTGAAGATCGCGGCTATCTGCGCACCTTCGGGGCGTTCAAAAATATTAACGATGGTGGTATAGATAAAAATGACAGTGACCAGGGATGCCGCAAAACATTTGGTTTTGTGGTGTTCCCGCCAATAAACAAGTGCGACTGCGAAGCTAGCTGAAGTAATTAGTACCAACACCCCGGTGGCATAGGCGGCACCCTGATGGTCTACATCAGCTTTGAAAATCCACACCACAAACATGGCGATGATGCCGAAAACTAGCGCGAGGGGTCGGGTGTGTGCTGCCCACTCAGGGGCCATTCCGTAACGCGGTAGGTAACGCGGCACAATATTGAGCAGCCCAGCCATCGCGGAAGCTCCGGCAAACCAGAGGATAAGGATGGTGGCGATGTCGTAGATAGTTCCGAAACTATTGCCGAGGTATTCGTGTGCAATGAAGGCGAGGGCACGTCCGTTGGCTCGTCCTCTTTCCGCAAATTCTGCTGCCGGGATAAGCAGGGTGGTGACGATGCTGGAACAGAGCAGAAAAGCACTCATGGTGAGGGCGGAGACTGTCAGCATTTTGCGGACTCCCCGCACCCGTTGGGCGATGCGTTCGGCGCGGGTACCTTCCCCTCCCTTGATTTGTGGCATAACCACTACCCCGGTTTCGAATCCGGACATGCCCAGTGCCAATTTGGGAAACACCACTAGGGAAATAGCCACCATGGCGAGTGGGTTCGAATGCTGCGAAATAAGCAGATTCTGCCAGGCCACCACCACTTCTGGTTGCTGGATGATCTGGTAGAAGCCGGCGCCCAGCACCACCGTGTTGAGTGTGAGAAATGCGACTACGAGCACCACTGAGATGCGGATTGCTTCCCCGAAACCATTCAAGAAAACGATTGTCAAAAGCACCAACATGCTGACCGTAATGATGACGTTGTGGCCTGTAAAGATACTTGGGGTGTAGGGGTTTTCCAGAATGTGGGCAGTGGCGTCAGAGGCCGACAAGGTCATGGTGATGAGGTAGTCGGTGGCACAGAATCCAAGCAGGATAAGCACCAGGATTTTGCCGCCCCACCGAGGTAGAAGTTTTTCTAGCATCCCGATGGAGCCCGTCCCGAGGGGTGCCTCTTTCGCTACTCGGCGATAGATAGGAAGGGCACCCAACAGGGTGAGGAGAATCAGCACAATGGTGGCGAGTGGCGCGAGGGCGCCTGCTGCTAAGGCGGCAATACCGGGTTGGTAGCCGAGGGTGGAGAAGTAATCGACACCCGATAGACACATGACCTTATACCAGGGGTGACGGTGCGCATCATGCGATACACGACCGTGCGGACCCTGTAGAGTAGCGGGTTCGTGTTGCGTATCTGCGACGAACCAGTGTGCAATACTCTGGCGGAAACAGCGGGTTTTAGAGCTATTTTCCGGTGAAGTTTTTATCACGAAAAAGTAGCATACTCTTTTCCGTGATTCTGCGAAATATATTTATATAAAAAGCTATTGGTTAATTTTATTGGACAGATGTGTCGTCGTAACGCGGCCCATAGAGCCGATCCCCTGCATCGCCAAGACCAGGCACAATGAAGGCGTCTTTGTTCAGCCCGTCGTCGATGCTGGCCGTCACGAGCCGCACTGGCATGTCGGAATTAGCTAGGGCTTCTACCCCTTGAGGTGCCGCAACCATGCACACTGCGGTTATGTCTTGAGCACCGCGCGCAACCAGTAGCTCCAGAGTATGGAGCATCGATCCCCCGGTAGCCAGCATCGGGTCGATAACAAATACCGGCTGGGTGGAGAGGTCTTCCGGAAGTGCCTCAAGATACGGTACCGGCTGGTGTGTTTCTTCGTCTCGAGCCATTCCCACAAAACCGACCTGGGCGTCGGGAATCATTGACATGGCGGCGTCTACCATGCCCAGCCCAGCCCGGATAACCGGAACCAACAGGGGCGGATTATCCAACCGGTAACCGCTGGTGTCACAAATGGGGGTGGTGATGGGTATGACCTCGGTGGGCAGCTTGCGGGAAGCTTCATAGATGAGCATCTGGGCTAACTCGTTGAGAGCTGCCCGAAATTGGGCGTTGCTGCTGCGTTTATCGCGCATCGTGGTGAGGCGGGACTGGGCTAGGGGGTGGTCGATGACGTAAACATCCATGGTTCATATTTTGGCACACGGCTGTTGTTTTTGAGTGATTCAGACGGTTCTCTAAAAAATTTGAAGAATTTTGAAATCGAGGAAACCTAACGGACCGTAGCGGCGTCATATGTATGACAATCACTCCACAGAAGGGGGGACTAGGTCTCTTATGGGTATTAATCAAGTATCTGCAGACGTTCCTGCAATCACTGCTTTTGGAACAGCTCTAGGTACCGCTGGTGCGGGTCTGGCAACTGTTCGCGGCGCTTCCGATCTGGCGAATGCCGCTGTTATTCTCCCAACTCTCGGCATTGTGGCTACAGAGTATGCGGCTGCCTATGGTGCTGCTCGTGCCGCCCAGAGTGCTGGTTTTGCGTCGGTTATCGCACGCATCGAAGACAGTGCAGCTCGCGCGGCCGCTACCGCAGCGTCCTACAGCGGAACCGAAGGAATGAACACGGCAGCACTAGGTAAGGAGTCCTTCTAATGTTAGATCCGGTTTCACTTGCACTACCCATGGTGCAAGCCATCTCCGGTTTTGGGGCACAAGGATCTATCCAGCTCAGCTCCCAAACCGGCTTAAGCATTGACCTCAGCTTCCAGTTCAATGCCCCTTCCGGAAGTGCCCCGTCTGGCGGCGGAACCCCCAACCTGCCAACTGCCCCTAGCATGGATGGGATCCACACCCTTATCTCCTCATTGATGAAACTGGGTGGTTCACTCTTCGATTGCGGCAAATCTCTTTACTCTGCTCTTGACTCTGTGACCAGCGCCTGGACTGGCATTGCCCAGCTGAACGCCACCAAACACGTCACGCTGATCGGTAAAAATGCCGAAGAACTGGCACGTGAACACGAAAAACTTGCTGAATGCACTCGCCAAGCAACAATTATTGTGACCGAAGCTGCCGCCAACATGGCCAGCGAAATTGCCAAGTTCTTGCGCCGTGCTGCACAGGCTTTGACACACTTCAACCCCATTACCACCCCGGTGGAGTTGCTCGGATTAGCCGCCAACGCAGTCGCCCAATGCACCGCCATTTTCCTGAAGGCTCACGCCGATTTGCAAGGTCCTACCGCCCGTGCGCTCGAGACTATTCACGGCAGTGCCAAAGCCAGCATCGACATCAACGGCAAACCCCTTCCCATGCCGAAAGTGGGAGATCTGGCAAAGCTCGTCAAGGGTGGTGCTAGCCTCGCTGGTGCAGTCTTCGACAAGCCTAGCTTCGATATGGGTGTGCAGTTCCGCAATGGCTCGCTAACCGGCGGCCATATTGCATGGGGCGAAGATGTCGACAAGATTAAACCGGATCCGGCAGCATCAACGCACGCAGCCTCTGCAGGCAATGCCACCCTCGCCTCTCCCAACTCGGCAGAAGTCATTAATGCTGCTAAAAGCCCCAGTGGAATGACCTCCGGTGGCACTTCCGCGGGTGCTATCGGATCCAATAGTGCCGCCAGCCAAACCACCTACACTGGCCCCAATAGCGGCAACGTTGCAGCCAGCCAGATCGGAGCTGGCAGCAATGCTCGCGTCTCCAATAACACCACTTCGCAGGGCTACGTTACCCAGGGCACCCCTGCTGCCACCGGTGTTGCTACTTCCTCTACCATCCCCGCTGGTACTTCCACAGGAGTGGGATACGCACCCACCCACAACACTGTGGGAGCCGCAAATGGCGCCATCGGGGCAGCCAGTGACCAAGAAGGCTACTACGACGAAATATTCAGTGGCGAGCTTGACATCACCTTGCCCGACGGCACCGTCACCCGCGCCCCCAATGAGATTGCGGCACGCGCTATTCGCGCCGCCCTCACTCAGCTGGGTGTGCCCTACGTCTGGGGTGGCACCACTCCTGGTGTGGGACTCGACTGCAGTGGCCTCACCCAGTGGAGCTATGAACAGGCTGGTTTGGAAATTGGTCGCACAACCTGGGACCAAGACAACAACCCGCAGGTTGATCCCACGATGGCGCTCCCCGGAGACCTCATTATGTGGGACGGACACGTCGCCATGTTCCTTGGAAACGGCATGATGATTGAAGCTGGAGACCCTGTCTCCATCACCCCGGTACGCACCGAAAATGCCGGTATGGCCTTTGAAGGGGTCTTTCGTCCCTGGGCAGGAGTAGTTTAATGGACAAGAAATATCATTCCGGAGATCGCAGTGTAAGCATTGCTGTTGACGAGCAAGGCCTCATCACCGAAATTCGGCTCCGCGGCAATAGCTCAATCAACCGCGTCAGCAGTCAGCTCGCAACCCTTCACAAGAAGGCGCTCACAGAAAGCGGCATCACCGCGCCGACCCTCAGTCGGGACGAAGCGCTATTGGATACATTAAAAAATCCGCCCAATCCAGCCTTCGCTGAACTTTTTGAATCCCTGCACACCAGCGTGGAAGCCATGTACAGTGCGGGAGAAAAACTGCAACAGCAAGAGCTGGTTGGAAAAACGACAACGTGGAAGTGCGGCTTTTCTCAGATGGCCGGATCCAGGAAGTTGACACCACTGAGAAGGGTGAGAAGCTGACTGCGGAGAAACTCTCCGAAGAGATTCTCGACGCTTACCGCAAAGCCTTCTCCTCAGCTGAAGTCTCCGCCGAAGATATCAGCCGCGACCTCATTGCACAGATTGAGGAAGCTTGCCCGGTTAGAGTTACTCAGGACTAGAGCTTTCGTATATTATTGCAACGCATAGCAGGTTTATCTTAAGTACCGTAGGCTGTGAGTATGTCTGTAGCTGATATTGTTCCAATTGCACTAGGTTTGCCGTCCGGAGACTTCGTCACCCTGTGGGCGCCTAGTTGGAGAGAAGATGGTGAACTCTGGGAGGGCCTTCTCGGCCTTGACGAAAACCTTTACGGTTTCGCCTCCCCCGCAGAACTAGGAGCGTTCATCCGCTCGGGTGCACCCAACGACCTTGATGACCACCCCAGCTGGGAACACACTTCCAAGTTCAGTGTGATCGAGTTCGATCCCGATGATGACCACTCCTATGACCTCGTCGGAGTTCCTGAACTCCTAGCAGAGAACCCCACCGAAGACTCCGTCCTAGAACTCGACGACTGCTTCAACATGGTGCGCACCATAGGTTCCATCTGTGACATTGAAGAGATCGACAAATTCTTCCAAAAACACGGTAACCTGGGCGCCACCTCCGGCGGAATCGACAACTTCTACGACCGTGAAGGGCAGCGCGCCTGGACACGCATCGGCAAAGTCATCGCCCGCAACTGGGACGACATCCTCACCCTCATCGACACCCTCATGGTTACCCCAGAAGTCGATGAAGTACTTCTGGAAGCCGCTGCTCAAGAATTCCTTGAGGCACGCGAACTGGCGGAACAAACCGAAGACGACACCGCCGGCCTACTGGATGCCGACGAGTGGGAGCCAGATCCCGACGAGGACCCCTTCTGGGCAAGCATCGGAATCGACCCCATTAAAGTCATCTTCCCACGCGGAACCCGCTTCACCCTCCGCTGCTACCTGAATGATGAGCCGCTCTTCCTGGGCGACGACGAAAACATCTTCGGTTTCAGCAGCCAGCGTGCACTAGTCCGCTTCCTGGCCAACGAGCCAGACCACAGCATGTACAAGCTACCCAGCTGGAACCAAGTCATGTTCCGGGCAGAAAGTGGAGAACTGAATGTTCGTCCCACCGAGGACAACATTTACAGCTTCCAACGCCTCCCCAAACAATTCAAAGAAGGTCCAGCTGCCGTCGACTACCACCAGCTAGATATGGCAGTCGAAGTCCTCACCGACGCTGCAGACTACCTCGGTGACGACACCGTCGACAATGCACTCACCGTTGACACCCGTCTCGGTGCCTACGTGGACACCATTCTGGGTGACGACGACGATCTGCCGGAAGGCCCCTACGAAGACACCGTCGAAGCATGGGAGAAACTCGTAGACTGGCTGGACGACAAAATCGAAAAGAAATAATCCGACGGTACGGAACACATAACCAAAACAAAGAAGGTGGGCGCCAACCAGCGCCCACCTTCAACACTATTTAAGACCTCTTATGAGGGCTGAACCAACGCAGCCACATCCTCTGCATCCACATCCTCATCCTCGGCTTCCTCACCGTCAGCGTCCTCAAAGGTTGCTGCCCAAGCAGCACTCAGCAGCACAATCTGCCAGGTGAAGAAAAGGAACACCATAATACCGATGATGGGGCCGAACACGGCACCCGCCGGGGAAGACAACACACTCTTCAGATAGTAGGCAGCAATCTGGATCCAGATCACCAGCAGAACAGCCGCAATAAGCGCGGCCTGCATAGATTGTTTAGCTTCGGTCCTCTCACGCGGCAGATAGCCAATCACCCACAGCATCACCAGCCAAATGGCCAGCAAGGAGATGGCTAACGAAACCACCGTCAGGATCACGCTGATGCCCGGAATATTATCCAGCTTCAGCCACTCCACAATCTTCTTGATCAGACCCGACGAGCCCAAACCAGAAATCAGCATGGCCAAGCCGAAAGCCAAGAAAAGGCCGATCAGGGCGAAGAAATCCTTGCCCTTCTTCTTAAAGAAGTTCTGTTTACGTGGAGTGAGCGCCCACTGGGCAGTAATACCGTCGCGCAGGTTGCCGATCCATCCCAAACCGGAGTAGAGCGCAGTCAAAAGACCAATGACACCAACTGCGGAGCGTTGCTCAACTGCGGTATCAATAAGTTCAGAGATCTGTTCCCCCATCCCTCCAGGGACCTGGTTCACAATCATCTCTTGGATACGGTCCAGCAGTTCAGGCTGATTAAACAGCACAATACCGGCGATAGAAAACGCCACCATCAGGACGGGGAAAATACTCAAAATACTGAAGTAGGTAATACCGCCCGCGTAGAAGCGCCCCTGCTGCTCAGTAAAGCGCTCCACCGCCCGCATAATGTGGTCAAACCATTTCCACTTGCTACGGAGGCGGTCTACAAAACCCGGCTTCTTTTCTTGTTTTTCTTTAGTGTCAACAGTTGTCGTAGAAATGGTCTTCACATCCTTAGTGTGGGTGGCCAAAACTAGTGAAGGGGCTGCAAAAACCCAATCTTTTTATAAACCTTTTCAACAAGCGGACGCGAGGTTTCGCGTGCCCTCTCAGCGCCTCTTTGCAGAGTACGCTCCAGTTCTGCTTTATCCGACAAAATCTCATCCACACGGGCACGCAGCGGAGTAACAAACTCCGTCAACGCCTCCGCCGTATCCTTCTTCAAGTCCCCGTAGCCGCGGCCCTCATAGCCCGCGACCAGAGAATCAATCGAAGCATCAGTGAGAGCACTCTGGATACTCAAAAGGTTCGACACACCAGGTTTCTTATCCCTGTCGAAAGCGATAAAACCATCGTTGTCGGTAACTGCAGAGCGGATCCGCTTCGCGGACGTCTTCGGATTATCCAAAAGGTTAATAATGCCCTTCGGGTTATCCCCCGACTTAGACATCTTGGCTGTGGGATCCTGCAGATCGTAGATCTTGGCCGTGCCCTTCACAATAAAAGGTTCCGGGACGACAAAAGTCTTACCAAACCGATTATTGAAACGCTCAGCAAGGTTACGGGTAAGTTCCAGGTGCTGCTTCTGGTCCTCCCCCACCGGCACCAGGTTCGCGTTGTAGAGGAGAATATCGGCAGCCATGAGCACCGGGTAGTCAAACAACCCCACCGTTGTTTGCGCCTTGCCCTGCTTTTGGGACTTGTCCTTAAACTGGGTCATCCGGCTGGCCTCACCGAATCCCGTAATACAGTTCAACACCCAGGTAAGTTCCGCGTGTTCAGGAACCTGCGACTGCACAAAAAGCACCGACTCTTCCGGATCAATACCAAGTGCGATCAGCTGTGCTGCCGCCACAAAAGTGCGCTCACGCAGCACCTTTGGATCCTGGTCAACCGTAATGGCATGCATATCCGGGATAAAGTAGAACGCATCATAATCCCGCTGCAGCTCCACCATAGATTTGATGGCGCCCAGATAGTTTCCCAGGTGAAAAGAGTCGGCGGTTGGTTGCAGGCCAGACAGCACGCGCTGTCGGTGTTTAGTTTCAGATACGTTCTCAGTCATAGTGCTTATGGTACCCATTCAGGACGGTTAGCTGGTAGTTCACCTATGGAGAGAATTATTCGTAGGTGATAGTCACCGGTGCGTGGTCAGACCACCGCAGGTTGTAAGCATCGGCGCGCTCCACCACCGCTGAATTAATACGAGGTACAAAGCCGTCCGTCACCACCTGGTAGTCAATCCGCCAGCCAGCATCATTGTCGAAAGCTTTGCCTCGGTAGCTCCACCAAGAGTAGGGACCAACCTCGTTCGGAAGCAGGTAGCGGTGGGCATCCGTCCACCCCAGTCGGTTCCGTTCCTCATCAATACCCAAACCTTGGGGCCCGAAAATACTGGTCATCCAGGCACGTTCCTCCGGTAGAAAACCAGAGTTCTTGGTGTTGCCTTTAAAGTTCTTCAGGTCCTCTTCCCGGTGCGCAATATTCCAGTCGCCGCACACAATTGTCTCCGGGGCTTCCTTCGCGGCCACATCATCGGCACGCTTAGAAAGAAACTCTTTGAACCCCTCCATGAAACGATACTTTTCGTCCTGGCGCGGAGTGTCCGTCTCCCCCGATGGGAGGTAGAGGGAAGCAACCGTCACCAGCCCAGTATCGACACCGTCGCCGAGCAGATCAGCAACATCAAAATCGGCTTCGATATAACGTCCAGATTCAGCGAATTCCTCCACCCCAAACCCGGTGCGGACCGCTAAAGGCTCGCGGCGGCTCAAAATGGCGACACCGGCGCGCCCCTTCTGGTTCGACTCCTGCATGTGGAGAAACCATTCACCTTCACCGGTTTGCTGCAGAACTGAGGAGAGCGCCTTCACTGTTTGGTCTTCCGTGGCTCGCACCTCTTGCAGGCACACAATGTCGCTATCACTGTTGTTGAGCCACTCCAGAAAACCGCGGTTCTCTTCGCTGCGGACACGGGTGGCTGCCCGAATGCCGTTGACGTTAATAGTGGTGACGTTAAGAGACATAAAGATTCCTTCGTAATTTTTGTTCATCAATGTCAACGCGAAAAGTGTGGCAAAGAATTCCCACGGAGCTTAAATTTCTTCAACTCTGCCCCAACTTTGCCACAATTAACGCTCGCAAAAGGGCGAAAAAATAAGTTAAACAACAGTGTCGCCAGCAGCTGCCGCTAAGGAAGCAGTGTCGCGCCCAGATTTCACCAAGTAGACGGCCACCCCCAGAATGGCTAAACCAACGAGGGCGAAAATGGCACAGAAAACAGCGGGCATTGCGTAGCGCAGAGAACCTCCGATCCCCGCGCCCACAATCATGCTGGAGATTATTGAGCCGAAACTGTTCGACAAGCACAATGCTGCGTGGTTGAGGGAGGCTGCGAAATTTTGGGCGTCCCCCGCATGGTTGATGAGCCGCACCTGCATTGCTTGTGGGAAAGCACCCGAGCCGAACATCGCGACCAGGAAAACCTCCACGAACGCCGTGGGGATGGTTTGCATCATGGCGGGCGCCAGCGCCAGAACAATCGCAAACCCAAGAATCACAGCTGGCAAGGATCCTTCTGGGAAACGGTCCGAAAGCTGGCCGTTCACCATCACACCGGTAAGGGCGCCGAAGCCCGTGGTCATCATGACGAACGGCATAAAGCTGGGGTCAAGTCCCGCAATCCGCTCCATAGAAAGCGCCATGTAGCTTAAGAAACCGTAGAGCCCCACAAAGCCGACCAGTCCGGCAAGCAGGGTGAGCATCACTTGACGGTTTTTGAAAACACCCATTTCTTGGCGCGGGTTCGTGGGGCGCAGGTCACGCATTTCGGGAAGCCAGGCCAACATGGCAGTGATGGCGATGCCCCCCATTAGTGCGACAACTGCGAAAGCCACCCCGTGTCCAAAACTCTGGCCCACGAAAGTCATGAGCGGCACCATCGCCAGGTTAGCGATGGGGGCACCCAGGAAGGTGAGGGAAACAGTCCGCCCCACTTTCCCCGGCGGCGCCATGTAAGCCCCCACCAGCGCCATCAACCCGTAAATAGCTCCGTGCGGGAGTCCGGAAATAAAACGCCCCACCATTAACAGCCCAAAACTGGGTGCGAAAACGGTGAGAAGGTTGCCCACCACTTGGGTGGTGACGGCAGTAAGGAGGAGGCGTTTGCGATTCATGCGCACCAAAACCACAGTGAAAATCGGTGCGCCAACCACCACACCCACCATATAGAGGGTGATGGCGAAACTTAGTTGGGACTCCTCCACCACTCCCAGACTGCGGCCGATTTCGGGCAGCAGGCCAACAATGGTGGATTCGGTACAAGCAGTAGCAATGCCGCCCAGAATGAGCGCGGTAATCGCTAAAGGTACTGAGTGAGTGGTTTTTGTTCCCACCGCAATGCTTCCCTTTCCCCTCCGGGCGGCTTGCCGTTGCCGTGTGCTTACTGGGCGAGTTCGCGGCCCAGGTTGTCGATGAGGGTTTCCATGAACTGCTCAGTGGTGAGCCATTCCTGGTCGTCGCCCACCAACATGGCGAGGTCCTTGGTCATCTTTCCGCCTTCAACAGTGCGGACGATAACGTCCTCGAGGGTGTCGGAGAACTTGATGAGCTCCTGGTTTCCGTCCAGCTTGCCACGGTGCGCCAGACCCCGGGTCCAGGCGAAAATGCTGGCGATGGGGTTGGTGGAGGTGGGGTTGCCGAGCTGGTGCTGGCGGAAGTGGCGGGTGACGGTGCCGTGGGCAGCTTCTGCTTCACAGGTCTTTCCGTCCGGGGTGAGAAGAACGGAGGTCATGAGGCCGAGGGAGCCGAAACCTTGGGCAACAGTGTCGGACTGGACGTCGCCGTCGTAGTTCTTGCAGGCCCACACGTAGCCACCTTCCCACTTGAGGGCGGCAGCAACCATGTCGTCGATGAGACGGTGTTCGTAGTGGAGACCAGCTGCTTCGAACTTGTCTTTGAACTCTTCGTCGTAGATGCGCTGGAAAATGTCCTTGAACTGGCCATCGTAGGCTTTGAGGATGGTGTTCTTGGTGGATAGGTATACCGGGTAGTTCATATCCAGGCCGTAGTTGAAGGTGGCGCGGGCGAAGTCTTCAATGGATTTGTTGAAGTTGTACATGCCCATGGCGACGCCGCCGCCTTCGGGAACCTTCACGATCTCGTGCTGGATCGGCTCGGAGCCATCTTCCGGCTGGTAGCTGATGGTGATGGTACCTGCGCCAGGGACTTTGAAGTCGGTGGCCTTGTACTGGTCGCCGAAAGCGTGACGGCCAATGATGATGGGTTTCTTCCATCCGGGAACTAGCCGCGGCACATTGGACATGATGATCGGGGCGCGGAAAATGGTGCCACCCAAAATATTGCGGATGGTGCCGTTCGGGGAGCGCCACATTTCCTTGAGGTTGAATTCCTTGACGCGGGCTTCGTCGGGGGTGATGGTGGCGCATTTAACGCCGACACCGTGCTTTTTAATGGCGTTGGCAGCATCAACGGTGATCTGGTCGTCGGTAGCGTCGCGTTTTTCGATACTGAGATCGTAGTAGTCCAGGTTGATATCCAGGTAAGGGAGGATTAGCTGGTCACGAATGTCCTGCCAGATGACGCGGGTCATTTCGTCGCCATCGAGCTCTGCAACAGTACCTTCGACGAAGATTTTCGACATTAATTCTCCTTCATGTGGGCGCGTGGAAAAGGCGCGTCCAATGCGCACTATCAGCGTTCAGAATGGGTTTGGGAACTGTGGTTTTCCCGCTTTTCTCCTCCCATGCTACTGGTTGCAGGCCCTTTTCCGGTAACGGAAAATTAGGGACGCGCTGCAAAAGCTTTGAAAAAGACTCAATTGGCGCGCAAATAGTGCTGTCCTACAGCACTTTTAAAGATTTTAGGAAGCTTTGACGATCTGGATCTCAGCATCCCCCGTCACGCCCTTCTGGCGGAAGTAATCCACCAGCGAAACAACGAGCGAGATGGCCAACATAGCGATGACGAAAACGAGCGCAAGGCTAAACCCATTTGTGTAGCGTTCCAGGTGCGGAAGGGTTCCAGTACTCCTGTTCGCACCCCAGGAAAGGACCGCAAAGAAGACCAGTGTCTCTGCCGCAATCCCGATGGAACTTCCGACACGCTGCATCGTTTGCAAAACACCACCGGCTGTACCACCCCGCTCGACGGGCACTTCTGCCAAGGTGAGTGTCTGGTTGGGGCTGATGGAGCAGCCTGCTCCGAACCCGGTAATGAAACCGGCTGCCGCGATACCCCAGGGGATTGCTGCAGTGGGCAAAAACTGGGCCGAGAGCACCATACAGGTGAGCCCCACCATGGCGGTAAAGATGCCAAAAACCACAACTTTGCGACCGTGGTCAGCCACCCACAAACCAGAGCGGTTGGCACCAACGGCGTTGGAGATAGCGATCGGTATTTGGAGTGCTCCTGCCATCCAGGGCGCCAACCCCAGCCCCTGCTGCAGGAAAAGGGTGAGCACAATGAACATGCCGGACCATCCCGCGAACCAAGCGGTGCTCACCATGGTGCCGAAAACGAAGCGGGAATTGCGCATCAATGCACGCGGTACCACGACCGGGTAGCCACGCTTGTCACGGGCAATCTCCCAGACGGTGAAAACTACAGCTACCGCCACCGCAACGGCGAGAAGCCACCAGGGTGCTTGCTCCAACCCGAACCGGCTGTCGGTAGCCAAAATAAAGGGCAGCATTCCGGCCAGCACTGCGGCGGCCATGATTATTAGCCCGACACTATCCAAACCAAGAGGTGTACCCGGGGTGCGGGGAGAGGGTGCCGGCAGCAGTTTTTTAGCGTAGATTGCCACCGCTATACATACCGGAACGTTCACCAAGAAAACAGCACGCCAGCCTTCAGCAGAACCAAAAACACCAATAAGGATGCCGCCCAAGAGTGGTCCAATCGACGTGGCGATCCCGATGGTCATCCCGAACAGCCCAAAAGCGCGGCCGCGTTGCCTTCCGGCAAACAATTGCTGGATGAATCCCAAAATTTGGGGGTTAATGATGGCAGCTGCTGCTCCCTGGAGCAGGCGCATCACAACCAGCAGCTCGGCATTCGGAACCACACCGCAGGCAAGCGACGTCACCCCGAAGGCAATAACGCCCGCTATAAAGGCAGGTCTTCGCCCGAACACATCGCCCAGGCGGCCTGCCGGCACCAGCACCAGGCCGAAGGCCAGCGAGTATCCCGCAACGATCCATTGAAACTGGCTTTCGGTGGCGTTTAGCGACTGCTCAATGGAGGGAAGTGCGACGTTGACGATGGACACATCCAAGAGGGTGAAGAAACCCGCCGCCAAAACAACGGTGAATGCCTTCCAACTTTGTTCCCACGTGCTGGGACGAAACCAACGTCGCTCCATGCCCCTATTGTCAACCAAACAGCCATTATTCGCGAATTCCTGCACATGTTCTCCCACAGCACAGGAATTAGAGGAGCTGCACTCTAGCTTTTGAAACAGCCAAGCAGTAGATTTTGTATACAAAATAGAACAGAGGAAGCTGGAGGATAGGGTCTTGCGGCTTTCGACTAGACTGGATGAGTAACAAGAATCCCATCTCCACATTCAATGCCTGAAGATGACACATAAAGGAGTATCCAAGCATGGAGTTCAAGTATGACAATAGTGATTGCTCAAATTGGGCATTCGACACCCGTGCTGTGCATGCCGGCCAACCCATCGACTCTGAGTACGGTTCCCGCGCCATGCCACTCCACATGACCACCGCTTTCGCTTTTGAAGACTGCCAAGATGGACACGACCGTTTTGAGCTGAAACGCGGCGGTCATATCTACACGCGCCTCAACAACCCCACCAACGACATGCTGGAAGAGCGTCTGGCCTCCCTTGAAGGCGGCGTGGCTAGTGTGATGTTCTCCTCCGGCATGGCCGCTATTCTCGCCACTGTAGAAACTATTGCTGCTGCGGGTGACGAAATTGTCTCCAGCCCCCGCCTCTACGGTGGAACCGAGACCCTCTTCCGTCACACCCTCCCCAAGATGGGGCTCAATGTGATCTACGTTGAGGATCCGGACGATCCGGCCTCCTGGGAAGCTGCCATCACCCCGAAAACCAAGATGCTCTACGGCGAAACCATTTCCAACCCCGCCAACGACGTCATGGACATTCCGGCGATCGCCGAGGTAGCCCACCGCAACCAGCTGCCGCTAGTTATCGACAACACGATGGCTACCCCCTACATCACCCGTCCGCTCGAAATGGGTGCCAACATCGTGGTCGAATCCGCCACCAAATACTTGGGTGGACACGGCACCGCGATGGCTGGTGCAGTAATTGACGGCGGCAACTTTGACTGGACTGTGGAACGTGACGGGGAACCGATCTTCCCGGGTCTTTCCCGCCCTGAGCCCGCCTACCACGGCTTTGTGTTTAGCGAAGCCGGCCCGGCCGCATTCGCCCTCAAGGTGCGTACCTGCTTCATGCGTGACACGGGTGGAGCTATTTCCCCGTTCAACGCTTGGCTCATTGCCCAGGGTTTGGAGACTTTGGCTCTGCGCATGGATCGCCATGTGGAGAACGCTCAAATTGTGGCGGAATGGCTAGAGAAGCAAGACCTGGTGGAGCATGTTAACTTCGCTGGTCTGCCGTCCTCCCCCTGGTATGAAAACCACAAGAAGATCTGCCCCAAGGGACCGGGTGCGGTTGTGGCGTTCGACGTCAAGGGCTCCACTAAAGAAGCGTGGGCTTTTATTGATGCGCTGAAACTGCACACCAACCTCACCAACTTGGGTGACACTCGATCCCTGGTGAACCACTCCGGTTCCACCACCCACTCGCAGCTCAGTGATGAAGCCAAGAAACGCGCCGGCATCACCGATGCCACTGTGCGCCTGTCGCTCGGTATCGAAAATGTGGAAGACATTATCGCCGACCTGGAGCGTGGCTTCGAAGCTCTGCGTGCACTCAAGTAGGCTAAAACCAATGTAAGAAACACCCCGAAAGGAGGCGAGGGATGTCAACACCAGATCCACAGCGACTTTTACCACCAGGTGACGGCACCATGGGATATGTCCGTATTGGGGATCTTCCCCTCGACTCCGGGGTGGTTCTGCCGCAGGTAACTATTGCTCTCCAATGCTGGGGCACCCTCAATGAGGACGCGTCGAACGTGGTGCTCATCGAACATGCCTTGACTGGCGACTCCCACGTTGTTGGCCCCCAGGATGCTACCCACCCCACACCGGGCTGGTGGCCTGGAATGGTTGGTCCCGATTGCCCCATCGACACCAACAAGTGGTTCGTTATCTGCACGAACACTCTGGGAGGCTGCCGTGGCACCACCGGCCCCTCCTCCCTTCACCCCGATGGGCACTATTGGGGTGCGCGTTTCCCCGCCATTTCTATTCGCGACATGGTGCGTGCGGAAGCGAAACTGGCTGACATTCTGGGTATTGAGCGCTTCGCCTCCATTCTGGGAGGCTCCATGGGCGGTGCCCGCACACTCGAGTGGATGATCATGTATCCCGAGCGGGTGGCTTCTGCGGGCGTGCTGGCTGTGGGTTCGCGCGCATCGGCGGACCAAATTGGTTGGCAAACCACCCAGATTTTGGCGATTACCTCTGACCCTGCTTGGCAGCAGGGCGGCTACCATGGCACCGGCCGCGAGCCCGTCATGGGGCTTGGTATTGCGCGCCGTATTGCACACCTGTCGTACCGTTCCGAATACGAGTTGGATTCCCGTTTCGGAAACCGCCCCGCCCCGGGTGAAGACCCCATTGGCGAGGATCTTAGTATGCAGGGGCGCTACTCGGTGCAAAGCTACCTGGACCATCAGGCATCCAAGCTGATTGCTCGCTTCGACGCCTGCTGCTATGTGTTGTTGACAGATGCCCTCAACCGCCACGACATTGGTCGCGATCGCGGTGGCCTGCAGCATGTGCTCCAGAATTGCCCAGTTCCGGCAGTAATTTGTGCAGTGGACACGGATCGTCTCTATCCACTGCGGCAGATTGAGGAGATTGCCAACAACCTGCCCAATTGCGATGGCGTCGATATGATCCATTCGTTGAAGGGCCACGACGGGTTCCTGGCGGAAGCCGACCAGACTGCCGAGATTTTGCGCAAAACAATGGCGCTGGCGGAAGCCGACGACCGCGTCAACGTTTAGGTTCGTGCCTTGTGCCGGTGCTGTTGTTAAACCAGCACGGTAGTTAGGCCGGCACTGTGATGACGAGGAACAGCAGAATTGATCCCACCGTCAACAAAAACAGCACATCGAAATGCCGGGATCTAACCTCCAGCATCTCCACATATTCTGGGGGAAGGAACGCCCGCAGTGCTGCTGTGAACAGCGCCGTCGTCCCCAAGATAAGGACTCCGCGGCGCCAGTGATCCAAGGCAATAAAGACAGCCGCCACCACTAGTAAAGCGGCCACCATCAGGAACGGTATTTGGCGGCGCCACCAGGCGCGGTCGTGCCGAAAAATTCCGGCAAACCAGTGCCAGAAAGGCTTCCAGCCGGTGGCGGCAACACCGTAGCGTTCGAGGTCAACCAGCTCCACCACGTCGTCGGGGCTTTCCAGACGCCCCATCGGTGCGGGCACTGCCGGGTAGGCCGGGTTCACCAACTGGGGTTTGTCGTCCAAAAAGGTTCCCGGGAAGGGCGCACCCTTGGCGTAGGGTGCGTTCTGAGGCCGTTCCTCACGCACCCCCATATGTGGGGGTTGCTGCTGGTAGGGAGTCTCCGCAGAGGGGGGTTGCTCCCCGTTGCGCCGCTGCTCGCTAGGGCTTTCGGAAAGATCGCGATAGCGCGGCATGCGGTGTGGGGGGCGTTGTGCCCGGCGCGGGTAACGGTCTTCAGACATTTTGTGAATTCCTAGACGCTAGTGCTACTTGGCTTCCTCAGCTGCCAGCATACGCTCGCAGCGGTCCACCACGTTGGACACCAGGTAGGCGCGGGTAAGCGGACCGACGCCACCCGGGTTGGGGGAAACGTAGCCCGCCTTTTCCCACACGTCGGGGTGCAGGTCGCCAGTCAATTTGCCGTCAACGCGGGAAACACCCACATCTAGCAGAGCGGCGCCCTCTTTAATCATGTCAGCGGTAACCATGTGGGGTTGGCCAGCTGCCGCCACCACAATGTCTGCGTCTTTAGTTTCGGCCACCAGGTCCTTGGTGCCAGTGTGGCAGAGGGTGACGGTGCAGTTTTCGCTGCGGCGGGTGAGCATGAGTCCCAGGGGACGTCCCACCGTCACGCCGCGTCCGATGATGCAGACTTTCGCGCCTTGCAGTTCCACCCCGTAGCGACGCAGCAAACCAATGCATCCGTTGGGGGTACAGGGCAGCGGAGCATCCTCCATGAGCACCAGTTTGCCCAGGTTAACTGGGTGGAGACCGTCTGCATCTTTGGCGGGGTCAATGAGTCCCAAAATGCGGTTCTCGTTGAGGTGTTTGGGGAGGGGCAGCTGCACAATATAGCCGGTGCAGGCGGGGTCATTGTTGAGTTCGTCGATGACCTTTTCGAGTTCTTCCTGCGTGGTGTCGGCGGGAAGATCCTTGCGGATGGAGCGGACACCAATCTTTTCGCAATCCTTGTGCTTCATGCGCACGTAAGAGTGGGATGCGGGATCGTCACCGACCAGCACAGTGGCCAGGCCGGGCACAATGCCACGGTCTCGGAGGACGGCTACGCGCTGGGCGAGGTCCTCAAAAATTTCATCACGATACTTAATTCCATCAAGTTTCAGAGCAGTCACGTGTTCAGTATTCCACATCTGGTGTGCATCTTGTTTCTGCGTAGTGACAGAATGGGGCTATGTCTGGCGCTAATGTTCGAATTCTTTTTGCCCGCCCCTGTATTCCCCCGAATACTGGGAATGCGATCCGCACGTCCGCTGTCACTGGCTGTGAGCTGCACCTTGCTGGGCCTTTGGGTTTCGATCTGGAAGACAAGCACCTGCACCGGGCGGGTCTGGATTACCACGACATGGCGCACGTTTTTACCCACCAGAATCTGGATGCGGCGCTTGCGGCGCTCACCGGCGGGCCGGATTCGGCAGCTGCCCAGGCGATGCCAGAGAATGCGAGCCGCGCAGCCGGGCGAGTTTTTGCGTTTTCTGCCCGTGGGCAGCGGCATTTCGGGGAGGTCGACTACCGGCCGGGGGATGTGCTGCTTTTTGGCCCGGAGCCGTCGGGGTTGACGGATGCGGAGCTTTCCGATCCGCGGGTGACGGAGGTGGTGCGGGTTCCCATGCTGCCGAGTCGGCGCTCCATGAATTTGGCGAACACTGCTGCGATTGCCGTGTTTGAAGCGTGGCGGCAGATGGGTTACCCGGGCGGACTGTAGCTCGGCTACAGCTGGGGTGTGGCGCCGCTAGTTTTTGAAACCGTGGACGGGTGCGGGGAGTCGTCCACCGCGGTTGATGAGTGCCGCAGACGAGTAGGGGGACACTTCCATAATGGGGGCGCGTCCCAACAGTCCACCGAACTCCACTTCGTCACCCACATCCATTCCAGGGACAGGAATGACGCGCACTGCTGTAGTTTTGGAGTTCATAATGCCAATGGCCGCCTCGTCGGCGATCATGCCGGCCAGGCTTTCCGCTGGGGTATCACCAGGTACTGCCACCATGTCGAGTCCCACCGAGCAGATCGCCGTCATCGCCTCCAGTTTGCTGAGGTTGATGGCGCCCATTTCGGCGGCTTCGATCATGCCAATGTCTTCAGAAACCAGGATGAAGGAGCCGGAGAGGCCACCCACATGGCTGCAGGCCATGAGCCCGCCTTTTTTAACAGCATCGTTGAGCAGAGCTAATGCGGCAGTAGTGCCATGGGCGCCGACGCGCTCCACGCCTAGTTCCTCCAGAATCCGGGCCACCGAGTCGCCCACAGCGGCGGTCGGGGCGAGGGAAAGATCCACAATGCCAAAGGGCACACCGAGGCGCTCAGAAGCGATGCGTCCCACTAGTTGTCCCACTCGGGTAATTTTGAAGGCTGCGGTTTTAATGACGGATGCCGCCTGCCCGAAGCTTGCGTCGGGGTGGGATTCGAGGGCGCGTTTAATAACGCCGGGCCCCGAAACCCCCACAGAAACCACGCAGTCCGGTTCGGCAACGCCATGGAATGCGCCAGCCATAAAGGGGTTGTCCCCCACGGCATTCGCAAAAACAACTAACTTTGCTGCCCCGAGTCCATCGTCGTCAGCGGTCAGCTCGGCTGCCTCTTTCACAACCTCCCCCATGCGTCCCACCGCAGACATGTTGATGCCCGCTCTGGTGGAGCCGATATTGACGGAGGAGCACACCATTTCGGTGGTGGCCAGGGCTTCCGGAATGGAGCGAATCAGTTTCAGGTCGGCGTCGGTGGAGCCTTTTTCCACTAGTGCCGAAAACCCTCCAATAAAGTTCACGCCCACTTCCCGGGCAGCTGCATCTAGGCTGCGGGCAAAGTCCACATAGTCGCCGTCGTCGGTGGCACCTGCCACCAAAGCAATCGGGGTGACGGAGATTCGTTTGTTGACGATGGGTATGCCCAGTTCACACTCTATTGCTTCGCATACTTCCACGAGCTTTTGGGCGCGGGTGGTGACGGTGTCGTAGATTTTTTGGCGACACCGGGCACTATCCGAATCTGCGCAGCCCAGCAGCGAAATACCCATGGTGACGGTGCGGATGTCGAGTTTCTGTTCCTCGATCATCCGGATAGTTTCGAGAATGTTTTCGGTGGTGTCCATACTCATGGCTGGCCCCTAGAGTCGGTGCATGGCGTCAAAGATGGCCTCTGACTGCATGCGAATATCGAGGCGTTGTTCCTCCGCCACCTCATTCAGCCGTTCTTGGATGAGGGAAATGGGGCGTTCTTTTTCGTCGAATTCGCACTGCAGAATCATGGTGAAGTAGTTATCCATGAGGGTCTGGGACATGTTCAAAATATTGGTGTCGAGTTCGGCCAGAGCATTGGCGACTGCCCCCACAATGCCGGTGTGGTCGACTCCAGTTACGGTTACGATTGCTTTCATGCCCGATATTCTGCCATCCGCAGCCCAAATTACCTAGTGGCAAGTGTTTTAACGGTCGTGCAGGTATCCTGCGGCATGCGCCTCCCGCGCTAATTGTTCCCGCACACTAGGGTGGGCGATCTCGATCAACGCCCGCGCCCGTGCCGCTACGGTTTTCCCGCGCAAGCGCGCTATTCCCCACTCCGTCACCACATTGTCCACCAGGTTTTTGGTGGTGGTGACGACGTTTCCGGGGCTGCTGTGGGTAACGATGCGGCTGCTGCCATCAGTGGCTAAGGAGGGTGTCACAATATATCCCCTGCCACCGTCCGACCAGAGCGCTGCAAGGCTGAAATCTGCTTGCCCACCTGCGGAGGAGTAATAGCGGCCTTTAATGGTTTCGGAGCAGCACTCCCCCAGTAGGTTCACTTCACTGGTGGCGTTAATCGCACACATGTTTTCTTCATGAGCGATGAGTTTGGGGTTGTTGGTTTCCGAGACGGAGCAGAATTCAACGTCCGGGTTATGGTGCAGCCATTTCAGGAACTTGGCGGAGCCGGTAGCAAATGTGGCGACATGTTTCCCCGGGTGGCGTCGCTTAAACCGCCCCGTCAACACCCCTTTTTCTGCTAGAAACATGGTGCCGTCGGACATCGCCTCCGAATGAAGCCCCAAATCTTCGTGGTCAACCAAGTGGTGGAGAATCGCGTTCGGGATTTTACCCACCCCGATTTGGAGACATGCACGGTCCGGTATGTCGTCGGAGACCAAGGTCGCGATGCGCTCATCGACATCGGTAGCGGCACGTGGCTTCAGGGTGGGGAGTTTCTTTTCGCTGTAGCACCAGGCCGCGAAACTGTGGAGTGGCACCCGGGTGGCTCCATAGGTGTGCGGCATGCGGGGGTTCATTTCGGCAACGAAGGGAATGCGGGGCAGAAAATCCGCTACATAGTCGGCATTGGTTCCGAGCGAAACGTATCCGTGTTTATCGGGTAGAGATACTGTGCACAGGCCAAGTGTGGGTTTTACCTGGTCAGATAGCACTGCTGGGATGCGTGAGAAGTCTACCGGAATAAGCTCCGAATGCCCGTCCCAGAATGATGCGCGGGATCCGGGGCCCAAAAAATAGTTAACGTGCGTGAGTTTTCCGGGATAGGCGCCACGCTGGAAGGGCCGCGTACTGAACGGGTCGGTCCAATGAATTTCAACATCCTGGAAGGTGTCGCCCGCCGCATCAATAGCATCTAGAAGCATCGCCGGCTCACCCATTTGGCAAGGAACAATAATGCGGGAGCCGGGTCTAACATGCCGCAGCACCACTTCGGCTGGCTGGGCTTTCTGTTGCCACTGAGCGCGCTCCTCGGCGTCCGCTAAGAATTCGCCCACGTTTTCGACCAACGGTTCCTCACTTGGTTATCGTCACCTATTTGCGATTTACAGCCTATTACAGGTCAAATAGAAGTGTGCAGATTGGTTCACTGAACTTGGAATCCCCCGTTATTTTGGCGCCCATGGCGGGGGTGACGAATGCTGCCTTCCGAATCTTGTGCCGTGAACAGGAGCAAGCGCGGGTGGGCAGTGTTTCCGGTTTGTATGTGAACGAGATGGTGACCGCGCGCGCCCTGGTGGAAGAAAACGAATCCACGTTGCGGATGATGCGGTTCCATCCCAGTGAACATCCGCGCAGCATGCAGCTTTACACAGTGGATCCGAAATGGACATATGCGGCTGCCAAAATGATTGTTGACCGCGATATGGCAGACCATATCGATATGAATTTTGGTTGCCCTGTGCCGAAAGTGACCCGCAAGGGTGGCGGCTCCGCGCTGCCCTATAAACGCCGGCTTTACCGCAGCATTGTGCGGGCCGCAGTGAAAGCGACTGCGGGGACCGACATTCCCGTCACCGTGAAATTCCGGAAAGGCATTGACGACGCTCATTTAACTTTTTTGGATGCGGGGAAAATAGCGGAAGAGGAGGGTGCCGCCGCAGTGGCGCTACACGGCCGAACTGCAGCTGAGCGCTATTCCGGGCATGCTGATTGGGATAGTATTGCGCAGCTTAAAGAGCACGTCACCGATATTCCGGTACTGGGGAATGGGGATATTTTTGCGGCCCAAGATGCGGTCGACATGATGGAGCAGACTGGTTGCGATGGGGTGGTGATCGGGCGTGGTTGTTTGGGGCGTCCGTGGCTTTTTGCCCAAATTCACCAGGCGTTGGCAGGTGAGGAGGTCGCTCCTCCACCCACGATGGGAGAGGTCGCCCAGATCATGCTTCGTCACGCAGAGCTTTTGGCGGAGTTCCATGGTGAACAGCGGGGCTGTCGGGATTTGCGAAAACATATCGCCTGGTATTTGCATGGGTACCCGGCAGGGGGCGAACTGCGCCGTCAACTTTCGCGGGTGGTGACGGTGTCGGACGTGGCAGCGCTTCTGAAACCTTACCGTGAAAGTACTGCTCAGCCGGTAAATCCGGATGCTCCGCGGGGGCGTCAGGGGTCCGCAACTGCAAAGGTGCATTTACCTGATGGTTGGTTGGATGATCCGGAGCAGGATGGGGTCATAGTCGATGACCACGCACTTCATTCCGGTGGATAAACTTTGTTAACGCAAATTCACTTCAACTTTAACTTTGAAACACCTTTCTACCTGCAATTTTAGTATCATCAAAGTATGAGAACTGCTTACCAGGAACAACTTGATGACCTCATGCACAGCCTCCTCAGTTTGGTGAAGAACGCCACTGAGAACTTGGAGCTGGCAACAGAGGCACTTTTAGGTACCGACATCTCCGCCGCCGAGCGGGTTATCAGCTTCAGCGACCAATTCGCTACTGAAACCAATGAGTTGGACCAGCAAGCTTTCGAACTCCTGGCACTTCAAAATCCTGTAGCGGGAGATCTGCGCCGCGTCGTTTCTTCCATGAACACTCTTTCTGACGTGCGCCGGATGGCCATCATCTCCCTTCGCATTGCCGACATTGCCCGCGCCCGCACGGCGTCCCAAGTACTCCTTCCTCAACCAGCGTTGGGGATGGTGCAAGAGATGGCAGAATTTGCCATTCATGAAGGTCACAAGACCGCTAAGGTTCTGAAGGATCTGGATGTCAGAAAAGCACAGAAGATCGCCAAGAAACATTCGCAGATGGCCGAACTACGCACCCAAGTGGATGAATATGTGCAGAGAGAGGATTGCCCCCTCACCCCCGCAGAGGCCGCCGACCTGGTCATACTAGCTCACTCGTATGACAGCTTCGGCGACTACTCGGTGGAAGCTGCACAACGCGCCATCTACTTGGTCACCGGTGAAGCCATTCTGTGGTCGATCTAGTCAACTGGATAAACGCAACTAAATAACACTTTTAGTGTCCAGCTGACCTTTCTGGGTAGTGGCACCCCTAAAACTGAATCTCCTCAAATCTCCTCTATCGCGGTAAATATAATTAAATGATTGAGAAGCCCAACGTGGAAACGTTGGGCTTCTCTCGTAGCTTTATAAAGTTGTGGACTGGATGAGACCAGTCGAACTGGTGCTTGGTTTTCTAGCCGAAACGGCCGGAGATGTAGTCTTCCGTTTCCTTCTTATCCGGGTTGGAGAAGATCTTGCTGGTGGGGTTGACTTCCACTAGCTGACCCGGCATTCCGGTTTTCTCCAAGTTGAAGAAGGCAGTTTCATCAGACACACGAGCAGCCTGCTGCATGTTGTGGGTCACGATGACGATGGTGTAGTCCTTCTTCAGCTCTTGCATCAGTTCCTCAATCGCCAGCGTGGAGATCGGGTCGAGAGCAGAACAGGGCTCGTCCATCAGCAGTACTTCCGGCTCGACCGCAATGGCACGAGCAATGCAGAGACGCTGCTGCTGGCCACCGGAAAGGGCACCGCCGGGCTTGTCCAGACGGTCTTTCACTTCTTCCCACAGGTTGGCGGAGCGGAGGGACTTCTCAATAACTTCTTCTTTTTTGCTCTTGCTAAGTTTGCCTTTGAGCTCCAAACCAGCCACAACGTTGTCTCCAATGGACATGGTGGGGAATGGGTTGGCGCGTTGGAAAACCATACCGATGGTGCAGCGTAGGGCTACCGGATCGACATCTGGTGCATAAACATCTTTGCCGTCAAGAAGAATTTGGCCTTTGATGTATGCCCCCGGAGCGACCTCGTGCATGCGGTTAATGCTCCGCAGCACAGTCGATTTACCACAACCAGAGGGACCAATAAACGCCATGATGGATTTGGGAGGAACCGTCAACGAGATATTCTGCACGGCGTGAAAGTCACCGTAGAAGATATCTACGTTTTTCATCTCGATTTCTTTTGCCATGGCTAAATTCCTTTCGGCCGCAGTTTGGTGGCCGCAAGGCGTGCCACGACGTTAAGTAGAGCAATCAGCAGAATAAGGGTTAGGGCACTACCCCAGAGAGCTGCGCTGCTGGCGTAGTCTGCAGTGACGCGGAAGGCGTCATACATGTAAAGGGTGAGGGAGTTCTGCGGATTCTTAAAGAGGTTCCAGTTGAAGGCGCGAGTGGAGCCGACCAGAATAATGACCGGCGCGGACTCACCCATGACACGGGCTATTGCGAGCATCGTGCCGGAGATAATGCCGGAGGCGGCGGTGGGGAGAACAATCTTAACGATGGTCTTCCACTTGGGTACGCCCAAGGCGTAGGAGGCTTCGCGGAGATCTTGCGGAACGACCTTCAGCATCTCCTCCGTGTTACGCACAATCACCGGGATCATGAGCAAGATGAGAGAAAGGGTCACCGCAAAACCGGATCGGTCGAAACCGAGAATACTGATCCAGACTGCGTAGATGAAGAGTGCCGCAACAATGGAGGGAACACCGGAAAGAATGTCCACCATGAAGGAGGTGGCTTTTCCGAGCGGTCCTCTCGCACCATATTCCACCAGGTAAACGCCGATGGCGATACTTAGTGGGATGGAGATAATAGAGCACACTAGCACCTGCAGGATAGTACCTACGATGGCGTGTCCAATACCCTTTTCTTCTGGGGGATAACCAAGGTCACCGTTGTTCCACCAGGAGAAGTCCACAATGGAGGGGAAACCTTTAACAACGACGTTAATGAGGACCCAGAGCAGAGGGATGATGGCAATTGCCACCGCAATCCACATGAGTACTGTGGCCGTGATGTCTTTCGCTTTGCGTCGGTTCGAGACTTGGGCAAATTTCAATTCGCTCATATCTACTTCGCCTTCCTTGCGATAGCCACACGGGCGATGGAGTTGACGATGAAGGTGAGTACGAAAAGGACCAGGCCGGCTGCAATATAAGCACCGGTGGAGAGCGGCCCCTTAAACTCTGCCGCACTCTGGGCGATCAACGTCGCGAAGGTGGTACCAGCATCAAAGAGGCTGCCTTCAAAGACCCCGCCTGCAATCACCATGAAGAGTGCCATGGTTTCACCGAGCGCACGTCCCAGCCCCAGCATCGCGCCGGAGATCAAACCGGAGCGCCCGAAGGGCAACACCGCGAGTTTCATAACTTCCCAGCGGGTAGCACCGAGACCAAGTGCGGCCTCGATATGCCCCTTAGGAGTCTGCGAATACACCTCGCGAGCGGTGGCGGTAATGATCGGAAGGATCATGATCGCAAGCACGATCGCACCGGTGAGTACTGTTCGCGCAGTTCCCAATGGTGGGTCACCAGGCTCGGATCGCAGGAATGGGATATAAGGTCCGATGTTGTCAGATATCCACTGGAACAGTGGCCCCAAGGTGGGGCCGAGAATACCGGCGCCCCAGATACCGTAAACGATGGAGGGTACGGCCGCGAGAAGCTCAACCATGTAGGTTAATGGTTTCGCAAGCTTCTTCGGGAAGTAGAACGAGAGGGCTAGCGAAATTCCCATTGCCACTGGTAACGCGAAGAGAAGCGCTACCAGAGAGACAACCATAGTTGTCCAGAAGAGGTTCGGTATACCGAACTTCATCTCTCCGGCTTCATCGGTTTGCCACACACCGTCATAAGTGAAGAAGTTCACGGTGTTTTCCCGCAGTGAGGGGATTGCACTCCAGAGGAGAAAGATACCGATGGACGCGACGAGCGCGACAATGAAAATTGCTGAACCCTTCATAACGCCAGCGAACGCTTTGTCCTGGCGTTGGACTGCACTAGCCATTAGCTGCCTTCTTTGTGGGTGAGGAGTTCGGCATCAGTGTGTTTACCGTCTTAAGCAACGTCTGACGGTAACTTTCGGGAAGCGGAATGAAGCCATTCGTGGCGACAATCTCTTGTCCCTCGGTTAATGCGCTATAGAAGAATGTGTGAAGCCGTTTCGTAGTTGCTTTGTTGTATCCGGCTGAACAAAAAATTTCGTAGGTGGTCAGCAGGAAGGGGTAGGCGCCCGGCTTGGCCAGTTTGTAGAGAGCTTCCGTGTCTACCACAAGATCCTTGCTGCCTGGTTTCTCAAACTTAATGAAGTCGAGAGCACGCCCGGCGGTTTTATCGTTGAGCGGAACAGGTCCTGCACCAAAGTCGAGCTGCACAGTTTGCATGTCTTTGGCGTAACCACCCTCGACATAGGTGATGGAGTATTTGTTACCCATTACACCGCCGGCCACACCAGCGGAACCTTGCGCACCGTTGCCGGTACCGTGCCAGACCTTGCCGGTTCGCTCATCTCCCCAGTTCTTGGGCGCGGTGTAGGTCAAGAATTTTTGGACATTATCGGTGGTACCGGACTTGTCAGAACGGTAAACCACGTTAATGGTTTCGTCTGGAAGATGCTTGCCCGGATTTAGTTTCTTCAAAGTGGGATGGTTCCACTTCATAATTTTTCCGGTAAAGACCTGCGCCAAAGCTTCAGGCGTCAGGACGAGACCGTCAACGCCGGGAAGGTTGTAAGCAATAGCGACTGGTCCGACCACAAGCGGTAGGTGCCAGGCTTCGTTGCCACCACAGCGTTCTTTAGCTTGGATTGCTTCATCTTCGTCTAGTGGCGAGTCCGAGCCCGCGAAGGTTACTAAATCGTCTAAGAATTTCTGTACTCCGGCACCTGAGCCAGTGGCGTTATACGCCAGGTTGATGCCATGTTCGCGAATCAAGACGTCGGCAAACAAATTAATGGCGTTCTGCTGCGAGGTGGCCCCCTCCGCCACCAAGATGCCGTTGTCATTGGCGGGGTTTCCACCACAGCTGGATAATGCTACGCCGCAGATGAGAGCCGTTCCCACAGCTGTCATCCGGAGTCTATTAGCGCGCCGCGAAGCACGCTTCGGGGAAGCTACAGTTTTCATACGCCTTCACGGTATAACCCCTAGTTAAAACCGTGGTCGACGAAGGGTAAACAGCGAGTGAAACTCTGTTAGCGGGGATCTTATGTCGCTTGGGGTGGGTTATAACGATAGGCCACGTCACAGCGGTCTACTGTAAAGCCGCTATTTCCGTATACCTGAAGTGCCACTTCATTATTGCCCTCTACATAAAGAAGCAGGGTGGGTATCCCCTGAGCGGCTAACCGACGCAGCACCAAGGACGTCAAAACCGTGCCAATATGCTTCCCCTGTGCGAGAGGATCCACAGCCACCAAATACAGTTCCCCGGCGATGGGCTGGCCGTCCGTCGCCTTCTCGTCACCCTCTTGTGGGTAGTGGGTTTTGGGCCATCCGAAACCTAATAAGGCATGCGTCTCGGAATCAACAGCAACAAAACCTTCCTGGGGATCAAACCAGCTTTCTGCGCGGTGTTCTTTGACATCCTCCACAGTCCATCCAGATTGTTCCGGATGCCAGGCAAAAGCAGCGTTGTTGACGTCCACAATCCACTGATTGAGAGTGTCCTCACCCCACATGGAATCGGCTTCCGCCAAGGTTTTAATCTCCACCCCAGCCGGCAATTCTGGAAGATTAACAACGAGGTCTTCGGTGGCGCATTGCATCTTCAAAAGTTCACGGGTGCGTTCCAACTGGAACTTTTCAGCAAGGCGCTGCGCCGCCGGCAAATCCCCATGCGACCACACCATGGGACGCGGATCGAGATTATCTGCAATCGTCTTATCAGGGACTTGTGCTTCCGCGTCGGGAAGATGTGAAAGCAGGTTAGCTAGCAGCGCGGTTCCATAGCCTTGGCGGCGATAAAGCGGATGCACCACGCATTCGATGCTGGGTATACGCCGCGCGTCGATGTTTCCATAGGCCACCAACTTTCCCGAATCCAAAATCCAGCTATGCCACAGCCCATCTGTGAACTCGTGTTGGATGAGTTCCTGCGCCTGTTCCGCGAGCGGCTCAACCCCGTCCGTGGAGTATGCTGCGGCGCACACCAGTTCAGCCTGGGTACGGAGGTCTTTGGGGAGGACCTCTGCGGAATGAAGTTCCGTTTCAGCTGCCTCAGTCATGTATCTCCTCGGTTAACGTTGGAACAGTAATCGAGTTGCTCACAAGTCTTCGTCACACCCTCTCACGAGAGGGAGGCGCCACAACTTTGTAGCCGACGTTTCGAACCGTCTTGATAAGCGATTCGTGTTCGGTTCCAAGCTTGGCGCGCAACCGTCTTACGTGTACATCGACAGTACGCGATCCTCCCACAAAATCGTAGCCCCATACCTCTTGCAGCAGCTGGGAGCGCGAAAATACGCGGCCAGCATTCTGGGACAAATACTTCAGCAACTCGAATTCTTTATAGGCAAGGTCGAGGGGGTGTCCTTTTATGCGCGCCACATAAGTGTTCTCATCGATTGTTAAATCGCCGAGGGCAATTACTCCATCGTTGGCGGCGTCCGCCGCGTTGTGGGCACGCGCAATAATCAACTGCAGTCGGGCGTGTAGTTCGGAGGAGCTTGTGGTGGTCAGGAAAAGGTCGTCGATCATCCACTCGGGGTTGACGGCAATTAGGTGCGGTGCGCTCACAACCGCGACGAGGGGAGTGGAGCTGGTGACGGTATAGAGCGTGCGGCACAGCGAACGGCATTCTTTCAGGTCATGACGTGCATCTACTAGGATGGCGTCTACATCGTCGGTATCGAGAATGGAGGAAATTCCGCGCGGCCGCACCAGCAGGGTATAAGGAAGCACACCTAAGGCCGGTAAAACATCGTCAGCGCTTTTGGCGGGAGTCAACAGGAGAAGTTTCATAATCTTCTCCTTCCCATCTTGAGGCCTCCAAGTATCGAATGTTTATCGACTTTGAGAACAATAGTGGCCATTCTACCCAATTCTGCAACGGGGAGAGCTAGTAAGGCCGCTTGGAATAGACCAGAATAGAACTATGCGCACTTGGATACGTCGTACCGCTATAGCGGTTGCCGCGGTGGTCGCTTTGGGAGCGGCCGAGATCGGAATTTCATCTTATGCGGAAGACATCATGGCACAAGCTGTTGCCCAAACGCTCAAAAAAGACACCACGCCGTCAGTCTCCATCACCTCCTTCCCTAACTTGCTGAAACTGCCTTTTGGAAGAACTGGTGGTTTCTTGGTGAATCTGGACGACTATCCTTACGCAACACCCGATATTCCCCTGTCCAATATTCAGGTTGAGTACTCGAACCTCCGGTTTAACCAGTCGGTTTTGTTTAGTGGGCAAGCCCCCGACTTTAGTTTCGGAGAGGGAACCGGACGCGTCTATATTTCGGGCAGTGCCTTGGCCTTACATTCGGGGATCGCCGATTTCCAGTTCCAGGCCAGCAATGATGCTTCCCCGGTTCAGAGGCGCAAGGAACATCAATAGTGCCGGAGATGAGTGCTTTATCTTCGCCG
>DUTM01000031.1 GCA_012842085.1 Mycobacteriales bacterium | reverse complement strand
GTGATTAATTTAGATATAAAAGCAGGATTCTTATAAAATAACGATAATCATCTTTTTCGTTGCATAAATTTATAAATTCATTATAAAGTTGATCTTGATCTGGAACAGCACGATATCTATAACAGGTTTCAATTTTAGGACAAGTAGATTTTTTACAGAGAACGAATTGAGGTATGGTTTATTCCTCCTTCCTGTATTTTATATATTTTTTGATTTGAACTTGCTAATTTAATCCCATATTGAATATTATTATTTGTTGACAATTCTTCTATATATCTCCCTGTTTTTATATAAATATTATAATTTAATAACTTAGGAAATTTTTTAATTAATTTAATGTAATCCATTCCAGTATATAAAATTACTTCTAAATTATTATCTTTTGCTAATTCTATCAATCTGAACATTTCTTTATGTTGTAAACTCCATTCTAATCCTGAAAGAATAATTCCTTTATTAAATTCATTAGATTTAATTTCTTGAATAATCTGATGGTCTTCTACATAATAACTAGGTAGAGATTTATATTCTTCATTACAACAATTAAGACAATTAAATTTACAATTATTCGCACAGATTAATGCTCCAATAAAAGGAGCATCTTCTGTACGTTCATGAAAAATACCTTTAATAGCAATTTTCATAACTATAACTGTACCCTATCTTTAAATTCTGATTTTTTACCATCATTAAAATATTCAACTTTCCTAAGATAACCTGTAATTCTTTGATACATCTCAACTGGTTTATTGCATTTAGGGCAATTATCAACTATATCTTCAATATAATTATGATCAGGACAATATCTATTTAGTGGCGAAACACTTATGTATGGTACTTTATATTTTTCACAAACAGTTCTAACCATACTTTTTGCTTGTTCTCCACTTATAGCGCCTTTCATAAATGAATGAATTACCGTTCCTCCAGTAAATAAAATTTGAAGATCATTTTGATGTTCAAATACTTGATGAATACTTTTAACTTTATTAACTGGTATATGACAAGAATTTGTATAATAAGGAGCTTCTTTCGTCCCCCTAGTAATTATATCATCAAATTCCTCACGATCTTTTTTTGCCAATCTATAACATGTAGATTCAGCAGGAGTGGCTTCAAAATTATAAAGGTTGCCAGTTTCTTCTTGATATTGTATAAGTTTATTACGAATAAAATTACCAACTTCAATTGCAAATTCTTTTCCTTGCGAAGTTAATATATCAATATCTTTCCCAAAAAAATTTTCACACATTTCATTCATACCAACTACACCAATTGTACTAAAATGATTTTTTAAAGTGCCTACATATGTACAAAAGGCAGGAATCATATTTTTATCAACAATATTTTCTTGTAACCATTTTCGTTTAATTTCAAGACTATCTTTGGCAATATTTAAAGTGCGTTCTAAATCTTTATAGAACTTCTTTTTATTACTACTATTTAAATATGCTATTCTTGGCAGATTTATTGTAACTACACCAATAGAGCCAGTAGAATCTCCTGCACCAAATAACCCACCATTTTTTCTTGATAATTCTTTTAAATTAATACTAAGTCTGCAACACATACTTCTTATATCACTTGGGTTCATATCACTATTTAAAAAATTTGCAAAGTATGGATAACCATATTTACCTGCCATTTCCCATAACAAATCATTATTAGGATTATTCCAATCAAAACGAGAATGGATATTATATGTGGGTATTGGGTATGCAAACGGACGTTTCTTAGCATCTCCTTTAAGCATTAATTCATAAAATGCTTTGTTTATCATATCTATTTCTTTTTGACAATCCTTATATGTAAAACCAACAAAATCTCCACCAATAATTGCATTTTCATTTAATAAATCATCTGGTGGTGTGAGATCAAATGTAATATTTGAAAAAGCAGGTTCCGCACCACCTCTAGAATTAGAGTTAATAGTAAAAATAAAATTTTGCATACTTTGCTTAACTTCTTTAAAAGTTAAATTATCTTTTTTAACAAATGGTGCAAGTAATGTATCAAAAGAATTAAAAGCTACTGCACCCATAATTTCATTTTGAAACACAGTAACTAAATTACTTAATTGATTAAGTACAGCATCAAAATGTTTAGCAGGGGCAGAAGTAGGAATATTAGGTACTCCTTGTACACCCATCATTAGTATATCTTTAAGAGAATATCCGCAACAATATAACGTCATTCCTCCAAGATCATGAATATGCATTTTCCCATTAAGATAAGTATTAGTTATTCTTTTGGGATAAACATTCCTTAGCCAATAATCTTTTGATATTTCAGCAATTATATGTTTATTTAATCCACCAAAACTATAAGGTGAATTTGAATTTTCATTTACTCTCCAATCTGTTTTCTTTATATATTCGTCAATAATCGATTTACTATCCATTTATATCTCCTTAACAAAAAATATTGCTTTGTCAAAATTCATCATTTTACCATTCACTTCTAGCATTGGCACAGACTTAATCCCCTTAGATAACATAAAATTTACATCTTTACATATTTCATAATTAATATTTTTTTCATCCAATCTTTGTTTTAATATTTTACATTTAGGGCAATCAGTAGAATACAATGTAATATTCAATATGTAATAATCCCTCCTTTAAAATACCTCTCCACATCTACTACAAACTAAATCACACATTTCCTCATAAGCGGGGAATCCCCAAAAATCAGGTCTACGTTCTTTATACCTACGCATAACCAATTCGCCTAAACATAAAGGACATATATCATGCTCAACAGCATAATTATCAACATCAAATTTATCTATGCCATCTAACAATTTAATTATTTCTACTGGTACAAATCTTTCTTCCAGAATCTCTATTAATTCATTCATTACATTATTTTTACCTCCATATTTATTTTATTGTTTTAATTGCTACCCTCCCAAATTAACATTTCCTCCTTCCTTTCCACTTCTTTAAGATCATCTCTATGAAACCAATCTCCGTCTAGAGGTCTACCTATTTCATCTGTTTTAACAATTAAACATTTAAAGTCTTTAAATATATTTTTATCAGACACATAATGCCCAATCACATAACCGATTTGACCAATATATTTTTGATGATATTCTTCATTAAAATCTCCATGTCTTTCTAATTCTGTCATCCTAGTGTGATTGAGTGATATGATTTTAAAATATTGTTTGTTCATTTTACCTCTTTTGGTTGTTTAAAATCACTTTCTAATCCAAAATTTGAATAAATAAACCATGTTATATCTGATGCTAAAGCATGATAAAATACTCCCTCTTCTATATCATCATCAAAATTTATTCCAATTTCTGAATTTTCAATTGCATTGGCAATAATTTTTTTAATTTCCTTATTACATTCTCCGTATTTCATTATTGTCTTTCTCCTTTCTTTTGTATTTTAATGCTCTATAATAACCCATATATTTACTAGGTTTAAAACACTCGTTTCTCATTTTTAAATCACACATATTTAAATTTATACAATCATTACATATACCTTTGTCTATATTTATTTCTTTAAATTCTCCGTTCAAATTATCAATAGGTTTATATCCAACACAACCAACTAAATTACATCCTATTCTAATTGAACAGTTAAGATATTCTTTACAAGTAAAACAACTATCCATATTTCACTTCCTTATAATTCAGTAACTTCAATTCCTAATTCTTTTTGAAACCAATCTGTAATTAAATGTCTATGACAAAACTTTCCCGATTTCTCCCAACAAAGTAAAACTGCATCTTCTCCTAATTCTTCATAAACTTGCCTTGCATCTAATTTATCTAATATTGTTTTATAATATTGTTCTTTATACCATTCTTCACTTAAACTTTCATCACGCCATTTTTTCCACCAATCATATTTAGGAGCAAGTTTTTTATATTCCCTCCCTTTATACCAATCCGGTGTTTTACCTGCTATTGATACAGCATTTTCTCCTTTGTATTTTGCAAAATAAGATGTGTTCATTTTGCCTCCATATCTTTATAATTTAATACCAATTATTTATATTTTTATTTTCTCGTTTTAGAATCAAAATCAATAATTTCAACAGCATTATATTTTGCAAATAATTGTACATTTCTTGGATCAGATTTTTCGGTAACTCTAATTTTGAATCCATTCTCCATAATTGCTAATATATTTAGAATTTTCATATATATCCTCCTTTTTATTTTTATTTTATGTATTTATTATAATCCAAATCACAAAACTTACAATACAACCTATCATCTAATTCTTCATAACAATCTGAACAAATTTTGTTTTTAATATTTTCATAAAATTCATCTACCCATTTTTCAAGATCGTCAATTTTATTAACTACTTTTTCAACAGAATCTTCAAAACCACAAACCCATTCATAACCATCTTTATCATAAATAGCAAAATACAATAATAGATAACCTGCTAAAGATTTTTCTTTATGTGTATCTAATTCAAAATTACGGTAAATTTTTTTCATTTTACCCTCCTTTTATATTTATAATATAAACCGCAATACAAATTGTAATAATTATTAATAATAAACTACTTAATATTTGACACATTAAATAATGCTTTACATAAGTTTTTAAAAATATATTTCCCGTTGGGATTAATTTTCTAATATCTTTTAGGTGCTTGATGTTTTAACCTCCTATCTCCTTGTAATTCACAACGAAAACTTTTAATCCATGTTTCTTTGCTAAATCAATCATATGATTAGTACCTTTAGAAATTCCGTCCCAAAACGCAATTAATATTCCATTATCTTCTTTTGCATACAAGGCCATTTCTGCATTACGTCTGTATCCAGCAGATTTACCATAGGTGTCCCAATCGGCAGGGAATTTTATTACACTAATATTATGTTCTTCAGCAAATATTTCTCCTAATTCATCTGCTCCCCTAGCAGTACCAGATATTATTTCCATATTTTTAATGTCTTGATTTATACTACCTGTTAGCAATCCTTCTTTTGATAATTGAGCAAATATTTGATTACATTTTGTAAATAGTAAATGATAATCATTAAAATCTCTCGAACCAGCAATTATAATTCTCATTAAATTACTCCTTATAATTTATATTCTTTTTCAATTCTCCTTCGTTCTTTATCCCCTTCATCACTTTCTTTAATATATCTTATATATTCTTCAATTGAAATTTCATTATTATAGAATTTATCAGTTGCTTCTTTTATGGTGATCATGTGAACTACTCACTTCCTAATTTAATTGATTAAAAATATTTTATATTAGTAATCTTAATCACTTTACTTTCACTTTTGTTTTTTCTTAAAACCTTAGTATTAAACCATAACTTCAACCTGCGAATCATTTTTAATATCCCTCCTATTAATATATTCCATTCTCAATCATCAGTTCTTGTGCTTCTTTTCTAAACCTATTAATTATTTGTCCTACCCTTTGTCTACTGATATTATATTTCCTGGCAATATCAGCTTGTTCAATACCATTCATATATAAATTAATAACTTCTAAGTCTCTTTTTGAAAATTCAGTTTCTAATTTTTCTAATATTTCAGTTTTGATAATATTATCAATTATATCATTTTCGTAATTATAATTATCAGAAAAAGCATTACAAAAATTCATGTCTTCATTATCATAATTGTTCTTATTAGCGATATCTTCAAGATAATATTCACCTAAAATATTTTTCTTTCGATTATATCTTTTCATTCTTCTTTTATATTCACTAAGTATTTTTTTACTTGAATATGTAGTGATTTTTGATTTGGATGGATCAAATTCTTTTAAACATTTTATAAAATCAATCGCACAATCTTGAAAAATATCATCGTATTCATCTCTAGATATATCGGGATAAGTGTTTAAAAGAGTATTGGTCATAAAGTGGATAAATCCTATGTTGTTTTCTAATAGTTGTCTTTTTGAATCATCTAGAGTGTATTCTGTATCTGGTATTTTTGCTGGCATTTAATTCTCCTTTCTTTTTAATTTAATAAAATTAAAAAAATTTATAAATTATTTATTTTAGATTTCAATAATAAAACTCTTTCTTTTTGTTGTTCATTCCAATCTTCTTTTAAGATTTTATCAATAATTAATTCTACTGATTTTTTAACAATGCCTTTATGTTTATTATTTGCACTTGTATATTCTTGAATAATATTTTCAACTTTGTTTTCTAACTGTCTTAAATCTAATTCTATTTGTGCATCAAATTCTCTAATAAGATAATCTATATCTGTCAATTTAATTCTCCTTTCTTTGTTTGTTTAGGTAAGATAATTTTATAACAAATCAATTATCTTATTAATTTTACGGTCAATATATTTTAATTCATATACGGTATTTATAAATGCTTCATTTGAATAAAGTTTATTGTCAACAGATTGCCATTCTTTTTCTATTTTCCTTTTCTTTTTAAGAAGATTGATTAATTCGGTATATTTTTCTATTTCCATTTCTTTTTTATTATGTAAACTTAGATTATGTGCGAAAACAGTTTGCCATGTTTCTCCACTATCTTTAGAAATGGTATACGTTTGATTATTTTGATTGCGAATTATATTATTGGGTTTATTTTTGTCTATAATAATTATAATGTTGTCCTTCATATGAAAACTTATAAAACTATCATCTTCAAAGTACGAATTACATTTCTTTTTTAAATTTTTAATGGTGTATATAAATAATTCCTCCTTTCTGAATAAAATTTACGATTAATAGGGTTGTATTTTTTATATTTTTAAATATTAAAGGAGCAAACTCCCATGTTTATCCTACGGTTTGGGATTCCGTTTTTATTAGGCATGGAACTGTTTTTCAACCCCTCGCTCCTTGATAATATTATATGATTTATTATGGTTAATGTCAATATATTTATTTTTATAATTTAATTAAAATTCTTTGAACCATGTTTGTCTTGCAATACTCTTATTATTAACAATACACTTTTTAAATGCCGAAGGCTCTGCCAGTAACAAACATCTTTGTTTTGCTCTAGTAATACCTGTATAAAGTAAACAACTATCTAATAAAATATAATGAGAATTATCAATAATAACTATTGTAGTTTTATATCCGCTACCCTGTGCGAGATGGATCGTAAGGGCATATGCCAAATCAATCTGATCTAACTCGTTCTTTGAATAGGTAATAGGTTTGCCAGGATATTGTACTGTAAACATATTAATATATTCATCTGTAGGTTTTGCCTTAAAAACATCAATAATATATCCTATCTCACCATTAAAAATATTCTTATCATAATTATTTACTCTTTGAATTACCTTTGCACCAAGTTTAAATTTTAAATTACCCTTTTTTAAAAATGGTTTATTGTCACTAATTAATTTATCTTGAATTATTCTATTAATTTCAATAGTACTATTAATACAATCTTTTTTTCTTGGAGTAATAATTATAACATCATCCAACCCATCTTCTTTAATTGATTTTAAATACATTTTAATTGCAATATCATTTAATGCTTGTTTATTATCTCTAAACATGTAATACATGTCTTGCAATTCACCACGAATAATTTTAAATTCTGGTTGTTGAATTGGATTAATACCTTCTCTAATTAAATTAGCATCGGTTAATATTCCTGATTTTTCTGCTTGCCTATGTACTTTAGTAAGTTCATAAATATTAAATTGCTCTTTTAATTCAAGAACGTCACTAAAAATGTTCCCAAAACCAATAGGGGGTAACTGTTGACAATCACCAGACATAATCAATCGTGATCCTGGTTTAATTGCTGATATTAAATCATAAAAAATTCTTGCATTATTCATACTACATTCATCTGCTAATATTACATCATAAGGTAATGGATTTTCATAATTAAAAGTAAATTCATTTAATCCTTTTGCTCCTAATAAACGGTGAATAGTAGATGCTTGAAAACCAGTTGCTTCAGTGATACGTTGTGCAGCCTTGGCAGAAAGTGCAGATGCTCCAATTGTTTTGTTTGCATTTCTATATATTGTTAGTAATGCCCTAGAAATCGTAGTTTTGCCACTTCCGGCCTTACCTGAAATACTAACAACATTATGTTTTACTGATTCTCTAATAATACCTTTTTGCTCATCAGAAAATTCAAATCCTTGTTCTTTTTCTGCTTGCTGTATCCCCTTCTCAACATCTAAATTCCAATTAGAATTATAATTATCTAATTCTTTTAAAATTTGAAAAATTGAAACTTCAATGTCTCTATAATGCTTTAGTCCTATTCTATTTTTCTCGTCATCAATATACAGTAATGCTTGTGTTTCTCTTTCAATGTCCAAAATTTTATAATACAATTCTTCACATTCAATAATATGATCCCTAACTGCATTTTCAAGAAAATCAAAAGTAACCCATGTATGACCGTTTGATTCTCCTATTTCTCTTAGATAATAATTTAAAAAAGCATAAGTCCTTTTATTTGATACTTTTAATTCTGGTTTTAATTTTAATGCTAGTCCATCTACTCTTTTAAAACCCAATCCATGAATTTTAGTTAAAATATATGGATTGTCTAACAAATCATTTTTAAGTAAAGTAGGATTACCATAGTGCATTAATAGTTTTTTAATCATTGAATAAGTAACACCAATAGGTTGAAGCAATGTAATAATATCTGATATTACGTAATTATTAATAATTCTTTCCTTAATATAATTCCAAGTATAATCTTTAATACCCTTAGTTTTTGATAAATCAATATTGTCCGTATTCCCATTGATAGTATCTTCAACAATATTAGGATATACTTCAAGTAATATATCTGCTTGTCTTTTGGTAATTATTGCTTCTAAAAATGCTCTTTGTGATTGTTTGGATTTAGGAACAATTGCAGTAACATTAATAGGTACATACTGGTGTTTTTTATATTTTGAATTGTATTCAAGTTTAGCATTTACTATGTATTCAGAACCAAGAAAAAGTTGTTGACACTTACCCACTAAAGTACTTTGTTTAATATTATCAGTATAGTTTT
>DUTM01000076.1 GCA_012842085.1 Mycobacteriales bacterium | reverse complement strand
ATTGCACGCCATGCGATCCACAACACGTCATGGCTAGTCCAGCATAACCCATGTACAGCGTTGAAAGCGGCAATCTCCTTGTTAAGTGTTTTCCCTATTCTTAATGGGTTCATCGCATAGCCAAACATTGCCCGCTGGTCAATCGGCTGTCCGATCCATACGGAAATTCGATCACGCATTATAAGCAGCTCCTCATCGCTCAAATTATCAAAGTTTGCATCGTTCAAAATATATTCGACCGAATTACTGTAAAACTTTTTCTTTTTCATGCTTTCCATGATCTTGATTCCGCGCTTAAATACATTTTGAATAGTCACGGTAGGTTCTTTCTTCGATCCTAATACAAAGGCGTGTCCGGCTTTTTCGTACCAGTCGGACATAATGAACAATCCGTTCTCATCATACCCCGTAATTAGAATCCATTGATAAAGCCTTCCAAATAACGCTAAAACAGGGGTATCCTTGTCAATCGACACTTTTATCTTTTCAAAAATCGCAACTTTATTATCGTCGGGGAATACCAAGTCTTCATAATCATATCCGGCATAATCCATTGTGAAGCCTATGTACCAGTCAAATTCCCTGAGCATCACATTACATGTTTGATTCCAACTATTTTTCATGTGATGTCGTTTGACAAGTCGATTTGTAAAAAGCCGAATCCGGTCACTGCGGTATAAAAGTTATAAAGTTCCTCATGCTTTTTATTAAGCAGAACTAAATCTTTGCATTGTCCACAGCGAACGCATTTGCTCCAGTACCGCGAACCACTGGGCGGTGGTGGAAATTTCCGGCTCAATTTTGCGGCATAAATCCTCATCGTAGGTGGTTAGGGTTATTTGCAGTTCCTCCTCCAGATGAATATACGGGTCGCACATAGCCCCCGTGCCAATCATGTAGGGCTTACGCTTGCGCCTAAGCTGCTCCTCCAAAATCCGCGCATCAAAGTCAAGGGATATTTGTGAGATTGATTGAAAAAATTCGTGTTGTTCCGAAAGAACTTGCTTTAGCTCATCCATGTCTTTTTCATCTTTGTCAATGCTTTCCCGAATAAAACAGCGTAGGGATATTTGCGCGTTATATCTGCAGGCAGCATAGAATATCCACGAAATGCACAAAGTCTGCTCCGTTATCTTTTATATACAGCGTCCATATTTCATTCAATCCCATTTTGAGCCCTCCTTTTCATATAGAAATATCCGCACTTCCACTCGTCGTTGGGTTGGAGTTGTCGCTTCTTACCTCATATATCCTTCCTGAAAAATATACACCGCTCGGTTTCGGTAAATCCGAGACGCAGGTGGAATAAATAACTGTCGGTGTTGTGGAGCAGGCAGTCGCTGGCGAATTCGCGGCAGCCGTGTTCCTTCGCCCACATTTCGCATAAGCGGACAAGATTGGCGGCTATTCTGTTTTTTCGGTATTCCGGTCGGACATAAATCGCTTCTAAATAGCCGCAGGTTCCGCCGAGCTCGGTGCCGTTGACATATTCGCTTCGCAATGAAACATGAGCAATGCCAATTGGTTTATTTTCTGTAAAGCTAAGGAAAAATCCTTGCCTGCTATCAGAAAAATGTTGTTTATTTTCTGCCAAAAGCTCGTTCCGATCCATGCTGTACAGCTCACAAAGTAAATCGGTAACGATTTCTATGTCATCCGGCACCGCTTTGCGACTGACAGGAT
>DUTM01000056.1 GCA_012842085.1 Mycobacteriales bacterium | reverse complement strand
TGACTTACCTGTGTTTATAAGTGATGTATAGACCTGCCGCAAGGCACATCACTTTCAAGGGGGTTTTTACCATGACAACCAAGCTTCACATCGGCCAAACGGTTTCAAACTTTGGGGTGCTCGCCAAGGTGGATGGATTTCACAGGGTAACGGGGGATCCGATACTTAGGCATTTTTACAATGACGGCACCAGGTGGATTGCCGATGCTACCAAGTGCCAGCCGGTGAAGGAAACTGCTGAACTTTGGCGACACCAAAATGGACTGGTAGGCTTCAGGTAAGCCGGGGAAAAGCTTAAAACATGAGAGCCTGCGGGCTCTTTTTTACTTGGAAATACAATTAAATTGTTCAATAAATCTTGCAAATAGACCTTGCTATTATGTGTGTTTTGAGTGATATATAGACTACCAAAAACACACAGGAGGGCAAGAAAATGAAGGACTTAATAGCAGAGGTTAGAGCAGAACTTGCGGGCTGGCCGCAGGAGCTAATACCGGGGAACTTGGAAGAACTAATTGGTAGACTTTATGATACCGACAACCGGAAAGTCGGCAGGCTGGCGAGGAAGGAAGAAGACAGAGGAGAATTTAGCTTTGGGCTGATTAAGACGGTTAAGGAAACAATCCAGCAAAGAAACAGGCTGGATCAAGCACCAGCAAGAAACTACCAAGAAGCAAGGATAGACAGAGTTAGATTCGTACAAACTTCAAGCGGAAGAAAACCCCGCAGTTGGGGCGGCTGATCAGAAGAACGCTTTGCAGCTTAATATAACAGGGGCTTTCAAGAGAAGGCTCCTTTTTTAATTGGAGGTGAAAGGCTATGGCGACACGGGGAAGGAAACCTAAACCAACAGCCCTAAAGGTTTTAGAAGGAAATCCCGGGAAAAGGCCGCTGAATAAAAACGAACCCCAGCCAGAGAGAAAGGCACCCCGCTGCCCGTCATGGCTGGAACCGGAAGCGAAGAAAGAATGGAAACGGATGGCGAAAACATTGGAGGCTATAGGGGTTTTAACTCAAGTGGATAAAGCCGCCTTTGCCGGCTATTGCCAGGCTTATGCTCGCTGGAGGGAGGCCGAGGAGTTTTTATCGAAACATGGCACTATCTTCAAGACGCCATCGGGTTATATCCAGCAAGTGCCACAAGTGGCCATTGCTCGAAACTACCTGCAGATTATGAAGGACTTTTGTAGTGAGTTTGGACTGACCCCGGCTGCTAGAACACGGATAAGGGTAGATACAGAATCGGCAACCTCAGATGACCCTATGGAAACCCTTTTGAGGGTGCGTAATTAGTGGGTTTTGATCATGAAAAAGCCGAACACGCAGTCCGGTTTATTAGATTGCTTAAGCACACCAAAGGGGTCTGGTATGGAAAGCCTTTTGAATTACTACCCTGGCAAGATAAGATCATCCGGGATGTTTTTGGAACAGTTAAAGAGGATGGATACCGGCAGTATAACACCGCTTATGTAGAGGTGCCTAAGAAAAATGGTAAAAGTGAGTTGGCTGCTGCGGTCGCCCTATACCTTACTTGTGGTGATGGGGAATGGGGAGCTGAAGTTTACGGCTGCGCCGCCGATAGGCAGCAGGCCTCTATTGTGTTTGATGTGGCGGTGGATATGGTGGAGCAATCACCG
>DUTM01000082.1 GCA_012842085.1 Mycobacteriales bacterium | reverse complement strand
TAAGGTTGTAAATTATAAATATTTATAGACTGTAGGTCTACTTATTCCTAAATTTCGTGCAATTTCAGTTGGATTATCATTAGGATTATTTCTTATATATTCCTTAACTAAATCTTCTTTTGTTCCACTTCCTTTTGGTCTACCTTCTTTATTTCTCCATTGATGATTAGGATCATTAATTTCTTGTATTGCTCTTGCACCTTTTAAATGTAATTTTTGATTTCTATAGTTTCTTTTATTTCTCTCAATTCTAATATCTGTCAACTTTTCTATGTCATCAATAGTAAAATTATAATATTGTCTATCGTAAGTTTCTAAAGCAGAAATGATATCTTCTTCTTCGAGTGGATTAGAATGTTCTATCTGACTTAATTCTTTAAACTTTTCATACATATCTTCTTCTACTTCTTCTTTAGGGATGTTGCATTTAACAGCATAGATTACCATGCACATAAGGTAAAAATATCTATGTCCACCTTTTACCTTATGGCTTTGCCTTAACCACCAATCATAAAGATCCCTTTTTATATCCCATTTCTTCTGGTTTCTATTTTTCTCTACTACAACTCTTTGATACCATTCTGGAAACTTCTCTTTAGATTCTTCTTTAGTATATTGGCTAGGTCTGAAACGCCTTTTAATATCAACCTGATTTTTCTTTTCATCAGCATAAGCATTAATATAATCTAAAGTTACTCTATGTCCTGTCCTAAAAGCTTTAACCGGTAAATCATACTTATCATTCTTAGATCCAACCATTCTAAAACCTTGATTGATTGACTGATATTGGATTTGCTTCTCTTGTGAAGTCGCTTTGTACTCCCACATTTTAAAGGTTAAATCATACTTTAACTCCTTTAATTGAAGCTTGATATTAGGAAATAGATCTATAGGTTCATCAAATACATAATAGAGGTGTAAACCTGTACCACTCATAACGATAAAAGTCGGCTGTGGTAGCCTTCTAAGACCTGGTTCCTTCCCTATTCTTAAAAATAAAGTTAATAGTTCATCTTTTCCTACAGAGTCTAGGTCAAATACTAAAGCATTCATCTGCTGACTATATTCTAAACGATTAACCATTCCCCTATAAGCCAATCCAGAACATAAGGTCATAGGATTATTCTCTACAAATTCTCTATAATCTTCTTCCCAGGTATCATTTAACATTATTCTTCTTCTTAATCTTCTTTCAGTTCCCCTATCCCTTTCATCTTCATATAGATAAATAGCATTAGGCTTAGAATAATCTCCAGAATACTCCCCTTCATTCTGATTATTAGGAAATATATATCTATAAAACTCTTCACCTTCTACTTCCTTATAATGAAAAGAAAGCAGATCTTTAACTTCCTTATAGTTCTTCTTAACATCAATAATATTATTAGCCATATAATCACTCTCCTAACTGCTTGTCCATTAGGGGACTTAGATTATCAATACAGTTATTTTTACACTTTTATTATATCTTATATTACTAAATAATTCTAGTCCTAACTGCTTGTCCATTAGGGGACTTAGATTATCAATACAGTTATTTTTACACTTTTATTATATCTTATAATTATTTTTTTCACTTTTATAATCCATAAATGAATCAAAAGCATCAAAAAATATCATCATAACCACTAACTTTTCTACCTTAATATCCCCATCTAGGGTCCCTATTCCAACTGCTAAATACCAAATGGATTTAACTAATTTTGATATATGCTTTTCCCATTTAAAATCTAATACTCTTAATATAAAGTAGCCAATAAAAGAAACTGGCATTATTTTATAGCCTAAATTTTGCATTATTTTACCTAATAATTGTAATTTCATTCCTATGTTTATCATTAATATAATCACCTACTCATTCCCCTGGACTGCTTCCTTGTTTCCTTCTTGTATTCATTCTGGAAGTTATTTTCTAAATTAGCTTTACCTACATTACCACTTATAGTATTAACCAGATCTTTAAATAGAGATTTAAAGGCTTGCAAATCGCTTGTACGCTCTTTTAAAAATTCTTTAGTAGAATTGTATATTAATCTTATTTCTTCCCTTAAATTGGCTACTGTGGCTCTTAGACCCTTATTCTCATCAATTAAAGAGTTATAATCTTTTACAAGTGAGTTATAGTCATTTATAACTTCATTAGTCTTATCCTTTAACTCTTTAACTGTAGCTTTAAGTTCTCTATTTTCTTTATGAACATCACTACCTAAAATCTTATCTAACTGTTCTTCTTTTTCTCTTCCAATTTTTAAAGCCGAATCTAGTTTTGAAAAATCTTCTTCTGAAATAATTAAATTTCCAGTTTTCTTTTTTACTGTCTTAGTAAATTCATGTCCTAAAAATTTTTCACCACTTGGAACTTTTACATCTTTTGTTTCTCTGGTGATTGTTACATCAATTTTATTAGGTATTTCGTTTTCTTTTGTATAAGCTTTTAATTCATTTTTCTTTCGATCGATCTCTCTTTCAATCTCTTTTTCTTTCTCTTTTAATTTCTTAAATTCAGGAACAGTTAGATTTTTTCTATCTGAACCTTCAAGACCCCTTTTAATATCAAAACCTTTTTCTTGTAAAAGCTTTGGCAGATCTTCTTGAACATTACGAAGTGCTTCACGATTAAAAACTCTTTTAGCAGATAATTTTTTATCTTCATCAAATGGAACTATTCCCATATGTAAATGGGGAGTAGATTCATCAAGATGAACTGTAGCATATCTAATATTTTCTTCTCCAAAGTTTTCTGCAAAATATTCTTTAGCAGTAATAAAAAATTCTTTTGTATCTTCATCAGATAAATTTTCAAAAAATTTTCTGTCGCTAGTGATGATCCATTCATTAATTAATACTGCATCTTTTCTAACTGCTCTGGTAGTAGATTTGTTTTCATTTATAAAATTTTCAATATCTTTTTTATAATTATCAGTACAAATCTACTACCAGAGCAGTTAGAAAAGATGCAGTATTAATTAATGAATGGATCATCACTAGCGACAGAAAGTTTTTTGAAAATCTATCTGATGAAGAAGTAAAAAAGTTTTTTGTATCAGC
>DUTM01000073.1 GCA_012842085.1 Mycobacteriales bacterium | reverse complement strand
GAAAGTTCATATACTTGGTAAGTAGTGCCATATTAACGGGGCCCCGAAAATATTTTTATCTGGGGCTTCTAGTTTAGCAGGAATCGTAGCCGTATATATAGAAGTATACTGTTACGATTATCATTGGAGGTGACTATATGGAAGACATCTCAAAGCTCAGGCAATACGCGAGTATTCTCATGCAGGAGCGAAAGAAGCTGGAGGGGAAAATCCTCCGTGCAAAACCGTATATCGAAGGATCCCTTATTAAGAGATTCACACGTTGTGGAAAACCCGGTTGCCGGTGTATGGAAGGCAAACCCCACGGCCCATTCTGGTACCTGTCCCGGCGTATCGAGGGTAAGACCCGGTATACTTACATCCCCAAAGATAAAGCGAAAGAGGTGAAAGCCCTCACAGACAGTAATAAGGAGATCCGTAAGGCGAGAGCCAAGATTCGAAAAATAACCGAAAGACTGGATTCTGTATTTGATCAGATAATAGAAAGCCGGCTTATTGAATTTACTAAGGGAGGCGGGACGGATGATTGAAGATGTATTTGTGTTGGATGATGAGGGGTCTAAAAAGGCGATGGTCCAAGGTGAAGAGATTGAGCTATATGAGCCTGCTTATGGATATAACGACGATCTTATAAATTGGCTTAAACAATCAGGGCTTTGGGATACCTTAACCTCTATATGGCCTGATCTTAAGAAACGAAACGGGATAGAGCCACAAGTATTAAATGGCGTATGGGCCATAATGGATATCGCACACATAGGAAAGATACAAAAAGTGGATCCAATCCTACGGGACGGAAGGATCATGCATGAGGTAGGGTTCAATATCCACAGGGTTCATTCAAAGCTAAAGGAAGGGAAAGGAGTCATTCACCGGGATACCCTTCGTAATCATAAAAAGAGAATCCCTGTCAAAGAGTCCTCTTTGGCTTTTTATCGCCAGGTTACTCTTATGCGCAAAAGGAGATGGATACGTGGGAAGGCATATGCTGCGGATGGATTCGAGATTGAGGTGACGTGTCCTGATTCATACGAAGGATGCGGGAAGAAGTGGGATCCGGACAAGGGGAAGTGGATATACGGATATAAAGCAGAAATCCTTTTTAATCTGTCAGAGGATCGCCCAAGGATTATCGGGATTGCACTTGGGCCTATCAATATGGATGAAAGGGAGTTGCTCCTTACCATTCTGTCGTCTCTATCACTAAATGTAGCGTCTGTATGCGAGATCATTAACGTCCTTGTGCTGGACAGGGGATACTGGGGCGTAAGTTTCTTTAAAGAGCTAAAGGAAAAGTACAGGATAGACATAGTGACTTTAGGCAAATCAAACCTGAACGCTTGCGGGGATGTGCGTTCCCTTATAACCCTTGAAGGGAAAGCCCCTATAAAAAGACGTATAGAAAGAAAAAACAATAAAGGCGAAGTCACTTTGTATTCCCGTGAGATGACCCCGGTTAAGGATGTGGAAGTCATATCCGATACAGGTGAGGCAATTAAGATGAATGCAGTGTTTATGCAGGAAATAAATGAATCAACAGGTGAAGTAAGCGAGACTGTTTATTTTACGACTCTTCCGGTTCCAAAGGCCCCACAGCGTATCGTTAAGTATTATGATTCCCGCTGGGGAATCGAAAACCGCTGCAACCGCGTCTTGAGCCAAACCTGGAAGATGCGGGTGTTAGTCTCAAGGAAATTCAACGCGATATTCGCGCAGATTGTAATGGTGGCGATGTGCTATAACGCATGCAGAATCTATGAAGAGAAGAATCCAAAGGAAGCGGAAGAAACTTACGAGAAAATGAGGGCAAGAGGGATTGAGAGTTTTCTTACGGATTATGGGGTGATTGTGTTTGTGCCGAGACTACGGATATTTACCGCTATGGCCCCTGAGGAGTGCGCTGATTTAATCTCTAAGCGTACTGCAGCGAAGCTGCTATTATTAACAAAAGAGGGGATGAGCCTGGAAGAAGCTATAGAAAAGACCGTCGGGAAGATCGAGTAAATCGGAATCTTTCCTGATACGTCCTATACCCCCGGATTCTATCATGTAACCTCATATTGGCAGGCCTATTTTCCTTCTCCCTAAAATCGCCTTCACTCGCCCTACACAGGCATTTAAAAGATCCAAATCCCCCTACACAGGCAAAAAGACCTTATTCTGCATCGACTTCTACTCCTATCTCACCCTTGAGAGCAGTCTCTCACGTTTTCTTCCAGCTACTTTCAATTCCTCAGTTTAATCGGCAAGCTTTACAAGGCGCCCTGTTGCGTGATAAAATGTTAACGGCTGAATGATCTTAACTGTGGAGATCACTGCCTCGGCGGATGCGGCTTTGTTGAGATATGTAATGTTAACACATAAGTCCGAAAAATATGTGGACAAACAAAAACAATACCTCGGTAGACAACAAATCCGCATCCGCCGAGGCAGTGATCTCCACAATTAAGATCATTCAGCCATCAATATTTTATCACGCAACAGGGCGCCTTGTAAAGCTCGCAAGATTAAAGGAATTCCACGACACATGTCGAATACGGTTACAGAATCTGATAATGCGATCTCCGAGTCCCCTAGCCTAAAGCAATTGCTACGGCAGGCGGACCGATAGGGCGCAACTAGGAAACTTCAGCGCCTCCCATTGCGGAAAGGAGAGTAGACTGTAACCACCGATTTGAACCGGCCGGGTTCTGCTCTTTTCCGCGGAACCCGGTTTCTTTATTTCTCAGGACGACTGACATAAGAACGGAGGATAACCTGAACAATGAGACAACGACTTCCTAAGAGGCCGACACACGTGGCAAGGCGAAAATTCCCGTATCCTATCTTCATAGGAGCGCTGGTGATATGCATTGTGGCAGCGTTCGCAGTACACAGGCACGTTGCCTCTAGCAGAAATCGTCTTGTCTTTGCAGTAGTCGGAGACAGCCAGGGCAGGAGTTTCGTTTGGGAGAACGTGATAGGTGCAATCAACACAGCTTCTCCTGAATTCGTGCTTCACTGCGGTGACATGGTGGCTTCGGGAACCAGAGTGCAGTACGAAGACTTCGCAAGCCAAACCAATAAGCTGAAGATGCCTTGGTATCCGGTTTTGGGAAATCACGACATCCGAGGTGACGGATTGTCTTTATTCACTGAACTTACAGGTAAAGGCAGGTACTACTCTTTTCTGGAGAAGGGCCATAAGTTTATCGCACTGGACAGTTCCCAAGGATTCATAGACGACCTGCAAATGTCATGGCTCATGGAGCAACTGGAATGGAACGGACCGAAATTCGTTTTTATGCATATTCCGCTCTTTGATCCTCTGCCTGAAGTTGAGCATTCCTTTACAGACAGAGATCAAG
>DUTM01000106.1 GCA_012842085.1 Mycobacteriales bacterium | reverse complement strand
GACGCTGTTGGATTATTGAGCGTCTGCTTATGCAGTTGGCCTGGCAGATGTGGAAGGTTATTCCGAGTTTGGGAACAATGAAATTACCTTAAGCGGAACTCTAAGCGGTGCTTACGATGGAGTCGATATCTCCGGCGGCGCTACGGAAAACTGGACCATAAGCGGCAATGAGCTGGATGGGAGCAATGTGGGAACCAGCAGCTCCGGATTCCGCTTGAGAAACAGCCTGCCGTCAGGAGCGGTGTTGAATTTGAGCGGCAATAGAATCACCGGCTGGACCAAGGGCTTTTACTCCGATACATTGGCTACCGGTACGACAGTTGAGCTTCGCCGCAACTGGATTTACGATAACACCAGCTACGGAATCCACTGTCATACCGGTAGCCAATGTATCGGAGTAAAAGCCCTTGGTCCAACCGGTGATTCTATTGCGGGTCAAGTGCAGATTTGCACCCGTGGCCAGGCTGTTCATCAATCTAAAACCGGAACTATCGCTGCCCACATTATTTCCGTACAGCTCATTGTCGCTGATAGACCAGTATTCGGTAGCACTTCCGGAGATTTGTACTCCATCGTAAGTGCCGCCGCTAGTGCCGCTCAAACTGATTTCGTTGCTTTCAAACTCCGAAGCCCCTTCCACATCGGATAGGCCCACGGCGTAAACTCCTGCTGTTGGATTATTGATAGTCATACTATTACCGGTGATGTTCAGGTTTTTCAGCTCAGCATACCCGTCACCCGATTTTTTGGAAACATCGATGCCCGTTCCACTCCCGGCAAGTTCGTTATCTCTAACCGTTATATTCTTTACCTCGGCGCTGCCCGAGCCGCTAGGTGCGTTGGCGGTGATGCTGATGCCTTTATCTATGAAGGTGATCCCGTTATCGTGCATGGTAAGATAATCGACTGTGGCCCAGCCATTTGCCAAGGTTCCAATATTTATCCTACCATTTATCGTGTTATCCTTGATGCTTATGGTCTTAAGAGTAGCACTTTGCCCTACTGCCGATTCCGCTTGAGCATTTACAGTACCGTCAATTTCATTATTTGTGACTTCCACATTTTCTACCGTATGGTTACCGCTAACTTTCACTTCCAAGGCTGTGTCAGAAGAGGTAAGCTGATTCTTGCTGACTGCCAAGTTACTGATGTTCGTTAAAGAAATCCCTATATCTCCGACATCAACTATATTACTGCTCACAGACCAACCGGACAGAGTTTCTGTCCCGGTGGTGCCGCCCATGATACCGTGGTTGACAGAGTGGATATAATTGCCGTCTAGCCGCAGGTTGTTCATACCGTTACCTTGAGCAACTATGCCAGAGTCAAAGTTCTTAATTTCAAACCCCATGAGGGTAACATTGCTCACTCCACTGGCAATCTGAATACCAGTTACCCCGCCAATACCGCTGCCATCTAAAACAGGAGCGTCGGCACTGGTACCCAACAGCCTTTCGCAAACAACATTTTCCTCTACGTAGTCGGGCATGCAGCCATCACTGGGGTCTCCAATGAGAGTGATGCTCTTGTCGATGCTTATGTTTTCGTTATAGGTTCCAGGGCCTACATAAATCCTGTCTCCGGAGCTGGCTGCATCGATTGCCGCCTGGATGGTGCTGTCCGTGTATCCGATACCCTCTGTGGCATTAATAATGTTAAAGGCTCCGAAATCTCTCAGGACCGCCCCGCCATCCACATAGTACTCGAAATTAGGGTCAAAGAGATATAGCCCCGAATCGACGAAATGGAAAGTGTAGGACCTTTGATATTCAGTACCATCACTGGTTCTACCGATAAGGTTAAAGCTTTCCGATTTCCCAGCCAGATACGAGTAGCGTTCGCCCCATTGACCGTCAATCCATGACATTGCCATCGGTATGATGTCTGCGTCAAGATCTTTTTCCGGCCTTCTATTCCCTTGCGCGTCAAAGATCTCAAGGACATAGTCACCTGATGTAATCCTGACCAAAGTATCCGTCATTACCAATTCTTTTAAGCCCGGATTCATACCGGTTCCGGCGGTCCCGGCATAGAACTGTTGCCCCTGTTGGAAGCGGGACATCAGCCAATAGAAGTCACTGCTATCTTTAGCATAATAAGCCCTTAGCCGGTGGGGCTTGTTGGTGCTAGCAGCAGTCCCTACCCTTGACTGGTCATCAACGTATTTTTCCAAGGCTTTCCTGGGAGATGTCCGATCGCCAAACGCTGCGTCAAAGTCTTCAATGCCGTCGATGACTTCCATAGCTGTCTGCAATTCACCCCTTGCGTTTCCAAGCTGAGCCTCTTCCGCGGGGGTTAAGACATCCTTGCTTTTGAGCTGATTATAGACAGTTTCTGCTCCCGCCAGCTTAGACTGCAAGCCATTCCAGTAAGTATCCCACTCGTCTATCTCAGTCGTGTAGTCCGGCCTGGTCCTAGCACTGGCAGCCAGGATCAAGTCGTTCAGCTCGCCAACAGAAAAAGGTGTATAGGTGGCTTTGACAATCAGGTCGCTGGTGATATTGAACACCATACCTTCAACGGCTGG
>DUTM01000147.1 GCA_012842085.1 Mycobacteriales bacterium | reverse complement strand
CGTTATTAGGTTTTCAAGGAGCTTTTGTTCAGACTTATTAAAAAACTTTTCAATGTCCCTATACCATGCGCCCATTGTTGCTTTAGGGGCAACGATTAGGGCACTTTTAATCTCACCTTGCTTATAAAGTTCAAATATCCTAATCAATGTAGGAATACTTTTCCCTGTGCCCTGCTCCATAAAAAGAGCAAAACTATCATTGAACCGTAAATATTGAAGCGCCAACTTTTGGTGGTGGTATAATTTCATTGAACCACTCCTAACCACTTCTATTATTTCTTATCATCAAGTTCTTTTTCTAACTGGCTTAATATACTTTCGGGGTCAATCTTTATCATTAACTGGCAATACTCCGATTTGAAGAACCTTCTCAATTCGTCAAAACTAACCGGGAAAAAACTGATACGCTCGTAATCTTTCCCTGTCGATATAAGATATCGCCAATCTAATACTGCTTGATGTATGATTGCTTTTGCTAATTCATCCCACGGGTCGGATATTCTTCGTGAGTCGCTTAACTTAATCAATTTCCTACCTCCCTCAATCGAACTGTCTGCCTTCCGTACTCTAACGCTTCCTGATGTGACAGGAAATAAATATCGATTCGATTACCTTTAATTGCTCCACCCTTGTCTTGAACGATTCGAGTACCTACCCCATCAATCTCAACTACTGTTCCTTTCGGTAGAACACTCCAATCGGCAGCTATCGTGATTCCCTCCTCGGCTACCTCGCCGCTGGCCGTATAGACAACACCGTTCGGTCTGTTCTTCGCCCATGCCCCACAACACTTTTCACAGGGACAATAAGCTGTTGCTTCAAATTCCAACCATTCGATTTCGGGCTCAACTATAGGTGTTAAATCAGAGTAAGCTAAAATTTTAGGTTTTATTGGTTGTGCTTTGTAATTTACTGCGGTCTCTTCGACGGGTTGCTTTGCCGGTACGATAGTAAATGATATGAGTATTATCACTGTCACAAGTGTTACGAACCGTTTAATATTGATTTTCATTTCACTCTCCATTAATTAAACTTTTCTTGGTTCCAAATACTCAATATAATCTTCATTCCAAAGCAATGTACCATACCATAGATTTATTTCTTGAGCCTCCTTATCAAAAAAGCATATTTCATAAGGGTAACCAGCCCCTTCCAACACGTCTATAATCATTCCTTCTTTGCCTATCAATCTATCCAAATCAATATTTTTCTCGTCAGGATAGTCTAATACCCTGACAAAATCATACTTTTTAAACATCTAATAATCCCCCTTATTTAATTGATTTTTTCTTAGTTCCAAATACATTTCAGCTATACTATCTAAAGCTTTTTGATTATTCCTTAGTTGCTTTTCGGCCTCAAGGCCTACTCTGATTTTTCTATGGAGTTCAAGGTTTTCGATTGTTAGTCTAAAGAGTTGTTCTTCAACCTCTTCTATATCTGCTAATTCCATAACTTCAATCCAGTGTCGCTCATTCACTTTCTCCACCACCAATTCTGTAAATTAGCTTGATGCCTAAAGCTCCTGATTAAACTAGCCTTGATGTAATTCTTTAAGGTTGTCCAATTGGTTGATTGCTTAAATCTTTTTCCCATTTCCTAGCACCTTCCTTTCTATGAAATAAGTTAAAACAATAGCCACTAACCCCCATCCCCAAAGCCAACTGGTATTCTTTAAGGTCCATAAATAGAGTTGTAGATTAGTCATTTGTTTTTCTCCTTTCCATTGCTAAATCTAAATCTATAGCCTGTCCTCCCATAGGGTAAAAAAAAATTAAGCATTTTTTTCCCATTTAATTTGGTCTATTGTGACCCCGAAATACTCTGCTAGTGCATAGACCTTGCTTATGCCTACATTAGATAAATCCTGCTCCCACGCATTGTATGTTTGATAAGATATACCCAAGTCTTTAGCTACTTCCACTTGAGTCTTGTTTTTTCTTGCTCTTAATTCTCTAAGTGTAAATTTCATCTTCTCACCTCCTCAACTAAGAGTATACATGGTTTATTCCCATGTGTCAATACTTTTCTTGAATTTTTTTCTTGTTTTTTTGTTTTTTTATCGAAAACACTTAAATATTTTCACGGAAATGTTACAATATCAATAGATAGACAAGGAGGTGATAAAGTGTATAAACTGGGATATAAATATTATACCACTATAGATTTGATTTATTCCGAAATTAAAAAGGTCCTGAAATATAATCAAGAACCTCAAAAAATAACATTAAAAAAAAAGACTAGGTTTCCCTAGTCAAAACTCTAATAAATCCATATTTTTTAACAGCCACTCTTTTCTATTTTGTTTTCCTGCTGGAATCTTCGACGACACACCAAAGCCAGTGGGAGTTTTATAGCTAAACGTGATTTTATTGTATTCATCTTTTTCTACTAAAATATAATTCACACTCAGGATGCTGTTCGGAAGCGGGTATCTTTCCAAACTTACTATTGTGTCCGACAATTCTAGCCATTCTTTTAGTAAT
>DUTM01000067.1 GCA_012842085.1 Mycobacteriales bacterium | reverse complement strand
TCCATATCGGCGATAATCCCCCGGATGCCCAGAGAGCGCAGCTCGTCGGTGTTCAATTCGTAAATGGAGTTAAGATGTTGCTGTGGATAAAGCAGCCGCATGAATTTAAATCTCAACCGCCTAGCCCTCCCTGAGTGATCTGGCTTCCCCGGATTGCCCTATTTTTGTCCGGGCAATATCCCGGTAAAATTCTCTGAAGGTACGCTTATATTACCCCGTTCTGAACGCGCTCTTTTTCACTTTATCACACCGGCTCGCTTTGTGAAAGATCTGCCCGAAAAATACCGGCCCGGGTAATTTTTTATGGCAAATGCTTCACCGGCTAGCCCAGATCGGTTATGGTTAATAGAAATGAAAATATTTGGAGGTTTTTGGCCGGTTTTGGTGAAGGAGAGGAGAAGGTGAGGAAATGATGAACGCGGAAAAAGCAGACAACAGCCTGCAGCAGGCTTCTCGCAACGCAGAAAAAATCGATCAGAGGAAAACTGTAGTATTATTGTTTATGGTAACCCTCTATCCCCTGGTCGCCGTTCCCGGAAGCATGACCGGTTTTACCCTGCCCAAGTATGTCGCCCTGGCCCTGGCCGCCGCGGCGGCGCTAGCCTTGCTTATATCCGGCCACTCAATTGAGCTTGGCCGCCGGCCCTTTATCCCCCTCGGCCTTTTTTTCATCTTTGCCCTGATCTCAACAGTTTTGGCGCCGGATCCGTTCACGGCCTGGTTCGGGGAATACCGCTGCACCGGGTTTTGCACATACCTGTTTTGCGCTATCCTTTTTTCCCTGGCCGCAGATTGCGGCGAACCGGAACAGGCCTTAAAGATCTTGAAATGGATGGGCGCAACCGCGGCCCTGGTCTCTTTTATCGGCGTGCTGCAGTACCTGGGTTTCAATTTTATTTCGCACTATTACCATGACCGCCTTCATCCCTATGCAACCATCGGCAACCGTAACTTCGTGGGGACGTACACTGTTTTTATCTTGCCAGCGGCAGTCTTTTTTTACCTGCGCAGCCGGAAAGCTTTCTGGCTGGGGTGCGCGGCGCTGATTTACGCCGGCCTTCTTGTAACTTTAACCCGGGGCGCCTGGATCGCCCTGCCGCTGCCGCTGCTGGTCCTGCTCTACGATTTTTACCGGGAACCGGAAAACCGGAAGGCTGTCTGGATTGTTTGCATTATCCTTCTTCTAACCACGGGCCTGCTGGCCCCGGCGCACGACTGGCTGCTCATTAGAAGAGCCTTCAGCATACCGGATCAGGTTGTTCAAGCCCTGGAGCTGGCCGACAGCGCCGGAGCGGGAAGGCTCTATATCTGGAAAGAAGCGCTTAAACTGATCCCGGCAAACTGGGCCTTCGGCATCGGGCCGGAGCACCTGGCCATTCCTTGCTCACCCGGGGTCGTCGCCGACAAAACCCACAATATTTACCTCGAGATTGCCGTCACCATGGGCCTGTTCGCTCTTTTTTCTTACCTCTGGTTTCTATCTTGCTTTCTGCGATCCTGGAAAGATAGGAACGGCCTCTTGTTTTTTACCATGATCCTGGCCTATCTTCTTCAAGGCTTCTTTAACATCGACGTTGTGGGCGTGATGCCGCTTTTTTGGATCACCTTGGGCCTCTCACTGGCGCAGGGGAGCTCTTCGTCGAAACTTTCTTCGCCCTTAGGATGACAGAGACGGGAGCCTGGAATTCGCCCTCAGGATGACAGAGACAGGAGCCTGGACTTCGCCCTCTTACACGTTAAACTCCCGCTCCAGCTTTTGCAAAACCTTCTTTTCAATGCGGGAAACATATGAACGGGAGATGCCCAGCGCGGCCGCAACCTGTTTCTGAGTATAGCGTCTCTCTTCAGCCAGGCCGAAACGCATTGTCAGGACCTTCTTTTCTCGGTCTTTTAAATTCTGCAGCATCTTCAGGAGCTTCTCCTGCAACAGCCTCATCTCGACCTCTTCAAAAAT
>DUTM01000104.1 GCA_012842085.1 Mycobacteriales bacterium | reverse complement strand
TTCATCCTCCACAAGCAACACCGTATGCATTGTAACCCTCCTTCATGAAGCGGGTTTACCGCGGAAGAACTGAATTGTCATTATTTTGAAACAGGCTGCCCTCACATTTACATTCTTGCCATTATCTTCATTGTTAGTCATTATTCGAGAAATTCCTTCTATATCCTTTATTTGTAAGCATCAGAATACATCCTGAAAATCTTAGGTATTGTTAACCCGAGTCTAACAACTGAGATGAATGTGCCGAGCTAAAGCGGGTTTTATGTAGTTATTGTAGTATTAAGGGGAGGTCTACGCTTTGTCGATCGGATATTCTCTACTACAATAACTACATAAAACCCGCTTTAGCTCGGCACATTCATCTCAGTTGTTAGACTTGGGTTGACAATACCTAAGGTTTTCAGGATGTACTCTGATACTTACCAATAAAGGATATAGAAGGAATTTCTCGAATAATGACTAATAATGAAGATAATGGCAAGAATGTACATGTGGGAGCAGCCTGTTTCAAAATAATTGCAATTCAGTTCTTCCGCGGTAAACCCGCTTCATGAAGGAGGGTTACAATGCATACGGTGTTGCTTGTGGAGGATGAAGAACTGGAAAGAGTATACCTAAAAACGTTTTTCACGCAGCAATGTCAGGAATATAGTGTGATTGGTGAGGCTTGCAATGGCAGGGAAGCTATTGCACTTAATAAGAATCTTCGTCCCGATGTCATCTTTATGGATATAAAAATGCCAGGCATTGACGGCCTGACAGCAAGCAAGCTAATCAAGAAGGAAAACCCTCAAACAAAAATCATTATTCTGAGTGCCTACGATGATTTTGACTACGCTCAAAAGGCTCTAAGACTGGGTGCCAGTGATTATCTGGTGAAGCCGGTTCAAGCGGAGGAAATTATCCTCGCCTTGACACGTCTAGGTGAAAGGCCTGTCCCTAGGCCAATTGGGATTGATGCTGGTATAAAGGGAAAAAGCTTTGATAATAAATACCCCTTCGGCAAAGAGAAGATCCTGGTCAAAGCCCTGGAAAATAATGATGCTAAGCTTTTTTCTGCTGGAATGAAGGCATTTGGAAATGAACTTTTTCAAGCTTCCCATGAAATTCCTATCCTACAGATTCATCTCCTTGAGTTGGCTTCAGTCATTACCAGAACCCTGGCTACTGCAGGATTTAACCGAGAAACAATCCGGGAAAGCAAATTCGAAATCTTTAAAACCATTGCCTGTTTAGAAACACTGCCGGAAGTTAGGGAATGTCTGGAAATCCTGGAAAAGGACCTACTAGAATTTATTAAGCACCATACCTCAGACTCTAAAGAGCTGATAAATCAAGTATTAAGTTACATCAATGCCAATATGTCAAAATCTCCCTCATTAAAAGAAGTCGCCGAGCATTTCCATTTCAGTACAGGCCATCTCTCCCGTTTAATCAAAAAAGAAACAGGAATGACTTACCCTCAGTATCTTAACCAGATCAGGCTAAAGGTGGCCAGAATGCTATTGTGTAAATCCGACCTTGACATTGGTAAAATTGCCTACGAAGTAGGTTATCAAGAGGTTTCACATTTTAACCGGGTTTTTAAGAAGACCATGGGGATGAATCCGACGAAATACCGCAAGCTCAGTTCCCATTAAAAAGTTGGAAGAGAGAAATGGACGGTGCTTTGCCTCCATACTAATAACAAGTCGATAGTCTGGTCGGCCTTGTTGTGCTTCTTCTTTGGGCAAGAGTACGGGCTTGGTTGATCGATTCTTACGCAAACAATTAATTATTTGCACGATTACACATGTATTTGCAAAAGCAAACCGCAAGCCCGCTTTGAGCACTTTTTTGAAGGTCCTAAAATAATAAGGGGGGGTTGTTCCAAATGACGGAAGAATTTAGACTGGAAACTTTTGCGGACCTGAAAATCTTACAGGAAATTCAGGAGGCCTTTTCCTCGGCTACCGGACTCGCTGCGGTCTTTGCGGATGAGCAAGGCAACCACCTTGGTGAGGGCTCCAACTTCTCAAAATTCTGCAATCAGCTCCGGGATTTTCCTGAAGGTCGTGAATCTTGCAGACTATCGAATTACTTAGCCTCGAAAATAGCCTTCAGAGACAAACAGCCGTTTATCTATAAATGTCATTCAGGCCTGGTTGATATGGTGGTTCCCATCATAGTGGATTCTACTTTGGTCGGAATGATGTTAGCCGGCCAAATCCGTTGTATTGATGAAGAGTTTCCTACAATTGAAAAAATGCCATCCAGATTTGAATGGCAAACCCACCATGGATTTTATCCCTATTATAAGGAAATTGAAGTTCTATCAAGAATAAGAATTGAATCAGCAGCACGAGCCATGTTCCTCATGGCTAACTACATTGTGCAAAAGAGCATAGCAGAAATGACGCAGCAGAAACTTAATAAGCAAAATAGAAGACTGCTCAAGGAAATCAGAACCAGGCACGAATTGGAAAACGCTTTAAGAGAGGCAGAACTCAAGGCCTTGCAACATCGAATCAATCCTCATTTCATGTTTAACGTGTTAAATTCTATCAGCAGATTAATTGCCTTAGGCGAATCAGACAAAGCACAAGAAGTCTTAGCTGCTTTCACAAAAATGCTCAGGTATAGTATCAATGATGGAGATGACATCGTGACTCTGCAAAGAGAACTTGATTATGTAAACAAGTACTTGTATTTGCAGAACTTGCGATTTGGGAACCGCGTCACGTACAGTATCAATGTGGATCCTAATTTGCTAGCAACCAGAATTCCCTTTTTTACTCTGCAGCCGCTAGTGGAAAATGCCATCGTTCACGGTCTTGAGCCCAAGGAGTCAGGCGGCATAATCTGGATTTCCGGCTATGTTGAACAGGATAAAGCTATTATCACAATTAGCGATAATGGTCTAGGAATACCCGAAGAGAAAGTTGAACTGATCAAGGATCTTACTTCCAATAGACTCAGATCGAATATAGACTACCCCACAGGTATTGGTATTAACAACGTACATAAGAGACTAACTCTGTTTTTTGGCAATCTATATGCTTTTGAGATATCCAGTCAAGTTAATATGGGAACAACGGTCAAGTTAGCTTTACCCAGGTCTTACCCAGAGAATGCATATAAGTATTGTGGTTCCTTAAGCTCGACATCCTTTCTTCCTCCACGGTGAAGTAAGGTGCTTGCAGGGACTTATCTTTGTCGTGCCCTTCGAAATTGGCTTCTCGTCCCCACTGGAATACGTTCCATCTTTCTAAGGTAGCTTCATTAATCTCATGCAATCATCTTCTTTGCGCACCTTTACCCGTCTCAGTCCCAATCCCCTCTGAAAGAAGCTGTAATTCCACAACGCTTTTGCCGAATTGCTCTTTCTGCCAATCGTCGCTACCCACGGATTCAATATGCATCCAAAAGCAAACTTCCGGAAGTGACAGGGCGCAGAAACGGAATAAGTGTCGAGAGCCACAAAGCGGAGCTGAATCACATAATACGTGGCAGGCTCAACTACTCCAAACGGGCGGATATGAAGAAACTCATGTAGACATGCGATTAATGCCTGAGACGTCGCCTGAGATATAAAACAGCATTTCCTGCCAAAACAAGACTTACCTTTTTGGTTCGCTGAGGGCCTTATCTTTTTCTTTTCAGGAAGTCTGGGGTAAGCGATCAGGC
>DUTM01000052.1 GCA_012842085.1 Mycobacteriales bacterium | reverse complement strand
ATACAACCCACGTAAGGATTTAAAGCCAGGGGATGCTGAGTACGAAAAATTGAAGAAGTCCATTGACGAGTTTGACCTGGTGGAACCCTTGGTGATGAACAAGCGGGGCAACGTGCTCATCTCCGGCCACCAACGCCTAAAAATTTTACTGGAGCGGGGCGACACCGAAACGGAAGTATCCGTGGTGGACCTGCCGCCTGACCGGGAAAGGGCCTTAAACATTGCTCTAAACAAAATCAGCGGCGAGTGGGATTTGCCCAAACTGAGCGAACTGCTCAAGAACTTGGATGATGACTTAAAAGATATTACCGGCTTTGACGCCGAGGAGATAGATGAACTGCTGGGTTTTAAGGAAGAAGTCCAGGAGGATAACTTTGACGAGGAAGCACCAGCGGAACCGATTACTAAGCCTGGGGATATCTGGCTTTTAGGCAATCACCGGCTGCTTTGTGGGGACAGCACAAATATTGCCGATGTTGAAAAACTGATGAACGGAGAAAAAGCCAACTGCGTTATTACCTCCCCACCCTACGCCATGCAGCGCAAGGACGACTACGGCGGGATACCGGTTGATGAATACCCCGGTTGGTTTTTGCAAGTGGCCCAAAATGTTTATCAAATACTGGCTGATGACGGCTCCTTCTTTGTCAATATCAAGGAGCATGTGGAAGATGGCCAGCGCTCCCTTTATGTGATGAAAACCATCATCGCCATGGTGGAAGGCGGTTGGCGTTATGTTGATCAACTAATTTGGACCAAACCGGGGCTGCCCGGTGGCTGGTCAAACCGCCTGAGAAACGACTTTGAGCCGGTACATTTTTTTACTAAGAAAGAAAAGATCGAATGGATGGTGCAGCTTGTAGAAGTGGATGAGAAAAGACTGGAAACGCTGCCTTTAGATTTGGTGGATATGTATGAGGACATCTTCCATTTCACTAAGCCCAAGAAAATTAAATTTAAACCGCGGATGGTGGGCAAGCAGTCAGACTCCATAAGGGTTTCGAGCAAGGAGAATAAATCAAAGGGTAAATCCGGCAACATCAGCGTCAGCGGCAAGTTTAAAAGGGGTATCGCCAGGCCCGGCAATGTGCTGCAAATACCCGGCAATACCCGATCCTTAAAACACTCGGCCATCTTTCCCGTAAAGCTACCCGCCTTTTTCCTAAAGCTTACTAGCGATATGGGTGACACAGTTTATGAACCTTTTTGTGGTTCCGGCACCACTATCATAGCTGCTGAGCAGTTGGGGCGAAATTGCTACGGGATGGAATTATCTCCTTCCTATTGCGATTTAGCAGTGAAGCGCTGGGAGAAGTTCACCGGGGAGAAGGCTCTCCGCCAGGAGGTGTAATAGTTGCGGCTAGAAAAAATAGCTATAGAAAAACTGAACCCGGCCCAATATAACCCCAGAAAAGATTTAAGGCCGGGGGACCCCGAATACGAAAAACTCAAAAAGTCTATGGAGACCTTCGGCTATGTGGAGCCCATCGTCTGGAACAAGCAAACAGGTAATATCGTATCGGGGCACCAAAGACTAAAGGTATTACGGCACCAGGGCGAGGCCGAAATAGAATGTGTGGTGGTAGATTTAGATGGGCAGCAGGAGAAGGCCCTGAACATCACCTTAAATAAAGTCAGCGGTGAGTGGGATTTACCGAAACTTGCTGATTTAATCAGCGAGCTGGATGATGGGATGTTCGACATCAGCATCACCGGTTTTGACGCCGCTGAAATTGAGCATCTGTTCAGCCAAATCCACGACAAGGATATCAAAGAAGACGATTTTGATGTGGACGGGGCTTTAAAGGAACCCGTTATCAGTAAGCCCGGTGACCTGTGGCTTTTAGGGAGACACCGGCTACTTTGCGGGGATAGCACCAAAGCCGAAACCTACGAAATACTTATGGGCGGCAAGCAGGCTAACTTAGTAGTGACCGACCCACCCTACAATGTCAATTTTACTGCCGGGAGTAAAAAGGAGCGGCTCATTAAAAACGACCACCAGCTAGACGGCGACTTTTATCAGTTTCTCCTCGCAGCTTTCAAAAATATCTATCGGCATTTAGCGGACGGCGGGGCCCTTTATGTTTTCCATGCGGATACCGAGGGGCTTAATTTTAGAAACGCTGTTAGGGAGGTGGGCTTTCACCTCTCCGGGGTCTGTGTCTGGGTAAAGGATTCTTTGGTGTTAGGACGTAGCGACTACCAGTGGCAACACGAGCCTATCATCTACGCTTGGAAGCCAACAGGTAGGCACCGTTGGTATGCAGATCGGAAGCAAACTACAGTCTGGCAATTTGATCGGCCCAAAAGGTCTGCGGAGCATCCCACCATGAAGCCGGTGGCTCTTTGCGGCTATCCGATTAGAAATAGCAGTGCTCCAAATGGCATTGTCTTGGACCCCTTCGGCGGCAGCGGCTCTACCTTGATCGCCTGCGAGCAACTGGACCGCACTTGCTACATGGCGGAGCTGGATGAAAAATACGTAGATGTGATTGTTAAAAGATATATTGAGCAGGTAGGCTCAGATGATGAAGTCTATTTGCTTAGGGCAGGAGAGAAGATTTCCCATAAAGATGCGCTATAAACCTTGCTATTCCTGTGGCTTTAAGTGATGTATAGACATACAAAAAACCACAGGAGGGGTTAAAAGTGACGAGAAAAGAACTGGTCAAAAAACTGGCTGAGCATTTAGAAGTTACATCAGCCTACCTAGGGGCGCCTACCTTTGCTTACCAGGTGGGGGATTACACCGTTGACCGCCGGGGCCGCATTCTAGATAGTGACGGCCGGGAACTGGAGCTAAATGCCTTATTAGCGGAAACTACGGAAAAGGGAAGGGAGGAAGGGAGCTTGGAAATTGCTGCCGAAGAAACGGCGACAAATTTGGAAGTGGAGTTGCCTCTAGAAGGCTACCAGGGGCAAAGTTTACGAAATCTGATGCATGTTATTTACAGTAGACAGCCTTTAATTAAAAAGGCGCTGGGGTTTAAAACCGATCTGGTGGATGAGAAAACCATCGCCGCCTTAAAGGAAAAGCCCATGGTTACGTTAGAGCATTTCCAAAGGGCCATGGAAGGGGTTAGCGTCCCCGGCATTGATATCAATTACGACAAGGAAATCATCACCTTTAAATTGGGCCCGGAGGGGGATAATCCAGGAAAGGTGGAAGCGGCGACAAAGCTATTTGGCCTGATCAACCTAAACGCCCGGCGGCTGAAACGAAATGTGTCCGCCAAGGTAAAGCCGACGGAGAATGAAAAATATAGCTTGCGGATCTGGCTCTTAAGGCTGGGGATGATCGGGGATGAATATAAACTGGCCCGAAGGGTGCTTCTTAAAAACCTTTCCGGCAACAGTTCTTTTAGAAGGCCGGTGAAGGGGGAAGCGGTCAATGCCTAAACCTAAATGTAAACTTATCGGCGAAGACGGCAATATTTTTAATCTTATGGGTATCGCCAGCCGAATATTAAAAAAAGCGGGCTTAAGGGAAGAAGCGGAGGAGATGATCAAAAGGATACAAAACTCCGGCAGCTACCATGAGGCTTTGGGGATCATCATGGAATATGTGGAGGTGGAATAGGCCTCCAAAAAGCGGTGCAGCCTTAAATGGCCGCCTTGGGGAGGTTTAGGGGAACATATCGTTAATTTTCGCTTATATGCCTTGACTTACCTGTGTTTGTAAGTGATGTATAGACCTACCAAAAACACAGGAGGTCGACAGGCATGAAAAATTTAACCTTTGGCATCGAGATCGAACTGACGGGGGTCAGCCGGGAGAGGGCGGCAAAAACGGTGGCCGAGCATTTTGGTACCCATGCCCACTACATCGGCGGCGGCTACGACAAATGGCAGGTTGCCGGTAGCGATGGCCGCAGTTGGACGATTGTTAACGATTCCAGCATCAGGCCCCAGGCAAAGCGGCAGGGCAGGAGGGTAGCAACCGGGGCCGACTTCCGGGTGGAGCTGGTCTCGCCCATCTGCCGCTACGAGGATATTGAAACGGTGCAAAAGCTCATTAGGGCTTTAAGGGAAGCGGGGGCTTTTGCCAACAGGACCTGTGCCATTCACCTACATGTGGGCAAAGATAGATTTAGCGCCCGGACGCTCAGGAACTTGGTGAACATTGTGGCCAGCAAAGAGGACTTGATTTACCAAGCCCTAAACGTTTATAGGGATAGGGAACAGCGCTACTGCCAGAGAGTAAGCGGCCATTTCTTGGTGGAGCTAAATCGCCAAAAGCCAAAGGAGTTGGAGCAGTTGGCCGACATCTGGTATGCCGGTTACAATGGCCGCCGCAGCGCCCGGTATCATTCCAGCCGCTACCACGGGCTGAACCTGCACTCGGTTTTTTACGGGCCCACAGTGGAGTTTAGATTTTTCAACGGCACCACCCATGCCGGGAAAGCCAAAGCCTACATCCAGTTTTGTTTAAGTGTTTGTGCCCAGGCCCTAAGCCAAAGAAGCGCCAGCGCCAAGAAGACCGTAACCACCAACCCCAAGTACACCTTTAGGACCTGGCTTTTGAGACTGGGGATGATCGGGGATGAATTTAAAACAGCCAGGCTGCATCTGCTGGCCAACCTGGAAGGGGACAGCGCTTTTAGAAACGGCCGACAGGCGGTAGGGTTTTAAGGCCCGGCCAAATTAGGCAAAGGTGGTGGGAAGGTTGTACATACGAGTGATTACCAGGGACGGGGAACGGGTTGTAGTGGCCAAGGATGCGCTGGGGGTGTTTGCGGAGCTAAAAAGTTTTGCCTTTGTGCCTCCGGCCATGACGGTGGAAGATTATCTGAAGGAAATGGCCCATAGTGTTTGGACCTTTTACGGTAAGGGAGTCCAGATTACGGGGGACACTTTAGCGCAAAGGGCCCAAAACGCCTACCGCAAATTTGTGGATTTGGGGTTTTTGGTTGAGATTTCAAAAGAAGATGCCTTGAGGCATTTCGGTTTAAGTCAAGCGGAAGCGGACAAAAAAGATATTGCCGGTTTAAGAAGCGGTGATTAATAGGGCTTGCTAAATCCTTCCTTTTGGGTGATAGATGTTATTGAAAGGGGGTTTTCCCATGTATTATTTTGCTTACGGCAGTAACCTTCACCGGGAGCAGATGCAGGAACGCTGCCCGGATTCAGAGCCGGTGGCCAAAGCCAAACTTGAAGGATACCGGCTTTGTTTTAACCGGGTAGCCGACATTGTTGAAGATGAAGGGTCTATGGTTTGGGGGGCGATTTACACCGTTTCACAAGGGGATATTAAAAGCCTGGATCGCTATGAAGGCTATCCCAGATTTTACGACAAGTTAGATGTGGAAGTGGAAGATGACCAAGGTAAGGTTTACCTGGCTTTTGTTTACGTGATGACCTCCAAAGGGTGCCAGGAGCCAAGCGATAGTTACTACCGGATCATTGAGGAAGGTTACCGGGATTGGGGACTGGAGCTAGAACCGTTGCAACAGGCCTTAATAGAAAGCCGTCAGCGGACCCCCTTTGGCTCCAGTGAGGCCAAACGGTGGGGGTAGGGATGAAGGCTTCGGTGCGGTAAACAGGGGCCCAAAAGGGCAAAGCTGCGGGGGAGGGGTAGGGATGGATAAATTCTTTTCCCAGAAATACTGTGATCGCTGCGGCCAAAGTTTGCAAGCAGGCCGGGTCATGTCCATGTTCAACCGGGACTGCCTCTGCCTTGATTGCAAGGAAAAAGAAATGAAAGATAAGGACTACAAATTGGCGCAGAAGGCCGAAAGGGAAGCGATCAAAAAAGGTGATTTTAATTTTCCGGGTATCAGGAAATAAGCCTTGACTTACCTGTGTTTATAAGTGATGTATAGACCTGCCGCAAGGCACATCACTTTTAGGGGGTTTTCATCATGACAAGCAAATTTCACATCGGCCAGACAGTTTTGAACTTCGGCTACCTCGCCAAAGTAGACGGGTTTCACGAAGGGACAGGGGATCCAATCCTTCGGCATTTTTACAATGATGGCAGCCGCTGGATTGCCGATGCTGCCAAGTGCCAGCCGGTGAAAGAAACCGCTGAACTTTGGCGACATCAAGACGGCTTGGTAAACCTTAGATAGGCGGGGAGTTTAAAAGGAGCCTGCGGGCTCTTTTTTCCTTGGGATTTATCTGATAAATCTTTGCAAATGGCCTTGCTATTATGTGTGTTCTGAGTGATATATAGACTACCAAAAACACATAGGAGGCGCGAACATGAAAGACTTACTAGAAAGAACAAGGGAAGAACTGGCAGGCTGGCCCCAGGAGCTAATACCGGGAAACTTGGAAGAACTGATAGAGAGGCTTTACGATACTGACAACCGGAAGGTGGGCAGGCTGGCGAGGAAAGAAGAAGAGCGAGGGGAATTCAGCTTTGGGCTGATCAAGGCGGTTAAGGAAACAATCCAGCAAAAAAACAGGCTGGATCAGGCCCCGGCAAGAAGTTATCAGGAAGCAAGAATTGACCAGATCAGATTTATTCAAACCTCAAGCGGCAGAAAGCCCCGGCGCTGGAGCCGCTAATAGATTGGACTAAAATATGAAGCCACAGAGCCTACGGGCTCTTTTTTTATGGGAGGTGAAAGCGATGGCGACACGGGGAAGGAAACCGAAACCTACCGCCCTAAAAGTGCTGGAGGGCAATCCCGGTAAAAGACCGCTCAATAAAAATGAACCCCAGCCGGAAAGAAAGGCTCCTCGCTGTCCGTCATGGCTGGAGCCGGAGGCAAAAAAAGAGTGGAAAAGGATGGCCAAAACCTTGGAAACCATCGGGGTTCTAACCCAGGTGGATAAGGCTGCCTTTGCCGGATACTGCCAGGCCTATGCCCGCTGGAAAGAAGCCGAGGAGTTTTTGTCGAAACATGGCACCATCTTTAAAACCCCTTCCGGCTATATTCAACAGGTGCCCCAGGTATCCATTGCCCAGACTTATCTTAAAACCATGAAGGATTTTTGCTCCGAGTTTGGGCTGACACCGGCTGCCAGAACCCGGATAAAGGTAGATCAAGAGGCGGCAAGTCCCGATGACCCCATGGACGCCCTACTGAGGGTGCCTAAATAGTGTTTTTCGACCAGGACAAAGCGGAGAGGGCGGTTAAATTTATCAGCCTGCTCAATCACACTAAAGGGGTCTGGTATGGCCAGCCTTTTGAATTGCTACCATGGCAGGATAAAATAATCCGGGATGTTTTTGGAACCGTCAAAGAAGATGGCTACCGGCAGTACAATACGGCCTATGTGGAAGTGCCCAAGAAAAATGGTAAAAGCGAGCTGGCCGCGGCGGTAGCCCTTTATCTTACCTGCGGGGATGGGGAATGGGGAGCTGAAGTTTACGGCTGCGCCGCCGATAGGCAGCAGGCCTCTATTGTGTTTGATGTGGCGGTGGATATGGTGGAGCAATCACCGGCCTTAAAGAAAAGAATCAAGCCGGTCCTTTCCAGGAAAAGACTGGTTTACATGCCCACTGGCAGTTTCTATCAGGTGCTTTCTTCGGAAGCCTATACCAAACATGGTTTTAATGTCCATGGAGTGGTCTTTGATGAGCTGCATGCCCAGCCCAATCGTCAGCTTTATGATGTGATGACCAAGGGTAGCGGGGATGCCAGGATGCAGCCCTTGTTCTTTTTAATTACTACCGCCGGAACGGATCGGAATTCCATCTGCTTTGAGGTGCATCAGAAGGCGGAGGATATCCTAAGGGGGAAAAGAATGGACCCTACCTTTTATCCGGTGATCTACGGTATTGAGGAGGGGGAGGATTGGGGCGATGAGAAGGTCTGGTATAGGGTAAATCCCTCTCTGGATCATACCATCGACATTGAAAAGGTGCGGGCCGCCTACACAAGTGCCAAGGAAAACCCGGCAGAGGAAAACCTATTTCGGCAGCTTAGGCTTAATCAATGGGTGAAGCAGTCGGTGCGCTGGATGCCCATGGAAACTTGGGAGAAGTGCAATCACCCGGTGGATCCGGAACGGCTTAAAGGCAGGGTCTGCTATGGTGGCTTGGATTTATCTAGCAGCATAGATATCACCGCCTTTGTGCTGGTATTCCCACCGGTGGAGGATGATGGTAAATACTATGTTCTCCCCTATTTTTGGCTGCCGGAGGAGACCTTAGAACTAAGAGTGCGGCGGGATCATGTGCCTTATGATGTTTGGAAGCAGCAGGGGTATTTGTTAACTACCGAAGGGAATGTAATCCATTATGGCTTTATTGAAAAATTTATCGAGGATTTAAACACAAGGTATCACATTAAGGAGATCGCCTTTGACCGCTGGGGGGCGGTGCAGATGGTGCAGAACTTGGAGGGTGCCGGGTTTACGGTGGTGCCCTTTGGCCAGGGATATAAGGATATGAGCCCGCCCACAAAAGAGCTAATGAAGCTAACCTTGGAGGGGAAAATCGCCCATGGCGGCCATCCGGTGCTTTCTTGGATGATGGATAATATTCATATCCGCACCGATCCGGCGGGGAATATAAAGCCGGATAAAGCCAAGTCAACGGAGAAGATTGACGGGGCGGTGGCCATGATTATGGCTCTTGATCGGTGTATCCGGAATGAGGGAAATAGGGATAATTCGATTTATGATGAGCGGGGGCTGTTGATTTTATAATTTTTTTAAAGAAACCCCTTGAAAAAAAGATACCTTTGGGCTAAAATATAATTAACCAAAAGGTTAAGTTAGCTAAAAGGTTAAGTCGGGTGGGATGAGGGGTGTGAGATTTAAATACAGAAAACCATCATTGGAGAGGTATTTTAATGATTTTAACTTAATGAGAAGAAAGATCGGGAATGATTTAGCTAGAGGAGCTAAGAAGCGGCATGATCAATTAAGAGCAGCAGCAAATTTTAGTATCTATCTTGATACGGGGCTTGGAAAACCCCACCCGCTGTATGAAAACTTACAGGGGTGTTATGGGATCAGTATTTCCGGTAATATCAGGCTTGTTGTTAAACCAGATGTGGAAAGTTTGGATCCCCAGTCGTTAAAAGAATGCGATGTGGTCATTATAGAGGGGGTGATGGATTATCATGGCCAAAAACATGAATGGCTTATCCCGTGAATTTATTATTCACCCGGGAGAAACATTAAAAGAAATTTTGGAAGACAGGCAGATGAGCCAGAAGGAGCTTGCCATACGAACTGACGTAACAGAACCGCATGTCAGCAGTATAGTTAACTGCCAAAAAGCCATCTCTGTTTCCTATGCTAAAAAACTGGAATACGCTTTAGGCATTGATGCTAGCTTTTGGGTTAATCTGCAGGCCAATTACGATAAAGAATTAGCAGATTTCGAGGAAATTAACGGGATTTCCGACCAGGAACTTGAGATCCTAAAGAGGCTTAGTAGTATAGTGAAGCATCTAAAAGAGATAAGGATATTAGAACCGGAAGCCCATGGACCAATGCTTGTCATTAGCCTCAGAAGATTTTTAAACATTAGCAGCCTAACTCGGATACCCCAGATTTCCCAAACAGGGGCTTACCGTCTAGCCACAGCAACAAATATTGATCCTTTTGTTTTATTTACCTGGCTGAGGATGTGCGACTTGATTGTCAAGGACCAAGAAACAGAGCAAGGGTTGGATATTGACAGATTAAAGGATAAGGTCCCTTTGATTAAAGAACTGATGTTTGAAGATGTGACCGCTATCCAGCCCCGATTAAAAACCTATCTGGCTGAGTGTGGTATCAAGTTTTCTATTGTAAAAAATTTTCGAGGCGCTCCGGTTCAGGGTGTGATCAAAAGGAATAGTGATGGTACCCTTAATTTGCTCATGACCACCAGACGTAAATTTGCCGATATATTTTGGTTCACATTTTTCCACGAAATCGGCCATATCATAAACGGTGACATTGATGATAAACTGGTTGATTACGATTTTGCCAAAGGTGAGGCGGAGGATCGAGCGGATATGTTTGCGGCAAATATCTTGATTGACCCGGCAGCATATGAGGGTTTTGTGGCAAAAAAGGATTTTACGCTATCCTCTATCAAAGGATTTTCAGTCGAACAGAACATCCCCGCCTATATTTTAATAGGTAGGTTACAAAGAGATAGGCATTTAGGGTATTATCAATACTCGGATGAAAAGGTCAAATATGTGCTCGGGGAAGGTTAGATAATTTTAGTTGAAATTGGGGGAGGGAAAAATGACAAAGGAACAAGAATTAATGCGCTATCTCCACAAAAAAGTGTTTGATCCAATTCTGGATTCGCCAGATGCCCCGTCCAATATAAAAAGTGGTGTAAACCTTACAATAGCAAGAATGAGCAGATTGAGTGCTGAAAAGATGGTTCAATACTTTTGGTCTGCCCTTGCCACAGATAATGCAATCAAATTTTCCAAGAAAATGAAAGCAGAGGGTCTAACACGTTTTGAGGATGTAATGGAGGAATTTAGGGATAAGTTTAATGATGAATGGCTTAGAGCCTAGAATCTAAGGTACAGGTTCACACAAGAATACAAACTGGCTTCAGCCAGGAAGACTGAGGTTATGAGATGGGAGTCGCCTTCTGTGGCGGCTTTCATTGTGTTTTTTTATACCCGGTTTTTAGGAGGTGAAACCCTTTGTATGAAAATACCCATTCTGTCCAGTCTGTTTAAAGACCGGGGCAGCCCCAGAAACAGCTTTTGGCAAAATGCCTATGCTTTTTTCTTTGGCCCCACACCTAGCGGCAAAACGGTCAATGAAAGAACCGCTATGGCTACCTCAGCAGTATATGCCTGTGTGCGGGTGTTATCGGAAACCATCGCCTCCCTGCCCCTTCATCTCTACCGGCGAACGGGTGAGGGCAAGGAAAGGGCTGTAAATCACAATTTATATCACCTGCTCCATGACGAGCCAAATCCTGAGATGACTTCATTTGTGTTTAGAGAAACACTGATGGGTCATCTTTTACTTTGGGGAAATGCCTACGCTCAAATCATCCGAAACGGGCGGGGGCAGGTGGTGGCCCTTTACCCGTTGCTCCCGGACCGGATGGAGGTGGGCCGCACAGAAAAAGGGGAGCTTTTTTACTGCTACCAAAAAGATGGCCGGGATTATCTTTTGCGCCCGGATGAAGTGCTCCATGTGCCGGGATTAAGCTTTGACGGTCTGGTGGGTTATTCCCCCATCGCTATGGCCAAAAACGCCATCGGTATGGCGCTCGCCACGGAAGAGTACGGCTCCCGGCTCTTTGCCAACGATGCCCGGCCCAGTGTGGTGCTGGAGCACCCCGGCATCTTAAAAGACCCGGCCAAGATCCGGGAAAGCTGGAACAAGATCTACCGGGGCAGCGAAAACGCCCACAAGGTGGCGGTATTGGAGGAAGGGATGCAGGTTAAAACTTTAAGCATGCCTCCGGAGCAGGCCCAGTTTTTAGAGACCAGGAAGTTTCAGATTGAAGAAATATGCCGTATCTTTCGGGTGCCGCCCCATCTGGTGGCTAATTTGGAACGGGCCACCTTTTCTAATATCGAGCACCAATCCATCAGCTTTGTGGTCCATACCATCAGGCCCTGGTTGGTGCGGCTGGAGCAGGCTTTTAATAAATCTCTCTTTACCGGGCGGGAAAAGGGCGAGCTATTTGCCAGCTTCGTGGTGGACGGTCTTTTAAGGGGGGATTATGAATCCCGCATGAAGGGTTACGCCATCGGTATTCAAAATGGCTTCATGTCGCCCAATGATGTGAGAAGCCTGGAAAACCTAAACCCCATCCCGGAAGAAGAAGGGGGCAGCACCTATATGGTCAACGGCAACATGTTAAAGCTCAAAGATGTGGGCGCTTATATCAAAGAAAGGGGTGAGAAGGATCAAGAAGTTTTGGAACTGGGTTAAAAACGAAACCGGCAGATCCCTTTATTTAGACGGCTACATTGCCCCGGAAAGCTGGTTTGAAGATGAAGTAAGCCCTAAGGAATTTAAAAGAGAACTGGAAGCAGGGACAGGTGATATCACCGTCTGGATTAATTCTCCGGGGGGTGATTTTTTTGCCGCCTCCCAGATCTATACCATGTTAAAAGAATACCCGGGAGAGGTATTGGTAAAAATCGACGGTATTGCCGCCAGTGCGGCCGCGGTGATCGCCATGGCCGGAGATCTGGTCCTCATGTCTCCTACGGCCATGCTGATGATCCATAACCCGGCCACCTTTGTTTGGGGAGAAGAAGGGGATATGCAAAAAGGCATGGAGATGCTTATCGAGGTTAAGGAGGCCATCATTAACGCCTTTGAAAATAAGACGGGGCTGACAAGAAAAGAGATCTCTAAAATGATGGACGCCGAAACCTGGTTTTCCGCCGGGCGGGCGGTGGAGCTAAAATTTGCCGACGAGATTCTTTACAGCGGAGCCCCGCCCCAGGTGACGGATTTTATGTTTGACAGGGTGACGGTGGTCAATGCGCTAATGCAAAAACTGCCGGGTAAGAGAAAGCCCGAGGCAGTTAAATCCGGCGGAGCGGCATACGAACAGCTTATTAAACGGCTGGAACTAATAAAGTAAGGAGGAAAAAACGTGAGCAAAATCATAGAACTGCGGGAGAAAAGGGCCAAGGTGTGGGAGCAGGCCAAGGCTTTCCTTGATGAAAAACGGGGGGAGGACGGCCTGCTATCGGCGGAGGATACCAAGACTTACGAGAAGATGGAGGCCGAGGTGGTGAGTTTAGGAAAAGAGGTGGAGCGTCTGGAGCGCCAAGCGGCCATTGATCTGGAACTTTCCCGGCCTACCAGCCAGGCTCTAACCGGCAGACCGACCACGGGCGGGGAGGAGGATAAAACCGGCCGGGCCTCCGGTGAATACGAGAAAGCCTTCTGGAACGCCATGAGGCGGCCTGTGGTAAACGAGTCCGATCGGCAATCTTTAACTGTAGGCACAGATTCCGAAGGGGGCTACCTGGTTCCCGATGAGTTTGAAAGAATCTTGATCGAGGCCCTGGAAGAAGAAAACATCATGCGCACCCTGGCCAAGATCATCAAAACTTCTTCCGGGGACAGGAAGATTCCGGTGGTGGCTTCCAAGGGTAGCGCCACCTGGGTGGATGAAGAAGGGCCCATTTTAGAGTCCGGCGATACCTTTACGCAAGTCTCCATCGGGGCCTTTAAACTGGCTACCATGATTAAGGTTTCCGAAGAACTTTTAAACGATAGCGTCTTTGATCTAAGTAGCTACATCGCTAAAGAGTTTGGCCGCCGGATCGGGGCCAAGGAGGAGGAAGCCTTTTTCATCGGGGACGGGGAGGGGAAACCCACCGGCATTTTTAACGGCAGCGGGGGCGCGGAGCTGGGAGTAACGGCGGTTAAGGCAACTGAAATTACTGCCGATGAGCTTTTGGATTTGTTTTATTCCCTGAAAGCCCCCTACCGCAAGAAGGCTGTCTTTGTGATGAATGACGCCACTGTAAAGGCTATCAGAAAGCTAAAAGACGGCACCGGCCAATACCTCTGGCAGCCTTCTATTACCGCCGGGGAGCCGGACACTCTGCTGAACAGGCCGGTTAAGACTTCCGCCTATATCCCCACCCTAGAAGCGGCGGCCAAGGTGATCGCCTTCGGCGATTTCGGCTACTACTGGATTGCCGATCGGCAGGGGCGGGCATTTCAAAGACTAAACGAGCTTTACGCCGTTACCGGGCAAATCGGTTTTAAGGCCACCCAGCGGGTAGACGGCAAGCTAATTCTAGCCGAAGCCGTTAAATTCTTACAGATGAAGGCGTAGGTGAAAACCCATGAGCAATGTAAAAAACTACAGCATCCAGGGCGGGGAAAAATGGGTGGTGGAAGGAGAGCTGGAGCTTACTAGAAATGGTAGGCTCCTTTTTAATGGTCAGGAATTAAGGCCGGTAAAGGGACCGGCAGATAGCGGGGCCGGCACCATCGCCGAGTTAAAGGCTGATTTTAATGCCCTCCTAGAAAAACTTTACGGTGCCGGGATCGTGGTGGCCGATAAAACGGCTCTGGAAGAAGCAATCCTCTCTGCACTAGAGCTTTTAGACGGGGCGGCGGTGGGTGAAGAGCCGGGGCAGTATCCGGAAGTTGCCTATAACACCCTTTTAGCAGCTATTGAAACTGCCCAAGGTGTGGCTGATGGAAAGGGCATTACCCAAAGCCAGGCGAACACGGCCACCGAAGTTTTGGGGGTAGCCAAGGCGACCTTCGAAGAAGCGGTAATAGTATCGGCGGGCTGATAAAGGAGGTGATGGGTGTATGCCGGTAACCTTGGAAGAAGTAAAACTATATTTGCGTCTAGATTGTGATGAAGAAGATACGCTCATCACTAATTTTATCTCTGCTGCCAAAGAGATCTGTGAAGATATTTTAAGATATCCCTTGTCGGAATTTGACGAAATCCCGGCGGTGGTCCGGCAAGCCCTGCTCTACTGTGTGGCCAATATGTACGAAAAAAGGGAAGGAAGCCATTACTACCTGAAAAACGAGGGCGGCGGTATTTTAGAGACGGTAATGGTGATGAAGCTGATGCTTTCTAATTTGCGCAGGAAGGAGTGGTGAAGCTGATGGAAATTGGGGATTTAAGGCACCGCATAACCTTCCAAAAACTCGTCACCACCGTTAACGACAGCGGCTTTGAGGACAATGTTTGGGAGGATTACAAAACCATTTGGGCGGCGCTTTCAAACCTTCATGGTCGAGAATACTATGCCGCCGCTGCCGTTCAAGCCGAAAACACGGTGAAGTTTACCATCCGCTATCTGCCGGATATAGATACCGCCATGAGGATCTCCTTTCGGGATAAAAGCTATGACATAAAGGCTATCGATAACATCAGATACCAAAACCGCTTTATAGAAATCAAGGCCCAGGAGGTGAAGGCCGGTGGCTAAGGTGGAGTTAACGGGTATGGAAAACCTTATTGCCGAGGTGGAGAAGTTGGGTGTCCAGGGAAGCCGGATTGAAAATAGGGCCCTCAGGGAAGCGGGGGAGGTGGTCCGGGGGGCCATTGAAAAAGAAGCCCCTAAAAGAACCGGAACCCTAAAGGAAAGCATCAAAGCCTCCGGGGTGCGCACCAGGGAAGGTATGAAACAGGTGCTGGTAGGCCCCGGGGATGCGGGCTGGTACGGCAAGTTTGTGGAATTTGGCACCGTCAAGATGAAAGCCAATCCCTTCATGGCCCGGGGCTATGAAACCTCCAAAGAAGAAGCGGTAGAAAAAATAGCGGAGGAGCTAAAAAAGGGGTTGGGGCTATGAGTATTAATGAAAAGGTGATGGCTGCCTTGGCCGGGGTAGGGGT
>DUTM01000108.1 GCA_012842085.1 Mycobacteriales bacterium | reverse complement strand
TTCTGGAACAAATTCACCACAACCGTAGCTGCCTCGGCTTTGGTAGCATTATCTTGGGGCCCGAAGTTTCCATCGGGATATCCGCTTATGATCCCGGCAGCTGCTGCCTCGGCGATGGCTTCCTTAGCCCAGGCGGAGAAGCTAGCACTATCTAAGAAAGTGGGCGCTTCCTTCACTGGAGTAAGATCCGCCGTTCGTACAATCATTGCTGCCATTTGCTCTCGGGTAACGGGATCGTTCGGTCCGAATGTATTCTCAGCATAACCGCTGACGATACCATGGTATTGTGCTGTAGAAATAATTTCTTTTGCCCAGTGAGCGGCAGTGTCGGCAAATACTTTGTCGCCTTGTAATTCTAAATTAAAGGCTTTTACCAAGATAGCAGCAAACTCAGCCCTGGTGATATTGTCATTGGGTCTATAGGTGCCATCTGGACGGCCGCTAACTATCCCAAGATCAAACAATTTCTTGATGTTGTTTTCCGCCCAGTGGCCGGCAATGTCGGTTAGCTCCCGTGGTTTATCCGTAGCTGGGACCAACTCCATTCGGACAATCTGAGAAATTGATGTTGACTTATCGACAGCCGGTCCTACCAGCCGTAGGGGCCAGTTCTTATCGGACTCGGGTATAGGTGTTCTGTTCAACAAATTAGCGACAATATAATTTTTGTTCCGGATTATATCGGTACTGTGGATGGTTACCGAATAGCCGTCAGCAGCGGTGAGTACCACTTTATAACCGGCTTCGGCCAGCTCAGTGTTAAAAGCATTGTCGGAATGCTGGTCCTCATCATCGACGAATCCAGCCAACAGCCACAGGGGCATCCCTTCCCAAATCTGCCCTTCGTCATCGGTGTAGCCCGCCTTGTGATCGGCACCGAATTGACAAGCCAGCGCCTGCTCGAAGTAGGTTTTGCTTAGATCATACTTCAAGCCACCAATAGCCTCCCCGTCCAGCTCCAGCGTCCAATCCCCATGAGGAATGGAGTATACTCGAACTTCGGTGATCCATTTTGTAGCCAAGCCGGCACAGGAAGGATACTGGACGCCGCCACCATAGTAGTAGTGCCAGTAGTTTTCCGGCAGGGTCTCGTGCATATCCCATTGGCCATAGACATTGTCGCCGCCTGGGGTAAAGAACAAACGCATTCCCTCGTCGTAATCAGGTACGTATTTTCCATCGGCGTACCAAGCTAAAATGGCATCTCCTTGGCGTTCTTGTACTGATGGATCGGTATAGATAGAGGAATAAGGTAGCCTGGTTTCGTAGCCGTCTTTGGCTACCATAACAATCTCGGTGCCGGCACCCATACCGCCTACAAGCTCGGCCAGATCCCTTACGCGGGTACCTTTCACGGCATTGGTAATCTTAAAACCGCCGGGATATGTCTCGGCAGCATCCCATACATCATCAGGGTTATTTGTAACTCCCTCAAACTTGTAGACAGTTTTTCCATCCCCGATTACCTCTAGATTATCTTCCATCCAGCGATAATCCACCGTCTTCTCGGCCAGGACAGTAGCACCATCTTCCGCATACTTTACGATCCGAAGGGAAGGAACAGGTGTGGCTTCCTCGAATGCAGTCAGTTCAATCTCCGCCACACTACCTACACTGTGACCGCCCAGAGCGCCATCTTTGGCCACACCGTCACCTACTAGACGCAGTGGCCCCGATTCGGTAATAGGCTTACCGTTTAATTTATTAGCAATGATATAGTCATTGCTCCAGGCCACATCCTGGCTGGCGAAATCCTTGGTGTATCCGTCCTTAGCTTTCACCAGGATGGTATAGCCGGCCGTGGCCAGATTGGCGTCAAAATCGTGGGGAGTGCGGTCATCTACCCAGCCTGCCAGGTACCATAGGGGCATACCCGACCAGACATTACCCTCAGCATCGGTCCATTCTTTTGTATGTCCCGAACGGGGGCAGGCGAGCCCTTCTTCAAATTCCGCTTGGGACATAACATATCTGATCTGTCCAGCAAGGACAAGATTCCAGCTTCCCGGTTCAGGTTCCGGTGTCAGAAATTCGGGGATTTCAATTCTTACAATGTTACCGACGGCGGAACCTCCAAGGGATCCATCTTCCTTGGCCACACCTTTACCTACCAGACGCAAGGGTCCCGAGGAGCCGGTAAGTTCTTTGCCGTCACATTTGTTAGCAATGATATAGTCATCGCTTCTTGCTATATCTTGACTAGAAAAGGTCTTAGAAAAGCCATCCCCAGCCACCACTCGCACTGAGTAGCCGGTCTTGGCCACATCGTCATTAAAGCCCCAGTGGCCGCCGCGGGTTTCGATATCATCCACGGCACCTACTAGCACCCAGAGGGGCGTACCGGACCAGACTTTGCCTTCGTTGTCAGTCCATTTGCGATAATGATCTGCGCCTGTGCAAACCAGCCCTTTCTCAAAATAGGTCTGGGTAATAGTGTCCTCTACTTTCCCTGCCATCTCCAGCGTCCACTCGTCTGTGGCTTCTGGAAGACCGGTGAGTTCAATACGAACAATGTTCCCTACTTGCCGACCGCCAAATACCTCTGATCCTTTTAGGTGAAGGGGCCAGCAGCCCTTTCCTCCTGGGGTTTTTGCAGGAAGTGGCTTGCCGTTAAGGGTGTTGGCGATAATATAACCATCGTTATGGGCAATATCAGCGCTGTCAAGGGTTGCTTTCCAGCCGTCGCTGGCAATAACATCAACTGCATAACCTTTTGCAGCCAGATCCTCATTGAAGTTATAATGGTCAGGACCTTCGTCCGGATCGTCATCAACCATAGCCACCAGGAGCCAAAGGGGCATTCCACCCCACTCATTGCCATCTTCATCGGTCCAAGATACCTGGTGACTGGAGCGACAGGCTAACCCTTCCTCAAACTCCTCCTTGGTAATGGTTACCTCTTTGGCACCTGAGAGCTTAAGGGTCCAACCGCTTTCTGTATCAGCTGCATCCGCATCTGCCTTCGCAGCTGGTGCAGCGTCAGTTTCCACTACGGTTTTCACCGCTGCCGTGGCGGCTGCCTTGACAGCATCAAAATCCGTTTCATCGGTTACACCAGCAGCATAATAAAACTCAACCTTATCGCCGGCACCAAGTTTAATTAGATTTAGAGCACCGGCAGGATTATTAAAGCCATCTTTATAGACACCGTTGACATAGGCATACCAGTAGCCTGGATCCTTACGATTATAGCTCCCTACGTTATCCAACAGGAGAGCACCCGAGGCGCCAAAATTCTTGTCGGTAACTTCATAGGTGAAACCGCCGGCCTTTGCCGCCACCTGGAGAGCCCCCAAAGGCGTGGCCATATCCACAGTGTAATCCGTACCGGAGACTGTCACTGTGAAGGTATCGCTGGCCGGTAAATCAACTGTGCCCTCGTAGAGAACGTCCATGCCAGCGGCATAAGCCGGTGCCAGTATCAGCTGTCCAAGCCCACTGGTAATTAGTAGAAGGCCGAGAACAAAAGACAAAACCCTATACCAGCGCACTTTTCTCTTTATCAAGCTTTCTCCCTCCCGAAATATTGGTGCTAACTAAAAACAATAGAGACGAGATGAGTGTTTTCACCCCCTTCTAGTAAGAAAATAATCCAGTTGACCGAAAAGAGGCCAATCTAATTACCTAATGATGATAATTTGACCCCTAGTCGCATCATAACTTACATCTTGTGCCCCCAGTATCTTACTGATGAAACGCAGGGGAACGAAGGTGCGGCCAGATGGATGCAGCTCGGGCGGACAATCGATGGTTTGCAGCGATCCATTGATGCGTACTTGGCTGGAGCCAATGGTCAGGATAATTTCCTGGTTCCCAAGGCCGATGCTTATTTGGCTGGCTTCAGGATCCCAGGCAACATCAGCCTGGAATGCCTCGCTAATAAAGCGTATTGGTACCAAGGTGCGTCCGACCTGGGGCTTAAGATAGGGGGCTGCATCTAGGGTGAAAGGTTTATCGTCAACACTAGCTTCTATTTCGCCCACGGTAAGAAGAATAGTTACCGGCTTTCCTTCCAATTGGCCCGGACCATGTTCAGCTATTTCTCCGTCTTCAACCCGGTAGTGGAAGGCAACCACTGGGCTGTCCAGTTTACCGGGGCCAATGGTAACCGCACGGATGGTGGTATCCTGGTTAA
>DUTM01000089.1 GCA_012842085.1 Mycobacteriales bacterium | reverse complement strand
AGGGATATTGGAAAAGAAGTAGGAATGGATTTTTTCAAGATGGTTATTTCCATTAGCTTCTGTATATGATACCTTAGCTCCTATACTGGCTAGGTAAGATGCTATATTTAAAGCTACAGTTGTTGTTCCTACTCTATTCATAGCTCCTGATACTATAATTTTTATATTTTCTCCTATGAAGGAGTATTGTGGAATTTGTTCTATATTTATATCCATACTTGTATTCATTGATTTTAATAAATATTCCTTACTCATTCCCTGTGGACTTACACATATTCGTATTTCTTCTTTTATCTTCTCAATATTTTTAGCTGTTATTATATTATAGGTTTCTGTTTCTTCTATGATTTTATTTATTAGGCTTATATCTGCTTTTTCTGCAAAGATTATTATCCTAGAGTCATATAGGGTTTTAAAAGCAATTATAGCTTCTATAATTTCATCTGTATCATCTTTAATTGCTTCTAGATCTATTGCAATATATGAAAAATGACTTAGATTTCTCATGTCATGTACTACAAATCTATTTAATGAAAATTCTCCTGATAGTTTTTTTACCAACATACCTAATTCTTCTGTAAGAAAGTCAAATAATCCTACATTTTCTGTACTAGTTAGATATAAGAGCATAATATACACCTCCTACAATTCAATTGCTTATAATCCAAAATGGACCTCCTGCTCCTGCACCCTTTCTTGCTTCATTTAGTATTATTGATAAATCCCATTCTTGTTCACTTCTTTTTATGCTTATTGGATCTGCTACTAAGATTTTACCTTCTTCTGTTATGCCCCTTAGTACTATAAAGTGTCCTGAGCTTGTAAAATGACCTTTTCCCATGATTACTATGACTAATTGACCCTTTGATAGGGCTTGTATTATTTTATCCGGATTAAAGGCTTCTGTGCCTTCTACGGATAATCCAAAATGTTTTGCTGCATTAGGGATTAGGCTATGATAAGAGCCTACCCCTTCTGCATAGTATCCATTTTTATATGACCACCTTGCCATTTCTACAGGATTAACGGATTTTTTTGTTAATGTTGATATTACCATTGCCAAACTTGTAGGGCCACATCCACTTCTACCTATGGTTCCAGTTTTACCATAGGCAATATCTTTCCATCTGCTGTCTGCTTGATTAAAGTAAACTATATCTATTGAGCTATCTTCAAAATCATATGAAGTAAAATCAAACTCTGAGCTATAGATGTAATCCTCATTATCATCCTCTATAAGTTGGTCAAAACTATATTCATTGTGAAATTCCTGGGCAAAAGCTAATTCTTCTGGTGTGAAAAAACTTGTTATGGCTTTAAATGGACTTGATAGGATATATACTATTGCTGTAAAAATTAAAAAAATAGCAACAAATATTGATGCTATTAGAGTAAATGTTCTTTTTCTATTTTCTTCATTCTTTATTGATTGAAGGATAATATGTTTTAGTAATACTGGATCCATATTTATCTACCTCCAGCTCTTCCCATATAATTAAACTTGTACTCTGGGATTTCAAATTGTATATTAAGTCTCTTTGAACCTACAATCATAAGGGCAGAACCTCTTTTCTTAGACATAATAAGTTCTTCCTCTGCATCTGTTAGGTTATATAGATTTCTTGTTTCTTCTAAGTTTTGTCCATCTGTTCCCATAATAATTTTAAAGGTGGCTAAGTCTAATAAAGGCTGGCCATACATTTTTATTTCTGGGTCAAGGAAATCTACTACTGAGTGAGATATAATTGCTATTCCACCTTCGTATTTTCTAACTCCTTTGGCTGCATTTCTAAGAAATACTAAGGATTGTGGTACCTTTGGGTCTATCATTAAATAGGCTTCATCACATATTAAAAGTACTCTTTCATCAGGATTTTTTACTATTTCTTCCCATGCCCATTGAAGGATATTAAAATATTGAGTACTTATTATATTATCAGGTGAATTTTGTAAATCCTTTGTATCTAAACAAACACATTTAGAATTGGATTCTATAGTTGTATGCCCATTCCATAAGGATTTAGCCCTAGGTTCTGACTCTTTCCTATGGAATGGCCATACAACTATAGAATCCAATTCT
>DUTM01000038.1 GCA_012842085.1 Mycobacteriales bacterium | reverse complement strand
GAAGCCTTACGATAGACGCAAGAGGGGTTTACGTGGCAGAAACGGACAGGGTTGGCTGTTTCTACTAAGGCGGCTTCGCTGCAAAGGATGCAAGAAACTGCAGGGAACGAAGATGGCAGCTAGCTCTATGTGCAGTTTCTTGCATCCTTTGCAGCGAAGCCGCCTTAGTAGAAACAGCCAACCCTGTCCGTTTCTGCCACGTAAACCCCTCTTGCGTCTATCGTAAGGCTTCAGCTCCTCCATGCAGTGAGGGCAGCAGATGGTTTCCGTCCCCGTCACCAGAAAAAGTGACGATTCCTCTGCCCTCACTGCATGGGGGAGCTAAAGCCTTACGATAGACGCAAGAGGGGTTTGCGTGGCAGAAACGGACAGGGTTGGCTGTTTCTACTAAGGCGGCTTCGCTGCAAAGGATGCAAGAAACTGCACATAGAGCTACCTGCCATCTTCGTTCCCTTCAAGCGCTACAGTGCAGCAGTGATTGAATCTGTAATAGAAGGCAAGGCTCGAAGCGTGCCGTACGATGAAAGAACACGACAGAAGTTTCGGGCCTGGTACAAGGCAGTGAAAAGCCATCTTCAAGGGATTTGGCAGCAGCAAGTAAAGCAAGGTTTTGCGTCCCCTGATATCATTCCGAATTTTGTCTCTTTGGTCAGGGCAACCGTCAACAGTGGAAATTGGCTTTACCACCCGTTCGGGCGTGTTGGTTACGCACTTTAGCCTCTAAAGTCTTGGTATCAAGACAAAACGGAGGGAGATACGGTGGGAAAAGCTCAAAATCCAGATGAGGTCGCCACAAAACGCATAGAAATCCTGGGCCCGCTTCTTTTCGGAGAGATTGACCGAGCGAAGCGCGCTCAACTGATCCGTGAGATTAGTGAACGTGAGCAGATCTCAGAACGAACTTTGCGTCGATGGCTGTTTGCTTACGACCATGAAGGTTACCAAGGACTCCTTCCCAAGAGTAAACATGGTGGGAAAGCAAGTTCAGTCACCGAGGAGATTGTTGACCAGGCTGTTATGCTACGTCGCGAGGTACCCACGCGAAGCATCCGCCAGATTATCACCATCCTTGAGATGGAAGGACTTGTTGCCCCGGGAGAAGTGAAGCGTTCAACACTACAAGATCACCTCATGAAACGTGGTTACGGAGCCAGGCAGCTTAGCATGTACCACAGCACCGGCGCCGGAGCATCACGAAGATTCCAACGCCTTCATCGAAATGACCTTTGGCAACTGGACATCAAGTATCTTCTCGTCTTACCGGAGACGGCCAAACGTAAGGCACAACAACTGTATGCATCTGTAATCATTGACGATTCCACTCGGTTGGTAACAGCGTGCAAGGTCTACGAGAAACAAAACACATGGAACGTACTTGATAGTTTTCGCCACGCCATTGAACGTTACGGTATTCCTGACAGGGTTTTCACCGACAACGGAAGCCAGTACATCAGCCGCCACATGACCCAGGCATGTGCCAAACTCGGCATCAAAAAGCTTACAGCTCGCCCAAGGGCCGCATCGGCTAAAGGAAAGGTTGAGGCTTTAAACAAATACCTTGATGTTTTTGTGGAAGAAGTCAAACTCAAACGTCCGCAAAGCGCATCTGAAGTCCAGCACTACCTTGACATCTGGCTTCATGAACTCTATCAAAACAAGGTTCACTCTGCCCTGGACGGGAAAACGCCTCAGCAGGCTTTCAAAGAAGATGATCGCTCCCTTAGGTGGGCCAGTAAGGAACAGCTCGACTTTGCCTTTGTATTCACGGAGAAACGGCTCGTTGACAAAACCGGCTGCATCTCTTTCCAAAGCATCCCCTGGGAAGCAGGCCAGGACTTGATTGGCATGAGAATTGATGTTGCTTTTCGCCCGGACAACCCCGATGAGCTTGAGGTATTCCACGAGGGCTTTGAACCGCGAAAGATCAAGCCCTTAAACATCACCGAACACACGGCACCACGCAAAAGAATGCCGTTGCCGGAACGGGTCAAGCCGCAAACCTCCCGGGAACTCGATGCAGCGGCCAAGCAGTACGAAAGGCATAAGAGCCTTGCTCAGACTGCAATTTCCTATCGATCTGTCATAGGAGGTAAGAATCGTGATTGAAGAATTCTACGGGTTTACGAAAACCCCCTTTACCAGGCAAATGACAGAAGATGCCTTGTTTGAGACCGAACAATTCGAGGAAATCCTGGCCCGGTTGCAGTATGCAGCGCAAAAACAGTGGTTTGCACTGCTTACGGGTGATTGCGGCACAGGAAAATCCACCTTAATCCGCAAACTCGCATACACCCTGGGTACCAAGGATTACAAGGTGCTTTACCTGGCCGATTCAAAACTAACCCCACGTCATTTCTACAACGGGCTTCTTGACCAGCTCGGAGTACAAGGGCGGTTCTACCGGGGCGATGCCAAAAGGCTTCTTCACCGGGAAGTGGAGCTCATGCGCGGGGTTCATGGGCTTAAGCCCGTAGTGGTTGTAGACGAGGCTCACCTTCTTGACCGGGAGATGTTTGAGGAAATCAGATTCATGCTCAACAGCCGTATGGATTCGGAAAGCCCCCTTTCTCTTATCCTGGTCGGGCAAACCGAGATCTGGGACAAACTCAGAAAGCAGGTCTACACTGCGGTGGTTCAAAGGCTTGACCTTCGCTGCCATCTTATTCACTTCGATGAGGCTACGACTAAGTCGTACATCCTACACCACCTGCGCTGTGCAGGGTCTGTCTCCGACATATTCTCTGATGACGCCATAAAAGAAATCTTCCGGTACGCATCCGGTAGCCCACGGCTCATCAACAAGGCCTGTACGCATTGCCTCATGTACGGAAAACAGCGCCAGAAAAAGATTATTGACGATCATATCGTCAGATACGTAGTAGAAAAGGAACTCCCGTAAGATTTGCAGGGCTGGGGCACTCCCTGGACGGGGTGCCTCAGCTCCCCTCCACACTTGACACAACCTCCGGCAGTTAGCTGGCATTTTGGTCCGGTAACTTCATGGCAAAATGGCCCGGTAGAAGCAGTAAGCACCTCATGATGAAGATTCCGTAAAGAAATTCAAAGAATGGTCTTACATTCTTGATGGCCAGCAGCGTGCCACTTCCTTGTTGGTTTCGATACTAGGTGGGGAAGGCAAGGTTAAGGAAGACGAGAACTTTGACTACACCCTGTATTTTGATGCCACCGACGCAAGTTTTTTCTTTGCAAATGAATTGGAGAAGCGCAAGGCCAAAGTAGTAAACCCTGCTTTTTTGATTAGGCTTAAAGATGTACCTAGATGGTCATTTGAATTCTACGGAAATATCGCATCAGAACAGGGATTCACTCAAGATATAGGCCACAATATAAGCCAGCTGGATAGAATATTCAAGGACTACAAGCTGGTTCTAATCAAGATACAGGGTGTAGATGTGGAAGAAGTCTGCTAGAGGATAACTGGGATAAATGTCAGAAAACGATTTTTGAGACGATCAGGTTT
>DUTM01000144.1 GCA_012842085.1 Mycobacteriales bacterium | reverse complement strand
TTTGTCAGTGTTCGGATCTCTCCGAACTGTTCGTGCTTATAAACTTGCATATTGTCCATAGTTGGCCTCCCTTCTCTTATTTGCGAGTTCTTGCGCTAATCTCTTTGCAAGTTTATAAGCACGAACAGTTCGGAGAGATCCGAACACTGACAAAAGACGGCGAGATCTGGTTTGTAGCAACAGATGTCTGCAATGCACTGGACTTGACAAATCCAACGATGACAGTAGCCAGACTCGATGAAGACGAACGGTCTAAGTTCAACTTAGGTCGTCAGGGAATGACTAACTGTGTCAACGAGTACGGGTTATATAACCTCATCCTCGCCAGCCGCAAAAAGGAAGCAAAAGTCTTCAAACGCTGGATTACCCATGAAGTGCTGCCGGACATTCGTCGTCACGGAGCCTACATGACACCTGCCAAGTTGGAGGAAGTGCTCCTTAATCCGGACACCATCATTCAGCTGGCAACAGAACTGAAAAGAGCACAGGAAGAACGAGATGCTCTTTCCATCCGAAATTCAGAACTCACTGTGCAGAACACCGTCATGCAGCCTAAAGCGGATTATTTTGATGAGTTGGTCGACCGAAACCTGCTCTCCAACTTCCGCAATACGGCAAAAGCCCTCGGTGTGCAGCAAAAAGAATTCATCAATTATCTCTTAGACCACGGATATATCTACAGGGACGCAAAGGGCGCGCTCTTTCCTTATGCCGAGAAAAACGACGGGCTTTTTGAAATCAAGGAGTGCTACAACGAGAAAACCGGTTGGAAAGGCTATCAAACGCTGATTACGCCCAAGGGCCGTGAGACCTTTCGCCTCCTGCTTGAAGGAGGTCTGTCATGAGCAGAATTAAGTTATTAAAAGATGTCGTAGACGATATCAGAGCTTTATCGGAAAGTCTCGGCACGCTGGCGGATGCTTTGGAAACACGCGAACCGCAAGCTACTAAACAGGAAGAAACAAAGCCCGCACTTACGCTTTCCGATGTGCGTGCCGTACTGGCAAAGAAATCACAGGCAGGTTTTACAAAAGAGATCAAAGCACTCATCCATAAGTACGGTGCGGAGAAACTCTCGGCTGTAGACCCCAAGCATTACGAAGCCCTGTTAAAAGAAGTGGAGGAACTAGAAGAATGACAGCACATGCCATTTTATCCGCATCCTCTTCTGACAGGTGGCTTCACTGCCCGCCATCGGCAAGGCTGAACGAAAAAATGCCGGATGAAAGCTCGTCCTACGCTTTGGAAGGTTCGGAAGCCCATGCCCTATGCGAGTACAAGCTGAAGACCGCCTTGGGGAAAAAAGCAAAAGACCCAACCGCAGGCCTTGCCATGTACTCAAAGGAAATGGAGGATGCGGCAAGCTGCTATGTCGACCACATTCTGGAGTGCCTTGAAGGCATCAAGAAAACGACAGCCGACCCGATTGTCCTGATCGAGCAGAGACTTGATTTCTCCGACATCGTACCGGAGGGATTCGGCACAGCGGACTGCGTCATTCTGGCCGATGAAACACTCTACCTATGGGACTTCAAATACGGTACAGGCGTGCAGGTGGAAGCGGAGCGAAATCCGCAGCTCATGCTCTACGGCCTTGCGGCAAGCCTGCTCTTTGACGGCATCTACGATTTTGATGAGGTCAAAATGACTATCTTTCAGCCAAGGCGAGACAACATCTCAAGCTTCACTTTGCCCAAAGAGGAACTCTACCGCTGGGCGGAAGAAACCGTAAAGCCCATCGCCGCTCTTGCTTTTGAGGGCAAGGGCGACTTCTCCGCCGGAAGCTGGTGCCAATTCTGCAAGGTGAAGGCGACCTGTGCAGAACGAGCAAGAGTCAATCTCGAACTTGCCAAGTATGAATTCTCCCGTCCGCCGCTTCTGACCGATGAGGAAATTGAATCCATCTTAGAGAAACTGGACGAACTTGCC
>DUTM01000084.1 GCA_012842085.1 Mycobacteriales bacterium | reverse complement strand
GGCGCCTGCCGGCGACTTGGATTTGACGTTGTTTCTGCTGGGCGTGATTCGCCTGCTGCTGCCGACTGTGCTGCTGCCGGCGACGACCGCGTTGGGCAGCATACACCCGCGCGGCCGCGAGCTGGGCGTGCTAGCCGGTGCTAATGTCATTATGCCGAATTTGTCGCCACCTGATGTGCGCAGTAAATACTCGATTTACGACAACAAGCTCAGCAGCGGCGCTGAAGCTGCCGAGGGACTGGAAGACCTGCGCCGACGCTTGGCGGAAGTTAACTGCCGAATCGCGCCCGGACGCGGCGACCACCCTAACTTCGTACAACAGGACGAAACACAGTGAAATTATGACCGCCTTCGAAAAAAAGATGTGATTTTTTCTTTTCATAGCAAGTTTAACTCACAATGCCGACTTACCGTCGGCACCAAGGAAATGGAGCACAACATGTACGATGTGAAATCACCACGGGCCGAGGAGTTTATCAATCACGATGAAGTCCTGGAAACATTGGCCTACGCCGAGAGCAACAAGCATAACGCTGAATTGATTGACAGCATCATCGCCAAGGCCAAGCTGGGCAAGGGCCTGAGCCATCGTGAGGCAGCAGTGCTTCTCGATTGTGACATTGACGAGAAGAACCAGGAAATCTACCGCCTGGCCGAACAACTCAAGAAGGACATCTACGGCAACCGCATCGTTATGTTCGCGCCGCTGTACCTGTCCAACTATTGTATTAACGGCTGCCTGTACTGCCCGTATCACCGGCAGAACAAGCACATCCCGCGCAAGAAGCTGAGCCAGGATGAAATCCGCCAGGAGGTCATCGCTCTGCAAGATATGGGTCACAAGCGCCTGGCCCTGGAGGCCGGCGAGCACCCAGTGGAAAATCCGATTGAGTACATCCTGGAGAGCATCAAAACCATCTACGGCATCAAGCACAAGAACGGCGCTATCCGACGCGTCAATGTCAATATTGCGGCGACGACGGTGGAGAACTACCGTAAGCTGAAGGACGCCGGCATTGGGACGTACATCCTGTTCCAGGAGACGTACCACAAGGAGAGCTACGAACGCCTGCATCCGAGCGGCCCGAAGCATGATTACGCGTATCACACCGAGGCGATGGACCGCGCCATGCAGGGCGGCATTGATGACGTCGGCTTCGGCGTCCTTTTCGGCCTGGAGCATTTCCGCTATGAATTCACGGCTCTGCTTATGCACGCCGAGCATCTGGAGGCTGTTTACGGGGTCGGCCCGCATACGATCAGCGTGCCCAGAGTTAAGCCGGCCGAGGATATTGACCCCGATTCGTTTGACAATGGCATCAGCGACGACATCTTTGCCAAGCTGATAGCGTGCATCCGCGTTGCCGTGCCCTACACGGGCATGATTATCTCCACGCGGGAAAGTCAGCAGGTCCGCGAACGTGCGCTGCATTTGGGCGTCTCGCAGATCAGCGGCGCTTCGCGGACGAGCGTCGGCGGCTATTGTGAACCTGAACCCGAGGAGTCGCGCACCCAAGGTACGGCGGTCGCTGACCT
>DUTM01000143.1 GCA_012842085.1 Mycobacteriales bacterium | reverse complement strand
TTCACCTTATAAAGGAATGAAAAGACGTTTTGCTAAAGATGTTTTGTCAGACTAACACAACTCGACCCAGGATAATTGAGTGCTTTACTAAGCAAAGGAGGCTCCTCAACTTTGTGGTATTGGCCGCTACACACACGGTATACTTCGATTTTCGTATCACCTCCTTTGCTTAGTAAAGCACTCAATTATCCTCGGTCGAGTTGTGTTAGTCTGACAAAACATCTTTAGCAAAACGTCTTTTCGTTCCTTTATAAGGTGAAAATGAAAAAGCGCCCCCTTTTTCATAGGGCGCACACAAAGATCATATCGTGCAATCCTATTGTTGCCCCAACCCTCCCTTAGGGTGTATTCCTAAGCGGGGGTCATAGACTTGTCTATGTCTGTCTGGCAATAGTCATTTCCGACCTGTACCTCATTGAGTCAGATGATTCAAAGGCAATTTGCCTTCACTCTGCTACCCGAGAAGTCTAGCATCTACGGTAAACACACTAAGTAAGTGTCTATAAATAATCGACATATTACTGTTTCTCCTGTATACTCCCTGTTAAACACCTATTTGGTGACAGGAGGTTATATGGATTGCGATTTATTCGTCCCTTATCAGATGACGAAGTGAGGAAGCTTGAACATAATCCGCGTTCCCCTCTATAATAACAGGACCATCATGGCTAATCGTTACATCCTGACCCACAACACTCACCGGGATCATTTCCACGGCCCGCCGGGCAATCATGACAGCCTCGTGAAAGAAGGGAACTTCATGTCCGTCAAATACTACCCCTGTGTGAGGGTGATACCCCAGTATGGCGGTCTTGTGTTTTGGCAGCATGAATCCCTTACGCCTAAGTGTGCCTTGCTCCAAATCTACGCCAACAAAGCATTCTCCGGACGACGAATTGTCAACAGAGCTTTTATTCGCACCCGTTCTAGGAATGCGCAGGATGAGAACACCGCCCAGACCGCAAGTCACCAACCTATTCTCATCCTCCCGATAAAGGCATGATAAACTGTATTGTGTCGCCATCTGCAAGCTTCTCGGACATATTCTGGGTAGCTTCCCCGTTACGAAGAACAATCATACCCGGCAATCTGCCAGAACCCATAATCAGACGTTCAAAAGTGATCCCAAAGCTTCTGATAAGAGTATGCATAAGTTCTTCAATGCAAGCTTCTCCATCAAGCTCGATAATCTTCTGATCAGCCCCTATAAGTTTGCTAAACCATGGAGTAAACAGAACCGTTACTTTCACAAGACATTCCTCCGAAAGACTCTTATGCCTGAACATTTCGTTTTGTGGACATACCCCACCGTTGGCGCATTCTGAATAAAGCCTCTTCTCGACAACTACAGCATCCATAAGGTCAAACTTGTAAAGGAATGGCTTACCAGTCACCCGCTGGCAAAAAAGCTGTACTATTTCCCTTGCTATACGCCACAATTGAACCCTATAAAGAAGATAATGAACTCTGTGGTATACTCCATGATGTCGGCTCCTTTCGTATGTGGCTTTGTGATGGCAGTTAATACTCCCATCATGACCCACGATGTTACGAATCGGGGCCGACCTTGTTCATTGTAACTAGGTTATAAGAGCCGTGTGAATACGAAAAAAGAACCCCTTACGTTAATTCTAGTAAAACTTATCTTCTTTATTGGATTTTGTCGCTCGCCTCAAGGACCCATTCAAGAGCCAATTCCTTTAGTTTTAGTCCTGTAGGAATACCTGTTTGCGGGCACCACCCCATCATCTCGTAATACTGTCTTTTGGCCTCTTTGAATTCCTCCCGGTCTATTCGATTTCCTTCGGTATGACCGCCCCGGAGCGGCTCGAATACCCTGTCAGGCAGGTCATCATCTTCGGAAGAGAATCCTTCTCTGGCATTGAACATGCGCATGAGATTGATTCGTCTCTCGCCCACCTGCATTATCTCCCACAGGGTAGTTGACCAACCTGTAGCCGCATTTACAAGCTCGACTATATCTGATATTCCGTACAGCAATCCAGGCCCAAAGCAGAATTGACATAGTTCGAGTGTGTCTAGGGCGCTAAAGAGCCTTTGTGTGTAGGCCCAGAGCCGAACTTTCTCGAAGCCAAGGCTGTCAGATGAAGCCGCCACTCTAAAGCCCAGAGCCGTCATGTCTTCTCCGAATGGCTGTGCGGATATGGCGGGGTCGTGCTGTGAAGATTGATGATCGGCGCCGAATGGGTTGCACGCATAGGCAAGCGCAAGCGAGCCCTTTACACGGGGCATATGGGCCGGAAACTCCTGCCCCTTGGAGCAAATGGCGTATTTCTCAGCTCCATTACCAAATCGCTCGGCAGCTTTCTGGGAGCCTGCAGCGAGGATATCTCCAATGCCTTTCCGTTGGGCTATGCAGGTTATCGTCTTTAGCGCAGCATCGGCGTTCCCGAAGTTCAACTCTATTCCGCCCGTATCCTCCAATGTGATTATGCCATTTTCAAAACATTCCATGGCAAAAGCGAGGGTACCCCCGGTAGATATAGTATCCAGGCCATACTTGTTACAAAGCTCTGCCGCTTTCGCCACTGCAACCATATTACCGATACCTAGATAGGAACCGAGAGCTGCGATGGTCTCGTACTCCGGTCCGCCGTAGGCTGGATCCACTTCATAAGGTTCTTCTGCCGCAACAACCCTCTTGCAGCGCACCACGCATCCCCAGCACGTTTCGTTCTTTTGTAAGATAGTGTTTTTCATTGTGGCGCCTGATATGTTTTCAGCATGTTCGAACACTCCGGATCTCCAGTTGCGCGTGGGAAGCCCCCCCATCGCTTGGTTGGCACTGATAACGGCTGCAGTACCGTATTCACGCAGGCCCTGCACTCCAGGATGCTTATGCGAGCGCTTTGCCCCGGAGCGAGCCATAGAAACTATCCTATCTCTTTCAGAAAACTCAGGCGGATTCGTACCTCGTACAGCTATAGCCTTTAGATTCTTTGAGCCCATAACGGACCCCATACCGGTTCTCCCATTATAGTGCTTAAGTTCATTGGTGATACATGCATACCTGACTAGATTTTCACCGGCGGGGCCGATCTGCGCTATCCTAACTTTGGGATCTCCCAGCTCCTCTCTAATAATGGCTTGGGCTTCACCGGTAATCTTGCCCCATACTCTGAAACCATCCTTCAGCCCAAATTCTCCGTCACGTATCCAGAGATAGACAGGCTTCGGTGATCGTCCTGTCATAACGATAGCGTCAAAACCGGCATATTTCAGTTCAGCTCCCCAAAAACCCCCTGCTTGGCTATCCCCAATTGCGCCGGTAAGTGGAGATTTCGCTGTTACATTGAATCTCGAGGCTCCGCTTATCGGGGCCCCTGTGGTGGCGGAGACAGCAAAAACAAGAACGTTATTGGGATCGAATGCATCCGCCCCTGCAGGCATATATTTCATAAGATAGTAGGAGCCAAGACAGCTTCCGCCCATGTAAAGGCGATAAAACGCTTCATCAGGTTCTTCTATGCGAAATTTATGGTGAGTCAAGTCAACATGCAGAATCTTCCCGCAGTACCCTTTCATTTCAGTCTACCTCCTAGCATTGTTTTCAAAAATCCATCTACTGGAAGACGGTGGCTTACAGAAATTTGTGATACTTCGGATTTCGTCTACCCCCGAAAGTTGGTTGTTTGTGCCGTTTGCTTTTCAATCAAGCATAAGCTCCTGTCTCCAATGATCTATTTAGATTCTGGACGAGGCTAATCACCATCCTGCCCCGTATTTCTGAAGCACCTTAGATAGCCCTCCGCTCCCGGAGCGACCGACATTGACAATCAGCGGCAGAATCTGGTTGTGTCCACATTATTTCAGTCTTTTCACTACGTTTCAGGGGTCACAGAATACAAAACCCAGCTACCATGGGGCGCTGGGTCCTGCTGTACGGTAAAATGTGCTTCTTTACCGTCTAATGTCAATCAGGCACATTCTTCAACCTGTTAGTAATCCTTAACCCCATCTTGCCATCTGCACCCATCAATTGCGTTCATCTCCTGAGGCTTAAAGCCCAGCCATTTCAGGGAGCCACCTTGTAAAGGCCGGGAGATACATCATTAACACGCAAATCAAAACGTAGATAATCACGAATGGCCAAATTTCCCGTAGAAGCTCCTCTATCCGAAGCTTCGCAAGACTGGACATGACGAACAAAAGCGTCCCTACGGGGGGAGTCAAAAGACCGGTCAAGAGCGCCACCACAAACAGAGTTCCAAATGTATACGGGTGAATGCCGTAAACAGAAGTCGCAAGGGGCGTAAGCAATGGAACAAACATGATTATCGCAGAATTAGTATCCAATACGCAACCGACAATCAGCAGCAAACCCAAAACCGTCAACATGAATATATAAGGACTATGGATAACGGAAGTGAAATAGTTGGATATAATTACCGGCAGCTGCTGAGTAGTCATTAACCATGCCACCAGTGACCCAGCGCCAAAGAGGGCTGTTAACGTTCCCGTGACAATGGCTGCCTGAACCGCGAGTAATGGAATCTTTCTCAAGGTCAATTTTCGAGTGACGAAGAAACCAACCGCCAACGCATACACAAGACCGACTCCTGCAGCCTCAGTCACTGTGAAAATGCCCCCAAGGATTCCGCCAATGATGATTAGGGTCAGGAATAGAGCAGGGAGGCATCGTACGAACAACTGCAAGATCTCTCTTATCGATTTCTTTTCGTGGCTATAGGACAGCGATGGAAATCGCTTGGAACGAAAATAAGAGTAAACCATCTGTGACAGACCGATTGCAATACCAGGAACCAATGCAGAGGCAAACAACCCAGCTATTGAAATTGCACCGCCCGCTGACATTGCATATAGCACTATAGGAATGCTAGGCGGGATGATTGGCCCAATAAGTGCTGACGCTGCTGTTAATGCTGCGCTAAATTCCTTAGGATAACCGGCCTTCTCCATCATACGCATTTCTGCGGGTCCTAAGCCGGCTGCGTCGGATACCGCGGTTCCACTTAACCCTGCAAAGAGCATACTTGCTGCAATATTCACCTGAGCCATTCCAGAGCGAAAGCGACCAAAAATCGAAATGAGAAATTCGATAAGATCTTCCAACAGCCCGGAATGCTCCATGACGTGCGCTATGGATACGAACAACGGAAGTGCAAGTAACGGAAATGAATCTATGGAAGAATACATTTTTTGAACAGCGACCGTAATTGCATCCCCCGAAAGGAGGAGAAAGCTGATTCCTGAAATACCGAGACAAAATGCAATTGGGACGCCGATTGAAAATGACGCGAGAAAGCCTAACAATGCCGCTACAAGGTCAATTCTCATGGAATATTAATCCCCCTCAAAGCTGACTAAAGATGCAACACTCATCAAATCTTCGTCTTTACATGTAATAAAGCAAACTATGCTATATCCAAGCCGCAGGACGATGAGTCCAAAACTTGCTGGAACCGCTAAGAAGGGCCAAGCGACCGAGATCGGCATGGTAGACGCCATTTGACCCAGCCTGATTGAAAAGAGTTGTAGCGAGCCCCACAGCATAAGGATTGCGTACGTCATGATTACGAGGATACTAAGCATCGCAAATACCCTTTGTGTCCTATGCGGTAGGCGGCTTTTTATGAGATCGAAACCGGCGTGGGCCCCTTCATGAACACCTAAAGCCATGCCCATAAACCCAAACCATATGAGTAGATAACGGCTCAGCTCTTCAGCAACGAGCAGGGATCCACCTAGAACATATCTCATGAACACATTGATTGCAATCACAGCCGTAAACACTGTTCCTGTGGCTAACACCAGCAAGCATATAATGAAGTTTATTGAATTCAGAACCCTCCGGTAGACACGCAATTAGCGTACCCCCCCCAACAATTCTTATGGTGAATCGATTAATTTAGGGCAACGAGCCAGCGGGGCAGAAAGATGGGGCGCGGGTTATGGTTGCCACTGCGCCCCATCGTAAGACAACTACTAATAGTTTGCTAGCTCGCGTACTTTATTGATGAGATCCTCCCCGATGGTGTTGTTAAATTTGTTTACAACACCGCGTGTCTTTTCTACCATTTCTGCTTTTGCTTCATCTGAAACGTGGTTGACATTCATCTTTTGTTCCAGGTACGCCCCGTGTTCACGCTCTTGGCTTATAGCAAGCTCTCTTTGATATTCCATTGCTTCCTTGATGCTTTGGTAGACAATCGCCTGATGATCGGAGGAGAGATTGTCGAAGAAGCGTTTGTTACCCCAAATACCGAACGAATCATAGAAAATCCTTACGTCCGACATGTACTTCTGAATCTCGTAAAGTTTCTCAGTATAGACTGATGTGACGAAACAATCTTGAGCGTCAATCACTCCCTGCTGCAAAGCGGAAAAGACTTCGCCCCTATCCATCGGGACGGAATTAGCGCCTAGCGCCACCATTGATTCAATTTGCACAGGATCGGATTGGAGTCGTATCTTTAAACCTTTTAAATCCTCGAGGCATGTGATTGGCCGTTTGTTGTTAGTGATTTGCCTGAATCCACCGTGTGCGAAACCAAGCACCGTGAACCCTGCCTTGTTTGCATAGGGCTCTAACTCACGTCCTATGGGACCGTTCAACAACGCGTTAGCAGTATCGGCGCTTTCGAAAAGAAACGGAAAACTGAGCACGGACATTTGAGGAACAAACCGGGTTAACCAGGCCGGAGTACAAACAAACATCTGTTGAGTTCCCAGCTGAACCGCTTCTACTTGTTCTGGGGTGCCACCTAATTGGAGTGAAGGATATACCTCTACCTTGATTTCTCCATCGGTTCGCTCTTCTACTAATTCCTTAAATCGTATCATCATTTGAGTGACATTATGATCGATGGCGTCAGTAGTCCCGGCACGGATCACAATTTGCTTCTTGGCATTAGCGAGGGATGAACCAAAGAGTACAACTAGGGTTATACACAATAGGACAATGAAAAACCGCGATTTAAGCACTTCGTTATTCCCCTTTCGTTTGACAATATTTTTCTAGTACCTGTATATAAACCCAGCAATTGACTTACGTTTGTATTAGCCGTGACTCGTGTTTCCCCTAACCTCCTAAGATTAAATCAACTTGTTGACTATTTATTAAGGACTCTAAGACAAATCTCTTCGACCTCAGGTTGTGTAAGCCATACCGGGTACCCAGTCTTTTGGTCTAGCCTGCCGCTAATAATCTGTAAGATTTCACTAATCTGATCTTCGGAGTATTCCAAACCCTTGCTTTCAAGTAAAGCCCGAATGGAATTACCGCGTAGCGAATTAATGCCCCATACGACTTTAGCCTTTTGCCCTACCAATTCAGGCGCAAAAGGCGTTAGATTCTCTATTCTAGCGCTACGGAAATGTGCAGTGATATGGGCATCGGTTTCGGAGAGGAAGATATGATCTCCAACTACAGCTTTAAAAGGTGCGATCCTGATACCACTTTTCTCCTCAACAAACCTACAGTAATCATAGATTTTTTCCAAGTGAACACCGGTGGATAAACCGAGAATCAACTCAAGTGCAAGAACTGTCTCTTCCAGAAAAGCTAAGGGGTCGTTCGTTGGAAAACCATTGACTGCGACGTCAACGTGTGTTGCGCCTCCGGTTACTGCAGCCAATGCACCTGCCGTTCCCAATCCGAACATATTGTGGACATGAACTGCGATTGGAACTTCCCTAATCCAGTGTTCTCTTATTCTTCTAATGAGAAGACGCATTGCATCAGGACCTAAGTTGCCAAAGGTATCATACATTATTAGTTTTGAAGCCCCATGCTCAAGGGCTTTGTTAATAATTTCCATTAAAAAGGAGAAATCAGACCTAGTGCTATCTGTAAATCCGGTAGTCATATCAGCACCGAGATCTTTACCAAAATCCAACGCCTCACACATCCGCTTAATCATTCCGTCTCTGGTTAAACCAAACCTACAAAGTTCAATATCACTTGCTTTAGTTTCAACCTCGACCTTATCAGCCTTTACTTCTACGGATTTTTTAACTCCTTCTTGCCATCCCTCCTCTGCCAAACTAGTTTGAGTATTAAGAATCAATTTACTTCTTTGTTCTGCGATGGCCTTAGTGCTTTCAAAAATCTCGGGTAGATAGTGGATGTTGTTAATATAGATCTCATCTACACCTAGCTCTTCGCTTTTTAGCGCAATATCAACTTTATCCTGTACCGAAAGCCTCAGTCCAGGGGTATATTCCAACTTCCTCATTGTTGAATCAATGATTCTTATCCTTTTATCAGGAGGAAAGTTGAAAGAATCTTGTAACTCCGGGTCATAGTTTAACGAACCTACATGATATTTTCCTTCTTGGTAATGCTTACTCAACTTTAATTTAATGCTCCTTTCATGTAGTCTGTTTAAACTCGTAACATGGGTCTATCTATTGCTTGGCTTATATGGCCCCCCCCTTTAGAGTACCAGATGAGTAAACATTCTTTGAACTTCACGAATCCGAAAATCATCCCTAAGAAAATACCGCTATTATCAGCTGCTTTGCTTAATCGTCTTTATGTCTAATCACATATTAGAGAGCAATTAGCCTTTATCCTTTAGGCGCAAAAACGGAAAAGCCGTTATGTATGAGCTACTAAATTGTGCTATGGCACAGCAAAAGAGCCTTTTTGAGAACCCTTCTTACATCTCACATTCGACACGTAAACCTTTCCGGGATACCCTGTCCAAGCTTCAATAAATGCCCTTTTTGAGTTTGCTATTGTTAGCTTACACGTTTTCCTAGGTATGGGTTTCATTTCAAAAGAGACTGCCGAGACCTCAACAGGAGCGCCTCCCAGGTAACCGACGTCAGACAAGACCTCGAGAAACTCAACAAGTTTATGTGCATTCCAGGGTAGACCTTTTGGCCATAACGGTTACTTCCAGCTTTACTTTGGTAATAGATTTCATACAGTCCACCGACCTTATTGGGCTACAGCTTTCGTTCCAGGAATTTCCCCCGGCCTCTCTTCCCCTTGAAAACGCCGTTATTTACTATAATTTCGCCTCGGGAAATAACGGTCTCTGCAAAACCACGCAAATGCATCCCTTCGTAAGGAGACCAATCAACACTACCGGACAAGTTGCTAGTTATTATTTCCCTTTCTTCATTCAGATCTACAATTGCCAAATCTGCATCACTACCCGGCAGTATTGCGCCCTTTTTAGGATATAAACCAAAGATCTTAGCCGGGTTGGTACTTAATGCTTCAACCATTCTATTTATACTAATTCGCTTTTTCAAAACACCTTCTGTATAGATTACCGGCAGTCTCAGCTCTATGCCGGGTAAACCATTAGGAGTTTTGCTAAAATCTCCATTGCCCAGCGCTTTTTGCTCCTTTCCAAAGCCACAATGATCAGAGCCGATAACATCTATAGTTCCGTTTGCAACACCCTTCCACAGGGCATCAACATCATCGTAAGACCTTAGCGGCGGGCTGCATATGAAATTAGCGCCGTCACTCCTTTTGTAATAATCCTCGGTTAAGACCAGATAATGAGTACATGTCTCCGCGGTGACTGATTGACCTTTGCCTCTGGCTTCCGCCACCATTTCCAACCCTTCTGCGGTTGAAAGGTGAAAAATATAGAGATTCCCTTGTGCGCATTTATTTAGATATAAAACACGATTTATGGCTTCTGCTTCAACAATATTGGGTTTTACCATTGGAAAAGCGGCAGGGCTACTTAAACCACGATTCAGATAATCTTCTTCACTAAACTCAGCTATTGCCGAATTTTCCGCATGAACACCCACAATGCCGTCGTTTTTTACCTCTTCAAGAGCCCTAAAAATGATCCCATCATCAGTCATCCGTCCTTGCTTACGATAGATCATATAAAGCTTAAAAGAAGGAATCCCTAGCTCCACGATTTTTGGAAGCTCTTTTGCCGTATCCATAGATGATTTGGTGGGACAGACATGTAACGCATAGTCTATGACAACCTGTCCATCAGCCTGTTTTTTACGTAAAGCAACCGTTTCCGCCAAATTCAGCTTCTTATCCCATTGGATAGCAAAATCAATAACGGTGGTAGTCCCTCCGCGGGCAGCTGCGATAGTAGCCGTGTAAAAATCATCCTGGGAAAAGGTATCCTTAAACGGGTGCTTAATATGGACGTGAGGGTCTATTAGACCTGGCATAATTACTTTACCGGTAGCGTTCAGCTCTGTTTTACCTTCCTTAAGACTCCCCCGGGCCCCAATAGAAAGAATCTTGCCATTTTTGATAGCAATATCCGCTTCTATTGTTGAATCATGTGTAACCACCAATCCATTGCGGATTACAGTATCATACATGTATTCACATCCCCTTATGTTCTGGCTCCAAGAATGTCTATTTCGGCATTCTTATTGGTTGGCAGGCCCGTTTTTTGATTCTTTCAAGCACATACTCACCGCATCCAAGACAGTCTCAATATCCGATGCCTTAAAGTCTTTATGGGTAATCATGCGTACCTCATATAGCCCAACAGGTTTTGCTTTTACACCTTTCTCTAGTAATGAGCTACAAAAGTCAACAGAAGTCACCCCAAGTACACTTAAATCAATATGAATAATGTTAGTTTGTACCTGTGTAGAATCTATTCCCAGGCCCAGAGTAATTAAGCCTTCGGCTAACAAGCGAGCATTTTCGTGGTCCTCAGCAAGGCGATCAACCATTTGTTCCAAGGCCACGATTCCGGCAGCGGCAATTATCCCTGCTTGCCTCCAACCGCCACCAAGCATTTGGCGCATTCTTCGAGCCCGAGCAATGAATTCGGAAGAGCCAACAAGTAACGAGCCAATAGGGCAAGCAAGAGCTTTGCTTAGGCAAAGCGCCAGCGCATCAACACCCTCACAAAGCTTAGCTGGATTCATGTTAAGCTTAACGGCTGCATTGAGTACCCTGGCACCATCCATATACACTGTAATATTGTGCTTTTCAGCCAGGTGAACTACCTCATCGATATGTTCTTTCGGAATAACCAAACCACGATTCAAGTCGAATGTGTTTTCGATACAGATTAATGTAGTTGGTGCAGTTTGAATTTGTGATGTGAAAACCTCACGCTCTAGTTCATCTAAATCGTACCTGCCACCCAGTGCAGAAACCGGTCTAGGCTGGACCCCGCCAATACTTGCCAACCCGGCAACTTCCAAATTATACATGTGGGAACGATCATGTACAATTATTTGATCACCTTTTTTACATAAAGACAAAACTGCAACCTGATTACTCATGGTACCCGAAACAGTAAGCAGGCCCTGTTCTTTCCCAAAGAGTTCAGCTCCCATTTCTTCCAGCTTCCTAACAGTAGGATCCTCGTAAAGAACATCGTCACCCACAGCTGCATCCTTCATAGCCTCTCGCATCCGCTCAGTTGGGGTGGTTACAGTGTCACTACGCAAATCGATAATTTTGGTCATCTAAATTCAGCCTTTCATACATTTGTTCTATAACAGTTCAATTCAAATAGATTGAACTCCTCAATTCACTGAAATTAGTAGCATTCAAAACCGCAATATCCGCGAAACACCCCGGCTCAAGACCGTGAGGAGGTAATTTCACGAATGTAGCGGCATCTACTCTTCACATATCTAGGAGCTTCTCGTATGGGACACCTCTTCTAATATTTGAGCGATCTAACCGGCCGTGGCAATAGAGATTATTTGGGGAAGAGCAACACTGACTATGACAACAACTTTCAGTTGACTTTTTCGTATTTCCAGAACATCAATGCAATTTGAAGCCTGACAGCATCACTATACTGATATGCATTAAGACCTGTAATTTCTCTAATCTTATTTAGACGAAACATAACAGTATTTCTGTGTATAAACATTCTTTCAGCAGTCTCAGCAGTGTTTAAATTCTCCTTAAAGAATACTTCCAGGGTATCTACAAGTTCACGCTTGTATGGATTTATATCTTTAATCAATTCACCCAATATTTGCTCATAATACCTTTGCCTTGCTTGTGAAGGCACTCTGGTTAGACAATACTCAGCAAGCCCATCCTTAAAGAAGAAGAGAGTCTTCTCCGGTGAAAATGTCTTAGCCAAATGTATTGCTAACATAGCCTCTTGGTAAGAATCTTTCAGTCCTTTCCAGTCAGGATGGTATTCCCCAACCCCGAAATAGAGATCGACTTTTATCTTTCTTGAAACCACAGAAGATATTTCCTCAGCAATGCTACTTAGGGTTTTCCGTTGTTCTTGCCATGGTATTTCTTTGTTGACGGGCACAAAAAAAGCAATAGAAGTAGTTCCCACTAAAGCGATCTCAAATCCGGCTTCTCTCTTAAATTTGGTTTTCAATTCTTTGAGCAGTTCCTCTTTAATCCTTTGCTGGCTCAACGCATCATTGTACTCAGATTCTATTACTAGCGGAATATTGATAATCTCCTCCAGATCAATACTCATCACAATTCTCGGTATATTGAGATTTAACCCTAGAAGATGACCTCTTTGGTAGAAGAATTGACTGTCATTCCCCCAGTTTCCAGTGAGCAGATCTTGAAAATAACTGTCTCTCGCCCTGCTCTGCAAATCGATTTCTTCCCTAAGAGATGCTTGCTCCAACATAAGTTCGGCTGTATAGCGTACTAGCTCCCCGTACTTCCTTACCTCGTCTGGGTCTCCGGTAATACCTACTACACCCACTACTTGATCTTGATACATAATAGGCAGGCTAATACCGTGTTGTACTCCTTTTAGGGCTGAGACATCCCAGCTATAGACTTCGAATGGCTTGCCTGATTCGATAACCTTGCCTGCCCCCTCATGATATGTTCCTAGTCGGGTTGAATCCCCGCTTGCAAGTATAGTGCCATTTTTATCCATTATATTAACATTCTTCCCTAGGATTGCCATGGTCTTGTTGACAATATCCTTCGCAAGTTTGGGGTTTATCAAGCAAAACATCTCCTATTCGATAATCCGAGCTAGCTGCGTGCCAAGGGAGATATCCTTACGCCTACGATCCCGAAACGAGCATATCCACGATATGGGGCAGCTTAATCTCCTTTGACCACTAGGCGATTAGTGCCGAAGACCCAGCTGAAACAGTCTGCGTAGATCTTAGAACGCCCCGTATTTGGTCAAGGCCCAAATACATCGCGGCCAATCGGTGTTCACTTAAATCATTATACACCCCCATCCCCCGATGCCTAAGAAATCGCAGCTACTACTGTTTATGTGAGGAGGATTAATTAACACATGGAGGGTCAGTCATCACGTAAGAGCGGGCCACAGATCCGCTGCCTCCTCTGATTGTTCAGATACCAGTTGCCCAATTAGGAACTTCAGTGGCTTTATTTATATTCTTCCGGCACGCGATTAAGAAAAATCGTGAGCAAAGCACCCCGCACAACCATACCATTATAGGGTTGCCTGAAATAAGCGGCCCCTGGGTAGCTGTCAACATCTTCAGCCAGTTCTCCTACTCTTGGTAAATGATGCATAACAGTAACAACTTTTGAAGCATTCTCCAGTATTGAACGGTTAAGAGCATAAGAACCTGCAATCTTATGATAGTCTTCCGGGCTCTCCAGCCTTTCCTTCTGGATTCTACAAACATAGACTACATCCGCATCGTGAACCGCTTCACTCAAATTCTCCGTTTGGGTATAGGGAATACCCCTTTCTTTCAAAATGTCTAAAATCCATTGGCTGGTACTAAAGCCCGGTGGGTTGACAAAGGTAAAAGCAACATCAAAATTTGAAAGCCCAAGGGCTAAAGAGTTGGTTGAGCGGGTATGCTTAAGATCACCAACCATAACGATGTTTAAACCATCTAATGTTCCACGCTCTTTTAGTATCGTTAACATGTCAAGCAAAGTCTGGGTTGGATGTTCGTTTGAACCATCTCCTGCATTTAGAATCGGCACCCTAGAATATTGGGCTGCGGTCTCGGCCGCTCCAACCTCGAAATGTCTAAGCGCAATAATATCTGCGTAATTTTCAACAGTCCTGATGGTATCTGGCAGGGTTTCGCCTTTCCATGCTGAAGAAGTTCTCTGTGCATCAGCCACCGATATTACTGAGCCTCCAAGCCGTATCATTGCTGATTCAAAAGAAAGCCTTGTTCTAGTGCTCGGCTCGTAAAAGAGAGTTGCTAGGACTCTATTTTCCAGAATCCTCGAAACCTTCTGTCCTGCAAAAACACTTTCTAAATTTCTTGCTACGTTCAAAATATATTCTATATCAGCACGCGTAAGGTTCTTCAAACCGGTTAAGTGTTTCAAATTAAACATATTTTGCTCCCTCTCCTCTAATCTTCTGAGACTATCTTATTGACTGCTTATTAACGAACCTACATGGTGTTTTCCTTTTTGATAATATTTACTTGACTTAAATTCCCTCTCATGTAGTCTGTTTAGATTTGTAGCGTGAGAGTTTGTATATTACTTGGCTTATACAGACGCCCCCTTCTTAAACATTGGCTGCGCGAACATTCTCTAACTTCACAAACCTGAAAAACATCCCTAAGAAAGTGTCTCTGTTATCACCTACTTTGTTTAATCATCCAATGTAAAGGTTAGAAAGCAGTTAGCCTTTATCCTTTGGTTATAAAAACGGAAAGCCATTGTGTATGACCTACGAAATTGTGCCATGGCACAGTGACAGAGTCTCTTCAAGCACACTTCTTACAGCTGACCTTAGCTTTTATTTAGTAGGGAAGAAGAGCTAACCCTCCATATGAGCAAGAAGCTCATAAACGTTGGGGAGACGCAGCAGTTGACAGCTCCAACGCAAGAATTGCCGGAATGTCAAAAGATGAACAAAGAGCGCCGGTTGAGGAGATGGAAGCAATCTACAGAAGACTTGCAGCCCTCCGTCACTGCTCACTGGAAAGCGAGGCAATTTAATCTCACCACATTTGATTCTACCGTACCAATCTTCTAGAATACGATTGCTTGTTTGCACATTAATTCTCCTTTCCCCTCTCTCCTTTTAAGCAACCTATTCTCCTCTTTGTTTACAAAAAGTTTGGATTGTCACTAAAAATAGGTACCCTTAAACCCCATTGATACTTGATGTGTTTTTGTTCTAATGCTGCGTTTACGCAGTCTGTACAAAGCTACAGAGTCTATCCTTTTGCTTAGTCTTTATCCTGTCTAAAGCCATTGCAAGCATTATTTAGAAGGCTAGTCAGCATTGAAGCCTATATCCCCAAATCAACTCTTTGTCTTTTCTCATGCACTACCGTCCTTGTTCTTGCCCATCTGCATACAACGACCGCATCCGTCCAGTTTGAAATCAATTTGCGCTTAGTGTTAGACCTCAACGCCCGGCCCACCCTTTCCACCAATTTGGTCAGAGCCTCTTGCGCCTCGGCGCTGTCTGCCGGCAGGCAATCAAATCATACACATCGTAGCCGCGATTTTTACTCTCTCGGCTCTGAATGCCAAAACCCACCTGCATAGAGTCGTACGAGACATACCCAACTCTTTCGATGGTCTTCTTATGTACTTACCTCTCTTGTATTCTTACATTGGTTTCTTTTGGATCCACCGCGGGTAGGGACTCCGTTGGCCATCACCGAAGAAATCAAAGAAGGCGAAGACTCACATGTCTAACACCCAGCTCTTACCAGCCGAACTAGTGCCGTGTTTAGGCCCTCGTAAGCCAATTCAATGCGATCAGTTACTTCATAAGAATACGGGCCGTAGTAATGAATCCGGTAATTAATCGCCAGAGGAACGCCGCTGGCTTTTAGGAAGTACATGAATCTCTGTAGGGCTGTCCTATCTATATATCGCCCCGCCTGCTCATACCAGTCTTCCACAACATGAGCTATAACAGCGTCCTCAAATTCCCATACTAAACACCGCGCCGTTTGCCCTCCCCCCTCGAAAAGAGTCAAGGCTAATTGCCTTATCCTCCTGAGTCTTTGAAACTCGGGAAAATCGATAAACCGAATTTCTGAGTCTGATAAACGTATAAATCCATGGACAGCATCACGAATTCGATTACGATAAGCATTACTAGGCACTGATAACACGACTCCTTACGGGTCATAAATTCAGTAACCATAAGGAAGCTTAGAAGAACTGAAAAGCAACCCTGAGGTGGAAAAGGCGTATCTGGGGGATCTAATGTAAATACAGGTAGCGCCGACGGTCATTTCTGATCGAGCGGGTTAATGATCATGTGAGTTGCCCCGCCGAGTGCCTTTATGAGCACGCGATCACACGTATCTCTCGCGTCTGATTTCAGCCAAGATACGGGTTGCAGGGTAGAGATCTTCAGTACTCTTTTGTTCCGCTGTGCTTGCGAGCCCGGACTCCTGAAGACGCTGGCGCAACTGCTTAAGAATGAACATTCGCCTATGCATTGTAGTACCGGCGACTGCAGTGTAGTCGCCTGCACCACCATACGTCGGGCCGGATTCTCGAACCAAATCCGGCTCCGCGATTGCTTTGCCGGATTTCTTGCCGTCGCCCTGAGGAAACGGGGCCATGGTGGCATTGAAATATCTAACCAGAGGTTCTGTTCTTTCCATAATGTAATTATGCAGGATAGAACACACCCTTTGAGAAGGACACCGGGAAAGCCCCCTAGAAACTCCTTGCAGCGACACGAGGGGAGGTGATGATGGTGCTGAACTTTCCTCCTTTTGAAAGCATGTGCGCATTGCTGAGATCCTTTGTTCAGGATCTAGCCGGCGCGCATGACATTTTCGTACGTGATCAGACGGTAAGGAGAAACCTGCTGTACGTCTTAGGCATCACAGTGTTAGTAGGTGTGTTGAACTTGCTATTCAGGAACACGCCTGCCATGCCCGCCGGTGCTCACTTAGTTGTGGCGCTGCTGGTGTACCCTCTTATGTGGGGTCCGCATTTGTCGCTGTGCACACCCAGGGAAGGAGATTGACCGAGTATGGGCTGGGCCCAAATGTGAAGGTATTTGTCGGAGCTGCCGTAACCGCCATATTTCTCCTAGTATGGCCCTGGTCCAACCACTCAGTCGCGAAGTCGCTGCTTGAGGCATATGCGCGCACGTCAGAAGAACTGCTCTTCAGGGGATTTCTTATTGGCGAGCTAAGAAGGCTCTTTAAGAACAGCAGGCGGAAAACAGTCTGCCCTCTTAGGTTCCGGCATATGGCTCGCTCTATGTCTCTGGG